>JBDHXL010000017.1:0-60675 GCA_039810685.1 Pedobacter sp. | reverse complement strand
ATAATGATGATAAAGGAGATGCTGGAGCTCAAGGTCCTATTGGATTGACTGGAGCAAAAGGCGATAAAGGAGACAAAGGAGATGCTGGAGCTCAAGGTCCTATTGGATTGACTGGATCAAAAGGCGATAAAGGCGACAAAGGAGATACTGGAGCTCAAGGTCCTATTGGATTAACTGGAGCAAAAGGTGATAAAGGAGACAAAGGAGATACTGGAGCTCAAGGTCCTATTGGATTAACCGGAGCAAAAGGTGAAAAAGGTGAAAAAGGCGAAAAAGGAGATGTTGGTCCTCAGGGACTGCGTGGAGAGAAAGGAGACCCCGGAGCTAATGGTGTGCATGGAATAAATGGAGCGACTGGTCCACAAGGCCCACGTGGTGAAAATGGTATTAATGGACAAAACGGAGAGAAAGGAGAGAAAGGAGATAAAGGTGATATTGGACCTCAAGGTGTAGCCGGAGCAGATGGAAGTGTTTGGTTTAATGGTTATTTAGAACCTCCAGTAATTTCTACTGAACCAACAGGAGCTAAAGACGGAGACTATTATCTTAATAATGCAAGTGGAAAAGTTTATCTCAGAAAATCGGGGGTGTGGGAACAAAAAGCAAGACTTACAACGGGTATTGTGGGGCCTATTGGTCCAGAAGGGGCACAGTGGTACAACGGAACACTAAATCCCCCTACAAATTTATCTGAACCTAGCGGAGTGAAAGCTGGTGACATGTATCTAAATAACAACAATGGTAACACCTACAAGCGACAGTTAGACGGTACATGGGTTTTGTTTGCAAACCTAACTACAGGGGTTGTAGGTCCTCAAGGTTCACAAGGAATAAAAGGAGATCAAGGAGATATAGGAATGCAAGGTCCAAAAGGCGATAAGGGCGATAAGGGCGATAAAGGTGATGTTGGAGCTCAAGGCCCTATGGGTCCAACTGGTCCAACTGGTCTTACTGGTGCTACTGGCCCTCAAGGTCCTATTGGTTTGACTGGACTAACAGGTCCAAAAGGCGAAAAAGGTGATAAGGGCGATAAAGGTGAAAAAGGTGACAAGGGCGATACTGGAACTCAAGGTCCAATTGGATTAACTGGAGCAAAAGGCGATAAAGGTGATAAGGGCGAAAAAGGTGACAAGGGCGATACTGGATCTCAGGGTCCAATTGGATTAACTGGAGCAAAAGGCGAAAAAGGTGATAAGGGCGAAAAAGGTGACAAGGGCGATGTTGGATCTCAGGGTTCAATTGGTTTAACCGGAGCAAAAGGTGATAAAGGTGACAAAGGTGAAAAAGGTGACAGGGGCGATAAAGGCGATACTGGAGCACAAGGTCCAATTGGTTTAACTGGAGCAAAAGGCGATAAAGGCGATGCTGGAGTTCAAGGCCCAATTGGTTTGACCGGAGCAAAAGGTGATAAAGGCGATAAAGGTGACAAGGGAGAAATTGGATCTCAGGGGCCTATTGGATTAACCGGAGCAAAAGGTGAAAAAGGTGAAAAAGGTGAAAAAGGTGACAAGGGCGATAAAGGTGATGTAGGTGCACAAGGGCCAAGAGGTCCTCAGGGAGACCCCGGTGAGCAGGGTCCAGCTGGTCCTCAAGGTCCATCGGGTAGTACTATTTCTTGGTTACGTACAGGTAATGGAATGGGAAATGTTGGTGGAACAACAGATCCTGGTGTTGATAAAGATTTCTTAGGCACTACTGATGCAAAAGAATTAATTATTGCCGCCAATCGTAAAGAAGGGATTCGGATAGAAACCGATGGTAAAGTTAGAGTGGGTGTTAAGGGTACTGCAATTAGCCACGTAATTAAAACACAAGCTATCGTTGATCTTCCTACAATAGCAGCTAAAACTTCATATAAGCAAGATTTTACAGTTAGCGGAGCTGGAGTTTTGGCTGGTGTATCAATTTCTACAACTATAGAATTGCCTGATGGGCTAGTTATAGCTTATACACGTGTAAAATCTGCTAATATTATTGAAGTTAAATTTTATAACATGAGCGATTCTTCAATAGATCTACCTTCTACCACCTTTATTTTAACAGTAATTGAATAGTAATGAAAAGCTTATTGCAAATAAGTGTTTTATTATCCATTCTAGTTAGTCAAGCTAGAGGGCAATGGACTAATAATGGAGCATCAATTCATATTGGTGATGCTGCTGTTCTTTATGTGGGAGGAGATTTCGAACATAAATCTGGGAAAATCCAATTAAAAGGTAACCTCTTCCTTAACGCAAATTGGCTGAATAATGCACCAAATGAAGCTTTTGATGAGCAGTCAACTGGTGAGGTTGTGCTTGTTAAAGGCCGACAAATAATAGGAGGGAGTCAAAAAACGGTTTTCCCTTCCTTAAATTTTGTTAAAGATTCGGAGTATGATGTGAGTGCGGATATTGATGTTCGTATGCAATTGGCTATAAATGCTTCCGAAATACGTATTGCAGATGGTAAACGACTTACTTTGTTGAACACTGATCCCAATGCACTTTTACGAACTTCTGGATATTTTAATACAAAAACCAATCAATCCCTTTTTGTGCGGAATGTGTCTGGCCAAAGAAACTATGTTTTCCCTTTCGGCAATAGTACTATTAATCAAAATAGTAATGTAATTGTCGAGAATAAAGGGGGTAGTGAAAGCGCTTATGCGTTTGCATTTGTGGGGCATGGGTCTGATGCCGATGGATATACTACACATAGTGTTAAAAAACCATTAGAAAGCATTGATGATCGTTTTTATTACACCTTTAATCGACTTTCGGGTACAGGCTTGGCTAATATCTCTGTTTTTACAAGACCTATCATAGGCTTTAATAGCTTGGCGACTTGGCAAAACAATGCAGCATGGGAAAATGTGAGCAATGTTCAAGTTAATGATAATAATTATTTGTTTGGGCAAACACTTTCTAAGTCTTTTGAGGTTAAAAATTGGAATTTACCATTAGGGATTTCTGTTCCTGTTGTTTTGGCAAAATCTGGTAGTACGCAAATGCTTGAATTTTTTAATGCATTTTCTCCGGATGGTGATGGGAAGAACGATAGATGGGAAATACCTAATATCGATAATTATCCGGATAATGAGCTGCGGATATTTGATCGTTCGGGTTCGATGGTTTTTCAAAAAAAATCGTACAACTCTTCGAGTTTCTGGGGAGCAGAAAATGTAAGCTCAGGCACATATTTTTATGTTCTTAATGTAAAGATAAATGGTCAAGAAAAACAATTTAAAGGCTCAATCACTTTAGTAAAAAACTAAGATAATGATGAAGAAATTTATACATATCCTTGTGTTAATGTTGGCTATGCCCATGCTGCTAAGTGCCCAACAAGAAGTGACTTACAGTCAGTACATGTTCAATAATCTTCTTGTAAATCCTGCTTATGCAGGCTACAAAGAGAGTATTAATATTAATTTACTGAACAGAAATCAGTGGGTGGGTGTAAATGGTGCACCTGTAACGCAGTCTTTTATTATTGATGGTGCTTTCTTTAATAATAATAACGTAGGTCTTGGTTTAGCTGTCCTAAATGATAAAGCGGGGCTTCAAGGACAAACTTCGGTATTGGCAAATTATGCCTATCGGCTACCAGTAGGTTATAATGATGCTCGACTTAGTTTTGGTATAGGTGTTGGTGCTACACAATATTCCTTAAATGCCGATAAGGCTATTGTTGGAGATAAAAGCGATCTAAATTTTACTGGTAATCGTTATCATCTGTCTCCAAATGCAAGTTTGGGTCTGTTTTATAATGATGATCGATTCTATGCTGGTTTGTCGGCCAATAATTTGCTTACTAATATTTTGAACAAAAAAAATAACAGCTCTAATGATGTAGTGCTTCCACCTATCCACATGTTTTTAACAGTTGGTGCCTTGATCGATGTGAATAACGATGTGAAGTTTAAACCTTCTTTAATGTACCGTGACGACCCCAGAAATAGGGGTAATTTTGATGTTAACGCATCTTTTCTTTTTAAAGATGTACTGTGGCTAGGTGCATCTTACAGACTTAGTGTTGATATGTGGAAAAAAAATGTTGGTACAAGTGCTATTTTTCAACAAAATTCGCTAGTCGGATTAGTTGAAGTTTACGTTGCAAAAAGCTTAAGATTGGGTTATGCCTACGATTACGGGCTTTCAAAACTAAAATCATTAAGTGCTGGTAGTCACGAGTTTTCTATTGGCCTTATACTTGGCAACCAAAATTATAGAAACAACGGTTTAACTACTCCGAGATATTTCTAATCTCAAGTAGTTTTTATGACGATAAAAAAGTTTACTCGCTTTTTCTTTTTGCTTTTAGCATTTTATCTTCTCCCGATAATGCTTTTTTCGGACGATATAAAGAAGGCCGATAAGCTATATAGGCAGTTAGACTATAAATACGCTTTAGAAATTTATGAGAAAATTATGCAAAGTAATCCGAGTATGGGGATTGCAGAGCGTATTGCTAGCTGTTACCGATTGATGAATAACACCGAGGCAGCAGAAATTTGGTATAAAAAAGTTATAGAATATCCCGAAAGTGAGGCCAGTAATTATAAGTATTGTGCTGATGCTTTAAAACAAAACGGTAAATATGACGAGGCTGCAAGTTATTACTCGCTTTGGGGTAATAAAGACAGCCAGTACAAAGCTGAGGCACAAAGACAGGCCAATATGTGTGAGGTTGCTAAAACTTGGGCACTGAATCCCGATATAGGTGCTAAACTAGAAAACACAATAAGCTTCAACTCTTCGAACTCAGATTTTAGCCCAACCAGAATTGGTAATCAATTATATTTTGTATCAGATCGCTTCCAAAATGGAAATAAAAAAGAAAAAATATTTGGGTGGACTGGTAATCCCTATTTGAAAATATATGTTAGCGACATCACTTCACAAGCTGTTGATTTGCTTGAAGGGAATATAAATAAAGGTTACCATAGCGGGCCAATGGCTTTTTATCCAAGTGCCGATACTTTGATATTTACTCGAGCCATTCCTCCTTCGGCCAATGATAAAACTACTCATGGTAAGCAAATGTTGATTTTAGCCGTAAAGAAAAAGAACAAATGGTTAGAAAAATCAAAATTAACATTTGATTTAAAATCGAAATTCTCGATGCAACACCCAGCTTTGTCGCCAGATGGGCAAGTGTTGTATTTTGTTTCGGATATGCCAGGTGGATTTGGTGGTATGGATTTGTATTTTTCCGAAAAACAGGCCGATGGAACTTGGTCAAAACCCCAAAATTGCGGCAAAGAGGTAAATACACCAATGGATGAGGCTTTTCCGTCTGTGCGGCAAGATGGGAAATTTTATTTTGCCTCAAGCGGACATATTGGTATGGGGGGACTAGATATTTTCTCTGCCGATGGGGATAAAAATTCATTTAAGAATGTTGAAAATCTAAGAGCTCCGATTAATTCTCCTAAAGATGATTTTGGTATAGTTTTTAATGACGATTTGAAAACGGGATATCTTTCGAGCAATAGAACAGGAGGTGTAGGTCTTGATGATATATACAAGTTCACAATTGGTATAAAAGCAGAACCTAAGAAAGAATTGTTATTTGCTGTAAACGGTATGGTGGTAGAGAAAGGCAGCAACAACCCTATAGCAGATGTTGAAGTTTTATTGATAAACAGCAATACAGGAGCAGAACGTAAAATTAAATCTGATGCACAAGGTTTGTTTAAGTTTGATCTCGATAAAGAAACGGATTATATTATACGGGGTAATCCTTTGCAATATTTTACCAGTCAGTCTGGGAATATCTCTACCAAAGGAGCTAAGCAATCAACCTTGTATGAGGTAAGGTTTGAACTCGAACGCTCTAAAGATGTGTTTACCGTAAAGCTGAATAATATTTTCTACGACTTTAATAAGTGGAACATTCGTGCAGATGCGGTTGCTGACCTAGAAAAAGTGAATAAATTTTTGGCCGATATGCCTACGGTAGGTATGGAACTTTTAGCTCATACGGATTCTCGTGGGTCAGCAAAGTACAACATGGCTTTATCACAAAAAAGAGCAAACAGTGCCAAAGATTATTTGGTAAATGCCGGTACTGCTGCCGATAGACTAAACGCTATTGGGAAAGGCGAAACAGAGCTGCTAAACCAGTGTGCCGACGGTGTTAAATGTACTGCTATACAGCACCAACAAAACAGGAGAACTGAGTTTAAGATAGTTAAGGTAGCCCCTGTTTTGGCTTTGGCTCAAATTGCTAAAAAATAAAGACTATTGAAGTGCGTACTCAACGTTGACCACTACACGAACCTTTTTGTAAACCTCATTAGCTGATGATTGATAGGCTCCTTCATTAGCAGATCGGTTAGCTGCATCACGGTCAGTAATGCTAAATAGACCTTGACTAGCTCTTTTCAATGCACCCAAATTAACCTGACTATCTTTGGTGAATTGTTCTGCTGCTTTTTTGGCATTTTGCACAGCTTCTGATAACATTTTGGGTTTGATATCGTTTAGTCCAGAGTAGATATAACTTACCGAAGGATTATATTCTTGTTCTTCAGAAATAATCACTCCTGCTTTGAGAAGCTTGTCGGTTTGTTTACTGACCTGCTCAATCAAATCTACCTTCTTGCTACGTACCTGCAAAACATTCTCAATAATATAACGAAAACCCATCAAATCACTGGCGCCATATTCCTTAGCCAATTTATCGGTCACATTAACACGTTGTTGGATTATTTCATTGTCGGCAAAGCCGTTAGATTTTAAGAAGGAAATAATTTTTGATTTTTTTTCATCTATTGTTTTGCCGCCTTCGTTAATATCGTTGCTTGTGATACGGGTTTTTATTGTCCATACTGCAAAATCAGATTTTACCTCACGCTCGGCAAAACCTTTTACCGATATAGAACGATCCTCTGCCTTAAATCTTTGAATAGAACGACCTATAAAATAGCCGTTTATAGTCAAGCCAATGATTATGGCCAATACAATGATAGCTAAATTAGTGTTGGGTTTCATAGTTTTCTTTTTTAGATATTATTTAGTGCAAAGATTTTGCCAATAAATTCGTGAATGAATTTATATTTTTGTCTAAACTTTTAAGCATGACATACGACATAGCAATAATTGGCGGTGGAATTGTAGGAGCTGCCACTTTTTATAAATTGCAAACCCGTTTCCCCGATTTATCTATCGTTTTGATTGAGAAAGAAGCAAAACTTGCCGATCATCAAACAGGTAACAATTCAGGAGTTATTCATAGCGGTCTGTATTATAAGCCAGGATCACTGAAAGCAAAAAACTGTGTGGCAGGTAGGCATGAGCTAGTAGCTTTTGCTAAAGAACATAAAATAGCACATGACGTGTGTGGAAAAGTGGTCGTTGCCGTAAACGAAAGTGAACTGCCTCACATGGAAAAAATTTTTCAAAATGGATTGGCCAACCAAACAGAAGGTGTCGAGAAAATTGATGCAAGACAAGTAAAAGATATTGAGCCTTTTGTAGAGAGTATTGGAGGTATATGGGTACCTTGTACAGGTATCATTGACTTTAGGGGAGCTACCGAAAAAATGGTTGAAATTGCATTGGCCAAACAAGCCAAAAGTAGTTTGAGGCTCAACGAAGAGGTAAAAGCTATAGAACGTAGTGAGCATAGCACTTTAATACATACCACTAAAGGTAAAGTAAGTGCTAAGCATTTAATTTTTTGTGGCGGGCTACAAGCCGATAGATTGGCCAAGAAAGACGGTGTAAAACTCAAAGAAAAAGTAGTAGGGTTTAGAGGTGATTATTATGAACTTACACCCGAGGCTAAACATAAAGTAAAAAACCTTATCTACCCTGTACCCAATCCCGACTTCCCGTTTTTGGGTGTACATTTTACCAGAATGACCAACGGAGAAATAGAATGCGGCCCCAATGCGGTTTTTACTTTTAAACGTGAGGGTTATGGTAAAACAGATTTTTCTTGGAACGATACAGTTGATGCATTGAGTTATGGTGGCACCTGGAAATTGTTTTTCAACAATATGAAATTTGGTATAGATGAATACCGGAGGGCATTTTCGAAAAAATTGTTTTTGAAAACCTTACAGCGTATGATACCGAGTTTGGTGATGGAGGATATTCACCCAGGAAGGGCAGGTGTAAGGGCTTTGTTATTAGCAGAAGATGGTGACACCCGAGATGATTTCAGGTTTGAATTTCATAAAAATTCAATCCATGTACTCAATGCTCCCTCGCCTGCAGCCACAGCCTCTTTAGCTATTGGGGGGCAAATAGCTGATGAGGCAGAGAAACATTTTGCCCTAAAATAGGCAGTTAATAAGTATTGTGCCGGGTCGGGACTGGTTTACAACTCCCAACCCGGCGAACAACATTAATAATAGGTGAGCCTAACAACACCTGATATTTTTTTGGCTAATCTTATCACCTGTCTGGTATAGCCGTACTCATTGTCGTACCAAGCATAAAGCACTACCGATTTTCCATCCTTAGCAAATATTGTGGCCGGCCCATCAATAATTGAGGCATGACTGTTACCTATTAAATCGCTACTTACCAACTCGTTCGATACCGAGAACTCTAATTGTTCGGATAAATCGCCAAATAAAGAAGCTTGTTTTAAAATAGCTAGCAATTCTTCTTTGTTGGTCTGTTTCGCTAGGTTAAGATTTAAAATAGCCAAGGACACATTTGGTGTGGGCACTCTTACAGCATTGCCTGTAAGTTTTCCAGCAAGCTGAGGTATAACTTTAGCAACAGCCTTGTCTGCACCGGTTTCTGTAATAACGAGGTTGATTGCAGCAGAACGACCCCGGCGATATTTCTTGTGATAATTGTCTAAAAGATTTTGATCGTTGGTGTAAGAGTGTATGGTTTCAATGTGTCCTTTTTCTATGCCAAAGCTGTCGTTAACGAGTTTTAGTACGGGTACAATAGCATTAGTGGTACAAGATGCATTTGAGAAAATATTTTCGGTTTTGAAATCAAACTCGTTTTCGTTAATGCCTGTAACAATGTTGGGGATATCATCTTTACCTGGAGCTGTTAAGAGTACCTGCGACACTCCTTTTGCTTTAAGGTGGCGCCCCAAGCCTTCGCGATCACGAAAAACCCCAGTATTGTCTATAACTAATGCTTGGTCTATACCGTATTGGGTATAATCGGTATCCTCTGGATTTTTTGCAGCAATTAGATAAATAGTTTGTCCGTTTACAATTAGGGCTTTGTTTTCAAAATCTTCAACAATAGTTCCATAAAAGGCTCCGTGTATCGAATCGTTACGTAATAGCTCTGCCCGTTTAGTCAGCTCATCATCACTATAACTTCTGGTTACTATTGCTCGTAAACGAAGCTGTTCGCCTTTGCCGGCCTGCATTATTAATTCGCGGGCTGCAATTCGGCCAATTCGGCCAAATCCATACAAAATAACATCTTTAGGTTTTAGCTTTATTTTGTCTTTGCCGATGTGTTTGGCCAGTTTGCTGGTCACAAAATCTTGCATGGAGGCGTGTGTGTTGCACTCGTTTAGCCACTCGGTAGCAAGTCTGCCAATATCTATACGGGATGGTGCTACAGCGGCATTGGCAATATGTGTAGCCAATTCGAGAGTTTCGTAAATAGAAATCTCTACCCCACTTATTTGTTTTGCGTATTGATGGTAGGCCAAAATTTCACTGCTGCCCACATCAAACAAAGGTTTGCGGAATAGAACCAGTTCGATTGATCGGTCAAACCACAATTGACCAACACATTTGATAAGCTCTAAAGCTTTCTTTTCTTTTTCAATCCAGTTCTGAAACTCAGATTGATACTTGTTTGCCATAAGAAATATTTATATTGGTTAGAATAGGGGCAAAATTAAAAAAGATTGGAGCATTGCCCCAATCTTTTCTGTTTATTTTTAACCGTTAATTTACTAAGAAGCTTTAGAGCTAATATTTTAGCCTAGATAAGATTTTAATATCTTGCTTCTTGAGGTGTGTCTTAGACGTTGTAGCGCTTTGTCTTTAATTTGGCGAACACGCTCGCGAGTTAAATTGAATTTTTCGCCAATTTCTTCTAATGATAGAGGGTGGTTGGTGCTCAAACCAAAAAACAGCACTATAATCTCACGCTCACGTTCGGTAAGTGTTGATAAAGAGCGTTTAATCTCTTCAGACAGCGACTCATTAATTAAGCTGCTATCGGTGTTGGGCTCATGATTTTCTAAAACGTCAAGCAAGGTGTTTTCCTCGCCTTGCACAAACGGAGCATCCATCGATACGTGGCGACCAGAGTTACTTAAAGTGTCAGAAATTTTGTCAACCGTAGTTTCTAAAATATCAGCCAACTCTTCTGGTGAAGGTTCTCTTTCGTATTCTTGTTCAAGCTTAGAGAAGGCTTTGCTAATTTTGCTTAATGAGCCTACTTGGTTAAGCGGAAGACGGACAATACGGCTTTGCTCGGCAATAGCTTGAAGAATGGATTGACGAATCCACCATACGGCATACGAGATAAATTTAAAGCCTTTGGTTTCATCAAATCTTTTGGCAGCTTTTATCAAACCCAAATTCCCTTCGTTGATGAGGTCGCCGAGGGTCAAACCTTGGTTTTGGTATTGTTTTGCTACTGATACCACAAAACGCAAATTGGTTTTGGTTAAACGTTCGAGAGCAGCTTGATCGCCCTCTCTGATTTTGCGAGCCAGTATTACTTCTTCTTCTGCGGTGATTAAATCTACTTTTCCAATCTCGTGTAAGTACTTATCTAACGATTGACTTTCACGATTGGTGATGGATTGGGTGATTTTGAGTTGTCTCATTTATCTTGTTTTACTCTTTTGGCAATTTTTTGGGTTTGCAAAATTAAGCTTTTTTTGTTCCCTAAAAAAAACTAATTTACTGAAAATCTAGTATTTTTAAATTTTCATTTTACGACCTCTTTGTAGCAAAAATCATTCCAAATAATATTTTGTCATACCAATAAAATGTGACATTTATCATATTTTTTGATGACTTGCACGGTGTGTATCAACTTGGCTTCACTTTTAAATTTGTGGTTTCAAGTTTTTTATATGTTGCACCAATTTCATATTCCTGTATTAGGTCTTGCTTTTTCGATAGATACCCCGCTTAAAGTAGCTCGTTATGGTATTTCGTCTGTTGTTTCAATTGTTGATGATGAGCTAACCGAGCGCATGAGGCACTATCACGCTAAAAAAAATCATATAGAGTATCATTTTATTGATAAGAAGGCCGAAAACTATCGGGCAGAGCGTTTGCAAGCATATCTTGATTTGCTGAACCAATTAGTTAATCAACAATTTGAGGAATTAAAGAAACAGGAATTTGTACCCGGTAGTGATGTGTGTCGGTATTTTGAATTATTACCTGAAAAGTCGATCGAAAAACATGGTTATGAGCTGATGCAGGAATTTCCAGAAGGCGAAAGCAAAGAAATTTTCAAGAAAATTCTGAAAAACAAAATGAAATTAGGCCATATTGATGTGAACATTATGGCTAAACTAGACAAACTTAACTATAAAAAAGACGGCACCTATTTGGGTGATGATAATACTGATGCTTTGGCTGCGTTGAGAGCTTTTGCACAGAGCCAAATTGATGCCTCAGTTGTGTTGTCAGCTGGAATGAACCCTAAATTGTACAGTTATATCGAGAATTTTGATTGTTTTTATCCTGATTTGCAAGGAAAGCTACGCAAAAGAATTATCCTGAAAGTTAGTGATTACCGATCGGCTTTGATACAAGCCAAATTTTTGGCTAAAAAAGGATTGTGGGTTTCTGAGTTTCGTATCGAATCGGGTTTGAACTGCGGTGGGCATGCCTTTGCAACTGACGGCTATCTCTTGGGACCTATATTAGAAGAGTTTAAACAAAACCGTTTGCAGATGAAGCAAGAACTTATTGAGCTTTATACGGCAAACCTACAACTAAAAGCTAAAGCTTTTGATCAAATACCTGAACAAAAAATTAGTGTGCAAGGTGGTATAGGCACATCGGATGAAAACCAATTTTTGATGAGTTATTACCAGCTTGATGGTACGGGTTGGGGAAGCCCTTTCTTGTTAGTGCCCGAAGTGACCAACGTAGATGATCTCACGCTAGAAAAACTGACCAAAGCCAAAAAAGAAGATTATTACCTTAGTAACGCATCACCTTTGGGTATACGTTTTAACAATTTTAGGCTAAATAGTATGGACGAACTTAGGCTTAAACGCATTGCCGAGGGTAAGCCAGGTAGTCCGTGTACAAAGAAATACTTGGTAAGTAATACCGAGTTTACCAAAGAACCCATTTGTACAGCTTCACATAAATACCAGAAGTTAAAAATTAAGGAGCTTAGTGAAAAAAATCTCGATGCCGAAAGCTACCAAAGAGAATTTGATAAAATAACAGAAAAAGCATGTTTATGTGAGGGATTAGCAACCTCAAGCTATATCAAAACCAATACTTTAAAACCTAAAGAAAGTAAAGCAGTATCAATTTGTCCTGGTCCAAATTTGGCCTATTTCAATAAAACCTATTCTTTGGATGAGATGGTAAAACATATTTACGGAGCAAGTAATTTGTTGGATGCAGCCCAAAGATCGCACATGTTTATCAACGAACTAAACTTGTACATTGATTATTTAAGCGAAGAAGTACAGGAGTATTTGAGAGACATTAAAGAAAAGAAAAGAAAATACCTCTTCAACTTTAAGGCGCAACTGGAAAATGGGGTGAATTATTACAAAAATCTATTTTCAGAGCTGTCAAATAATTTTCAATCCAACGTGTTGCAAGAGCTATTAAAATCAGAAAAAAGATTGAGTGCCATAACTATCGAATAGTGATTTGCAGAGCGAAAAAAGCCAAAAAATTGTTATCTTCGCTCCATTATAGTTAAGCAAAATATGGAGCAAGCCAAATTGTTGAATGCCATAATAGAAAATGCAATAGACGGTATCATCACGATAGATGAATTTGGTATTATTGAGCATATTAACCCCTCGGCATTGCGAATTTTTGGCTATGATAGGGGCGAGTTGGTTGGCAAAAATGTTTCAATGCTCATGCCCTCGCCAGATCGTGAAAACCATGACCACTATCTCGAAAAATACCGTAGTACTGGACATAGAAATATAATTGGTATAGGTAGGGAGGTAGTAGGACAGCGCAAGGACGGTTCCTTATTTCCGTTTAGGCTGGGAGTGAGCGAAGTTAAGTTCTCGGATAAAAGAATTTTTACAGGTTTTATCCACGATTTGAGTAGGCAGAAAGAAGACGAAAGAAAAATAAAAAACCATACAGAAGAACTTGAGCGCAAAATAAAAGAGCGAACACAAGAGTTGATGAAATCTATCAACGAGTTAGAGAGTGCCAAAGAACATGTTAGTGCTTTGTTTCAAAAAGAAAAAGAACTGAACCATCTTAAAAGTAGGTTTGTTTCTATGGCTTCGCATGAGTTTCGTACACCCTTGAGCTCCATACAACTATCAGCTTCTTTGATAGAAAAGTACAGTTCTAAGAACGATAAGATTAGCATTGAGAAACACACCAGCAAAATAAAAAATGCGATTAATAACCTGACCATCATCCTCAACGACTTTTTGAATCTCGAAAAGCTTGAGGCTGGGAAAGTTGAACCCAATGCCACTTGGTTTGACATGATTCCATTTGCCGAAGAAATTGTTGAAGAGATGCAGCTCATTAGCAAACAAAATCAATTAATTGTGTATGAGCACAGTGGTACTTCTGCCAAAGTTTTTATTGATCAAAACTTGCTGAAAAATTGTGTGATTAACCTCATCTCAAACGCTATAAAATACTCTGGTGAGAACACTATGATTCAATTTAGCTCTATTTTAAATAGTGAGGAGCTAGTTTTAATTGTAAAGGACAATGGTATTGGGATACCCGAAGCGGATAAAGTTAAATTGTTTGAAGCATTTTTTAGAGCACACAATACGGGCGATATACCCGGAACAGGTTTGGGACTAAACATTGTGAAACGTTACGTAGGACTGATGAACGGCACTGTGGATTGTGATACCGAACAAAATAAAGGAACTACTTTTACACTGAGATTTAAACTTAATCAAGCAGCACAGAAATGAAGAAAATTTTAGTCATAGAAGACAATGATGATATCCGTGAGGGTACAGTAGAGGTGCTTCAATTGGCTGGCTACGAGGCTATATCGGCACGAAACGGCAAAATTGGCGTAGAACTGGCCTTAAATACTTTGCCAGATGTTATTTTGTGTGATATAATGATGCCCGAGTTGGACGGATACGGTGTGTTGTACCTATTGAGCAAAAATCCAAAAACAGCCGATATTCCATTTATTTTTATGACAGCAAAGGCTGAAAGAGCTGATATGCGTAAAGGTATGGAAATGGGGGCTGATGATTATTTAACAAAGCCTTTTGATGATATGGAGCTTTTTAATGCTATTGAGAGCCGATTGCGTAAAAAGAACCAAAACAAAGCATTTAAGGCTGCACCTAAAGATTTGGATACCATCTTCTCGGAACTAAAAAATAAAGCAAAACAACGTAGCTATGCGGCTAAGCAGGTTATATATGTAGAGAATGATGAACCAGCTTACTTATATTATATCAAAAAAGGGCAAGTAAAAACCTATATCCGATTTAAGGATGGCCGAGAACTCTCGTCGAATATCTTTAAAGAAGGTGAGTTGTTTGGTTATGAAAGTCTTTGTTGCGGTAGTGAATATGCAGACAATGCAGCAACCCTTAGCGATACCGAACTGTTGCTAATTCCTAAAGCTGATTTTATGGCTGCCTTGCTTAACCACCAAGAAATGGCAACAGCCTTTATCGAGTTGTTATCAGGTAACATACGTTTTAAAGAAGAGCAGATGCTTAAACTAGCTTATTTTTCGGTTAGAAAACGTGTGGCCGAAGCCTTGGTACAACTTTCACTAAAGTTTAGAAAGGAGCAAGACGATTTTTGCACCTTGAAAATATCTAGAGATGATTTGGCTGCCTATGTAGGTACTGCTAGCGAAACGGTGAGCCGTATGCTGGCTGATTTTAAGGAAGAGAAATTGATAGAAAAACAAGGTAATGCTATTCATGTTATCTCTATCGATAAACTATCGAGTATTAAGCAATAAATAAACAGCATATAATAAAAGTAAAAAAGCCATCCTTATCAGATGGCCTTTTTTGTTTTGTGGCGGAAAGTGAGGGATTCGAACCCCCGGACCTGTTACAGTCAACGGTTTTCAAGACCGCCGCATTCGACCACTCTGCCAACTTTCCGAGGGCAAAAGTACAAACTCTAATCAATTCTGCAAACAATGATTTCATATTTTTTGAATATTGTATTTAAGCTATTCATTATGAAGCTAGTAATTTTTTGTTCAATCAATGCCGACTGCTGTTTGTAGTTTGCGCACTATTTCGTTTAAGTTATAGAAATGGTTTGTTGCTTGTAAATTCGTTGAGGTTATTGCTTTTTATTTCTTTGAGACAGCTGAGTTAGCCATACTTGCTTTAGGGAATTATCCTCGCTGTTCATTCCAATTTTTTGTTAATAATAGGTTAAGTTAGTAGGTTCGACTTTTTTTAGCTCCTACAAATAATTGAAGAATAAAATTCAAGAGGCTTGCTCTACATTTTACAATTGACTGTTGCTAACTATAAGAGGATAAAATAGCCAATTTTTTTATTAAGCATTAGGTTTTGTTTTGAAAAAATTATACCTCGGGCGGACAATTTTTACACTCTTTTTGCCTAGCTGCACACTAGCGTTTAACTCAAAACCAATCAATAAAATCAACGAATTGAGGTGTAGCCAAATCATGACCACCATCAAAGTACCGATAGAGCCATAAATTTTATTGTAGGTGCCAAAATTGTCGATATAGAAAGAGAATCCCCAGATAGTGATAAAAGCCAATATACTGGCTAGCCAAGAACCCATGCTAAAGAATTTCCAGTTTTTTGTACTTGCAGGGCCAAATTTGTAAAGGAATGACACATTTACAAAATACAGAACGGCCAGTAGTGCCCATCGGGTAAATTGTATGAGGTAAATACTCAATTTACCGTTGTAATTGATTTCATTTTTTAGATAATTGATGGCAACTTCGCCTACCGTCATAGCCGTAAAACAAATAATCATTGACAGAATCATCACCATGGTTAGACCCAGAGCAATTAAGCGGCGTTTTATCTCGCTACGGGTTTCTGCTGCGAGCGATGATTTGTTAAAAGCCATCATCAGTGTGTGTATGCCGTTGGTAGCAAAATACATCGACAGCAAGAAACCGATAGATAGCAAACTGCCATGTTGTTTGTTCACAATATCGTTAATTGTGGCTTCAAAAGCCAGGTAGGCATTGTTGGGAAGTATCAATGCCAGTAGCGACATTAGTTGTGCTTGAAAACCTATACGCTGTGGAATGTAGGGGATAAGCGTAAACAAAAATATGATGCCAGGAAATATAGCCATCATAAAATTGAAGGATAGGGAAGAAGCTTTCTGTATGAGTGCCTCTTTTCTGATTTCTTGAAAAAAGAAACTGGCTACTGTATAGAGCGGTAAAGGTTTGAAACCGGGCAACACGCAGACTTTAGACCAATCTATTAGATAGGCATAAGGCTTAAACTTAAGTAAAAAACGGTGTACCCGAATCATGCAGACCTAATTAGCTGAAATACTTTTTTATACTGTCAATAAAACTTTGTGGCGGTTGGCAAGGTCTTCTGGTGCTTTTATTTACAAATACTAATGTAGTACGCCCAATATTAATTAATTCTTTGGCTTCATTATAAATCTCGTATTCTACTTTAAGTTTCACGGTGGGTAGTTCTTTAACGATAGCTTTTATCGTCAAAACCTCGTTGTAGTAGGCCGGTTTAATGAATTTTGATTCGAGCTCTAGTATCGGAAGCATTACCCCATCGGCCTCCATGCTGGCATAACTAACACCAGAGGCAGCCTCAAAACAATCGGTACGGGCTATTTCGTAATATTGTGCGTAATTGCCATGATAAACCACACCCATCTGATCTGTTTCGGCATACCTTACTTTAATCTTGCTTTCGTAACTGAACATGTTTTACTTAAATATTTTTCTTTGGTTTAGTGCCGCTCTATATTTTTGCGCATTGACATTGTGCTCGGCTTCGGTTACTGCGAAATTATGATAACCCGAAAAATCTTCTTTGGCACACATATAAAGGTAGTTGTTGTTGTCTCTGTTCAGTACGGCATCTATTGCTGCAATGCTGGGCATATTGATGGGACCCGGAGGCAAGCCCCTGTATTTATAGGTGTTGTATGGTGATTCGGTTTTAAGAAGAGCATTGGTTACTCGTTTTACAGTAAAATCGCCATTAGCAAAAATTACTGTTGGATCGGCCTGTAAGAGCATACCTTTGTTGAGGCGGTTGAGGTATAGCCCTGCAATAATGGGCATTTCTTTGTTATAGAGTGCTTCGGCATCCACAATAGATGCTAATATGCTCACCTGCAATGGGTTTAGATTGATGGCTTTGGCCTTATCTAGTCGGTTTTGGTTCCAAAACTTTTGGTACTCGTTGTGCATTCTTTTAAAGAAATCTTCCGGACTTACATTCCAGTAAAATTGATAGCTGTTTGGAATGAACATGCTAAAAATACTGGTTGTGTCAAAATTATATTGCTTAACAAATTCGGCCGAGTCGAGATACCTCATAAATTTTACTGAATCGTTCTCTAGGTTACGTCCTAACAAACCAGCAAAGGCCGCTTTTGTTCTTAGGTTCTGAAACTTTAAGGTAAGCGCCTCTTGATTGCCGGCTTTTAGCATGTTTATAAGGCTGCGGTTGTTCATTCCAGCTTGCAATCGATACCTTCCGGGTTTCAATTTGCCTTTTAGTCCCATTTTGTCAGCTGCTTCCCAAAAAGTACCAATGTCAATTAATGCATCGTTGTGACGCAAATCCGAAATGAGATCTTCAAAAACAAATCCGGTTTTTACGTACATAAACTGTTGTTTGCCCGTTACATTAGATTTGAGATAGGTATTATACACTTTAAAGCTGTAATATGCACCTATAGCTACAATAACTATTAAGGCAAACAGTATTAGGGACTTGCGCTTATTGTTCATAAATTTGTTTTTGATTGGATAGGATGATATTAATATTTGAACCAATTTTTACCGTGTTCAAAGTGTCTATTGGAGCCGGGTTTTGCCGTATAATAACTGCATTGGCCGAGTCGGTAATTGCTCCTTCATAGATTACTTGTCCGAGGTTGAGCATTGCTCCTTTTAACGAGAATTTAGCTTCGTCGAGGGTTAGACCAACAAGGTTGGGTAGTTCTACTACTTCGCCACCTTGCCCATCGCCAAGTACTAGGTTTATTCTGGAGCCTTTTGGTAAATTATCTCCTTGTTGGATGCTACGCCCTGCATATTCTGCCTCTAGCACTACATCTCGGGCAATATCAGATTTATAGCTGGTGTCACCAAGTTTTAGCCCGTAGCTTTCTAAGATTGATTTAGCCTCACGAAACGATTTTTGAAGCAAATCCGGAAATTTCATGTTGGGTGTGCTATTGGTATTGATGGTTAGGTAGATAATTCTGTTGGTTTTTACAAAGGTTTTAGCCTCGGGGTCTTGGTCGGTCACTACACCGGGCGTTTGATCCATGATATACACAGAATCTACTTCGTATCTAAAACCCATAGCCTGCAATTTGTTAATAGCTTCATCTATTTGCATGCCTCTAAGTTCGGGAACATCTAATCCTTCTCCGTGTTTTGTATAAGCCCTTAAGCTATAAAAAGCTATAACGAGTAACACCACAAAAGTTGCTAAAGCGGCAATGAGGTTGGTGCGGAATGATGTAGTTCGAAAATAGGCTAATAAATTGCTCATTATTCACTGTTAAGTGTTGAAAGCACCAAATTTAAACTAAAAAACATTTATGATGAAATAAAAGCAAAATTGATATTTTTGGAAAATAGAAGTGCCTTATCTTTAAAAATAGAGTCTTTAAGTTTATAAATACGTTGAGTTTTAATTAACATGATGAAAAAAACAATAGCCTTGTTAACAGGTGGTACCACCGGCGAATGGGTGGTTTCGGTAAAAAGCGCAGCAACTATTGCCCAAAATTTGGATTCCAATGAGTTTGATGTTTATAAAATAATGCTTACAGAAAATAGTTGGTATTATGAACCGGCTGATTCGCAACGAATAGAGGTAGATAAAAACGATTTTTCACTAACTATTGGTGCTAAACGCATTGTTTTTGATGGAGTTTTTATCGCCATACACGGTTCGCCTGGTGAAGATGGTAAACTGCAAGGTTATTTTGATATGTTAGGTATTCCGTACACCACCTGCAATGCGCTTACAAGTGCTATCACCATGAATAAAGGCTATACAAAAGCTGTAGTTGCAGGCATAAAAAATCTACACGTTGCCAAATCTGTTCAGCTTTTTAAAGCTAATTTTGATCCCGAAGAGGTGAGCCAAAACCTGAAATTACCCTATTTTGTGAAACCCAACAACGGAGGCAGCAGTATTGGGATGTCTAAAGTGAAACAGGCAAACGAACTTATGGATGCCTTAACTAAAGCCTTTAACGAAGATAACCAAATTTTAGTAGAGGAGTTTGTTGAAGGACGAGAGTTTTCTATTGGGGTATTCAGAAGCAAAGGAGAGATTGTTGTGCTGCCTACCACAGAGGTGCGTACGAAAAATGAATTTTTTGATTTTGATGCCAAATACACACCCGGAGTAACCGAAGAAATTACTCCAGGCAATATGAGTGCCGAAGAAAGAGAACGAGTAGTGCAAATTGTTAGCGATATTTACCAGCGCCTAAACTGTAGAGGTATTGTTCGTATCGATTATTTTTTGGAACACCAAACCGGTAATTTTTATTTTATCGAAATCAATACTATTCCTGGTCAAACTGCAACAAGTTTTATTCCTCAGCAAGTTGCTGCTGCAGGTATGAGCTTGAAAGAGTTTTATTCCATGATATTGAAAGAAACCCTCTAGTGTTTTTTGCTGTTTTGTACAGCTTGTCAAACTGTCTGTGTGAATTTTTGACTAATCTTAGCAATATCGAAGGACACTTTCTGAATTAAGAGTAGTTGTGCTTCGATATTGTTTTCCAATTCAGTATCATTTTCTGATTCGGGTACATCCATAAGTACCAATATCGATTTTGGAGCTTGCTTAGTGCTGATACTGTTCACGGCAATTTCTAACAGAAGTAAACTGTTATCGGCCACAGCCTTAAGCTGAAAGGAGGTCTTTTGCTCAATTTGATGTCCATTTTGCAAAGTATTACTCAAACTGGCCACGTATGAACTCAGTAAATGATTGAGCACAGTAAATTGATGCAATTCTTTGATATTGATTTGCTTATTTTTTGGTTCTGTAAGCATCCGTTGAAAGATAGAGGCCAAGTTTGAACTTTTAACAAATACTTCTTTTCGGCTCAATTTGTAGTAGAAATTATCATATTGATTGTCGAAACAAAGCTTGTAGAGCTCTTTGAGGTAGTTTCTATTGGCTTTTAGCGTATCGGCCATGGCTTGCTCCAGGTTTTTGTATTCCCAGTTTGGAAAAAGCGAATAACTTGCTGCTAGCGCAATACCCGAGCCTATAAGGGTGTTTATAACACGTTCTTTGGCCAAGGTTTCAATACCTAAACCTAAGAAATCAAATACAATCAAAATAAAAGGTGTCATAAACAAAACACTAATGACATAGTTTTTTCGCTGAAAGCTGTATGAAGCAATCATAAAGAGCATCAGTATCACAAAGAGTGCATTTTTGTCTTTCACAAAATGTAATATTGCTACTCCAATCAAGGCACCAACCACCGTACCTATTATTCGATGATAGTTACGTTCTTTGGTAAGACTAAATCCGGGTTTAGAAATAACCAAAATGGTCAACAAGGTCCAGTAGCTGTGAGAAAATTGCAAATGCCTCGAAACGATAAAACCAACCAACATTACAATGGCTACACGTAGTGCGTGCCTAAAGGTTGATGAATCAAAAGAAAGATTGTCGATAAAAATTCGGGCATTTACCTCTTGCGAGTGGATAAATTTACTGGTATCAATCTTCTCGGGTTTAATACTGCTTTGTAGCTTTTTATCAAAATAGGCATTGATGGTGTCAATTCTTTTAACAATGTTTTTGATGTTATCGTAGATGTTAAGCAACGCCACAAAACCCCGTTGTTGCTCATTGCTGATGTTGTTGTCAAAATCGGCTTCTAACAGCTCTATCTCCATACGAAGTGCTCTGACCTCATGTTTTAGCATTTTTGTATCCATGGGTTTGCCACCACTTTTAAGTACAAAAGCAATATCTTCCAAGTGTTCGGCAATGTGCACAATTAAATGATGGTAACGTTTCAAAATTCCCGTCGAATCAAACTGTTTGTGCAAGTGTTTGTAATTGTAATAAGTGGACATTATTTGCTCAAACAAATCAACCATATCGGTAAAAACCACCAGTAAAAACCTACTATATGGCGAAGAATCTCTTAGAAAAGTGCGAGTTTTGAACAATACTTCTCTAACTTCCTCTTGTCTATGGTTGACCTCGACTTGTAGCTTTAGCAGCTCGGCGTATATTTCATCAAAATCAATTTTTTTATCGTAAAACCGGGCTTTTATACGAAGAAATTTGGCTACTTCATAAATAGATTCGCTGAGGGTTTGTGTGGCAAGTCGATAGGGTCGCAGCCGGTAACTGAAATAACTGAGTAGGGTGTACCACAAACCACCTATGCCTATATAGGTGCCGTATAAGATAACTTCTTTCCAAGCTCTAACATCATCAATACTTAACACGGTAATTAATAGGATAGATGTACCAATTGATGCCGCACGATTGCCGTACACGGCAATCATCGAGAAAATAAAACTCAATACAAAGAGCAATGTCCCAATAAACCAATCGCTCCGATTGGTCAGCCCGGTTAGGATACTGACGATAACAAGCAGCCCGAGGGTAATTAGCATCGCATTTTTACGATGGTGTATTGGCCCCGGAGAATCGACTATACTAACACAAAGTGCACCCAAAGACAAGGTCATGCCAGTTTGCAATTGTCCAAAATGAGCCATTACCAATGAGGGGAGTAAAACCCCCAAGGTGATACGCAGCCCCTCAGCGAAATAATTGCTCAATAAAAAATCTTGGGTTTCTCGGAGGTTCTTTTTGAACATACACAAAAATAACTTTTTTAACTAGCTATTCTGAAAGTGAGCTCTTATTTCTTGGTTTTTATCCAAAAATATTAATGTGAATTCAAAAAAATACCAAGCACTGAACCAAAATAAGCTGCCTATGGCAATCGAAAAATAGTTTGTTGCGTGTTAGTTTGTGAATAAACTGATTGTGAATAACTTACCTGTAAAAATGTATTTTCTGTTTGTATTAGCTTATTTACGTCTTTATCGCTGTTGAAAAAGGTGGATAAGTTTATATTTATAGTGTATAACATGTTGATAATAAATAAATTATTTTCTTGCTGATTTTAGACTTTTGACCTAACTTAGGTATTATCAATTACGAAGTACTTTGACAGCCTGATAACCTAACCGAAAATGAGATGAAGGCCTATGTGGCAATAATTTCTAGGAAGGTGGATGAGCAGAATGTGAAAAATGCAAACGAAAGAATGCGATTTCCACGCTGAACGAAAAACAAGCAGCAATACTTGTTATTAATCAGCAAAACTCTAAGGGTACACCAAAGCGTACCTATGAGTAGGAAAAAATGGAGTGAAATCCGCACCAATGCGAAACGGGCAAAAGAAAGCACGAGCTGAAATTCTATGGAAGGAAAGCCGTAGCCAACAAAGGCAATCCTTTCGGGGGATATAATTGCCAAAGTCAAGCACAATTCGGGTTGATAACTTACTGCAATCTATGGAACGCAGTAAGCTCAAAACGGAGAACTTAATCGAAAGAAGCGGTTCTCCGTTTTTTTTATGTCTAAATCTGCTTGTTGAAGCAATATTTCTAGTAATTTTATCAATATGTCTAAACGGGTAAAAAACTTATCGGGTTCAGCTAAAATATTTGTTTTGGATACCTCGGTTATTCTTTATGATCACAACGCACTCAATAATTTTCAGGAGCATGATGTGGCCATACCTGCATTGGTGCTTGAAGAAGTAGATAACCTTAAAAACGGGAATGATACCCGAAATTTCGAAGCTCGAAATTTTATTAGACTACTGGATGAGCAATCCAAACACACTAAGCTCAACGAATGGGTACAGCTTAATAAAGCTACGAAAGCACGATTTAAGGTCTTGTTCAACGAACAACCTCGGCTCAATAATGCCGAAAAATTATACAGTCAAGGTAAATCAGACAATCGGATTTTAAATGCTACCCTAGCCTTGCAAGAAGAGTTTAACCAAAGCAGAGTTATCTTAGTATCAAAAGATATTTGCCTACGGTTGAAAGCTAAAGCACTCAATTTAGAGGCCGAAGATTACGAAACGGGTAAAGTAAAAAATCTGGATGAGCTGTATGCTGGTGTTTCTCGGGTAACAGAGCTAAACCAAGAATTTTTGGACGAATTACAAAAACATGGGCAAATACCAATAGGGCAACAGGCTTTACCTACCCCCAACTGCAACCATTTTTATGTGTTCAAAAATAAACGAACTGAAATGATGGCTTTTTACCATGCTACTCACAAACAGTTACGTAAAATTGAAAAGCAAAGCGTATTTCAAATTAAACCTCGAAACCTTGAGCAATGTTTTGCAATAGATGCTTTGCTCAATCCAGAGGTAAAGCTGGTAACCATACAGGGCAATGCCGGCACAGGCAAAACCTTGTTGGCGTTGGCTTGTGCCCTTGAGCAAAGACGCAATTTCAGGCAAATATTTGTAGCCAGGCCTATTGTGCCGTTAAGCAATAAAGATTTGGGCTTTTTACCCGGTGATGTCAAATCTAAAGTAGATCCGTACATCGCACCAATTTGGGATAACTTTAAGTTCATAAAAGAGCAATTTGCAAACGATTTACCCATGCAGCAAAAGATAGATGAATTGTTGCATAGTGGAAAAGTAGAGGTAGCTCCCTTGGCTTTTATCAGAGGTAGGACTTTAACCAAGATTTTTTTTATTGTTGATGAAGCACAAAACCTTACACCTCATGATGTTAAAACAATCATTAGCCGAGCAGGTAGTGATACCAAAATTGTCTTTACCGGTGATATCTATCAAATAGATACCCCTTATTTGGATGCCGAGAGTAATGGACTATCTTATTTGATAGAAAATGCCAAATCTCATCCCCTGTATGCACACGTAACCTTACAAAAGGGTGAGCGAAGTGAGTTGGCTAACCTGGCTAACGAGTTGCTGTGAGTGGCAATGTCAAAACAATGTACTATCTCAACAGATAGGGAGCAAACACAAAACTGAGCAAGTAACTTTGCCTTTAAATTATAAGATAATGTTTAAAGAAGAGGTGTCTGCAGCCTTTATGGACTTGCAACAAACCATTTGTAAGGCTTTGGAACTGGCCGATGGAAGCGCAAAGTTTGAAGAGCAAGTATGGCAAGATGAAAATGCAAAAGGGCAGGCTAATATTTTGCAGAAAGGTGCGGTAATTGAAAAGGGAGGGGTTAATTTTACAGCAATAGGAGGAACCCTATCTGAGCGGCTCAAAAAAATACACAATAGTCAAAGCGATAGTTTCTTTGCAACAGGGCTTTCTATCGTTATCCATCCCGAAAACCCCTTTATGCCTATCATTCACATGAATATTAGGTATTTCGAGCTCGAAAAAGGTGTTAGTTGGTTTGGTGGTGGGATGGATTTGACTCCTCATTATGTCATCCCTACCGATGCCAGGTATTTCCACTACCACCTTAAGCAAGTTTGTGATCGATTTAATCCGGATTTTTATACTCGATTTAAAAACAATGCAGATGATTATTTCTATCTCAAACACAGAAAAGAGACTCGTGGTATAGGTGGTATCTTTTATGATAAATTGAGTGTTGAAAATACGAACCTTTCATTAGCAGAGCTGTTGGCGTTTTCTTTGGCTGTGGGCCATGCTTTTGTGCCCATTTATACCGAGCTTATTGACCGCAATCGGAATACCGAGTATGAAGCAATACACAAAGAGTGGCAATTGTTGCGCCGAAGTCGTTATGCCGAGTTTAATTTGGTTTATGATTCAGGTACAAAGTTTGGTTTAGAAAATGCTTGCCGGGTAGAAAATGTATTAATGAGTATGCCTCCTTTGGCAAAATGGACATACAATGGGCAAGAATATGCTCAGCAGAGCAGCCTAGAGGCCGAAACGCTAAAAATGCTAAGAAAAGGAATTGATTGGCTGAGCAAATGATTAAATAAAATAGAGGTCCATTTTTTTACCCTGTCAGTCTATATACTATTGTGAAAAATGGTCAATTGGCCAATCACGGTTAAATTTAGTTAGTTTACCGCCTTCAGGCTCTTGTACCTGAAGGCGGTTTTTTTGCAATATTATTGCGGATTAACTCCCATTTCTTTTAACAAGAAATCGGCTTTGTCAATTTTAGAGGCCACCCATAGCACATAACGGATATCAACCCCAATAGATCGGCTGTAGCTTTCGTTCCAAGCATAATCATTAATGGTAGCACCGTAGGCACGGTCAAAGTTTACACCAATGAGCTCTCCGTAAGCGTTCATGATCGGCGAGCCAGAGTTGCCCCCTGTTGTATCCATATTGTAAAGCAAGGCTACAGGAACATCGTTCAATTCTTTTTTTGCAAATGAGCCAAAGTCTTTTTTGTCCCACAATTCTTTGATAATATTGGGGTAATAGAAATCAGGATTTCCGCTAGCGCCTTTTTCTAATATCCCTTTTATAGTGGTGTAAGGCGACATGTAGGTAGCATCGGCAGGCGAGTAACCTCTAACGTAGCCGTAGGTCAACCGTAAGGTACTATTGGCATCGGGTACAAAGTTCTTCCTCAAGAACTTTTCTTTAACATTTACATAGTCGCCCATCAGTTTGTTTAGCAGGCCTTCACGACGATCTTTTTCTGGCTTCAGTTCGGCTATTTGCCTAGATATACCTTCTTCAAATACTAAAAGTCCGTCTTTATAGCTGTTTAAGCTTTCAGCTGATTTGAGCAGCTTGTTGAGCACAAAATCGGGGTCTTTAAGTTGGGTGAGCGAAAAGGTGTCGTTGATGTAATCGTCTATGGCTTGCTCGGTATTACTGCTGCGGTTGGTGATTTTATCGACAGCTACAACTCTTTGGTTCACCAATAAGTTGGAAGCATCCAAAAGCATTTTTTTGAAAATACGTCTATCTACATCAATATCGTATGCCTCATAAATAGTATTAAGTACCTGTTTTAATCGGGGTAGGTTGGTGTTAAAATAGGTTACTTTGTCTGATTGACTTTGTTTATTGAGGTTATTTTTGAATGTGTTGATGTTGCGGGCTACATTCAATAAGCTGGTAGAGCCATATATTTGGCTAAGCCACAAATCTCTACTTGCATCGCCGTTTATTTGTTTGTACAATTGGTCGATGTCTTGCATCAAATTGCCGTATTGGGCTTTTATATCTACATTGTTGTTGATGAATTGAGCCAAGGCATTGTCTTCTTCACTTTTTTTATCGACGAGGTCAATTCCATGTATTCCGGCCAATTTGCCCCTGTAATTTTTCATTACATTGGCATTTCTTTTTATACGTGTAGCTAACTTCAACTCGGTTGATTTATCTTTTTTGCTTGCTTTTTCCATTGTAGCAATCTGAAAATCATACAAGTTTGAAACGTATGGCAACACATAATCTGCCTGATAGGCTACAAATTGCGATGGACGATGCCTAAATGTTCTGCCAGGGTAACCCAAAATGAAAACAAAATCTTCTTCATTGGTACCGTTTGGGTTTACTTTTAGTGCTTTTTTGGGCTGGTAGGGTACATTGTCCTTATTGTATTTAGCAGGTTTGCCGTCTTTACCCACATAGGCCCTCAAAAATGAAAAATCACCGGTGTGGCGTGGCCAAACCCAGTTGTCTGTTTCGCCACCAAACTCACCTATTTGCCTGTTGGGGATATAAACCAAGCGCACATCTAATATAGTTTTGTAGCGGAAAAGTACATAGCTCTTGCCAATAAACATTTCTGAAACCTCTGCTTTTATGCTAGGGTCTTTGGCTTCTGCCTCGGCTGCTATACTACGCATGGTATTGTTGATGATGCTAATGCGTGATGCCGGGTCTGTAACTTGTGCTACCGCACCTAAAACTCGGTCAGATACGTCTTCGTAGCTATCTGTAATTCTACAGGTAAGTCCTTTTGCTTCAATTTCTTCGGCTTTATTATGAGCAACAAATCCCTTGTTCAGGTAATCGTTTTCGGGAGTACTGGCCAACTGTACGGCACTGAATGCACAATGATGATTGGTGATGATTAGGCCTTGGTCAGACACAAAAGAACCGGTACATCCTCCAACATTTACTAAAGCATCTACCAAGCTAATGCCGTTGGGGTTGTAAACCTCATTTGGTTCAATTTTTAACCCTGCTTTTTGTAGGTCTATTTTATGGATTTCACTTAGTGGAAACATCCCTTCCTCACGCCATTTGTAGCCGAAAAGGCACACAATGCTTAAGGTTAAAAGAGAAATGAATAAAAATTTTTTGTTCATAATAAGTTGAGTTAGCAAGTTGAAAACCCAAAGCTAATCATTTTGAGTGTTTTTTTGACCAAACTGATTTGTTTAGCCAAGCAAAAAAAGCTTACTTTGTGTATGGCCGAAGATTTAATGATTTTAAAGAATGCTGATAAAGCGGCTAAATACCAGTCAATTACCCCACAAATTGCTGCATTGTTGGCAAATGAGGAAGATTTAATTGCCAATTTAGCAAATGTTGTCGCAGCTCTTAAAGAGCAATTCAATTGGTTTTGGGTTGGTTTTTACTTGGTGAAAGGCGATGAACTGGTATTAGGACCTTTTCAAGGGCCAGTGGCTTGTACACGTATCAAAAAAGGAAAAGGTGTTTGTGGAACCGCTTGGCAAATGCAAGAGACTATTATTGTACCCAATGTTGATGAATTTGAAGGACATATTGCTTGTGCATCGGCTTCAAAGTCTGAACTGGTTGCCCCACTTTTTTTTAACGGAGAGATAAAAGGTGTTTTAGATGTTGATAGTGAATATCTGTCTTATTTTGATGAACTTGACGCTAAATACTTGAATGAAATATTAAAGTTATTAGATAAATAAGTGCCACTTCGTATTATGGATACACTATGGGGTATTTTATTTGGTTTAAAACCCCTTCATCACTAATTAGCTGATGTAATTTGGGGTCTTTCAATAGTTTAGATAGTTTAATTCTTTTTCCGTTGATGACTGCTTTTTGGCTAACTAAGCGGATACCGTGGCTGTAGTCAACCCATGTATTGTCGTGTTTGTTGTAAACGGGTTGTATTGCCTTGCCGTCTGTTTTGTGCCAGCCATATATAACTACTCGGGCTGTGTTTTGTCCGAAAGCTTTGTTTGACAGAATGACGTCTTTTTTATGTCCAGCTGTAAGGTAAGAAGCAAGGTGTTTGGTTTTTTGTGCTTTTAGTTGTTTTTGCACCATTTGGTTGTGTGCATCAAACACAATTACGCTAGTCATCAGTTTGCTCGGTGCAATGGGTTGTGGCGTTAATTTTATTTGTGCCTGTTTGTAAATTTCATCAACCAAAGTTTTGGTAGGTAGTAAACACTGGGTTAAGTTGGCTATTCTTTGGGCAAGCATTGGGCTACAGGGCATGTATATAAAGTCATCGTCGCTACCAATAACCAAATAGTCGGGTAGTACACTTACAGCAAGCTTGTAGTTTGTACCGTCAATGTTTTTGTTGATAATGATTGTGCTCAACTTGCGATAGAAATTGGGGACATTTCCTTTTCTTATCTCCTCAAAAACGAGATTCTCACGTTGCGATAAACTTAAAGTTGTATCGGCTATTTTCAGTGTAAATTGGCTTCCGCTCAATGCGCTAGCCTGTCTTTGCTTAAGTTTTAGTTCTTGTGAAAATCCATAAAAACAGAAAAAGCAAAGTAGTAAAGTAATACGTTTTTTCATGGTTCAATCAGAAAATCTATATTTCTCTTTAGCCCTTTATATTTGGTTCTTTTTACGGGTGAATTTTTAAATATTTTGCTAAAAACTTCTTCGGTAATTTCTATCCAGTCTTTTTTGTTCATACCCAGCAGCTCAGTATTTGGTTGAAATTTTTCTTCACCATTGCTGATGGCAAACTTGTTCCAAGGACAAACATCTTGACAAATATCGCAGCCGAACATCCAGTTGTCCATTTTATTCTTAAAGGCGCTTGGTATTTCGTCTTTCAGTTCTATAGTGAGGTAAGAGATACAGCGACTGCCGTCAACCTTGTACGGAGCCACTATTGCATCGGTAGGGCAGGCATCTATGCATCGAGTACAAGAGCCGCAATGATCGCTAACAAAAGGATTGTCATACTCCAATTCTAGGTCAACAATTAGTTCCGAAACAAAGAAAAACGAGCCTTTTTGCTTACTTAGCAACAATGAATGTTTGCCTTGCCAACCCAATCCGGCACGTTGTGCCCAAGCTTTGTCCATCACCGGAGCCGAGTCTACAAAACAACGACCATTCACTTCACCAATATTTTCTTGAATGAAATGCAATAGTTCTTTCAGCTTATCTTTTAAAACAAAGTGGTAATCAGTACCATAGGCATATTTAGATATTTTTGGGGCCTCAGGATCTTTTTGTTTTAGCTTTGTGAAGTAATTGTAGGTTAGTGAAATTACCGATTTAGCATCATCTACCAATAGACGAGGATCAAGCCTTTTGTCAAAATAGTTTTCCAGATAAGCCATTTGCCCGTTTCTGTTGTGCTTTAGGTATTCCTCTAGTCGTGGGGCTTCTTGTTCCAAAAACTCAGCCTTTGAAATGCCGCATGCCATAAAGCCCAAACGCATGGCTTCTTGTTTAATCAGGTTGCTATATGTGGCCTTTTTGTTATGCATGGTGCATGGCACAATTGTCTTTCAAGGTATTAACGATAGCGGATACGTTCAGTAATTTCAGAAGAGTTGGCCGCTGTGTCCGCCCTTAAAGCGGTTCAGGTGTTTGTAGGCTGCCTCGGTCACTTCGCGTCCGCGTGCCGTTCGCATCAAATAACCTTCTTGTATCAAAAATGGTTCGTAAACTTCTTCAATGGTGCCATCGTCTTCGCCTACTGCTGTGGCAATAGTTTTTAGCCCTACAGGGCCTCCTTTAAATTTGTCTATGATGGCCAGTAGAATTTTGTTGTCCATTTCATCCAAACCGTGTTCATCAACATTTAATGCGGCCAAGGCGTAGCGAGCAATCTCGGTATCTATTTCTCCGTTTCCTTTTATTTGTGCAAAATCTCGGGTTCGGCGTAGTAGGGCATTGGCAATACGGGGTGTACCTCTGCTTCGCCTTGCAATTTCAAAAGCTCCTTCTTCAGTAATTGGGGTGTTTAAGATATCTGCACTGCGAATGATGATAGTAGTAAGTAGTTTGGCATCGTAATAGGCCAAACGAGAGTTGATGCCAAATCGGGCACGCAAGGGAGCGGTAAGCAGGCCTGATCGGGTAGTAGCACCTACTAGTGTAAAAGGGTTAAGACCTATCTGTACGGAACGGGCGTTGGGGCCACTCTCTAACATGATGTCTATCTTGAAATCTTCCATGGCCGAGTAAAGGTACTCTTCAACCAAAGGTGATAAACGGTGAATTTCGTCAATGAATAAGATGTCACCTGTTTCAAGATTGGTGAGCAGTCCGGCCAAATCTCCGGGTTTGTCTAATACCGGACCCGAAGTGACTTTGATACCTACTCCCATTTCGTTGGCTATGATGTGCGAGAGTGTAGTTTTACCAAGTCCCGGTGGGCCATGTAGCAGCACGTGATCTAGTGCTTCGCCACGTAGTTTAGCAGCCTTTACGAAAATTTTGAGGTTTTCCAGAATTTTATCCTGACCGGTAAAATCATCAAAACCTTGTGGTCGTAATGCTTTTTCAATATCCCTTTCGGTGTGGCTAAGCCGATCGGCAGATGGGTCAAGATTTTCGTTCATAAAGCAAAGATAAAAGAAATTAACGAATAGCCGGGGCAAAAACCTAACGGTTTCAGGCTAAGGGTGACTTTGGACTGTGTTGTACCGACAGATTAACCGAGTTGATATTTATGCAATGACATAATGTCTTGTTTGTTGTGGGTTGTAATGACAAAACGACATGTTTGTAGTCTAAAATTAGGAAAGGAATAACTTTTGATTTGTACGAAGCATAAAACAATTAATCATTAAAATAAAGGAGGATAAATTATGAGTTTAGTAAGAATTAACCCCGGCAGAAATAGAAATCAAGTTCCTTATTTTCAGGATGTATTTGACACCTTATTCAACGATTCGGTTAACCGGAATTTTAGATTTAGCAACAAACCCTCGGTAAACATTTCTGAAAATGAAAAGCAGTACCAAATAGAGTTGGCTGCACCAGGTCTTAACAAGGAGGATTTTAAGATCACAATCGTAAAAGATCAGTTGGTAATTAGCGGAGAGAAAAAAACTGAAAACACCGAAAATCAGAAAGAATACAGCCGTAAAGAGTTTGAGTTTTATTCGTTTGAGCGTTCGTTTGCCTTGCCTGATGATGTAGATCAGGATCAGATTAAGGCAGAGTACGTTAATGGCGTATTGCAAATTGATGTAGCCAAGAAAGACAGCAGCACTCCGGCACATAAGGAAGTGTTGGTGAAATAAAAAATTGAGTTTTGATTTTTTTGGTGACGGGTGAGAGCAATAGCTTTTACCCGTTTTATATTTACAGAAATGGTGCTGGCAGAGTTGTCGTGTTTTTAGCTATTTTTCTTAATTTTGCCCCATGCCACATGAAGTGATTGATACCAAACGTAAAGCCTTAAAAATAAACCTGAACCCCAATATATACGGTACATTCGCCGAAATAGGAGCGGGACAGGAAGTTTCACGTTCATTTTTTAATGTCGGAGCCGCATCGGGTACGGTTGCCAAAACCATATCTGCCTACGATATGACCTTTAGCGATGTTATTTATGGTGCCGAAGAATCGGGTCGTTACGTTAGTAAAAATCGCTTGCTGAAGATGTTGGACCACGAGTATGAATTGCTGATAGACCGGCTTAAAGGCGAGAAGTATAAAGATAAAACCTTTTTCGCTTTTGCCAATACGGTTACTACCTTAAATTATACCCGTACCAACGACCCGCACGGCTGGATAGGGCTTCGCTTTCAACTCGAACCGAATGGGCCTGCCAATCAGATTTATTTTCATTTGAGGCTGTTGGACACCGATGTGCAAATGCAACAACGAGTGTTGGGCATGATTGGTGTAAACTTAGTTTATGCTGCATTTCACTACCATAGTAATCCGCAAACTATGATTGAATCTTTGGTGGACAACCTCAATATTGGTTCGGTAGAGATAGATTTGGTGTCGGTGCAAGGTCCTGCTTTTGAAGGGGTAAACAATGTTTTGTTAAATCTCTATCTTCTGGTAAAAGATTTCTCTACGGCAGCTGTGTTTGGCTATGATTCGCAACCGATACAGGCCAAAGACCTTTTGTACAAAAAAGATGTCATGATTTTGCGTACCAAATATGGGCAAAAGTCTAATCCCAATTTCAGTTTGTTTAACAAAGCTACCGAACAGTTTAAGCGGGTAAACAAAATTGATGATAAAAACCTAGTGGTTATGATTGAGGTATTGATTACCAACGTGCTCACCGCAGAGCAAGAAGTACCCGATGATGTTGATTTGGAATCGGTCGCTAAGCGTGCCGAAGAAATGTGCAAAACCAATAACTACGTTATCGTTTCTAACTTTACACGAAAAAACAGATTGGCTCGTTATTTAGATAAATGCCGTCCGGCTAGTGTGGGGATGTCCACCAATATCAACAATTTGAAATTTGTGTTCAACTCGGCCAATTTTGGAGAAAACTATACCGGACACTTGCTCAACTACGTAAACGATATGTTTAGCAAAAATGTGCGTTTGTTTGCTTACCCATTTTTAGATAAAAAAACCAATACGGTTATCACTACACAAAATATGCCTTGCTCTGAAGAAGCCAAACCATTGTTTGATTTCTTGATAAAAAACGGCTATATCACCGATATTATTGATTACGCTACTACCGAGGTAAAAACCGTATAGCCCAAGGTCCGTGTTTAGTTTCGCATGTTGATGTATTGCAGGGGCTGCCCAAAGTCTTGTGCACGGCACAATTGTATTACACGTTGCAGGTCATCAATACTCTTACTTTGTACTCGCAATTGATCGTCCATAATTGATGCTTGCACTTTTAGCTTGCTGTCTTTTATTTTGGCTACAATTTTTTTAGCTGTTTCTTTATCAATACCTTCTTTTACCCTTATTTCTTTGCGAATCATGTTGCCAGAGGCGATACTTTCTTTTCCGAAATCAAGGCTGTTGGGGTCTAATTGCTGCTTCATCATTCGCGATATAATAGAGTCGCTGATAGCTTTCAGTCGCATATCGTCTTCGGTAATGATGGTGATGAGGTTACTCTTTTTATCCAGCTCTATGCTGCTTTTTGAACCATGAAAATCGTAACGGTTGAGGATTTCTTTTTTGGCATTATTGATGGCATTGTCCAAACTTTGTCCGTCTATTTTACTTACAATATCGAAACTAGGCATAATTGATAAATATTGGTATTGCTTACAAATGAAAGCATAATAATACAAATTTTCAAAAAAGCTGTTTAAACGAGCTAAAATCAAACCTATATTTCATAAATCACAAATATGGATTAGCTTTGGTAGTCTATTACTAATATGATGCAGAAAAAGAACTTTCCTTTTCTAAACAGAGACCTCAGCTGGCTCGAGTTTAATGAGCGGGTGCTCGAAGAAGCCGAATCACAGCAGGTCCCAATATTAGAGAAGTTGAAGTTTTTAGCTATATTTTCTTCAAACCTCGAAGAATTTTACCGGGTGCGTGTAGCCAGTTTGAACAGGTTGAGTGTTGTGAACGACAGCTCGAAACGTTTATTGGGCTTTAACCCCAAGAAAACATTAAAGGCAATCAAAGAAAGGGTGTTTGAGCTCGAACAGCGATTTGAAATAGTTTTTCATGATTTGGTGTTTAACGAGCTGTATAAGCAAAATATCCAAATATTGGGTAGGGCACAAACCCGACTATATGCTAATAGTTTAAAAGCCAATTTCAATGACTTAATTAAACCTCAGCTTAAACCCTTGTTTTTAGAACCCGATGTTGATTTTCCGCACCTTAAAGATAAAGCTTTTTATCTTTTTGTTCACCTTACCAAAGCTGTTGATAAAAGCAAGAAATACGTTTTGATAGAGCTGCCCGATAACATGCAGCGTTTTTATCAGGTACCAAACAATAAAGAGAAAACAATTATTGCCCTTTTAGAAGATATTGTGGTGCAAAATATCGACTCTTTATTTGTAGGCTATAATTATAAAAAATCCAGGGCCTTTGTGTTTCAGCTTATTCGTGATGCCGAAATTAACCTGGGTAAAATAGTTGGGAGCTCTTATATCGAAGAACTTAGCAAAGAAATTGATCAACGGAAAAAGGGGAGGCCTATGCGCTTGCTCTACGATAGTCAAATGCCTTTTGAAATGTTGCAATATTTAGTAAAAAAACTAAAAATCAATACCAATGCCTTAATGCCTAGCAACAGGTACTTGCGTTTTGGTGATTTTGTAAAATTTCCAAAAGTAGCCGATGCAAAATTATACGATCCCGAGCACCAACCCTTACTGCTCAAATCTCTGGATAAAGGGGCTGCAACTTTGTTGAAACAAGTGCAAAACAAAGATATTTTGTTTCATTTCCCTTACCAAACTTTTGATTATGTTGTAAGTTTTTTTGAGGATAGTGCTCGGCTAACCGAAGTAAAAGAAATCTATATTACGCTATATCGTTTGGCTGAAAATTCAAAAATTATTGAGGCTTTGGCCTTAGCTGCTAAAAAAGGAAAAAAGGTTTATTGCATTTTAGAGCTCAAGGCTCGTTTTGATGAAACTGCCAATATTTACTGGGCCAATTATTTGCGAGCAGCAGGCGTAAACGTATTGGTGGGTATTAGTGGTTACAAAATTCACGCAAAAATGGCCTTAGTTCGGGTAGAGCAAAACGGTACCGATTATTATTGTGCTAATTTGTCAACCGGTAATTACAACGAACAAACCGCAGCTGTATATGCAGATTGTAGCTTATTTACGGCAAATACATTGCTATGCAAAGCGGTAAAATCATTTTTTTTAGCGTTGCTCAACCAGCAATTACCTCAGTCTTCGCCTGTTTTGCTGCTGTCGCCAAATGGCATACGCCAAAAATGGGACGAACTGATTGACCGAGAAATTGAGCACGCCAAAAATGGTGAAGTAGCCTATTTGATTTTTAAGGTCAACAGCCTATCGGATGAAGCAATGATAGCTAAACTATATGAAGCTAGTTGTGCAGGGGTAAAGGTAAGCTTAATTGTGCGGGGAATTTGTTGTTTGGTGCCCGGACAATTGGATTTTAGTGAAAATATTGAAGTGATAAGTATTGTAGATCGCTACTTGGAACACTCGAGGGTTTTTATATTTGGCAATAAAGGTGACGAGCAAATTTATCTTTCTACTGCCGATTTGATGAATAGAAACCTTGATAATAGGGTTGAAATTGCTTTTCCTGTTTTTGATGACGATGCTAGAAATCAAATCAGAACAGTTATCAATTTTCAATTGCAAGACAATTTAAAAGCCAGACATCGGCCACCGAGAGAAAGTATAACCAAACAACAACATAGAGCCCAGTTGCAAACCTATTATTTTTTGAAAGACAATTATTGATGATGAAGAGATACGCCGCTATAGACATAGGTTCCAATGCTATTAGACTGCTTATAGCCGAACACAACGAGCGCAAAGGTCAATCGGTTTTAAAAAAACCGTTGATGATTAGAGTGCCCTTACGCTTAGGTGATGATGCATTTAGTTTGGGCTATTTGAGTGAAGGGAAGATAGCTTTACTACTCAAAGCTTTGCTTGCTTTTAAGAATTTGATGGAATTGTATGAGGTAAGCGATTATATGGCATGTGCTACGTCGGCCATGCGTGAGGCAAAAAACAATACTCAGGTTATAAAAAGAATAAAGGAAGAGTTACACCTCGATATCAGTTTAGTTGACGGAGATTTAGAAGCAAAAATAATCTTTGCCAGCCACATTGAAAGAGAACTTGCTCCACACCAAAACTATCTTTACATTGATGTTGGTGGTGGTAGCACAGAGTTAACACTTTTGCAGAATGGCCAATTGTTGCATACCAAATCTTTTGATATTGGAACTATACGTCTATTGGAAGGAAAAGTAACCCAATCTGATTGGGATAAACTGAAAAAATGGTTGAAAAAATATGTTTGCGGTTGTACCGATATTGTGGGTATTGGAACCGGGGGCAATATCAATAAATTGTTTAAGTTAAGTAGTAGTAAAGAGAATAAACCAATATCAATAAGCAAATTGATTAAGATAAAAAATAGTTTAGATCAATTGTCGGTTGAGGAACGGATAGCACGCTTTCAACTTAATACAGACCGGGCAGATGTCATAGTGCCAGCCGGTGAAATTTATACAAGTGTAATGAAATGGGCCGGTATCAGAAAAATCTATGTGCCTAAAAAGGGGATGGTTGATGGTATAGTTAACCTACTTTTTGAAAAAGCTCTAAACATATAGCTCAGTTGTTCATATTTATTTTTTTGTGACGAATATCATTTATTTGGTTAATCGTGCTCAGACACCCCAATAAGCTTCTGAACTAGTTTTGTGAAACCTGTAAATCTCGTATCATGTAGCGAGCTGTTAGTGCTGTTTGATGATTTAAGGTATCGAGAAACATCGCTTTTTTAGAACAACATTTGGATGAAGGCAATTGCATACAACATAAAATCTGAAGAAAAAGAATGCTTGGTATTGGCTAATCATAAGAAGCACGACATCACCATTATAGCCAATAGCCTTTGTTTCGAGACTTTGGCGTATGCGCAAGGTAAAGAGGCCTTAATCGTGTTTAACGAGGATCCACTTGACGAAAAGTTGATTAAAGGATTAAAGGCTATGGGCATAAAATACATTGCCACCTCAACCTCAAGTATTAACAATATTGATTTAGATGCTTTAGTGAAATACGGCATAAAACTAGCCAATGTACCGCTTAAAGCAAGTGAACCTTTAGCTCTAGACAGAATGCACCAAATTGTTGATAATTTAGATAAATGGGCATCAGGTGTTTGTTTGGGTGAGGCATGTTGCCATCCAGTACCTTGCGAAAATAAACCTTCGCAAATTAAAACTCGTCTTTGTTAATAAGCAGAGCTGAGAAGCAGAAGTAAATTGTACTTTTGTCAGTTGAATTATTAAAATAAATTGTAGCTTTAGATAGAAACGTGAAAATGAATAATTTGGTAGATATTTCAAAAGAAGCCAAGCTATGCTATCATTGCGGTGATAAGTTACCCAAGGTCACGTTTCAGTTGGATGATAAAGAGTTTTGTTGTGTAGGCTGCCAAAGCGTTTATCAGTTGCTTGCTGATAACAACATGTGCAGCTATTATAGTTACAACCAAAACCCCGGAAAGCGAGCTCAAGAAAATACCCATTATGAGTATTTGGATGAGCCGGCTATTATAAAACAACTTATCGACTATCAGGATAAAGAAAATAGTATTGTTACGTTTTATATTCCTGCTATTCATTGCAGTTCGTGCATTTGGTTGTTGGAGCATTTGTACAAAATCAATCCGGCAATTTACAATTCACGCATAGATTTTATTAAGAAACAAGTCACAGTAAGTTTCAAACACGAGCAAATTAGCTTACGAAAACTTGTAGAAACCCTCAATAGCATTGGTTACGAGCCGTTAATCAGCTTGCAAGATGTAGTTAAGCAAAATAGCAACTCGGTCAATAAAAAGCTGATTTGGAAAATTGCAATAGCAGGTTTTGCGATGGGTAATGTCATGCTATTTAGTTTTCCTGAATATTTGGGCTTATCTGCTCATGAGCAAAAATTTCAGCAGCTTTTTGCATGGCTAAGTTTAGCCTTTTGTATTCCGGTAACATTTTATAGTGCTTGGGATTATTTTGTGTCAGCCTATGCTAGTATCAAACAAAAACACATCAATCTCGATACGCCTTTGGCCGTTATAGTTGGTGTACTTTTTATACGCACAGCGGTCTCAACTATTTTTGCTACCGGTCCCGGTTTTGGCGATTCGCTTACCGGTTTAGTTTTCTTACTGCTGTTGGGTAAATGGGTAAAACAACGTACCTACCATCATATTTCATTTGATAGGGATTATCGTTCTTATTTCCCTATTGCCATCACCACATTGCAAGAAGGTAAAGAAAAACCGGTAGCCATCAACGAAATCAAAATAGGCGATCGTTTGTTGATACGCAATGGAGAGTTGGTGCCTGCCGATTCTATTTTAATGAAAGGTGATGGTTGGATGGATATGAGCTTTGTGACCGGCGAATCTGAGCCTCAACAAAAAGTACTTGGCGAAATGATATATGCCGGCGGAAGACAAACCGGCGAAGCCATAGAGATAGAGGTGGTTAAACAACCCTCACAGAGCTATTTGACGGGTTTGTGGAACAAAGATTTCTACAAAACCAACCAAAAGAGCAAGAACTTTAACGATACAATTGCAAAATACTTTAGCATAGCTGTATTTATTGTTGCGCTAAGTTCTACAGCATATTGGCTTTTTCAAGGCGACTCTGCAAAAGCTTGGTCGGCCTTTACAGCTGTCATCATAGTTGCTTGTCCGTGTGTCTTGGCCTTAAGTACACCTTTTACACTATCGGCAATATTATCTATTTTAGATAAAAAAGGTTTCTACGTTAAAAATACAGATGCATTAGAGCAGATGGCCAAAGTAGATACTATAGTTTTTGATAAGACCGGAACGCTAACAAGTACTTCCCAATCAGAGGTTAGGTTTGATGGCCAGCTCAACGAAGAGGAGAAGATAATGGCTGCATCGTTGTTGTACCATTCATCACATCCTTTGAGTAGAAGTGTGCTAAGGCTTCTTAACCCCGCTTATATTTACAAAGTAGAAGACTTTGAGGAAATAGTAGGGAAGGGGCTTAAAGCCAAAGTAAATGGACAAATGGTTTATGCCGGCAGCAAAAGAGCCATGCCTTTTGTTATTAATAGCGATGAAAATAGTGGGGTGCATTTGGTAATAGCCAATCAATATAAAGGTTGTTTTTCTGTAGATCAGCAATGGCGTGAAGGAATAGGTACATTGGTAGATCGGCTAGAGTATACTCATCAGCTAAAAGTACTATCTGGTGATAGTGATAAAGACTTACAAACTTTAAGAAAAATTTTTAAAATAGATACAGAAATAAATTTCAATCAAAGCCCACATCAAAAACTTGATGCTATAAAAACTTTGCAAGCAAAAGGCAGCAAAGTGATGATGCTTGGTGATGGGTTAAATGATGCTGGAGCTTTAAAACAAAGTGATTTTGGTGTAGCCATTACCGACAACATTAATAATTTTACTCCAGGTTGTGATGCAATACTTAAAGGTGAGAGCCTAAACTTGGTACCAAATTTTATTCAGCTTAGTAAAGACGGATTAAAAACAATTAAAATAAGTTTTGGTATTGCTACAGCCTATAACCTTGTTGGGGTATATTTTGCGGTTCAAGGTACCTTGTATCCCTTGGTTGCTGCGGTTCTGATGCCTTTGAGTACCATCACTATAATTAGTTTTACCAGTATTGCAACCAGATTTTATGCTAAATTAAATAATTTAAAAGCTTGATTTATTGTTTTTTATAGTTGTTTGTTTTAGGTTAAATTTTAGTTAGGTTTCAATAAAGTAAAGTACTAGCTTTGTAGTAAGAAAAGATATAAAAGATATATCTCATTTACAGAAGTTTTGATTATTTTAAATATGTAGAATTATGGATATCTTATATTTTCTTATCGGTTGCAGTATATTGGTTGCGCTTATTTTCTTGATTGCGTTTTTTTGGTCACTTAAAAACGGCCAGCACGATGATGTTTACACACCTAGCGTCAGAATACTATTTGATGACGATACAGTAGAAGATAAAAAGTGATAATAGTCACTTTTACGTTTAACATTGGTCAACTAATCACCTGAAAAGCTTAAATACTTTTGTCATAAACAATTCAATTCTATTATCCATTAAAAAATTATGCAGTTAGAGAAATTTACCTACGACAACAAGATTGTTCGAAATTTCGGTATTGCTACCATTGTTTGGGGTATTATCGGTATGCTGGTGGGCTTAATTGCGGCCACGCAGCTGTACAAACCCGAAATGAATATGGGTTCGCAGTACACCACTTTTGGCCGTATTAGGCCTTTGCACACCAATGCGGTAATTTTTGCCTTTGTTGGTAACGCTATTTTTATGGGGGTTTATTATTCCCTGCAAAGGTTGCTTAAGGCAAGAATGTTTTCCAACATCTTGAGTAATATCCACTTTTGGGGATGGCAATTAATTATCGTATCGGCTGTTATTACCCTTCCTTTGGGGCTAACCTCAACCCATGAGTATGCTGAGTTGGAATGGCCCATTGATATTGCTATCACTATTATTTGGGTAGTTTTTGGGATCAATATGTTTGGTACCATCATGCGTCGCAGAGAAAGGCATTTGTATGTAGCCATTTGGTTCTATATTGCCACTTTCGTAACAGTAGCCGTATTGCATATCGTCAACTCGTTTCAGTTGCCGGTTTCTTTTTTCAAAAGCTATTACATTTTTGCCGGTGTACAAGATGCTTTGGTGCAATGGTGGTACGGGCACAATGCAGTTGCGTTTTTCTTAACCACACCTTATTTAGGATTGATGTACTATTTCTTACCGAAAATGGCCAATCGCCCGGTTTATTCCTATAAACTGAGTATTGTTCACTTTTGGTCATTAATATTCATCTACATTTGGGCAGGTCCACACCATTTGCTTTACACTTCATTACCAGGCTGGGCGCAATCTTTAGGTGTTGCTTTCTCGCTAATGCTTATAGCACCAAGCTGGGGTGGTATGATTAACGGTTTGTTGACCTTGCGTGGAGCTTGGGATAAAGTGCGTGATGATGTGAAACTGAAATTCATGGTTGTAGCTTTAACCTGCTACGGTATGGCCACCTTTGAGGGACCAATGCTTTCCTTGAAACAAGTAAATGCTATTGCTCACTTTACCGATTGGATTGTTTCGCACGTACACGTTGGTGCATTGGGCTGGAATGGTTTCTTAACTTTTGCTGTATTGTATTGGTTGATACCTCGTATATATAAAACCGAATTGTATTCAAAGAAACTGGCTAATTTCCATTTTTGGATTGCCACTTTGGGTATTCTTTTCTATGCAATCCCGATGTACTGGGCTGGCTTTACCCAAGGTTTGATGTGGAAAGAGTTTGGTGCTGATGGGGTGTTGAAATATCCTAACTTTTTGACTACTACATTGCAAATCATTCCAATGCACATTTTGCGTTCTATTGGTGGTGCATTGTATTTGATTGGTGCATTGGTAATGACCTATAACTTGGTGAAAACCATGCGTCAAGGTAAATTGGTTGCCGAAGAAGAAGCTGAAGCCATGCCGCTACCTACGGTGGTTACAGAAGAGCATCCTGATGATAAGAAATGGCACAGAGTTTTGGAGCGCAAGCCAATTCAATTCATGATTTTATCGCTTATCGTTATCCTGATAGGAGGGATGATAGAGATGATGCCTACTTTCACCATCAAAAGCAACGTACCTACTATTGCCAGTGTGAAACCTTATTCGCCACTCGAGTTGCAAGGAAGAGACATTTATATCCGTGAGGGTTGTGTAAACTGTCACACACAAGCAGTTCGTCCGTTTCGTTCAGAAACAGAGCGTTATGGCGAGTACAGTAAAGCCGGTGAGTACGTGTATGACCACCCGTTTTTATGGGGAAGTAAACGTACCGGCCCAGATTTGCACCGCATAGGCGGTAAGTACAGCAACGCTTGGCATTACAACCACATGGTTGACCCCGCTTCAATGTCGCCAGGTAGTATCATGCCTTCGTATCCTTGGTTAATTAAACAAAAATTAGATACGACTACTACAGCTGCAAAGATTAGGGCAATGCAAACTTTGGGTGTACCTTATCGTGAAGGTTATGATAAAGTGGCCAATATCAAGCTAAAAGAACAAGCTGAAGAAATAGCTGCCGATTTGAGCAAAAACAACATCAAGGTAAAAAGCAATAAAGAAATTGTAGCGTTAATCGCCTATTTGCAACGCCTTGGTACCGATATAAAAGCCAACAAAGGCACTATACCTTCTAACCAATAGTAGATTAGATATGTTTAAACAATTAAATAATTTGGCTGGTGATGAGAACTATCTCATCACCTCCCTTATCCTTTTCATGGTATTCTTTGCTATCATGACTATTTACATATTAAAGATGAGTAAAGAACATGTGAACAAAATGAAAAACATGCCTATTAATGACGACAAACAAACACAAGATTATGAAAAAGAGTAGCCTACTAGTTGCATTCACCATAATTTCTGGACTTAGCTACGCACAAAATAAAGCAGCCGATAGTGTTGCCGTGGCAGCCACCTCATCATCTTTTAGCCTTAGTACTACCGAAATTTTAATTGCGGTGCTTTTGGTTTTTACTTTAATATTATTATTTGTTTCATATACGCTCTTAAAAGGTATCAAAGCTGTATATACTGATATTGTAAAACCAAAATCAGTTACAGAAACAAGTGAGAAAAAAGAAAAATTGAGCTTAATGGAGAAATTATTGAGCTTAAGACCACTATCAAAAGAGAAGGATCTCGAAATTCCACACGAGTATGATGGTATTAAAGAGTTAAACAACCCTATACCGGCTTGGTTCAATTGGTTGTTCTACGGTTCTGTTGTATTTGGATTTGCCTATTTGTATTATTATCACATTGGTGAGTGGGGACCACGCCAAGACGATGAGTATAAAACAGAATTGGTAGCAGCCGATGCAGCAAAAAGAAAACTTATGGCTGCCTCGGGTAGTATAGATGAGAACAGTATTAAAGTAGATGCTTCACAAGCAGAAAAAGGAAAAACTATTTACGATGCCAATTGTGCGGCTTGCCATGCTCCTGACGGAGGTGGTTTGGTAGGACCAAATTTAACCGACGAGTTCTGGTTGCACGGTGGTAGTATCAAAGATATATTCAAAACTATAAAATACGGTGTGCCAGATAAAGGGATGGTGAGTTGGGAAAAAAGTATGAGTGCTGCCGATATAGGAGCAGTTGCAAACTATATTGTAACCTTAAAAGGTACTAAACCAGCAACTCCTAAAGAGCCACAAGGCGATAAATTTGAAGGTGATGTTGCGGGAGATAAATAATAATGTCAAATAAAAAACAAAACAAAAAACAAGGCAAGAGCAAATCATTTCTATATCCTAAAAAACCATCGGGTAGATTATACGATATCCGAAAGTGGGTAAGCTATTTTTTGCTCTTGCTCATGTTCTCCGGCCCTTTTATCAAATTCAACGGAGAGCAACTGGTCTTGCTGAATTTTCTGGAACGAAAATTTGTATTTATCGGCCTCATTTTTACCCCTCAAGATTTCTACTTGTTTGCACTGGCCATGCTGATAATGATACTTTTCATTGTCTTTTTTACTGTAATTTTTGGCCGATTATGGTGTGGTTGGGTATGTCCGCAAACCATTTTTATGGAAATGGTTTTTCGACGTATTGAGTATTGGATAGAAGGTGATGCTCCTCAACAGCGTAAGTTAGACCAAGGCCCTTGGACATTCGAAAAAATCTGGAAAAAAGGTGTTAAACACCTAATTTTTATAGCAATTTCTTTTTTGATTGCCAATGTGTTTTTGGCCTACATTATAGGTTCTGACCAACTTATAACCATTATTACAGAGCCTATTAGCGAGCACTATATCGGTTTCTTCTCTATCTGGCTGTTCACATTTGTATTTTATGGTGTGTTTTCTTATGTAAGAGAAGTGGTTTGTACGGTTATTTGCCCTTATGGTCGTTTGCAAGGTGTTTTGCTGGATAGCCAAAGTTTGGTAGTTGCCTATGATGAAGGTCGTGGCGAGCCTCGAGGTTTTATCCAAAAAGGCCAAGATCAAAGCCAAAAAGGCGATTGTATCGACTGTAATTTGTGCGTACAAGTTTGTCCTACAGGTATCGACATCAGACAGGGCACTCAATTAGAATGTGTAAACTGTACGGCTTGTATAGATGCTTGTGACGAAGTGATGGTAAAAATTGGTAAACCCAAAAAGCTAATTGGTTTTTATAGTAGTGATTATGTCAAAAACAGAAATCCCTTTAAGTTAGGTTTGCGTGCTTACGGTTATGCCGTTATTTTACTCTTTGTTATAACAATTTTTTCTTCATTAATATACAAACGTGAAGATGTACAGATAACCGTACTCAGAGCCGCAGGTTCTTTGTATCAGAAACGTCCTGATGGTACTGTCGTTAACCTGTATAATGCCGAACTGATTAACAAAACCAATAAAGATATTAAGTTTGTCTTTAAATCGGCAGATACAAACGATAAAATAGAGTTTATCAGAACAGAAAGTGTATTACCAAAAGAGGGAACCGTTCAGCTCACTTTCTTTTTGGTAAAACCACAAAAAACAATAACTGATACCAAAACAAAAGTTACCTTTGAGGTAGAAGTTGACAAAAAGGTTATTAGTAAGGCAAAAACCAATTTCTTTGCTCAAGCTAATGACGAAGAAGAGGAGTAATTTATGAATTGGGGTACTAAAATTGTTTTGGGCATGTCGGCCTTCATGCTTTTTATCATTGGCATGGTGGTGTATATGTTCAAAGCTAATGATGATTCGCTTGTTGAAGATGATTATTACGAGCGAGGCATTAGCTATGATAAGGATTATGATGCCAAGAAGAACGTAATATTGGATCAGGCAACACCAATTATTACTATTCAAGAGCAGCAAATAAGCATAAAACTGGTGGCTTCAGCCAATTACCGTTTAAGATTAATGCGTCCTTCATCTGCCAAACTCGATAGAGATTTCAATGGCGAAACAAACCAACAAAACGAAATTATCCTTTCTCGCAAAGATTTGGCAAAAGGGTTGTGGAGCCTGAAACTCGAGTGGCAGTCGGGTAATAAAAACTATCTTTTTGTTAAAGATATCATGCTATGAGCTATAAGCTGGCTTTATTGATGGGTTTTTTAGGAAGTCTTCACTGTGCGGTAATGTGTGGGCCTATTGTTCTTGGCCTACCTTTTCAGCAAAGAAAAGGTGCCTATGCCATTGTGCAAATTGTACTTTATCAATTAGGTCGGGTTACTGTTTATGGTATTTTGGGTGTTTTGATTGGACTGCTTGGTAGTAGTGTTGCTCTATTTGCTCGACAAGAAGTTTTAAGTATTGTTTTAGGCTCTTTGTTGGTTGCATTGGCGCTTGTACAATTGTTTGGTCACCAGCTACCATTTTTACAAAAATCACAAAAATTATTGTTGAAGCCGATTAGCAAAATGATGGGTAAAGTTTATCGTTTGCCACTTTGGGGACTATTTGCCGGAATGCTCAACGGTTTAATTCCTTGTGGGATGGTTTATCTGGCATTAGCAAGTGCCCTAAATTTGGCCAACGTGGGGCATTCGGCTACATTTATGTTGTTGTTTGGATTGGGCACATCGCCAATGATGATTTTTATATCGCTTAGTGGTGTTTACTTGCGTAAGTATTTCCGTTTTAATACCCAAAAATTGCTACCTTGGTTCGCCTTATGTATTGGTGTGCTCTTTGTACTTCGATCAGCCAACCTTAATATTCCCTTTTTGTCTCCGCTTATTCAAAGCGCATACGGTACAGCTGCACAATGTGGCTAGTTGAGTATTATTTTGTCTTTTCTTAAAAATAGCTATCTTGTTGTGATGAATAGAAAATTTTTCCTCGCTACATTTTTGCCGGGTTCATTAATGCTTTATGCATTCAAAGGACAAAATATACCTCATGTTGAATTTGCTGCTAAAAAGCATTCACCGCCTCCCTATCTACAACAAGGCGATTTAATCGGTATAAGCTGCCCGGCTGGATACATCAGCGTCGAAGATATTCAACCAGCTATTAAGCAGATAGAAAGCTGGGGTTTTAAGGTAGAAATTGGTAAGACTGTCGGAAAACGAGATTTTACTTTTGGAGGTACAGACGATGAACGTTGTGAAGATTTGCAGCAATTTTTGGATAGAGATGATATAAAAGCTGTGCTATGTGCCAGAGGTGGGTATGGTATGGTGAGAATAATAGACCGATTGGATTTTACAAAATTTAATAAAAAACCAAAATGGCTTATTGGCTTTAGCGACATTACCGTTTTACATTGTCATCTCAATCGAAATTCTCGATGGGCAAGCATTCACTCAAAAATGTGTAATAGTTTTCCGAAAGATTGGGATTTGGCCGATTCCGTACAGCAAGCAACCATCAAGTCGATTGAGAAAGCCTTGAAAGGTGAAGAGCCAATGGTTTATCAAGCCAATTACAAAGCAGAAAACCGTTTGGGTAAAGCAGTTGGCGAATTGGTTGGTGGCAATTTAAGATGTATCGAAAACTTAAGTGCTAGCATATCTTCTATAGACACTGCCGGAAAAATTTTATTTCTTGAAGATGTGGGAGAGTATCTGTACAGTATAGACCGTATGTTTTTCAACCTTTTGCGAAGCGGAAAACTTGATAAGCTAGCCGGACTAATCATTGGTGGTTTTAGAGTATTGAAAGACGATGAAGGTGCAGAATTTGGGAAGAGTTTAGAACAAATTGTTTTAGAAAAAGTTTCTGCTTTTCAATATCCGGTTTGTTTTGATTTTCCGGTAGGACACCAGAAAGCAAATTATGCCCTCAAATGTGGGCTTCGACATGTTCTCGAGGTAGGAGTAGAAGGTACGATCTTAACACAACTGGACTAGCCAATTTTATAAAGTGCAGTTTCGCTTTCTCTCGATGCTAGTACAATTTCAACACCGTTTGAAGCTGTTTTAAAAAGATTTAAGACCAAATCCGGATGGTTGTTATGTTGGCTAAGATGCGACAAGAATAAATGGCTGAGGTGCTCGGCACGATGGGACATGAACAAATCTAAAGCCTTTTTATTGGATAAGTGCCCCCTACCACCTCTAATTCTTTGTTTGAGATGGTAGGGGTAATAGCCTTCTTCTAACAGTTGGTCATCATAATTACACTCTAAAAAAGCAGCATTACATTGACTAAAGAAGTGGATGAGGCTTGGGCAACAATCACCAATATCTGTAAATACACCTACTTTAACATCCCTGTATGTAATCATAAAACTATAAGGGTCAATAGCATCGTGCAACTTGCTGAATGCAGAAACCTTTAATTCTCCGATGAGAAAATCTTTCAGATGTGCAAGTTCTACAACTTGTGAATTGCTTATTATTACTTTACTTTTTTTTAAGGTTTCAGCACTGATATATACAGGGAGACTATATTTTTTTGCAAAGACTGCAAGTCCCTTTATATGGTCGCTATGTTCATGGCTAATGAATATTGCCTTTATTTTTTTAGTGTCTAATTGTAGGCGTTCAAGTCTTCTTTCCAGCTCTCTACAGCTCAATCCAATATCAACCAGTATGGCTTCTTTTTCATTTTCAATATAATAGCTGTTGCCGTTACTGCCGCTGTTTAAAGAGCAAATATTTAAACCCATAGCTGGCAAATATCCTCAAAATTTAATAGCAAATCAATTATTTTATCCCAGCCTCATTGGTGCCTTTTTGTGCTTGACCAGCTCTGGTTATTCTAAATATATAAGTTCCTGCGGTAGGGAAGTTTATAGGCTAAATTCTTGTAGTTTAATATTGGTGCTTTGCAATAAATTTGAGCCAGAGATACCCATTTCAGTTGTTTCTAAATATTGTTTAACCTGCTTATCTTGAACCTGAAAAGCTTGTAATATCAAAAGGCTAGTTGGTTGAATTACAGTTTGTTTCTGTAACAAATTCACACACATATAATGCCAAATCTACTTTATTCATCAACATTGCAAGAGAGTTATTAAAAATATTAACACAAATTTTATGTGTTAAATACTTAAACAATATAGCTTTGCAGCACCAAATATTGAATGTGTTGTAGATGAATTTTCGTGTTGTTGTCCGAAGCATAGCTCACTCTAGCTTTAGCGAGTATTTTATTGATGCCTTGCGTAATACTTTAGCAGTACTAGCTCCAATTGTATTATTTTTTAATTTGGGCGAAACCGATAAAGCAATTGGAATGGGAGTAGGAGCTTTACTGATTTGTTTAACCGATTTACCAGGCAATCGTTTTGATAAATGGTGGACGGCTTTTGTATCCAATATTTTTTTCTTTTTTACGGCGGCTTTTACAGCTTATTGCTTGTCTAATTATGTTCTGTTATTTGTTTTTTCGATTCTATTAACGTTTGTACTCACTATGCTCAATGCAATGGGTACGCGTATGGGTTCTATCGGAATGATGTCCCTCATTCTAATGATTTTTACCATCGGATTGCAGCCTCAATATGCATTGCATTATGCAATATATATATTGTTGGGCGGTTTGTGGTATTACACACTAAGTTTAGCACAGATATATATATACCCGTATAGATCTTTGAATAGAACTTTGCATCAATGCCAACGACAAACAGCTGCATTGCTAAAATTACGTGCCGAAGGCTATAATCCCGATATCGGACTTAGTCGTTTCAATGAGCGCAATATTCGACTTCATTTAAAAATTAGCAATTTACACGAGTTGGTTAGGCAATTGCTCTTGGGCGATAAAAGAACGCTACGATCTGACAAAATTAAAACCAGCATATTGTTATCAAAAGCAAGCCACCTCATAGATCTTTATGAACAAGTTAGTGCGGTACATTATGACTATCCTTTTTTACGCAAAAAATTAGATAAAGACCTTTTATTGAAAATTAGCAGAACAATTTTTTTGCAAGCGCAAAGCCTCTCTAGCTTACAACTTGAAAATGGTAAGCAAGAAAGGCGGCAATTACAAACCGACTTACAACAGGCTTTAAAAAGCATGGACAATGAAAGAAAAATCTTGCTAAGCCCAATCTTAATAAATTTATTAAAAATTGAAGATTTACTGATAAAACTATGTGAATCAGAAACAGCTGTTCAATTTGATGAACGTAAGCGCCTAAGCGATTTTTTGCCCAATAAAGATTGGGATTGGACAGTACTAAACAAACACCTAACTTATTCATCTCCAATTTTTCGTTACTCCCTCAGACTGTCAATATTGTGTGCTTTATCTATGGGGCTACTTCTGGTATTTAGCAATCAAACTTACGGTTATTGGTTGCTGCTAACTTTGGTTATTGTTAGCCGACCAAGTTATTGGCTTACGATGAAACGGCATTGGGAAAGGGTGTTCGGAACATTTTTAGGGCTTGTTATCTGGTATTTAGGTTTGCACTATTTGCCTCACAACCAGCTGTTGATGAGTAGCGCTTTTTTACTTTTTGGATTTTTTATGTTCAATAAACCTAACTACTTGCTAAGTGTTGTATGTATTACAGCTTTGGTATTAATGATTTTAAACTTGTATCAAGGAGGGATGTGGGATATTGCATCAAACCGATTGCTATTTACACTATTAGGTAGTTTTTTATGTGTTTTGGCTACTTTTATATTTCCAATTTGGAATGCACCTCAACTAAAAAACCTTGCTAAAGAAGTGTTAGCAGCCAATTACGATTACTTCCTAGCCTTGTCTATTCACAATTTTCAGGATGAGGGAGTTGACAGCCATCAATTACGCCTTTTGCGGAAGCGTTGTCATGTGCAATTACGTTTGTTGAGTGAGCAAATACAAGCTGCTCAGAAAGAACCTTTTTTCAAAAAAATGAATTGGGCTCTTATTAATCGTTTCCAAGTGCTCAACTATCAGTTTAATGTACTTTGTGCAGCAAAATCTCAAGTAGAACAGCAGTCAAATAAAATTACTGAAAGTACAGAAACAGCCTTAGTGAAACAGGTTTTAGAAAAATGTATGGCAAAACAAGTTGAGTTTAATTGGCATACCCAAGTAGTTGTTCCAAAATGGGATGATAAACCCATGGATATTTTAGCGACTGCCAAACGCATACTACAACTATTGTCTTTGCCTGATAAGCCAAAAAGTTAATAACTAATACAGTAGAATAGCTGTGTTTGTGGTTTGCCATTTTTAAATCATAAAGTTAGAATGAACACTTATAATTCAGATTAAACTTCCTTATATTTGCGGCAGTTTAGGTTCTAGCATATAGCCAGATTAAAAGGGAATACAGTGTAATTCTGTAACTGTCCCGCAGCTGTAAGCTCCTTAACGTCACTTTATTCTACATACCACTGTGAGGTTTTTCCTTAACGGGAAGGTAAAAGTGTCGGGAGTAAGTCAGAAGACCTGCCTAACCATTGTATATTCATAGCTTTCGTGGATTGAAGCTAGGGATAAGTTGGATTATTGTAATCTTCTTATTTCTATTTTTTTCCGTTGTTGGCTGTGTGTTTTTAGAACACAAATTGAAAAAAAATGCAAAACTAATTGCGGTTGGTCTAGGACTAGCCCAATTCGTGCTGGCAGTATCTACTGGACATGCACAAGAGGTGAAAACGTTGGATGAAGTGATTGTAACATCCACAAAAAACAATCAAAAACAATCACAAACCGGTAAAGTTGTTACCATTATAGACAGTGCTACACTAGCACACAGTAGCGGTAAAAACCTTGCTGAACTTTTAAATGCTCAGGCTGGTATCCAAATTTTAGGAACCAATTCAGCTTTGGGTAAAGACAGAAGCATATTTATTAGAGGTGCCGCAACCTCTTATGCCGTAGTTTTAATTGACGGGGTACCTGCATCTGATCCCTCAACTATTGGTGCGCCATTTGATCTTAAATTGTTGGCTATTGATCAAATTGAGCGTATAGAAATACTAAGAGGCGGTCAATCTTCTTTGTATGGTTCTGATGCTGTTGCTGGAGTAATTAATATCATCACTAAAAAGAAAGCAAAAAAGGGGAGCTTAGTTAACGGAGTGCTTGCTGCCGGAAGCTACGAAACCTATAAAGGAGCAGTAGGCATAAACGGTGCTGTAGATGGGTTTAACTACAATATTGGTTATACGCATCTAAAGAGTAAGGGGATAAGCGAGGCCGAGCAACCTGCTGGTAGTGCAACTCCTTTTGATAAGGATGCTTTTCAGCAAGATGCTTTAAATGCCAATTTTAGGTTGCAACTAGATAAGCACTTATCTGTTAGTCCTTTTGCCCACTATTCGCATATAAAATACGATTATGATAATGGTGCTTTGGCCGATGCTGCAAACAAAAGTATATCTAAAAATTTCAATGGAGGTCTTAAAGCTGAGTATGCTGCAAAAACAAGCAAATTCACTTTAAATTATAGCTATCAAAATACAGATCGCGACTATGTTAGTACTTTCCCTTCAACTTACGCAGGTAAAGTAAATTTGGTAGATTTCTATTACAACCAAGAAATTGGTAAAAAACTTGATCTTTTACTAGGTGCAGAACATAGAAATACTGCTATTACTTATTATACTGCTACATCAACCAATAGTCCCTCTACACGTATCAATAGCCTTTACGGATCGGTGTTTTTGCATGATTTAAGCATTTTTAATTTAGAACTCGGAGGCCGCTACAACAAGCACAACAGATATGGTGAGAACTCTACCTACAGTGTAACCCCAAGTTTGGTTTTTGGAGAGCACGTAAAGGTATTTGCAACAGCTTCATCATCTTTTAGAGCTCCGGCACTTGATATGCTTTTTGGCCAATGGGGTGCCAATTTGAACCTAAAACCTGAAAAATCAGAACAAACAGAGGCAGGTATCGATTTCAGCTTTTTCAAGAAAAAATTAAACCTAAAGACGGCTTTCTTTAAACGTGAAATCAAAGATGCTATCGTTTACGGGATGACTGGTTATATTAACCAAGATTTGCAAAAAGCTAAAGGATATGAGATAGAGCCTAGCCTAAATTTGGGAAAATTTAATCTTAAAGCTTTTTACAGCTATGTGGAAGGTGAAACCAACAATGGTACCACAGTGGTTAAAGGTTTGTTGAGAAGACCTAAATCAATGTACGGATTAAACGCAGGTGTTAACATCGGAGAAAATTTATATGTTTCTGCTGATTATAAATACACTGGCAAACGTGAAGACAACTATTTTAACCCTGTAACATTTGCAACAGAGGTAAAACCTTTAGCTGCTTACGGCTTAGTAGGGGCTTATGCCGAATATACATTGGCCAAAAAACGTGTAAAACTATTTGTTGATTTGAAAAATATCACCGACGAAAAATACACAGAATTTTTTGGATACAGCACTATGGGCTTCAATGCTACTACAGGTGTAAGTTTTAATTTCTAGAAGATTTTAAAGTACTAATTATGCAACAGCCCCAAAATCTTTATGATTTTGGGGCTGTTGTTTTAAAAAAGACAAGCCTATAAGCCGGGTTCTGTAACTTGTTCAAAACAAGCTGTCTATCATTAATCTAGGCCAACGATTGCTCGCTGGCTCAAACGACCTACCCACCAACATCGGACGAGCAGCCCTAATCTTAAACCAAGTTAAGATGTTAGCCTATTTGGTCTTTCAACTCCCGGGGTTTACCAATCCTTATTATCACTAACAAGGCTCGTGAGCTCTTACCTCACGTTTTCACCCTTATCTGCCTTGTGGGCAGACGGTATATTTTCTGTGGCACTTTCCGTGGTTCAGGTCTTCATTCCCCAACCCCTTCCCGTTAGGAAGCGAGATGCTCTATGTTGCCCGGACTTTCCTCTTCTTTTGCATAAAGCAAAGCAGCGATAGACCGGCTTGTCTTCGACAAAGATAAGAACTATTGACAGTTTTTCAGATCTTCCTCTACTAAATCATGCTTGTACGGACCTTGTTGGTTGCCAAATGAGTTGGTGATATAAACGATAAGTTTGGCAATATCAATGCTTTGCAATTCGTTGAAAGCAGGCATCTTCTCGTGATAATTTACACCATTTATTTGCATAGGTTGGTTGGCCCCAAATTTAATGATACAAGCTAGTTGTGATTTATTGACCGTGAGAAAATGCTTATCAGTAAGAGGGGGTGCCAACTTGCCGAGACCTTCACCTTTTGCACCGTGACAGTTTTGGCATTTGGCTATGTATAAATCTTTGCCACCACTGTAATACTGAGCTTGCTCTAGTTCGCTTGCACTTTGGCATGCAGCAGCAAGTACTACAACAAGTATTACAAGAAAAATAGCAGTTTTGTTTTTCAATCTCTTTAATTCTTTTCGGCTAATAAAACAGCTATATCCTCTTTTAGCTTAGCAACATCAGCGCTTTGTGTGCCGTCATACGCTCCTCTAATTCGACGATGTTGATCAATTAACAATAACCAACCTTGGTGTATATAGCCATCCTTTGCATCTTTATCTTCTTTTACAGCCACAAGGTAATCTTTCTCGGCAATTTGATAGATCTTTTCTTTCTCGCCATAAGCAAAAACCCATTTTTTGTCATCAACACCAAGTTTTTGGGCATAGCGCTTTAGTTTTGATGGGGTATCGTATTTAAAATCTATGGTATGCGACAAGAACATAACCTTATCGTTGTTTTTATAGGCCTCATAAAGATTAAACATGTTGCGGTGCATAACCGGGCAGATGGTACTGCAAGAGGTGAAGAAAAAATCAGCAATATAAATTTTGTCTTTAAAAGTGTTTTGATCAAAAAATACACTGTCCTGATTTAGGAAACGAAAATTGGGGATTGTCTTGTAAATGGTATCTATTTTGTCTTTCCCTTCGGCATCTTTAGATAGACTGACTTCTCTTGGTCCTAAAATTGGTAACTTTTTGTCAGGGCTGCAAGCTGTAAGCATATTCATAAAAAGCAGCGCCAATGCCAAGCCTGCAAAACTTGTTGCTTTGTGATTTCTCATGTTGACGTATATAAAAACACCTATTGCTGATAGGTGGTAAATCTTTTCTGCATCTAATATTTTGCTACAGTACTTAATTCGTTTACTAAGTATAGCCTAATATTTTTAGTACTTGTTTGCTATTCTGTTCCTCGCCAAAAACCTCAAAATTGAATGTTTCATCGCGGTTGCGACGTATAATAACGTGTTTAGGGCTAGGCAACAAACAGTGGTGTATCCCACCATAACCACTTAAAACTTCTTGGTAGGCTCCGGTATGGAAAAAACCAAGGTACTGTACTTTTCGGGTTTTGGGCATAAACACACTGTTGATGTGTGCTTCTTGGCTGTAATAATCTTGGCCGTCGCAGGTTATGCCACCAAGGTTTACACGCTCATATTCAGCATCCCAATTGTTGACGGGCAATAGAATGTATTTTTGGTTCAACGCCCAAACATCGGGTAAGTTGGTGATGAATGAACCATCGAGCATTAGCCATTTTTCGCGATCATTTTGTTGTTTACGTCCCAAAACTTTGTACAAAATGCCCGAAGCTTCGGCTACAGTGTATTTCCCAAATTCGGTAATGATATTTGGTTCTAAAACTTCGTTTATTGCACAAATCTCTTTAATCCGTTTCACAATTTCGTTGACCATGTACTCGTAATCGAAATCAAAAAGCAAACTGTCTTTGAAAGGCATACCCCCGCCAATATCAAGGGTGTCCAAATGCGGATTTACTTTTTTGAACTTGCAATATAAAGTCACGTATTTTTCAAGTTCATTCCAATAGTACGGTGTATCAGATATACCCGAATTGATGAAGAAGTGCAGTAATTTAACCCTAAAATTAGGATTGGTAGATATTTTACTGTTGTAAAGTTCAATTACATCTTCCATACGAACCCCTAGTCTTGAAGTATAGAATTGCGAATCGGGTTGTTCTTCGGCAGCTATTCTAATGCCTAAGTTGCACGGCTCATCCAATTCTATCTCGTCATCGTAAAGGTTAAATTCTTCTTTGTTGTCTAGTACTGGGATAATATTTTTAAAACCATCATGCAGCATATCTATAATGTACTGTTTGTACTGATAGGTTTTAAAACCATTACATATTACTGTAATATCTTTATTAACCACCCCTTTTTTTTCTAAAGAGTCTATAACAGGCATATCAAAAGCCGAGGAGGTTTCTAAATGGATATCGTTTTTTAAAGCTTCTTCGACAATATGTCTAAAATGCGAACTTTTGGTGCAGTAACAGTATTTGTAGTCACCACGATAGTTGTTTTTGATTATTGCCGTTTGAAAAGTGAGCTTAGCCTGCTGAATTTTCTTGCTGATTAGGGGTAAATAAGTAAACCGTAGGGGAGTACCATAGGTCTCTATCATTTCCATCAAATTCAGATCATGGAAATACAATTCATCGTCGATGATGTTGAAACCTTCTTGCGGAAAACCCACACTCAAATCGAGAAATTCTGCGTAACTCTGCATTGTTCAAAAATTTTTGCAAAAATGTAATTTTAAATCGAAAATAAGGAGCTTATTCCGATAATTTTACAAAAGCAGGTTGGGGGTAGTAAATTTAATTCAGCAACACGATATTTTTTTAAGGCTAAAGTGTTTTGATATAAGTGTTTATACTACATCTTTCAAGCTGAAAGTTTCTTTTAAACGGATACCTTTTTCGGTCTGTTGTACACTGCAACACTCGTATTGTGGGTCGTGCTCTAGAAACAAGATATAATCTTGTTTTGCAGCCTCTTCTAAGAAGTTTTTTTTCTCATCGAGCGTTTTTAAAGGAAACATATCATAAGCCATAACATAAGGTAGAGGAATGTGGCCTACCGAGGGAAGCAAATCGGCCATGTAAACAATAGTTTTTCCTTTGTATTGCAATTGTGGCAACATCATGGCATCGGTATGTCCATAGGCAAAGCGTATCTGTATATCTGTATGAAAGTGATAATGCTCTTGGAGGGGGACAAATTGCAATTGTCCGCTTTCTTGTATGGGTAATATATTTTCTTTCAAGAAAGATGCTTTCTCTCGGGCATTGGGGTTTACTGCCCATTGCCAATGTTGTTCATTGCTCCAAAACACAGCATTTTTAAATGCGGGTTTTAACTGTTCACCCTCTCGGATAATTGAACCACCACAATGGTCGAAATGCAGATGCGTCAGAAAAACATCGGTAATATCATCCCGATGAAAACCGTGTTTGGCCAATGAGTTGTCTAGGCTGTCGTTGCCGTGCAAGTAATAGTGACCAAAAAACTTGTCGTCTTGTTTGTTGCCCAATCCGTTGTCAATAAGTATAAGCCGATCGCCGTCCTCAATCAATAAGCTACGCATAGCCCAAGAACACAGGTTGTTGGCATCGGCAGGATTAGTTTTTTGCCAGATACTTTTGGGTACAACGCCAAACATTGCACCACCGTCCAATTTAAAATAGCCGGTATTAACACTATAAAGTTTCATGTAACAGGTTTTGCATAAAACTACAAAACCCTTTACGCAATCGCAAAGGGTTTTGTAGTTTAAGCGTTAAATCTTATAAATGTATTACTTCGCCGTATGCATCAGCAGCAGCTTCCATAATAGCTTCACTCATGGTAGGGTGAGGGTGTACTGCTTTAATCATTTCGTGGCCGGTAGTTTCTAACTTCCGAGCTACTACAATTTCGGCAATCATTTCGGTAACGTTGGCTCCAATCATGTGAGCACCTAGCAACTCACCATATTTAGCATCAAAAATTAATTTTATGAAACCGTCTTTGGCACCTGCAGCACTAGCTTTACCCGAGGCCGAGAACGGGAATTTTCCAATCTTTAGTTCATATCCGGCTGCTTTTGCAGCTTTTTCGGTATAACCTACAGAGGCAATTTCTGGCGAGCAATAGGTACATCCCGGAATGTTGTTGTAGTTGAGCGGCTCTACGTGCATACCCGCAATTTTCTCTACACAGATTATACCTTCGGCAGAAGCTACGTGTGCCAAGGCTTGCCCGGGCACAATGTCACCAATTGCATAATAGCCTTTAACATTGGTTTGGTAGTATTCATCCACCACTACTTTTCCTTTTTCGGTTTTAATACCTACCTCTTCAAGACCAATGTTTTCGATGTTAGCCACCACACCGGCTGCAGATAGTACAATGTCGCATTCAATTGTTTGCATTCCGCTGGCTGTTTTTACTTGCACTTTGCAACCTTCGCCGCTGGTATCAACCGATTCTACACTCGAAGAGGTCATAATGTCTATTCCGGTTTTTTTCAAGCTGCGTAACAATTGTTTTGATACGTCTTCGTCTTCAACCGGTACAATATTTTCCATAAACTCTACAATGGTTACTTTGGTGCCCATAGTAGCGTAAAAATAAGCAAACTCTACCCCAATAGCACCTGAGCCAACTACTACCATTGATTTGGGTTGTTGTGGTAATACCATGGCTTGGCGGTAGCCAATAACCTTTTTACCATCTTGTTTTAGGTTGGGCAACTCACGAGAGCGTGCGCCAGTAGCCAAAATAATGTGTTTGGCACTCAACTCTTTCACCGTGCCATCGGCAGCTTTTACTTCAACCTTTTGTCCGGGTTTTACTTTTCCCGTACCCATGATGACGTCAATCTTATTTTTTTTCATTAAGAATTGTACGCCTTTGCTCATTCCTTCGGCTACGCCTCTGCTACGTTTTACAATTGCATCGAAATTGGCGGTAGCCCCAGATGTGCTGATGCCGTAATCCTCGGCATGGTTGATGTATTCAAAAACTTGTGCACTTTTCAATAAGGCTTTGGTTGGGATACAGCCCCAGTTCAAACAAATTCCACCTAATGACTCGCGTTCGATGACGGCCGTTTTAAAACCGAGTTGAGACGCTCTGATGGCTGTAACATATCCACCTGGACCGCTACCGATAACAATTAAATCGTAGTTCATATCTTTTTATTGGAATTAAAATTTACGTTGCCAAAATTAATAAAATGTTTGTCAATTTCTTATCACAGGTGGAAACGAAAACATTATTTTATGCTTATTTTTTATTGTTGAAAGCGCTTTGTGATGTGTAGTTGTGCTATAAAGACCTCAATGTCTTGCAATAGCATTGTGAATTGTGGAAAAATAGTAAGCAGAATTAGGATTAATTTCTTAACCTTTTTCTCATCTTCTCATTAAATAAATAGCTAATTTTGCAGCGTTGATTTTAACAATTATTAACAAACCATTTTAACAATTATTAACAAACTTATTAATCTGTAAAAAGTATGAAAAAATCTTACTTGTTAAAGATTGTATCGCTTGTTTTTGTATGTCTGGGTTTGGCTTTGACGCTTCAGGCCCAGGTTACTACATCATCAATGCTAGGTACAGTAAAAGATGCCAAAGAAACTTTGCCAGGCGCAAGTATCAAGGCAACACACAGTCCTACTGGTTCTGTTTACAGTGTAATTACCAATGCCGCCGGGCGTTTTAATATTGGTAATATGCGTGTGGGTGGACCTTATGTTGTTGAGGTTAGTTTTGTAGGCTACAAAACACAAAAATTCGACAACATTTACCTTAAACTAGGTGAGAGCTTTAGTTTGGATGTGAAATTGAGCGATAATGCTGCTCAATTGAATGAGGTAGTGGTGTTAGGAAAGAATGACCCTATTATGAACTCTAAAAAAAGTGGAGCCTCAACAACAATTTCTCGAGCCAAGATTGACGAGTTACCTTCTATTTCACGTAGTGTAAACGATATTACCCGTCTTACCCCGCAAGCTAACGGTACGGCTATTGGTGGTGGTTCTTATCGTTCAAATAACTTCACTGTTGACGGTGCCAACTTTAATAACCAATTTGGTATCGGGCAAAATATACCTGCCAATGGTTCGCCAATTTCTATTGATGCTTTGGAAGAAATTTCAGTAAACGTAACTCCTTTTGATGTACGTCAGACTGGGTTTACAGGAGCTTCTATCAATGCGGTAACTCGTTCGGGTAAAAATAATTTCTTTGGTAATGCGCTTTATACTTTCCGCTCAGAGAAACAACAAGGTGTTAGGGTAGGTGATAATCTTATTACCAATCTGCAAAAAATGGATGAGAAGCAATACGGTATTAGTTTAGGCGGGCCAATTATCAAAAACAAATTGTTCTTCTTTGTAAACGTAGAGCAACGCAGAACCGAGCAGCCTGGTCCTACTAAAGTAGCTTCTAGCAACGGTGTAGAAAATGCAACATTAAATATTGCTCGTCCTTCAACAGCTTTAATGAATGAGGTAAGCCAGTATCTTAAAACAAATTATGGTTATGAGACAGGAGCTTATCAAGGTTATTCAAACAAGAGCAACAACAATAAGTTGTTTGCACGTTTGGACTGGAACATCAACGCTCAGCATAAATTCAACGTTCGTTACTCGCAAGTAGAAAGTAAAAGTCCTTCACAAATAAGCACTTCAACTTCGGGTTCTGGCTTTTCTGCTTCAGACAATCGTCAGAGTATTTATGCGATGTCTTTCTTCAACTCAAACTACTTTCAAGAAGCTAACTTATATGCCGCTACAGCCGAGCTAAACTCTAACTTTGGTAAGTTTAATAATAGTTTTAGAGCATCTTATTCGCATCAAAATGACCCTCGTTCTTCGCCAGGTAGCGAATTCCCTTTGGTTGATGTTTTAGATAAAGACCAACCTTCGCCAAGATCAGGTAACTCTACTTTGTTGACTTTTGGTTATGAGCCCTTTACATTTGGTAACTTGCGTGATGTAAGTACTTATACTATTAATGATGACCTTACTTTTACTGCGGGTAAACACAACCTTACCTTTGGTGCACAAGCCGAGTGGAGCACAGTGAAAAACGGATTTCAACGTTTTGGTACAGGATACTACGTGTTTAACAGTTGGACTGATTTCAAAAACGGAGCTAAACCAATTAACTTTGCACTTACTTATCCATTAACTGCAGATGGCTCTCAAGCATTCCCTAGCTTTAAGTTTTTCCAAATTTCGGCATACGGACAAGATGAATTGTCTTTGAACGATAAATTAAAAATGACTTTAGGTTTGCGTTTAGAGTTGCCTACTTATCCAAGTGTAAGTGAGATTAAAACCCATCCTTTGATAGCTGCTGCAAGCTTTAACAATGGTGAGGTAATTAATACGGGGGTGTTGCCTAAATCAAGACTGATGCTTTCGCCTCGTTTGGGCTTTAACTATGACATTAAAGGAGACAGAAGCCTACAATTGCGTGGTGGTTCAGGTATCTTTACCGGTCGTATCCCCTTTGTATGGATTGTAGCACAGTCTGGTGATGCGGGTATGTTGCAGTACTTATCGACAGTTCAAGGAAGTGCTAATCCAAATATGCCCAACTTTAACCCTAATTATAAATCTTTGTATCCTTCAACTTTACCAGCCTCTGGCACTTCAATACCATCGAGTATATCTGCCATGTCGCCTAACCTTAAATTCCCTCAACAATGGAAATCTAGTTTGGGTTTAGATGCTAAATTGCCTTTGGGCTTTATCGGTACTGTCGAGATGATTTATGGTAAAGATTTGAATGCTGTTGTGGCTCGTAATGC
>JBDHXL010000016.1:0-62199 GCA_039810685.1 Pedobacter sp. | reverse complement strand
CTTTGGTTTTTTAGTTTTACATCTTTATAAAAGTAGCCGAGTTAAATTACCAAGCTTTTGCACCAGCTATTCAATTAAATAATGGAACTGACCAATTACCTGCGAGATTTTAGTAGAGAAAGCCTTTCTTTTTTTGAGCGTTTAGGCCTTGAGCCCAATTCGGCATTGTTTGTAAATGCGCTTTGCCTCTTATTGGTTACTCTACTGCTTACTTATAGCATTTATTTTGTATCTCGTCGCTTATTGCGTATCAGTCTAATCATCATCAACCGAAAAACCAATATTGCGTTTCTCCGCTTTATTTTAAGCAATAGGGTGCCGCATTTCTTGTCTTTGCTTATTCCTCTGGTAGCTTTGTATTTGCTGGTTCCCATCGTTTTTCACGATTACCCGAAAACTAGTAGGTTTTTGCTAATTGCTTTTGATATTTACTTGGGTCTGGGTCTTATCTGGATGTTTATGGCCTTGGTAAAAGCCGGAGGTGATGTGTTGAAAGAAAGACCAGGTTTCAACGGTAAACCCATCGATAGTTACGTGCAAGTAATCAGAATAGCTTGCTACATTTTGGCAGCAGTTATTCTCTTCTCAAATCTTACAAGCAAATCGCCCATTACGTTTTTTACAGCAATGGGTGCTGTATCGGCCATACTTTTGCTCATGTTTAAGGATGTAATTTTGGGTTTTGTGGCCAGTATCCAAGTAACATCTAACGATATGGTGCAGATTGGCGATTGGATTACCATGGAAAAGTACGGGGCCGATGGCGATGTGCTAGAAATTAATCTTACCACCGTAAAGGTGCAAAATTTTGATAAGACCATTACCACCATCCCCACTTATGCACTCATCTCCGATTCGTTTCAGAACTGGCGAGGCATGAGGGCATCGGGTGGTCGGCGCATTCGCAGGGCCATCTACATTAAGCAGGCCAGTATCCGTTTTTTAACCGAGCAAGAATTGGCTGATTTTTCCAAAATTCAACTAATAAGCCCTTATATCCAACATCGGCAGAAAGATATAGACCGCCACAACTTGCGAGTTAAAGCAGACAAAACCTTGTTGGTAAATGGGCGCAACCTTACCAATGCAGGCCTATTTCGTAAGTATATTGATTGTTATATCAGAGAGCACAGCGGCACCAATACCAAAATGCCAATGGTAGTACGCCAATTGGCACCAAGCCCTCAAGGTTTACCTATTGAGGTTTATGTTTTTGCAAACAGCACCGTATGGACAGAGTATGAACATATTATGGCCGATATTTTTGACCATATCATAGCTTCGGCACCCTATTTTGGTCTTCAGATATTTGAGTTGGAGGCCGGCGGCGATCAAAAAAACATACGCATACAAAACCAATAGCCCTACAAGCTCCTGGATATACTGTATCAATGTTAATACGTTGGCCTAGATTAGAACCAAGTAGATTAATTTTAGCATATAATTTCAACAGAACATGAAAAAATATTCTTTTACGCTGATAGCCCTAGCCTTGGGCTTTGGTCTTAGGGCGCAGCAAAAGGTTTTAACAGCTGCCGATTATGCCCGTGCCGAGCAATTTATGAGCTATAACATGAGTGGTTTGCTTGATGGTGGAACGGTAAGACCTGTTTGGCTAAAGTCCGAAAAATTTTGGTACCTAAACCAAGATGCAAACCATACAGAGTTTGTATGGGTAGATCCGGCAAAAAAAATAAAGCGACCCTTGTTCAACCACCAGCACTTGGCACAGGCACTTTCTGAGGCTACAGGTAAAGATTTTAAGGCCAATAAATTGCCTTTTTCTTTTGTGTCGTGTAGTGATGATGGCCAACTAATTGGCTTTGCTACCGAAGGCAAAAACTGGGAGTACAACAATAAAACCAATAAGCTTTCACAGCTCGATAAAAAAACGGCAACTGCCGATAACCCTGCAATGGGTAGGAGAGGGCGTTTTTTTGGTGGACTAGAGTCCACATCGCCCGATGGCAAGAAAGCTGTATTTATTAGAGATTGGAACCTGTGGTTGCGTGACAATGAGACCAAAAAAGAAAAACAACTCACTTTTGATGGGGTAAAAGATTATGGTTATGCTACCGATAATGCCGGTTGGAAACATAGTGACAGACCTATTGTACGTTGGTCGCCCGATTCTAAAAAGTTGACTACCTTTCAGCAGGATCAGCGTCACCTCAAAGACATGTACTTGGTAAGTACCAATGTAGGTTCGCCAAAGCTTAAAGCTTGGAAATACCCCTTGCCCGGTGATAAAGAGGTGGCCAAACTACGCCGAGTGGTTATTGATGTAGAACAAGCAAAAGTCATTAGCCTACAAATGCCTTTGGATGTTCACCGTAGCTCGCTGAGCGATGATATTGTTGATGGTGGTCAATTGGCCGATATAGATTGGAATGCAGACGGATCGGAGTTTGCACTATTATCAACATCTAGAGACCATAAAATCTCTAAATTGCAGATTGCCGATGCCAATACCGGACAAGTGAGAGAACTATTTACCGAAACGGTAAAAACCTATTTCGAGTCGGGGGTAGATGCCATCAATTGGCGCTATCTGCCCAATACCAACGAAATAATTTGGTATTCTGAGCGAGATAACTGGGGACACTTATACCTATACGACTCCAAAACCGGGAAACTCAAACACCAAATTACTAAAGGCAATTGGCTGGTAGGTCAGCTACTTAAGGTTGATGAGAAAAATAGGCAATTGTACTTTACGGGTTACGGTAGGGAGGGCGGAAACCCTTATTTCAGCTACCTCTACAAAATTGGTTTTGATGGTAAAGGGCTTACGTTACTCAGCCCGGGCTTGGGCAACCACCAAACCTCATTTTCGCCCAATTTCAATTACGTCGTTGACACCTATTCGCAACCCAATGTGCCCGGTGTCACTGTGTTGAGAGATATGAAAGGCAGAAAAATTGCCGACTTGGCTAGTACCGATGTTTCGCGGTTGCAAGCAAAAGGTTGGAAAGCTCCCGATGTAGTGAAAATGATTGCTGCCGATGGCAAAACCGATATTTATGGTTTGGTGTTTACACCGAGCAAGCTGGAGTCCGGCAAAAAATATCCTGTGGTGGACTATATATATCCCGGCCCGCAGGGGGGTAGTGTAGGCAGTTGGTCTTTTGCTGCTTTTAGGGGTGATCATCAAGCTTTGGCAGAGCTAGGTTTTATAGTGGTGATGATAGAAGGTACCAGCAATCCTAAACGCTCCAAAAGTTATCACGATATGAATTACGGCAATATGGGCGAGAACACCCTGCCCGATCAAATAACCGGCATTAAACAATTGGCCGAAAAATATCCGATAGATTTGGATAGAGTAGGTATTTGGGGACACTCGGGCGGCGGTTTTGCTACTGCGGCTGCCTTATTCCGTTATCCTGATTTTTTCAAAGTAGGGGTCTCTCAATCGGGTAATCACGACAACAGAAACTATGAAGACGACTGGGGCGAACGTTACAACGGACTAGAGGCCAACGCTGATTATGAAACACAAGCCAACCAAACTTACGCCAAAAACCTAAAAGGTAGGTTGATGATAGCTCACGGTATGATGGACGATAATGTACCTCCTTATAATGCCTATTTGGTGATAGATGCCCTCAACAAGGCTAATAAAGATTATGATTTGGTGCTATTTCCGCACAGCACACACGGCTACGGGCCTTATAGTGCTTATATGACCCGCCGCCGTTGGGACTATTTTGTAAAATACTTGTTGGGTGCCGAACCACCTAGAGAGTATAACCTGCGAGGTGCCAACCAACTGGAACGTTAGTTAAGATTCCCTACAAGAGGCTGTCCAGAATGTTACTCGTCATTTTGAGCGTATAGGAGAAATCACTACCAGAAGTGATTTCTCCTAGTACCTCATCGAAAGTAAGTTTTAGATAGCCTCTTTTTGTATTGTACTCAAAACCCGTTAATCCTTTTCGTAGCTGGGGGACTTTTGCTTATCTTTATGCCGTGAACACCCCATTCTTCATTGCTCGAAGGTATCTTTTTGCCAAAAAATCTACCAATGCCATCAATATCATATCGGCTATTTCTACCTTGGGTGTCACCGTGGGTAGTGCGGCATTAATTATTATTTTGTCGGTTTTCAATGGTTTTGAGGATTTGGTGCTGAAGATGTTCAACAGCATTACCCCACAAATTGTAATTGAGCCCAGTCTTGGCAAAACCTTTGATCCCAATACCAAACAATTACTCCAGCTAAAAGCAGACCCTCGTGTTTATACCTTTACCGAGGTGCTGGCCGATAATGCCTTGGTGCGGTACGACGACAAGCAGAGCCCGGCACTGGTAAAAGGGGTGAGTGATGATTTCATGAAGAACAAAAACCTGGATTCGATAACGGTAGAGGGTACTTTTGTTTTAAAAAACCAATATGGTCAGCCACAGGCTGTTTTGGGTTCTGCCTTACAGGCTTATTTAGGTGCTAATACTGCCGACCCTTTTGTACAGCTACAAATTTACTCGCCAAAGAAGGGTGTATCTGGTAATTCGGCCAATCCGCTCGATGATTTTAATATCATGAACATCGCACCTGCAGGGGTGTTTGAGGTGCAGCAAGAGTTTGATAACATGCTTATTGTACCGCTCAGTTTTGCCCGTGAGCTATTGGCCGAGCCACAGAAGGTTTCTTCAATAGAAATTAATGTGAAGGCTGGTCAAAATGAGGAGCAATTTAAAACAGAAATTGAGGCACAGTTAGGTGATAGCTATGTGGTAAAAAATCGGGTGCAACAAAATCAGGCTTTGTACAAAGTGCTTAGCTCAGAGAAATGGATTGTTTTTGTGCTCCTTACCTTTATTTTAATCATAGCCATCTTCAATATCATCGGCTCTTTAACCATGTTGGTAATTGATAAGCAAAAAGACATAGCCGTTTTGAACAGTTTGGGAGCCAATAAAAAGCTAATTAAACAAATATTTTTGTTGGAGGGGATGATGATAACACTTTCAGGTTGTATATTTGGGATAATTATTGGATTTACTTTTTGCGTACTACAGCAGCATTTTGGGTGGATAAAAATGGGCGATGCTAATTTTATTTTTTCAAATGCATATCCCGTTAAGCTGAAAGCCTTAGATTTTATATTGGTGTTTTTCACCGTAGCGGCTATATCGGTACTGGCCTCTTATTTGGCTGCTAACCTGAGTGTAAAAAGAACAGATCAATTTAACGATGATTTATAAAATGGAATTTCGGAAACAGCTTTTATATTTTTTATTGGTGATAGGTCTGTTTACGACAGCCTGTAGCTCTTCTGCACCCAAAGAAGATGTAGGGCAAAAAGTAAACCTACTGAAAGGTCTATATAGTTATGGTCCCGAAATTAAATCTTTTATCAATTGCGAAGAGGGTAGAGAGTATTGGGTACTAGACAGCGCAAAAACTCTTGAGCTGGCCTACCAAGAAATTGGTCTGGAGAAACCCTATACCCCGGTATATATAGAGGTAGAATGCTTTATAAAGAAATCCGACACCAGCTCCGTAACAGGCGATTATGATTCGACAATGGTGGTAACCAAATTGTTGAAAATAAGCAAAGAAATTCCCGAAGGGCCCTGCAATCAATAAATCAATTATTACAGCTTGCTCAGATAATCTTGGTAGGCTAATTTAAGTCCTTCTGTAAGTTGGGTTTGGTGTTTCCAGCCCAGCTGATGCAGTTTGCTAACGTCCATCAATTTGCGTGGTGTTCCGTCGGGTTTAGAATGGTCAAATACCAATTCGCCCTCAAAACCAACCGTTTTTTGCACCTGCAGTGCCAATTCTTTGATGGTTATATCTTCGCCAGTACCAATGTTGACCAGTTCGGGCTCATTATAGTTCTCCATCAAAAAATAACAGGCATCGGCCAAATCGTCAGCATACAAAAACTCTCGCATGGGCGATCCGGTACCCCATATCTCAACAGTTTTCTTCCCTTGTTTTTTAGCTTCATCAAACTTGCGTATCAAAGCGGGCAACACATGAGAGTTTTCGGGGTGGTAGTTGTCGTTTAGCCCGTATAAATTGGTAGGCATTACCGAAATAAAGTTGCAACCATATTGAGCCCGGTAGGCTTCGCACATTTTAATTCCTGTAATTTTTGCAATTGCATAGGGTTCGTTGGTGGGTTCCAATAAGCCGGTAAGCAGGTACTCTTCTTTAAGCGGTTGTGGAGCCAATTTGGGATAAATACAGCTAGAACCCAAAAACAAAAGTTTTTTTACACCATGTAAGTACGATTGGTGGATAATGTTGTTTTGTATGCTCAAATTATCGTACAGAAACTCGGCTCGGTAGGTATTGTTGGCTACAATGCCACCTACTTTTGCGGCTGCCAAAAAAACGTAGGCAGGTTTTTCTTGCTCAAAAAAATTGGCTACAGCTTGTTGGTCTCGCAAATCAAGTGCTGAAGAGCTGCGGTAAACAATATTTTGGTAACCTTCTTTTTCTAATTTACGAAGTATGGCCGAGCCTACCATGCCTCGGTGGCCTGCAATATATATTTTAGCTTGTTTTTCCAATGTACGTTGTGTTGTTAAGATGCAATAGTTTGTGTAGGACGGGCAACGCTCAAATTTTTCGCTGCAGCAACTATGGCCTTGCTGTCGTAGCCACATTGTGCCCATAGTTCGGGCTGTTCGCCGTGCTCAACTACTTTGTCGGGTATGCCCAGTCGCACTACTGTAGCTTGGTAGTTATTGTCGGCTATAAATTCCAATACGGCACTGCCCATACCGCCTTGCAAACAACCGTCTTCTACGGTTATAATTTTTTTAAAGCGGGAAAATACCTCATGCAACAGGCTTTCATCAAGTGGTTTTACGAAACGTAAATCGTAGTGTGCCGGGTTGATGCCTTCGCTTTGCAACTCATCTAGAGCTGCAAAAACAAAATTACCCACATGGCCAATTGTTAAAATGGCTAAATCTTCGCCATCGCAAATTTTTCTTCCTTTGCCTAGCTCTATGGCTTGTAGTGGGCGTTTCCAATCGGGCATAACTCCGTTGCCGCGTGGGTAACGGATACAAAAAGGTCCCATATTGGGTTGTTGTGCGGTAAACATCAGGTTGCGAAGCTCTTCTTCGTTCATGGGTGCAGCTACAATCATGTTGGGTATGCAGCGCATATAAGCCAAATCATAGGCTCCGTGGTGGGTTGGCCCATCGGCACCGGCAAGCCCCGCACGGTCTAGGCAAAACACTACATTTAAGTGCTGTATGGCTACATCGTGAATAACCTGGTCATAAGCCCTTTGCATAAAACTCGAGTAGATGTTGCAAAACGGCACAAGTCCCTGTGTAGCCAGCCCGGCAGAGAAAGTAACGGCATGTTGTTCGGCTATACCTACATCAAAAGCACGATCGGGCATGACTTTCATCATGATGTTCATCGAAGAGCCCGAGGGCATAGCTGGGGTAATACCTACAATTTTATCGTTCATTTCGGCCAGTTCTACAAGCGTGTGTCCAAAAACATCTTGGTATTTGGGGGCTTGTGGTTTGTCTGGAACGGTCTTTTTTATTTCGCCTGTAATCTTGTCGAAAAGTCCGGGAGCATGCCATTTGGTTTGGTCTTTCTCGGCCAAGGCAAAGCCCTTTCCTTTTACAGTTACACAATGTAACAATTTAGGGCCGGGTATATCGGCAAGGTCTTTAATAATGGTAGCTAGTTTTTTGACATCGTGCCCATCAACCGGACCAAAATACCTGAAGTTCAATGCCTCGAATAAGTTACTTTGGTTGAGCAGAGTGCCCTTAATGCTTTTCTGTATTTTCTTGACGTATTTCTGTGCGTTGGGCCCTAGTTCGGATAGCTTGGTCAACACATGAAATACATCATCCCTGAATCGATTATAAGATTTGGAGGTGGTAATCTCGGTGAGGTATTCTTTTAAGGCCCCTACATTCGGGTCTATCGACATACAATTGTCGTTCAAGATAACCAATAGGTTAGATTTTTCAATCCCGGCATGGTTCAAACCTTCAAAGGCCAATCCGGCTGTCATGGCTCCATCGCCAATAACGGCTACATGTTGTCTATCTTTCTCGCCCTTGTAATGAGAGGCAACTGCCATACCCAGAGCTGCAGAAATAGAGGTTGAGGAATGTCCAACGCCAAAAGCATCGTATTCGCTCTCATCAATTTTTGGGAAACCGCTAATGCCGTTCAGAATTCGGTTGGTATGAAACTGTTCGCGTCTGCCGGTCAATATTTTATGTCCATAGGCTTGGTGGCCTACATCCCATATCAAGCGATCGTAAGGGGTGTTGAGGGCGTAATGCAAAGCAACGGTTAGCTCTACTACGCCTAAACTTGCCGCAAAATGCCCACCATTAACACTCACCACATCAATGATGTATTGACGTAGCTCCTTGCAAATCTGCTCTAAATCTTTCTCAGCGTAGCGTCTTAAATCTGTCGGATTGTTTATGGTTGATAACAATGCTCCCGTTTTCACTTCCATTTGACAAAATAAAAACACAAATTACGGTATTTTGTTTAATAAATAACGACTCCTTATGGATTATGTAGATTTTTATTTTGTAAAAGTAGCTTTTATTACACTCATGTAAGAATCAATAATTTATCCTTGAATGTACTATTTTTTAGTTAATTTTACCGCTTAAAACCCAATATTTTCAGAATAAATGAACAGAGACAATTTAGTTTTCGACCTAATTAACGAAGAGTTAAACCGACAAGAGCATGGACTGGAGCTTATTGCTTCGGAAAACTTTGTGAGCAAGCAAGTAATGGAGGCCGCTGGTTCCGTTTTAACCAATAAATATGCCGAGGGTTTGCCCGGAAAGCGCTATTACGGTGGTTGCCAAGTGGTAGATCAGGTAGAAAATATCGCAATAGAAAGAGCTAAAAAACTTTTTGGGGCAGCTTGGGTAAACGTTCAGCCTCACTCTGGTGCACAAGCCAATGCTGCTGTAATGTTGGCCGTATTGAAACCAGGTGATAAGATTTTGGGCTTCGATTTGTCACATGGCGGACATTTGACACACGGCTCTCCGGTCAACTTCTCGGGCAAGTTGTACCAGCCACTTTTCTACGGAGTGAAAAAAGAAGACGGTTTAATTGATTATGCAAAGCTAGAAGAAGTAGCCTTGGCCGAACAGCCAAAACTCATTATTTGTGGGGCATCGGCCTATTCTAGAGATTGGGATTATGCCTTTATACGCAGCGTTGCCGATAAAGTTGGCGCCTTATTGTTGGCCGATATTTCACACCCTGCCGGATTTATCGCAAAGGGTTTGTTGAACAATCCGCTACCACATTGCCATATCGTTACCACAACTACTCATAAGACCCTTAGAGGACCACGAGGCGGGATGATTATGATGGGTAAAGATTTTGAAAATCCTTTTGGGCTGAAAACCCCGAAAGGCGAAATCAGAATGATGTCCAACTTGTTGGATATGGCTGTTTTTCCGGGTACACAAGGCGGTCCCTTAGAACATATTATTGCTGCTAAAGCCATCGCCTTTGGTGAAGCCTTAAGCGAAGAATATGCCACATACATTAAACAAGTTGGTGCAAATGCACAAGCCATGGCCAAAGCTTTTGTTGAGAAAGGTTACGGTATCATTTCGGGAGGTACAGACAATCATTTGATGTTGATAGATCTACGAAATAAGGCTATTACCGGAAAAAAAGCAGAAGAAACCTTGGGCAAGGCCGATATCACTGTCAATAAAAATATGGTGCCTTTTGATGATAAATCTCCATTTGTAACCTCAGGAATTAGAGTAGGTACGGCCGCCCTAACCAGCAGAGGCATGAAAGAAAGCGAAATGCAGACAATTGTTTCGTTGATAGATGAGGCTTTGAGCCAAGCTGATGACGAAGCAGCACTTGCCGAGTTGAAAACAAAAGTACAAGCTTTAGCAAAACGTTTTCCTTTGTATAGCTAAAGTTTTATAGCTAATTTAGGTAATCTATGGCAAATACATTCAAAGTACGAGAACAAGAAGAGAACCGCTTAGCGGCTCTTTACTCGTATGATATTTTGGGGTCAGGCTTGGATTGTGAATTGTACAATATTGCCAAATTAGCTTCAATTATTGCCGAAACTTACTCTGCAGTAGTTACTTTTGTTGATAGGGAAACTGTAGTGGCTAAGGCTGTAGCAGGGCTCGAGGTGGAGTATAGGATTTTCGATCGGAAAAATACCGTGGTAGATTCTATGATGAGTACCCAAGAAGTTTTAGTAATAAACAATTTAAAGCAACATCCGGTATTTGTTCATAGTCCCTTTATAAAAACAGATGCAAAAGCTACCTTTTGCTGTGGAGTACCCCTAATTGATGCGGACGGGTATATGCTTGGGGCCTTATTTGCTGTTGATACGAAAGAGAATTCTATCAGTCAAGCTAAAATAGAAGGTCTAAAGAATTTGGCAGCACAAGTTATTACCCATCTTAGTTTACGAAGAAAAAACATTGAACTGCAAGAGAAATCACTACGACTAAACGAGTTTTTTAATGTTTTTGAGGCCTCAACCGATATACATGGAATACTAAACCGTAGTGGAGAAATCTTGTACATCAACCAAGCAGCAGAAGCTATTTCAGGGTATGACATTTCAGAGGTCGTAGGAAGCAGTCTTTGGCAGCATTGCCACAAAGATGATGTGCCTAAAGTGCTTAAACTAATAGAAGAGGGTCTAAAACAAGGTAAAAAAAATTTCTCTTTAGATTTTCGTTTAATTACCAAATCTAGCCAAATCAAATGGCTAAATTGGAGCATGGTCTCTAAAGGGGATAGGTGGTATGGTTTTGGCCGTGATATTACTGAAAAGAAAAAGGCTGATTTAAGGTTAAACAACCTTAACTTCGTTGCCAATCGTATCAACAATGCCGTGGTAATCAGCAATGCCGAAAACCGCGTAGGTTGGGTAAACGATGCTTTCACCAAAATAACAGGTTATACCCTGCAAGATGTGCAGGGTAAACCTTTGGGCGATTTGCTCAGTGGTCCCGATACCGATTGGTCGGTAATTGAAAAAGCCCGTAAACTGACCAATAACAAGCAGTCTTTCACCGTTGAGCTTTTGGGCTATCGGAAAAATGGCGAGAAAATGTGGCTGTCAATACACAGCTCTATCGTGTTGGATGAAGATGGAGAACTCGAAACCGAAATCGAGATTATTATAGATATTACCGAACGTAAACGGGCAGAACTCGAACTGTTGACCTTCTCAACCATTATCAGTAATGTATCTACCTCGGTGGTAATTTATGATAAACACATGAATATCACCTGGGCCAATGAAGCGGCTTTGCAGTTAACAGGATACGAGCTGGCCGAGATGATAGGTAAAAAGCCTAATGAATTTCTTCGGTCGGATCGGACTGATCTGGATTTAATCAATAAAACTATAGCAGAAGCCGGTGAAGGGAAGCCATACCGTGTAGATATTGTTTTAGCCAAAAAAGATAAATCCGATATTTGGGTATCTCTATCCAATACACCCATCTTAGATAGGAATGGGGAGGTAGAAAGCTTTGTAGAACTGGCCACAGACATCAGTGAGCGCAAAACCTTTGAAGACAATATTATTGCAGCCAAAGAACAAGCATTGCAGCTGAGCCAGGCCAAAGAAATGTTCCTATCGGTGATGAGCCACGAGCTGCGTACCCCGCTCAATGCCGTAATTGGGATGACCCACCTATTGCTTGAGAACGATCCCAAGCCCTCACAAGTTGATGATTTGAACCTGCTTAAGTTTTCTGGCGAGAACCTTTTACGTATAGTTAATGATGTTTTAGATTTTACCAAGATAGAAACCGGTAACATGCAGTTAGAGCATATTGCTGTTGACCTTAAAGCATTATGCACCGACATTGTTAGTACCTTACAAGTAGAAGCTGCCAAACGCCAAAATCAATTGGTGTTGCATTTTGATGAGCAAATTCCCAAACAAGTATTATCGGATAAAACCCGACTCTACCAGATTTTGATGAACCTATTGAGCAATGCGCTCAAGTTTACCAAAAAAGGAAAAATCGGTTTACACTTATCCCTGATAAAGCAAGATAAGCAACAGGTTGAAGTGATGTTCCAGGTAAAGGATACTGGAATTGGAATCCCGATAGAAAAACAGCAATACATTTTTGATAGCTTTACTCAAGCCGGAGCCAATATTGCCCGACAATATGGAGGAACTGGCTTAGGCTTGGCTATAACCAAAAAATTAGTAAAACTACTAGGCTCAGATATTTCTTTAGAAAGCCGAGAGGGACATGGCTCTAATTTCTATTTTAGCTTGGTCTTCGATACAGTAGAAAAGAACAAAAAAATACAAGATTCAGAGGATACAAAATTAAAAGGTAAAAGAATACTCATAGTGGATGATAATGCTACAAATATTCTTGTAGCAGAAAGAATAATGATGAAATGGGGCTTAGATATTGCGTATGTAACTGATGGTTATCAGGCAATTGAGCAATTGAAACAAAAGGATTTTGACCTCATTTTTATGGATATTCACATGCCAGGCTTAGATGGTTTTGAAACTACCGCACTAATACGAGCAATAAACACCAAAATACCCATTATAGCCCTAACGGCCTCTACACTTGATAGCGATGTGAATAGATTTGAAGAAGCCGGAATGAATGGTTATGTCTTCAAGCCTTTTCAGCCCTCGGAGGTTAAAAAGAAAATTGCTGAATTTTTAAAATAAGCTTTAACCTTTTCCTATTTGCTTGAGCCCTGCATTGGCCTCTTGTTCTATACTAGTTTCATGCTCATGCCCTTCCATAGTAATGGCAATCTTATAATAATCTTGTGCTTTTTGATAGTCTTTTCGTTGTTGGTAGATATGAGCTAGCAATACGGCCGATTTAGCCGCATAATAGTATTTTAGGTTGCGTCCAAGGTTGATGGCTGATTGATAATGGCTGATGGCCTGGCCGTCTTTCCCCATTGAGTCGAATATGCGCCCTACACGGTAGTGAAACTCGGTTTGGTCTTTTTGGCTGCTAAAATCGTTCATAGATTTGCCAACAAGTACATTCAGGGCTTTGCTATAATATCCGCCATCCCAAAGCAAACGAGCTCTTAGCAGGTCTTTGTTTGGTCTAGGTCCTTTGGCTTCTTCAAGTGCTTGCTTGTCTTGATATTGATAGGTAGATCCGCTATCTTTTACCTTATTGATATAGTTTTGGTAGCCTGTGCTGTCATTATTGAGTAGTGCAATCCAAGCAAGGTGCAAATAGCTGTCTTTGATATAGTTTACACCGTTGTTTTTTTGCAGAAAATAAAGAAAACTCTGTTTGGCTTCCCAATTTAGTTGGTTGAGCTTGCAGACCCCTAAAAGATAATCGAGGTAAGCAAAACTGCTATATGCACTACCTTTTGGTCGGTTCTCTAGTAGGGTTATAGCAGCATCTGTTTTACCGTTTCGGGCACTTACATAGGCCTGCAAATAGGTTTTGAGCAGGCTCTCAGCAGACATGTCGGCAGTAAATTGCATGGTCTTAGCATAGGCGTTGCTACTTTTTGCTACATCAGATAAGAGGTAGGCATAATAAAAAACTACCTCATCATAAAAATCATTGAGCTTAGTGCCGGGGAGTTTATTGGCCAAGTCCTCTAGTTGGGTTAAGCCTGTTTGTACATTTCCTTTTATCCCAAATGTACTTAAGGTTGATTTCATAAAACCATCCGGCAATGCCCCGATGACTACATTTATTAGTCCCAGACCCTTCTGGTTGAGTATAAAATTAGGGTATTTGCGTTGGTTCTCTTTTAGCAGGCTGTTGGCTCGGTTTATTTCTCTCGATGCTGCAAAATACTCGCCATATCGGCCTCGTATCAAAGCCCACTGCAAATTAATTTCTGCTTGAGCGTACAAGTAGAAGGGAGAGTTCTTGTCGTTGGCCGCAATCTGGCTGAGACGCTGTTTTTTGGCTATAGATCTTTGGTCAAAAGCTGTTTTACTCTCGTTGCTGAGCAGGTAAAAGTAATCGAGATAATTCTCTAAAAGTGGTATAAAACCGTTATTGGCCTGTACTTTTCTTTCTTGCTCGATGAATGCTTCGGCTCGTTTTAGTTTTAGTTCAAAAATTGCTCGGTAGGCCTCTTGGCAGTTCTGGTTAAAATCAAACTTTGCCCATGCAGTTTGACTAAGTAAAAGTATGCAGCTAAGTATTTTTATGGTTGCTTGGGCTAATCTCATTTGGCAAATATAACGAAGCTTTTTTGTTTTGAGATGATATAAAAAAAGAACCCCGACTACCTATAGCCGGGGTTCAAATGTCTTTAAAGGGTATTTATTAGAGTTTTATTTCTTCGTCTTTTGCCGAGATAAAACGAAACTCGGTAAGGTGGTAAGACGATACAGCTTTGACCTTTACCCATTGGCCAAACTTAAAGAACCATTTCCATTGTAGAGAGAACAGTCCTTTGGTAATGTAAGCCTCAATGTAGGGATGTACACAGAGGGTAATACGTTTCTCGTTTTGCTCCCTAAGTATGTAACCCAAATTACTTTCAATATCATCCATCAAAACGATACTGGCTTTTATTTCGCCGGTTCCGTCGCAGGTAGGGCATTTTTCTACCGTTACCACGTTCATCTCTGGTCTTACCCTTTGGCGGGTTATTTGTACCAAACCAAATTTGCTTGGAGGCAAAATGGTGTGCTTAGCACGGTCAAGGAGCATCAACTCTTTCAGGTAATCGAAAAGCACTTTTCTATTGGTTGCCTTGTGCATATCGATAAAGTCAATTACAACAATACCTCCCATATCCCGAAGCCTCAATTGCCTGGCTATCTCTTTGGCAGCCTCTTTGTTTACCTGAAGCGCATTGTCTTCTTGGTTTTCTTTGCTGGCCGTACGGTTACCGCTGTTTACATCAATAACGTGTAAAGCCTCGGTATGTTCTACCACCAAATAGGCCCCTCCGGCAAGATTTACGGTTTTGCCAAAACCATTTTTAATCTGTTTCTCAACTCCAAAATGGTCAAAAATAGGCTCTTTATGCTTGTAATGCTTTACAATACGTTCCAGTTCTGGCGATATCTCGTGCACATAAGAGCGTATTTCTTCAAAAAGTACAGGGTCGTTTACATGTACATTTGCAAACTCGGGGTTAAGAATATCTCTAATCAGGGTCGAGGTTCTGTCCAACTCTCCCCACACCCTTTTTGAAGGTTCGGTATCGGGAAGTTTCTTCATGAAACTTTCCCATTTAGAGATGGAATCGGTTAAGTCTTTTTGCAGTTCAGCTACACCTTTACCCTCAGATACCGTTCTAATGATTACCCCAAAATTTTTGGGTTTTATACTTTCGATGATCTTTTTTAAGCGACCACGCTCGGTATTACTCTTGATTTTCTTAGAAATCGAGATGACATTAGTAAAGGGTACCAGCACCGTATATCGCCCGGCTATGGATAAATCCGAACTTAGTCTGGGCCCTTTGGTAGAGATGGGCTCTTTGGCAATTTGTACAGGTATCAATAAGTTTTTGCTGACGACATTGGAGATCTTTCCCGCCTTGTCTATATCATCTTCAAGCTTAAAGTTGTCCAGTAGTGTGCCCGGTGTACCGTTCCGCCTTATCTTTGTTAGCTTTATCAAAGATTGTACTTGCGGGCCCAAATCAAAATAATGCAAAAATGCATCTTTTTCATAACCCACATCTACAAAAGCAGCATTGAGGCCCGGCATAATTTTCTTAATCCGGCCTAAATAGATATCACCAACAGCGTAATTGTTGTTTACCTGTTCTTTGTGAAGTTCTACAAGCTGTTTGTCTTCGATTAAAGCTATGGTTACTCCCAATGGAGTAGAATCAATAATGAGTTCTTTTACCAAAGCTACAGAATTAAAAGGCTTATAAAGCCTTATTTACAATAAACCAAAAAACAAAAAAAGATGCCGAAGGGCAAAAGACTTGAAGTGTCTTTTGCCCTTTGGCTATAAGTTTAAAAATAGTAATAAACTATTTTTTCTTATGTCTGTTCTTTCTTAGGCGTTTTTTGCGTTTGTGGGTAGCCATTTTATGTCTTTTTCTTTTTTTACCGCTTGGCATAATCTTAATTTTTAATGTTTTTATTAATGTTTATTAATTGTTATTTCTCCAATTCAGCCACCTTTTTGTCAATAAAGCTTGACAAGGTGGGGTTTGCTGCTAATCTTTTGCTCGCTTTGTATGCGTCTATGGCCTTTTGCTTTTCTTTTAAGTTCTCGAAGGCTGTAGCCAAGTAAAAGTAGGCATCGGGTGTAGGTTTTTCGGCTATTACTGTTTCGAAACGTTGTACTGCCTTATCAAATTGACCCGATTGCATCGAGAATAAACCCAGAACCATGTTGGCTTTTATATTTTTGGGGTCCTTCTTTACCACATCGAGCAGCATTGTAATACCCTGCATCACATTGCCCAAGCCGTTTACTATGGTTGTTCCCAAGCCTGTTTTTGCATCAAGGCTGGTCGAGTCGAGTGCTAAGGCTTTTTGAAAAGCACCGTTTGCTTTTTCGAGCATCATTGGTCTTAGTACGCTGTCCTGTGTGCTGTCAAAACCTTTAATGAACATCTCTCCGGCATTTAACCAGTTTTTAAGCGAAGGTTGTTCTTGAGCAACTACCTCAAGATATAGTCCACTCGGGGCGGCTTGCTCCAAGTCTTCCCATTTTTGGGCTAATACCTTTGCACTGTTGAGTTTATCAGCTCCTTTAGCTCCGGCAAACTTCTTTTCTAAAGCGTTTATCTCTTTAGTAGAAGCATTGCTAATTAGGTTTTTTGCTGTTGCTGAAATCTCTTCAAGGCTTAAAATAGTTGCCTTGGCTGTATTAGGCATTGCTGCGGCTGGGGCAGCGGCTTCATCTTTTTTGGTTTCGGCTAAGCTCTTAATATCTTTTGCATACAAAAAACCCACAAGCAACATCACGCCTGCAATTACAGCAATCTGTATAACTTTTGGGTTTTTCATTTTCGATAGATATAGATTAGGCTTTTACTTTTTTGGTGTTGTTTTTCACTTTGTCGATGAACACTTTTGCTGGTTTGAAGCTAGGTACAAAGTGCTCGGGAATAATAATGGCAGTGTTTTTAGAGATGTTTCTTGCTGTTTTTTGTGCTCTCTTTTTAACAACAAAACTTCCAAAACCTCTAACGTAGATGTTCTCTCCGTTAATCATGTTGTTTTTAACCACTTTGAAAAAGGCTTCAACGGTTTCTTGTACGTCAACTTTCTCAATCCCTGTTTTCGTTGCGATTTCAGCAATAATATCTGCTTTAGTCATAATTTCTAAAAATTAATTATTGTGTATTTGTTTTTCTTATATCCTTGTTTGGGGATGCAAAAGTATTGCTTTTTAATGAGATAGGGAAATAAAATGAAATTTATTTGAAGCTTGATTATCATTGCATTGCAAGTTTTGTGTTTTGTATCGCTTTTTCTTTCTTTGTTTTTATGATTTTTCAAGATGAGATTATCGGTTGGTACCACAAAAACAAACGCGATTTGCCTTGGCGACAGACGAATGATCCTTATGTGATTTGGCTTTCGGAGATAATATTGCAACAAACTCGGGTCGACCAGGGTTTGCCTTATTTCAACAGATTTTTAGAGTATTTTCCTAACCTGTCGGCTTTTGCTGCTGCTGAGGAAGAAACAGTACTGAAACTATGGCAAGGATTGGGCTATTACTCAAGAGCTCGAAATATGCTATACACAGCAAAACAGGTTGTACAATTGCACAATGGGCAGTTTCCAACACAATACGAAAGTCTAATCCGCCTAAAAGGCATAGGCAAATACACCGCTGCGGCTATATCATCTTTTGCAGCAAATGAACCCAGAGCGGTGCTAGACGGTAATGTGTTTAGGCTATTGTCCAGGTATTTTGGTGTAGCAAGTCCTATAGATAGCAGCCAAGGAAAAAAGCAATTTGAAGAGCTGGCTGTGCAATTGTTGGTTGGCCAAAACCCCTCTGTTTATAACCAAGCAATAATGGAATTTGGAGCTTTGCAATGCAAACCCAAGTTACCCTTGTGTTCGCAATGCCCCTTGCATAGTAATTGTTTTGCACTAAAACACCACAAAATTGAGCAATTACCTGTAAAAGCAAAAAAGACGAAAGTAAGGGTAAGAGTGTTTAATTATTTTGTTGTAAGACAAGGAGATAGCGTTTTGGCTAGACAGAGAAAAGAGACTGATATTTGGCAAAACATGTATGATTTTCCACTTGTTGAGAGCCAAGTGAAGGACTTTACTGAAGACCCCAATTTAGTTAGTCAAGCGAAGGCTTGGTTTGGCGACAAAGCAGAGCTGGTACTTTTAAAAACAGCCAAACACCAGTTGAGTCACCAAATAATATATGTACATTTTTTTGGAATAGTTAATTATATGGCTATCTTTAATGAAATTACCAATATAACCTGGATGGAAACGGAGCTTTTTAAGCAGATGCCGCATCCTAAAGTAATTAGCGATTTTATTGAAGAGCAAATTAACTAAACTAAACCATTTATTTATGTCAGACGTCAACAAAGTTATTTTAGTGGGGCATCTGGGCAAAGATCCCGAGGTGCGTCATTTGGATTTAGGAGTAAGCGTAGCTAGCTTTCCATTAGCAACCTCCGAAACGTATATGAACCGTGATGGGAAACGAGTAGAACAAACCGAATGGCACAATGTAGTGATGTGGCGGGGTTTGGCCGACGTAGCCGCCAAACACCTTCAAAAAGGCCGATTGGTGTATATAGAAGGAAAACTCAGAACTCGTTCTTTTGAGGATAAAGAAAAAGTAAGGAAATATGTTACCGAAGTAGTAGCCGAACGCTTTACCCCATTGGGGCGTAAAACTGATTTTGGCAATGCACAAAACGGAAACGGGGCTATCAAAAACCATGAAAATGGTTCAGTAGAGAGTGAAATTGAGAATTTTGCCAATGATATCAATGCTATAGAAGATGATTTTTCTGGAGCTACCGACAACGGCAATCTGCCTTTCTAGTTATTCGCTTCTAAACCAAAGCTTGTCAAAATCCCGAACAGTTCATTTTGTTCGGGATTTTTTTTGATAGTATCTAATTTCTCTGGGTAGAGATAAGTGAAGTTTCCTTAATCGTTTGTTTTACCGTGTTTTATGTAGTAAGAAAATAAGTTGTAGGCAATTATAATATGGTTGAAAATATTGGGCAACAGGCCGTAGTATTTGCTAAAAATCTGAAAACGCTCGCGAAGGCTGGCCCAGTGTTTTTTCTTGCTCATGCCTCCTACCAAGTATTTGGCGACATAATTGTGTACATTGACAATGTTGGATGATTTTTTGGCAATGCGTATAATCCAATCAATATCGGCACTGTAGCGATAGTTAAGATCATAGGCTGTTGCTAAGTTTTTTTTTACGTAGATAGCTTGGTGGCTGATGTTCATGCCCAGTTTAAAGCTTTTCCAAGTAAATTCTTCTGGTGCTTGATGACGACGTTGACCCAAACTGTGCCAATTTTCATCAAACATTTCAGTTTCACCGTAGTAAATGTCTGCATTATCGGCGCTGGCAAACACCTTTTCAACGGTATCTTTAGCATAAATTTCGTCACCAGAATTCATAAAAAGCAGGTAATCGCCTTTGGCCAAGGCTATACCTTTGTTCATAGCATCGTAGATACCTTGGTCTGGTTCAGACAAGAAAGTGCCAATTTGTTGCCGGTATTTCGAGATGATTTCTACTGTGCCGTCTGTAGATCCCCCATCCACAACAATATACTCAATGTGTGGGTAGCTTTGATCCAGTACCGATAAAATTGTTCTTTCGATATCACGGGCATTGTTGAATACAACGGTTATTACGCTTAGTAAGGGCTGCATGTTATACTTTTACGGTAATAGAATTTTCGTTGTCGGGCATTTCCTTTAGCATTTGCTCGTAGAGTTTAAGGTGTGCTTGGGCAATCTTGTCGGGATTGAAATTTTCGATAATCATTTTGCGGGCTTGCCTTTGTAGTTCGGTTCTGTTTTCATGTAGCAACACCCACTCTATGCCATCGGCAAGGTCCACAGCCGATTTGTATTGGGCCAAGTAACCATTTTGTAAATGCTTTACCATGTCGGGGATACCACCAGTTTCAAAAGCCACAACAGGGGTAGCACAAGATAACGCTTCCATTACAGTATTGGGTAGGTTGTCTTCTAAAGATGGAACAACAAATACATCTGCAGCAGCATAACACTTGGCCAAATGTTCGTCCTTACTGATTGTACCCAGAAAAGTAGTCTTAAATGGGAATTGTGGCAAGTCCTTGTTGTTTTTGTTGCCAAAAATCACTACCTCTATCTCTTCCGGATTAATTTCTGAGCGTTGAGAAAGTTCAAAAAGAGCTTGTAGCAGGTAGGGGGTACCTTTGTGCTTATCATTTTTGGAAGGCATAAATCCGCTAAGTATCACAAATTTATCTTTGGATATTTTTAGCAATTGCTTGGCCTCATTTTTTTGATAAGCCTTAAACAAATCGGGTTCTATACTGTTGGGTATTACCGATATAGGGCGTAGGCCCAAAAGGCTGCTTTCTTTTACAGATTGTCGCATCCATCGGCTTGGAGCTACAATATGCAGGTTGAGTTTGGAATAAGCTTTCTTTTTTCGGCTCCAAGTGTTGTACGACCAGTCTTTGGTATCGCTAAACTTAAGTTGGGGACAGTTGCCGCATTGCCGATGAAAATTTTCGCAGCCATAACGTACATGGCAGCCTCCGGTAAAAGCGTTGCTGTCATGAAAAGTCCAAACTATGGGTTTATCTAGCAGGTTTAATTTGCCCACTTGTTTTGGAGTCAGAAAGCCGTGGTTTATCCAATGTAGATGTATCACATCTGCCTCTTGTAAGAGGGGATGCTGATTTAGTGTACGCCCAAAGAATTGAAAAGAGAACGGAGTTTTGTTGGCCTTGGTTAGTAAACGAGTCAAAATCCGCTCTGCCAAGATATTGAAAATTGCCCAAAACTTAGCCCATAAGCCAGTACCGAATGTTTGACTTTGTTGTGCCTTGCCAAATTGGTAGAGTACCAGCACCTTAGATTGGTGACCGGCTGCTTCGAGAGCCTTGCTTAGGCGCATACATGCCCGGCCAGCACCCCCGTTTCCGTTGTAAGTATTTATGTGAACTATTTTCAAACCTCCCAAAAATACATTTTATTGTCTGTTTTGTAAATAGAGCTACAAATTATCATTTGAAACTTCGCAATTTTCTAGCTTATCTTTGCGTCTCAATCTATTGCCGATGAACAACCAGCTTACCGACCGCCAGTTTTGGGTCAATTATTGGGAAAATAAAACCGATTTGGTTTTTGAAGTACCTGCAAATTATTTGTTCTTTAGGCAATTGCAAGCGATAAAACAAGATGAGGCTTGCCAAAATGCAATTGAATTGGGCGGTTTTCCGGGTTATTATGCGGTATTTCTACGCAAGCATTTGGGGTTAGAAACTAGCCTTTTTGATTATTTTGTACACCGACCTCTAGTTGATTCGTTATTGCAAAAAAACGGATTGGGCAGCAATGACATCAAGGTTATTGAAGCCGATTTGTTTAATTATTCTACGCCATCTCAATACGATTTGGTGTTGAGCTGTGGTTTGATTGAACATTTTCAAGATACTGCCGATATTTTGCGTAGGCATATTGCCTTTATGAAACCCGGTGCAACTCTATTTGTTACTTTGCCCAATTTTAGGTCTTTTAACGGCTGGTTTCAGAAAAAATTTGATCGCGAAAATTATGATAAGCACAACTTGGCCTGTATGGATCCGGCTCTTTTGCGTGGTATTTTAGAGGCCGAGGGTTTGCAGGTACAATATGCAGGCTATTTTGGCAAGTTTGGACTTTGGTTAGAAAACGAAGGCCAAAGGTCTATGATCTTGCGTTGGTTTAAAAAGATTTGTTGGTTAAAAGGGAAAATCCTTACTAAGATTTTCCCTTTTGAAAGTCGTGTATTATCACCTTATATTATACTCAGAGCTAAGTTGTAGCTGGTATAACGTATTAACGAATTACAGAACCGTTGTTGCTTTGCTTATCGGGCTGTACAAAGCTCAACACGCCCTCGCTGTTCTCGGCCATCAGTATCATACCTTGCGACACAATACCCTTAATTTCTCGAGGAGCTAAATTGGCCAATAGACTGACTTGTTTGCCTATAATATCTTCGGGTTGGTAGTGTTCGGCTATGCCCGATACAACGGTACGGGTATCAAGTCCGGTATCTAAAGTTAGTTTGAGTAGTTTCTTGGTCTTTTCTACTTTTTCGGCTGCAACAATAGTGGCTACCCTTAAATCGAGTTGGCTAAAATCATCAAAACTGATATTAGCTTTGGCAGCAGGCAGCTCTTTTTTAGTTGTGCTTTCGTTCTGTTTTTTGCTGTTCAAAAGCTTGTCAATTTGTGCTTGTACCTCTTGGTCTTCTATTTTTGGGAAGAGCAATTGGGCTTCGCCAATTGAGTGTCCGACAGCTAAAAGCTCAGCCGATCCGGCATTTTCCCAGTATAAATTTCCGGTGTTGAGCATTTGTTCCATTTTTTGTGAGGTAAATGGCAAGAAAGGCTCAATCAAAATTTGTAGGTTGGCTGTAATCTGTAAAGACAAATTCAAGATACTTGCTACACGGCTTGGGTCTTGTTTGATGAGTTTCCAAGGCTCGGTTTCGGCCAAAAATTTGTTTCCTAGACGAGCCAAATTCATCACTTCTGACAGGGCTTCTCGGAAGCGATAATTTTCTATGCAAGTTCCAACTTTTTTAGGATACTCGGCTATTTCGGCCAATAGGGCCTTGTCTTCGGCCAATTGCTCGCTAATAGGAGGTACTTTGCCCTCAAAATATTTGTGGGTAAGCACAACTACTCGGTTCACAAAATTACCGAACACAGCTACCAATTCGTTGTTGTTTCTAGCCTGAAAGTCTTTCCAGGTAAAGTCGTTGTCTTTGGTTTCGGGGGCTGTAGCTGTTAATACATAGCGTAGCACATCCTGCTTATCCTTAAAATCAAGCAGGTATTCGTTGAGCCAAACCGCCCAGTTTTTAGAGGTCGATATTTTTTGCCCTTCAAGATTAAGAAATTCGTTGGCGGGTACATTATCTGCCAAAATATAATCGCCATGCGCCATTAACATAGCCGGAAAAATAATACAGTGGAACACAATATTGTCTTTGCCAATAAAATGAACCAGTTTGCTTTCGGGGTCTTTCCAGTACGTATCGTAGTCAAAAACTGATAAATTGTTTTGATCTACATAAAACTCTTCACTTTTGGGCGACCAAATACCTCCAAGTTTTGAAATCTTTGACAATTCTCTTGTGGCTGATATATAGCCAATTGGGGCGTCAAACCAAACGTATAGCACCTTACCCTCGGCATCTTTTAGGGGTACTTTTACACCCCAATCCAAATCGCGGGTCATGGCCCTGGCTTGCAGGCCGGCATTGAGCCAACTTTGGCATTGTCCATACACGTTGGGGCGCCATTCTTTGTGATTTTCGATGTATTGGCGTAGTTGTGTTTCAAACTTATCGAGGGGTAGAAACCAGTTTTTGGTTTTTCTCAATACCGGAGCCGAACCCGATAGGGTAGATTTTGGGTTGATGAGGTCGGTAGCATTTAGCGACGAACCGCAGCTTTCGCATTGGTCGCCATAGGCATTTTCGTTGCTGCACTTCGGACAAGTACCGGTAATATAGCGATCGGCCAAAAAGCTTTGAGCCTGCTCGTCGTAATATTGTTCGGTTTCTTCTTCTAAAAAAACACCGTCTTGATACAGTTTTGTAAAAAAATCGGCGGCAGTTTCGTGATGGGTTTCTGACGAGGTGCGGTGATAAATATCGAATGAGATGCCAAATTCTTTGAATGAATCGCCAATAATTTTGTGGTATTTATCTACAACCTGCTGTGGGCTAATTCCTTCTTTTTTTGCTTTTAGGGTAATGGGAACCCCGTTTTCATCCGATCCACAGATAAATTTAACCTCTTTTTTGTTAGAGCGGAGGTAACGTACATAAGTGTCGGCAGGGATATAAACCCCAGCCAAATGGCCAATATGCACTGGCCCGTTGGTATAGGGCAATGCTGCTGTGACGGTATATCGTTTGAATTTATTATTTTCCAAAACTTATTTTTTAATTTCGCAAAGATAAAACATCGTAATGATTACTAGCCCTCCTTATTTAAAAAAAGGCGATAAGATTGCCATTGTTTGTCCTGCCAAAAAAATACCTAAGTCTATCGAATTTGGTATTCAAACGCTCCGCGAATGGGGTTTAGAAGTGCTGATCGGAGACACCGTTACGGCCGCTCATCATCAGTTTGCAGGTAGTGATAAACTGCGCTGTAGTGATTTGCAATGTTTTTTAGATGACAAAGAAGTAAAAGCGATAATAGCCGGCCGTGGAGGTTACGGCACTATACGTATTATTGACGATTTGGACTTTAGCAAATTTGCCCAACATCCCAAATGGCTTATAGGTTTTAGTGATATTACGGTTTTGCTTGCTCATGTATTTGCACAATACCAAGTACAAAGCATACACGGACAAATGCCTTATACCTTTGAGGATAGCACACCCGAGGCTTTGGATAGTTTGAAGAATGCCCTTTTTGGTATTGCTGATTGTTACATCGATACCAGTAGTTTTGCAGGCCGATCAGGCAGCACCCAAGGGGTGTTGGTAGGAGGCAATTTAACCCTTTTGCTAGCCGTAGAAGGTTCGGCTTCTGAAATGGATTTTGAAGATAAAATCTTATTCATTGAGGATGTTGGAGAACATGAGTATGCTATTGACCGTATGATGCGTACTTTGAAACGCAAAGGCAAATTGAGCCGGCTAAAAGGCTTGGTGGTAGGTGCGTTTAACGAATTGGGAGAAGAAAGTATTGCCTTTGGCCAATCGCCCGAAGAAATCATTTGGGATTTGGTAAAAGAATACGATTATCCGGTTTGTTTTAATTTCCCTTGTGGACACATCAACGATAATAGGGCAATGGTATTAGGCAAAAATGTATCTTTGCAAGTCAACACCCATGAGGTAAAACTACAATACGTATAAGATATGGCTATTTTAGATAACTTAGGCAAATACCGCAATACCGGAATACTCTTACTGAGAATTGGTTTGGGCGTGATGATGATGTTACACGGCCTACCCAAACTTAAGGGCGATGTACAATCTTGGACAGCCCTTGGGCAAAGTATGAGCCATTTTGGAATCAATTTTTGGCCTGCATTTTGGGGTTTTATGGCAGCTGCCACTGAAACGTTTGGAGGCTTTTTGTTTGTGTTGGGCTTGTGTTTCCGCCCGGTAAGTTTGTTGCTGATGTTTAATTTGATTGTTGCAGCTGTGCACCATCTAAAAGCGGGCGATGGGCTGATGGGGGCTTCACATGCAATTGAGCTGGCTATTGTTTTCTTGTCCATGATTTTTATTGGTCCAGGGAAATATAGTGTTGACAAAAAATAGGGAATCCAGCTATCTTTTAGAGTAGGGCGAGATCTTTTACTCTATTTTGAAATCTTTCATCATAAAAAATGATTTTGATCATCTGTAAGTCTATTCATAGGCCTACTTTTGTGCTATTGAAACCTTGTACCTGCTAAGGCAATGATTATTCGTAAACTAACAGCGAGCCTACTTTTGTTCTTTATGCTCTTTTGCATAACTAAGAATACTGCCTTGCTAAGTCTTTACGAAATTAACCAAGAGTTGTTTGTAAGCTTGCTTTGCGAAAACAAATCGCGACCAAGTTTGCATTGTGAGGGTAAGTGCCAATTGTCTAAAATTGCAAAAGAGCAGCAAAAAGAAAAAGCAGAAAAGGTACTTAGTCAATTGCAGGCCGAAGTATTTTTTTACTACCAAAGCCCGGCTATTCCATCCTTTGCCTGTACAACAGAGCTTACTGCAAAATATACCCCAACAGGTTATCCTTCTTATAGTTATATTTTTACATCGAGCAACGATCGCCCACCAGCATATTTAGCTTAATTACATTTTATTGAACACCAAGCATGTTCCCGAGTAGTAACTTGGGGGCAATGGCATCGCCTTGTTTTTGCCTGTGTTCGATCAGTTTTGTCTATTAACTAAATAATAATCATAAAATGAAATCTCTAAAATACATCAGCCTGCTGGTGCTGAGCATTATTGCTTTTTCTTGTAAAAAATCAAACGATATTCCCGAAAATAACGATCCCCTAAAAGGACTTAAACTAGTGCAAACCTATCAAAACGCCCAGCATAGTATAGGGCTATACACCGCAAGTGGCCAGCTTAGTACCGGTTATAATAAGGTGTATCTGCAATTTAAGAATTTGGATGGTACATTGTTAAGCCCCGATGAAGTTTCATGGGCACCACTTATGCACATGCACAGCATGAGCCATGCTTGCCCAAGTAGCATACCCCAGGCTAGTACAGAGCGTAAAGGTTTGTATGAGGGGATGTTCATCTTTCAAATGGCTAGCAACGAAAGTGAATATTGGGAGCTGAAACTAAACTATAAAGTGAAATCACAGGATTTTTCTGCCGAAGATCGCATCGTCGTGTCGGCAAGTACATTGCGCAACACTAATACTTTTAAAGGTGTTGATGGTCAAAAATACATCTTGGCCTTGGTATCGCCCCAAAAACCAAAGGTAGGCCTCAACACAATGGAGGCATTACTCTACAAAATGGACAGTATGACCAGTTTTTCGCCGGTGATGAATTACAGTATTAAAATAGACCCTCGTATGCCAGGAATGGGTAACCACGGATCGCCCAATAATGTTAATTTGAGCCAAAAAGACGGAGCCCAGCTCTATACTGGGGTACTAAGTTATACCATGACCGGGTATTGGAAAGTAAACCTACAGGTTTTTGATGCTGCGGGAACTTTACAAAAAGGTGAAGCGCTGAATACTTCAGTAGAGAGCAGCAGTATCTTTTTTGAACAAGAATTTTAAAGCATTGGTTCGTCAATTTTATTGACGAGCCTCCAATTCTTTACACTATGTTGAATTTTCTAGAAACTAAGCATTTAAGTCTGGGCTTTGTGCTGCTACTATCAACCCTGTGTGCAAAGGGTCAACAAGTACTTCATACAGAAAAAGACAGTATTAAGCAAAAAGAGCTGAATGAGGTGGTAATTATTGGGCGTTTGGATATTAGCCAAAAACAAAACAAGACCTTGGCCACCCTAGACAGCTACTTGGAGAGCAACTCATCAATAAATATGCTTAGACGTGGTGCTTATGCTTGGGAGCCTATGCTAAATGGGATGTCGAGCGAACGATCTTTGATTACCATTGATGGGATGCGTATTTATGGGGCTTGTACAGACAAGATGGATCCCATTACCTCTTATGTAGAGATTACCAATTTGAGCAGAGCCCAAATACAAAATGGACAATCGGGCGCACAACACGGTGCTACTATTGCAGGCAGTATAGATTTGCAGCAAAGCCATGCTACATTTGATCGGCGAGGCTTTGGAGGACTACTCTTTTCGGGCTTTGAGGGTAACAATAGGCAAAAAATATTGGGCACCAAGCTTCAGTTGGCCGAAAAAGATTTTTATTCGGATTTTAGTTTTACCCTCAGAGATGCTAAAAATTATCGAGCAGGAGGGAACTTGGATGTCCCTTATTCGCAGTTTACCAAATACAATCTATCGGCCAATGCCGGATGGAAAACCGGGCAAGACCAGCACATTGCTGCAGCTGTAATTTACGATTTGGCTAAAGATGTAGGGTATCCGGGGCTACCGATGGATGTGGCCTCTGCAGAAGCGCTCATTACTTCCATAGCTTACCAACGTCAGCATCTTAGCAGCCATATTCATAAATGGGAGAGCAAGTTGTACTACAACCAAGTAACCCATATTATGGATGATAGTCAGCGACCTTTTGTGCCGGTGCGTATGGATATGCCCGGATGGTCCAAAACCTTAGGTTTTTATAGCTTGTTGCAGGGCAATTTCAACGAACAACAGTGGAAACTGAATTGGACAGGGCATTACAATTACTCAATGGCCGAGATGACCATGTTTGCCAACACACCAGGGCAAGCAGATATGTTTATGCTTACTTGGCCCGGGGTAAATTCTTATGTGAGCAACCTTTATCTCGAAAACCAGTTCCCTTTGGGTCTAAACTGGCAGGCTAAAATTAGTGCGGCCAGTGGCTTTAGCTTGCAAACTGTAGGCAGCGAGTTTGGTTTAGAAAGTCTTAAGATTTTTTATCCTCACATGTCTCAACGTAAAACGCACTGGCTCAACAGTCTGAGTGCCAACCTTAGTCACCAACAGGGTAGGTTTATCAATCAGTTGGGTTTGTCTTACGGGGAACGTGCGGCGTCCGTATCAGAGGCTTATGGTTTTTATTTGTTTAACAGTATGGATAGCTACGATTATATCGGCAATCCGAATATGCAAAAAGAACGCTCTTTGCTGTTGCAGGCCTCGAGCTTAGCTAACCTAGGACATGGCTTTGTGAAACTGCAAGCCAGCTATTTCAGTATCTACGATTATATTATTGGTCGTCCGCAAGTAGGCTTGTTGCCCATGACCATTGGTGCTTTGGGTATAAAGCGTTATGAAAATGCCGGCAGGGCCGATATACTTAACTTGGGTTTTACAGCAGAACAAGCCTTGAGCAATGTTTTACACCTGAAAACAGGACTGCAATATCGTTATGGCAGCCTAAAGGGTGAAAACCTACCACAGATACAACCTTTGGCCTACAACTTAGGCTTGAAATACGGAAACGCTAGTTTCAGTGCCGAAGCCAGCATGGAAGGAGCGTCCAAACAAAGTCGATACAGCCCTAATTTTGGTGAAAGCCCAGCAGCGGCCTATACGGTTTTTCATTTGGCATTATCAAAAGCTATAAAATTAGGTTCGCAACGTATAACACTTAAAACAGGAGTAGAAAACTTGTTTGATCGCAAGTACCGAACCTTTGCCGATTGGAATAAAATACCACGAATGGGGAGGAATATTTATTTGAATACAGTTTTTAACTTCTAGTACAAGACAATTGCTGGTGTCGCAAATATTAAAAGCCTTTAAACATGTGTTTAAAGGCTTTTTAAATTGGTCGGGATGAGAGGATTCGAACCTCCGACCTCCAGCACCCCATGCTGACGCGATACCTGGCTACGCTACATCCCGATTGCAGGCTCAAAAGTACTAATTTCTTTATTTATTGCCAAAATAAGGCAAAAAATAGTTGCAAAACTTTTGGCACAAGCGCTGTTTACTTGTGCCAAAATGAAGCAAAAGATTTTTATGCTTGGGTGCTTGTCTCGGCTTTTTTGCGTTTATATTCTCCAAAACCTGCAAAGCCTAGTCCGCATAATAGCAACAGTGTGCCGGCCAAAGAAATTTTCTCACCCAAGTAGTACGATTTGGGTTCAAACTTAAATTCTACTTTGTGGTTGCCAGCAGGTAATTGTGCTGCTCTTAACACATAGTCGGCTCTGAAATAGGGTCGTTGCTCGCCATCAACATACATGTTCCAGCCCTTGTCGTAATAAATCTCGGAGAAAACTGCAATTACATCGCGTGGTGCGCTGTAGCTGTACTCGAGGTGGTCGGGGTGGTATTTCTCTAGTTTGATGAATGCACTAGGGTCGGCACCTAAGCGGGTGGTGTCGATAAGGCTTTTAAAGCTTTGGTCAACCACGGCTTCAACTTTAGGGTCGAAACCACTGATGGCTTGCATCTCTTCGTCGCTATTTTTTACCAATTGAATACCTTTCACTATCCAAGCATGGCCAAGGGCGGTAGCGTTTCGGGTCATCTTTACAGAGCCGCTTTTGGGGTCACGAGTGATGAAGTATTTGGTGTTCAGCATATCCAAAATATCCTGATTTACCGCTTTGCTAAATTGGTGTTGTATCAGCTCATCGTAGCGTTTTAACTTGGCCGCATGGTAGCCCCCAACCGTTTTGTGGAAACTGGAGGTGCTGGCATCACTAAAGGTATTGATGGTTTGATCATATACCCTGAAATTGGGGTCTTTATCGGCCAATATAATGTTGTCCACCTCCCTTGGTTCGAAATAATTGTTTAAAGCTGTTTTGCTTTCAAAGTTTTTGTCGTTCAAGTATTTTTTATCCACCTGCCACATGTCAATAAGCACGGCAAAGGCCAGTAGGGCAAAGGCTAAAGAACTGTTCAGTTTCTTTTTGATATAAGCCCATACCAACACGTAAGCAATCGCAATAAATAGGAAAGCTCTAATGGCATCGTGACGGGCAATAGCAATACGGTCGTCAACCAAGGCACTCAGCAACTTATTAGCTTCGGTTGCGTTGTTTTGCAGGGCTTGGGTAAGGGCGGTTAAAATCTCTTGGTGGTTGTTGGTTTTAAAACTAAAGAAAAGGGTAGGTAATACGGCCACCACAAGGGCAAAACCTCCGGTAAGGGCGGCACTCCAAGTGAGTTTCTTTACCAATTCTTTTTCGCCCAATTTGCTCTCTTGGGTTTCTTTAAGTGCCAAGAAAGCTAAGATAGGTACCATTAGCCCAACCACAGCAAGAATAGATTCTACTGCTCTAAATTTGTTGTAGAGTGGAAAATAATCGAAAAATAAATCGGAAACCAATGGGAAATTTTTACCAAAAGAAAGCAGCATAAACAATACGGTAGTAGCCAATGTCCACCATTTTAGGGGGCTACGCACTATGAACAGACCAAATACAAAGAGGAAACAGGCAATAGCACCGAAATAATAGCCACCTGATGTGCCGGGTTTTTCGCCCCAATACTCTTGCATGTTGAAGCCCCCAGCCAATTGTTGTATGATTTGTACAGTTTGGTTGGGATCGCCATTGGTAAATCCCGTAGAAACAGCCTTGTACAGGTTACTTTCTGGCTTTACCAACTCGTCTATTCCGGTTGCGCCACCATATAAATTGGGGATGAGGAAGGTGAAGCTCTCGCCCAATCCTTGGCTCCAAGCATAAGCATATTCTTTGCTCATGTTGCCCTTGTCTTTAGAGATGGTGTCGGTAAGGTTTGATTTGCCTCTATTGGTTTGCCCGGCATACTCGGATGTAGTCCACAGTAGGCTGGCATTGACCATTACAGCCAGTAGCACAGCTGCTGATAGGTAGGCTATAGTTTTGGCAAAAGCCGGTAATACTTTGTTTTTATAAGCTTGATAACACTCTATTCCTACCAATATAAGTAGTGAAAGCGCCAGGTAATAGGTCATTTGTATGTGGTTGGCCCTGATCTCGAGTGCCAAAAACAGGGCTGTGAGTGCAGTTCCCCAGGCCAGTCTTCCTCTAAAGGCCATCCAAATACTGGCAATAATAGGCGCAAAAAAGCCAATAGCCAATGCTTTGTTGCTATGCCCTGTGGCAATAAGCACAAAGTTGTAGGTGGTGAAAGCAAAAGCAATAGCTCCGGCAGCAGCCAGCCAAGGGTTTATTCTGAGGGTAATGAACAAAAAGTAGCCCCCAATCAGTAATAGCAGTACTGTGCCTACCGGGTTGGGAAATGCTTTGGTAATCAGTGCGATACCATAGGTGGCTCCGTTGTAGGCATATTGTACCCAAATTTGGTAGGCCGGCATCCCACCAAACATTTGATTGGTCCATAGCGGTCCTTTGCCATCCAATTCTTTGTAGGCCATAATTTCTTTTTGCATGGCTTTAGATTGGATAACATCGCTCTGAACCGGAGCCATACCCTTAAAAACGGGGCTGAAGTAGGCAAAACAGATGATAAAAAATGCTGCTATGATGGCAATATGTATGCCGTTTTTGTTAAACCAGTTGTTCATTAAAGTTTATTTAAGGATTAAACTAAGGCCAAAAATAGAAAAATTTATTAGCCAGCAATACAGTGTTGCTATTTTATTCGGCATTTAGCCAGCAATAGTTTGGGTGGTGCTTGCAATATAGATATGCAAGTTGTTTTTGTAGGCTAAAATTGGTTTGATTTTAGCCAGTTGCTGAGACGCTCAAACCAATCGTCGCTAGTGCTTTTGTTGTAGAGGCCAAAGCCGTGGCCACCTGCTTGGTAAAGATGTAATTCGGCAGCTATACCATTGCTCACCAGTGCCTCGTTGTAGCGAATGCTGTTTTGTGGTACCACAGTTTTGTCGTTGTTGGCATGTACCAAAAAGGCTGGAGGAGTTTGGGCACCTACCTGCAACTCTGACGAGAAATACAATTGTTGCTCAGGCTCGGGGTGTGTACCCAGTAGTTTGTTTACTGAACCACGATGGCTTAGGCTATCAAAATTAATTACAGGATAAATCAAGATTGAAAAGTCGGGCCGCAAGCTGATTTGTTCTTTATTGTTGATTTTTGAATCGGTGTAGTGGGTGCATAAAGAAGAGGCCAAGTGCCCACCAGCCGAGAAACCCATTATGCCAATTCTATTGGGGGCAATACCCCATTGTGAGGCTTGTTTTCTGACTAGATAAATAGCTTGTTGGGCATCTTGCAAAGGGCCAAAACTCTTGTTTTCCATAATCAAGTCATTGGGTAAACGGTATTTAAGCACAAAAGCTGTTACACCAATTTGCTGAAAACGTTGGGCAACTTTATAACCTTCTTTCTCAATAGCCAAAATAGAATAACCCCCACCCGGACAAATAATTACTGCCGAACCATTGGGCTTTGCCGCTTTAAAAACGGTGAGTGTAGGTTGTGATACTTGGGCAAGCAGCAAAGTACTGTCTTTGCCATAAGAACTTTTCTCTACATAAGTGCTGGGTGTGGTTTTGGCATGGGGTATAGCCCCCGAGTAGAGTGGTATTACTTGTTGTGCGCTAAGTGTCAAAGTAGATAGGAGGATAAGGCTGGATGTAAGGATGCTTTTGTACATGGTTGAGCAATACTGATGATATTTTAAGAAAAACATACAGGCAAATGGTTATTCGTGTTGTACTGATTATCTCATTAGTAAACAAACTTATTAAAATATTTAATCCTTTTGGGTACGTGGATTGAAGTAATTCTTAAATTCCTAGTTAATCTGTAAATCGTTCAAGATTATTGATGACTTTTACATTTTTATTTGTGTTAAATATCATACTTAAATGGTTTAGATTTGTTTAATCAAATACGGGTAAAAGTCAGTAGGGTCTTAATTATTTATTAAAACAATTTGAAAGCATAATAACGAGATGATTTTATCAAAAGATAATTTAAAATTTATTGATTCTAAAAATGTTATAGTCCCCGATTCATTAATTTTTGATTTGCCCGAGAAAGTACTACAATTTGGTACAGGTGTGCTTTTGCGTGGCTTGCCAGATTTTTTTATAGATAAAGCCAACCGTCAGGGTGTTTTCAATGGACGTGTAGTGCTTGTAAAATCTACCGGAGTAGATACCTCCGAATTTGATGCACAAGATGCCTTATATACCTTGTGTATTCGGGGTGTCGAAGATGGAAAAACAGTTTCAGAGAATATAATTTCATCGGCAATTAGTAGAGTTATAGCAGCAGATAAGAATTGGTCAGCTATTTTGGAATTTGCTCAATCAGCACATTTGCAAATTGTTATCTCTAACACTACCGAAGTAGGTATTCAATATGTAGAGGAAAGTATTAAAAGCAGTCCACCCCAATCTTTTCCGGCAAAATTATTAGCCGTTTTGTACGAACGATTCAAAGCTTTTGATGGCAATATTGATAAAGGTTTGGTAATAGTAGCTACCGAGCTAATTCCGGATAACGGGTCAAAACTAGGTGAAATTGTACGTAAACTAGCAGTTTTTAATCAGTTAGAAACCAGTTTCATGACTTGGTTGACAGAAGCAAATACCTTTTGTAACTCTTTGGTAGATAGGATTGTGCCGGGTAAACCAGACGCAAGCAAGCTTTCTGCCTTACAGACCGATTTAGGATACCAAGATAATTTGTTGTGTATGGCAGAACCTTATCGGCTGTGGGCTATTGAAGGGGGTAAAAAAGTAGCTGATACACTTTCTTTTGCAATGGCTGATCAGGGAGTTGTTGTTGCCGAAGATATCGAGGTGTATAGAGAGTTAAAAGTGCGTTTGTTAAACGGTACGCATACCTTGTGTTCTGGGATAGCTTTTTTGATGGGAATTGATACCGTACACAATGCCACAGACAACCAACTGATGAGCCATTATATGGATGCGTTGATGGCAACAGAAATTGCCCCGGTAATTCCGTGCGAGGTTACCAAGCAACAAACAGATACCTTTGCCAAGGCTGTAAAAGATCGTTTTGCCAACCCTTCAATAAAGCATCTTTGGACAAGCATAGCCCTGCAATATAGCATGAAAATGAAAACACGGGTACTTCCTGTGTTATTGAACTACTATAAAATATTTAATCGGGTTCCAAACTATATCGCCTTGGGATTTGCAGCATATTTTGCCTTCTCACGAGCTCAAGTAAAAGAAGAAAATCAATATTATGGTTTGAATAATGGTGAACGTTATCGGTTAAATGATGATGCTGCACCTTATTTGTTTGAAAAATATGGTCTTTACCATGATGGTTTTGTAGAACAGCTATTGAGCGATGAAAGCATTTGGGGAGTAAACTTAGCGCAATTGCCTGATTTTACACTCGCCGTAAAGCAATTCTATTTAGCCATTATAAACAAGGGCATGCCCGCTACACTAGCCGACTTTATAGCAACACAGCTTAGTGCAGAGGCGATGGGTAGCTAAGTTTAAATATTTTTTGGTAAACGCACTATTGATGAATTTAAATTAGCTAAATGAAACAACAAGTTTTAAAAATACACCCTAATGATAATGTGTTGGTAGCACTTACCAATTTAAGGTTGGGTCAAATTGTAACCTATAAAGGGGTAGATTATAAATTGGTAAATGATGTAGCTGCTAAGCACAAATTTTATATACACGATATGCAAGCCGGAGATGAGGTGTACATGTACGGTACTTTGGTGGGTAAAATACAGTATGCAGTACCATCGGGAACAGTCATGACCACCGACAACCTAAAACATGCCGCTGCACCTTATGAATATCGTCCATACAATTACAAATGGCATGCGCCCGATGTTTCAAAATTTAAAGGAAGAACATTCAATGGCTATCATCGTGCCGATGGGAAAGTGGGTACAGCCAATTATTGGTTGTTTATCCCTACTGTTTTTTGTGAAAACAGAAATTTAGACGTGCTTCGTGAAGTGCTGCACAACGAATTGGGCTACACCGTAACAGCAAAATATAAAGATTATACCAAACATTTGATAGAAGCCTATAAAAATGGAGTAGATATCTCATCAATAGAAGTACCGTTAACTTTTGAGCATAGGCAGGGCGAGCGTCTTTTTAAAAATATTGACGGCATTAAATTCTTAAATCATCAAGGTGGTTGCGGAGGCATTAGACAAGACGCAGCGGTTTTGAGTAAGTTGTTGGCTGCTTATGCCGACCACCCCAATGTAGCAGGAGTAACTGTTTTAAGTTTAGGATGCCAAAATTTACAGTTAAGTGATCTTACTGCCGATTTAAAAGAGCGTAATCCTAATTTCAATAAGCCTTTTTTAATTTATGAGCAACAGCAGTCGCAGAGCGAAGAAAATATGATTGCCCTAGCCATAAAAAAAACTTTTGAAGCTTTGATAATTGCCAATAAGATAGAAAGACAGCCGGCACCCTTAAGCAAACTTAATATAGGGGTAAAATGCGGGGGTAGTGATGGCTTTAGTGGCATTTCTGCCAATCCGGCTGTAGGTCATTGTGCCGATTTGCTGGTAGCCTTAGGCGGTACAGTTTTGCTGGCCGAGTTTCCGGAGTTGTGTGGGACAGAGCAAAACATAATTGATAGAACCATAGAAGAAACAAAGGCTAGAAAATTTATGAGCTTAATGAAGGCTTACAGCGAAGCAGCAGAAAAAGTAGGCTCAGGCTTTTATATGAATCCTTCGCCCGGAAATATTAAAGACGGCTTAATTACCGATGCCATAAAAAGTAATGGAGCTGCAAAAAAGGGAGGTACTTCGCCAATTGTAGATGTGTTAGACTATACAGAACCTGCTACAAAACCGGGTTTAAATTTGGTGTGTACGCCCGGCAACGATGTAGAAGCCACTACAGGTAAGGCTGCAAGTGGGGCAACATTAATTTTATTTACTACAGGCTTGGGTACCCCAACCGGCAATCCGGTATGTCCGGTTATAAAAGTGGCTACAAACAATGCTTTAGCCAAGCGTATGGCCGATATTATTGATGTCAACACCGGCCCGATAATTGAAGGAGAAAAGACCATCGAAGAAATGGGAGAAGATATTTTAGAATATTGTATCCAAGTAGCAAGCGGCGTTGAAATACCAAAGGCAGTTTCGCTCAACCAAGATGATTTTATACCTTGGAAAAGAGGAGTATCCCTATAAAATGAATAAAAAAAACTCAAATGTTATTTCAATATTTGAGATCAATATAAAACAACCAAAATAAGCCTTTAAACGTGAAAAAATTTTTAGACGAAGATTTTCTATTGCAGACAGCAACTGCCAAAGTTTTGTATCATAGCTATGCAAAACAAATGCCCATTATAGACTATCATAACCACCTAATACCCAAACAAATTGCCGAAGACAAACAGTTTGATAACTTAACACAAATTTGGCTCTATGGCGATCATTATAAATGGCGGGCCATGCGTACTTTTGGTATCGATGAGTATTATATTACGGGTGCTGCTTCTGATTGGGAAAAATTTCAGAAATGGGCCGAAACTGTTCCTTACACAATAAAAAATCCATTATATCATTGGACACACTTAGAGCTGCAACGTTATTTTAATGTTTATGACTTATTATCGCCAGCTACTGCCAAAAAAATTTGGGATGAGTGCAATGCCAAGTTACAAACAAAAGAGTACAGTGTTTTAGGCTTGCTGCGTAAAATGAACGTGAAAACACTGTGTACCACTGATGATCCCTTGGATGATTTAGCTTTTCATCAACAAATAAAGGCCAAAGTAAGCGATTTGGTGGTTTTGCCCGCTTTTAGACCCGATAAAGCCATGAATGCCGATGATGTCCACGTATTAAACCAATATATTGATAAGTTGGCTGCAATAATCGGACAACCAATTTACTCATACCAAGCATATTTATCGGCCTTAAAATCACGGCATGATTATTTTGCAGCAAATGGGGCATCAGTTTCCGATCATGGTTTGGAGCAAATTTATGCCGAAGACTATACCGAAGAGGAAATAGCACATATTTTTCTTAAAATTAGAAAAGGTGAACAACTTACTGCCGAAGAGAACCTAAAATTCAAATCGGCGATGCTGTTTACTTTTGCACTTTGGGATCAGGAAAAAGGATGGGTACAGCAATATCATTTGGGAGCAATCCGCAACAACAACAATAGGCTACTGTCTGAGTTGGGGCCTGATACGGGTTTCGATTCTATTGGCGATTTCTCTCAAGCAAGAGCTTTGTCTAAGTTCTTAAATAAACTGGATGCGAATAATAAATTGGCTAAAACAATTTTATATAATCTAAATCCGGCAGATAATGAGTTAATGGCAACAATGATAGGTAATTTTCAAGATGGCACGGTTGCGGGCAAGGTACAGTGGGGTTCTGGCTGGTGGTTTTTAGATCAAAAAGATGGCATGACCAAGCAATTGAACGCTTTATCAAACATGGGTTTGTTAAGTCAGTTTGTAGGGATGTTGACAGATTCGAGAAGCTTTCTTTCATTTCCGAGACACGAGTATTTTCGGCGTATTCTGTGCGATTTGTTAGGTACGGACATAGAAAACGGAGAAATCCCGAATGATTTGGAATTGGTAGGCCAGATTATTCAGAATATCTGTTACAACAATGCAAAGAACTATTTTAACTTTTAAACAATAGGAAGAGTTCAGAGCGGAATACTAATTTTCGCTCTGAACGCTTAAATCGGTATATCTCACCAATTAGCTGTTGCTACAACCTAGCTGGGATGGGGGAAAGCTCCCCTTAGGTCTAAGTATCACTTTATAAAAATTACCGTTTCAACCTTTCTTTGGCCATAGTGGTCAAACTTTTTGTTGTCGGTTGGGTAATTGACGATACCGTTGTATGGTTGACCCTTTACCCACATCATGGTCGAGCCACCGCCGTCAATATTCATAGCCGATTTTGGGTTGAAAAATCGTTGCAAAAAGGCCGTTAATTCTTTGGCCGACATGCCCAACGCAGTTTTGTTTCGCCCATCAACGGTAATCAATAACAATTGACCATCTTTGGTAAGGGCAATAGCCGTTCTGGGATGTCTTACACCTTGGTGTCTCAGGTAGTGTTCATAGTGCAGTTTCTTGATATTTATTCCTGTGGTATCGGCAAAAGTTAGGCCTACAGGTTTAAAATTATCTATCAGCATGGGGGCACCTGTCATAATGTTGTTGGCCTTTACCTTGGCAAAATTTTCGGGCGAGAAACGAATATCAAATTCGGTACCTTCGTTGTTAAAAGTCATCATGCCTTGGTGTTTCCACCAATAGATACTGCTTTTAGGTACTTCTACCTGTTGTAGATCTTGCCCGTTTAGTCGTAGTTGCATGTAGGCAGCCGAGTCTTTCTTCTCTAAAAAATACGTGGCATTAATACCGGCCAAGGCACCTGTTATGCGCTCAGCAAAAACAGAAAGCGAATCTTTCTCTTTTTTATAGCAAAACACCATACTACCCAGTTTAGCCTTTGGATTGAAACTAATGACATTGACGTTTTGATGGGCAAATTGTTTGTCGGTACTGCTATGAAATTTGTACCAAACTACATCTTTTCTTAGGGTGTCTGTAGTCCAGCCCTCGGTGTCGAGCAGTAAAGCTTTGTGCTGGTCTTTTTGTACGGCGCAGCCGAAAAGAAGTAGTGAAATGGAAAAAGCAGTGATAAATCTCATTCTTTTTATAATGATTTTAGGTGTTGTCAGTTAAAACTCCATCAAATAGGCCTTTAAAAAGGCGTTGATATCACCGTCTAATACGGCATCGGGGTTTGAGGTTTGGTAATTGGTACGGTGATCTTTTACTCTTCTGTCATCAAGCACGTAGCTCCTGATTTGTGAGCCCCATTCTATTTTTTTCTTGCTGCCTTCTATCGCTGCGGTAGCTTCCATGCGTTTTCGCATCTCAATTTCATACAATTGCGATTTTAGGAGTCTGATGGCGTTTTCTTTGTTTTGCAGCTGCGATCGTGATTCTTGGTTTTTGATGATAATACCCGAAGGTTTGTGATAGAGCCTCACGGCAGTTTCTACCTTGTTTACGTTTTGACCACCGGCACCACCCGAGCGGAAAGTCTCGAACTCGATATCGGCTGGGTTTATGGCTATTTCAATGCTGTCGTCAACCAAAGGGTAAACATATACCGAGGCAAATGAGGTATGGCGACGAGCGTTCGAATCAAAAGGTGAGACCCGCACCAAGCGATGTACCCCATTTTCGCCTTTAAGATAGCCGTAGGCAAAATCGCCACTTATTTCTAAAGTTACCGTTTTCACTCCGGCTACATCACCCTCTTGGTAATCTTGTTCGCTGACTTTGTATCCGTTTTTCTCGGCCCACATAATGTACATCCGCATCAGCATACTGGCCCAGTCGCAGCTTTCGGTGCCGCCGGCTCCGGCAGTAATCTGTAATACGGCTTCCAACTGGTCTTCTTTGCCGTTGAGCATGTTTTTTAGTTCCAGCTCTTCCAATTCTTTGAGGGCCTGCTGGTACTGGTCTTCAACTTCTTGTTCGCTGGCATCGCCGGCTTGCATAAACTCGTACAGCACAGCCGTATCATCGCAAGCTTGTTCGGCCTTGGCAAAACCATCAGTCCATTTCTTCTTGCGGCTAATTTCGGCCAAAATCTGTTCTGCACGTTTGGGATTGTCCCAAAAATTGGGGTCGAGGGTTATTTTCTCTTCTTCGCTAATTTGGTACAGTAGTTCGTCGAGGTCAAAGATGCCTCCTCAGAGACGCCAATCTGTCTCTCAAGTCTTGTAATTGGTCCTTGGTCATAAATTAATTTCGTATGCTATCCTCTGGTCCGAGCCTAAAAAAGGTCTTTTAGTCCGCCCAACAATCCTCCGTCATTTGATCCAGCTTTTCCTCCTTTTTTGCTGAACAAATCTACCACGTCATCAAGGCCAAATTTACCATCGGCACCCGCAAAACCTTTCAGCAAACCGTCGAGGTCGAAACCACCATCTTTGTTGAGGACTTTACCGATTATCATAGGAATGAGGCTACTGGCCAGATTTTTTATAATATCGTTGCTTAGTCCTAGCTCACTTAGACGTCCGCTAAAATTTTGTTGTACATCATTAATCAGCTGGGTGCTTTCGTTACCGCCACCTGTAAAGGAGCTGATTAGGTTACCAATGTTTCCGCCATCAAGCTGGTTTTTTAATACCTCTGTAATAGAGCCCGTGGCTGCTTGTATTACTTGTTCGTTTTGTGCATTGGGTATCAAAGGATTGTTGATGACCAAATCTTGTGCATTATCACGAATTAATGATTCAATTTGTGCTAACATGTTGTATTTTTAAGATTAGACAAAGTAACAATTTTTATGGCTCTGTTTTGTATTTTTTTGCCTAAGCAAAAAGCTTAATTATTTTTTCAAACGAAAAACCTTGGTTTCGTGTGCAGCAACCTGTATTTTCATCTGTCCTTTTACTTTAAGGTTTTTCTTGCTCCAAAGGTCAAAAGCAACAGACTTGCCGCTTATACCCAGTTCCTCAAGATTGAGAACTAGGTGCTGTGCTTTGTCGGCAGTGTTGAGTACTCCCAAAGCAATATCGCCATTGGCCAAAGGTTTTACAAATACTTGTTGGTTGTTGCTGTTGATTACTCTTTTGGCAGCTTTGCCTAGTGAGTCTTGGTCTATAGCTATTATATCCTTGTTTAGCAAAATGCTTCGGGTAGCCTCGTTCATGTTTCGCACATCACAAGTAATCATCAAAGGTGAAGACATTAGGCACCAAAGGCTCATTTGCGATTGGTACTCGATGTCAGTGCAACCTGTTCCGCCCAAATCACTTGATGGAGCTCCTTTTTTACCGTAAAGTCCTACCACTAGCATATCGGGGTCATTCCAGCCATTGGGGCCAGCGTAGTCGGCTAGCTCGGCATTGATGTTTACAATGTCTAGTATGCCTGCCCCGCTACCATGCAGGTCGTGTGCGTTTTTGGGAGCTTTTAGGCTTTTCCATTTATCTCGCACATCAGCAGTAGTGCGCCACAAATGGCCACCCGCTTTTTTTGCCCATAGCCAAGGCTGTCTGTCGCCCCACTCGCAAACCCCAAAAGTAATATCACGTCCCGTTTTTTTTAGGGCCTCGGCCATTTTTTGGTAACGAGCAATGGCTGTTTGCCAATCGGCCGGAGCATTGCAGTAGTCGTATTTTAGGTAATCAAATCCCCATTGGGCAAAAGTTTTGGCATCTTGTTCTTCAAAGCCTAAGCTTGCTGTATAACCACCGCAGGTAAGCGGAGCGGCATCAGAGTAAATCCCAATCTTCATACCTTTGCTGTGTACATAGTCGCAAAGTGCTTTCATGCCCGATGGAAATTTATTGGGGTCGGGGATGATGTTATTTTTGTTGTCGCGACCGCCTTGCCAACCATCGTCAATGAAAATATAGTTGTATCCAGCATCACGCAAGCCGGTTTCTACCATAGCATCGGCCAAACTACGTACAGCAGCCTCACTAATGTTGAGGCCAAAGTAGTTCCAGGTCATAAAGCCCATTGGCGGGGTAGGGGCTAATTGCTTTTGTGCAGAACTGTTGTAGTGCAGGCTTAGTAATAAAACAAAGAGAATAATTAATTTATTTTTCATAGATGGGTATAGTTTAGTAGTTCCAAAGATAAGGAAACAGCTCATTTTGACAAATTGGTATCGAAACTGCCAGACGAGCTTCTGTCCCTAAAATGACCCCAGACGAACTATCAGACAAAGAAATGACGATTGTCATAATATTATTATATCACACACTTTACCTTCGCTCCATAAAGGATGAAATTATCCTTTAATTTAAAGAAACTTTCACCGAAAAGCCAATACAGATCTTTGGTCAAAACCATTAGCAGCTACTCACCTCGCCCGAAGAGTTGCTAAAACTTATGGTCCCGCCTCTATGATAAGATACGAAACACATAATTGTCTCAAATGACTTTAATGACACACGCCCAAACCCTGATACAGCTAAGTACAGGTCAACTACAAGCAGCACAAGTAGATTTGCTTTTCGAAAATTTACCTCTCGATATCAGTTTTATAGACGAGCACGATAAAGTCCGCTATTTTAACCGTAGCAAGTGTCGTATCTTTAAACGAGACCCCGAAGCTTTAGGTCGTGATGTGCGTTTATGCCACCCCCCTCAAAGCCTGCATAAGGTGGAGGAGATATTAGAAGCCTTTCGATTGGGTAAACACCAAGAAGCGGCCTTTTGGTTCACTTACAAAGAGCGCCAAATACATGTGCGCTACATCGCCCTTTATGACGAACAAAAAAAATATAAAGGCGTGTTAGAGATTGGTCAAGACCTCAGTGAACTGCGCCAACTCGAAGGCGAAAGAAAATTAGTAGCATGGAAGTAAAATCAAAATCTATTTTTTGTTTTGATCAATCTCCTATATTTGGGCATGAAAAAAATGATGAGTTTAGGTGCCTTGCTGTTTATACTGTCGGTCTTGGCTTCCTTGTCGCAAGCTCAAGATACCGTACAACGAGTAGAAAAGGGACGACAGAACAGTCCCCAACAACAAGAGAAAAGCTACCTGATTTTGATATCTGCCGATGGTTTTAGGTACGACTATGCCGAAAAGTTTAAGGCCAAAAACCTCTTAGCCTTGCGTAGCCAAGGAGTACAAGCCCAGTCTATGCAACCCTCGTACCCCTGTGTAACCTTTAGTAACCATTATAGTCTGGCAACAGGCATGTACCCCTCACACCACGGATTGGTGAACAACAGTTTTTATGATCCGAAGAAGAAAAAGATTTATACCCGACACGACCCATCTGCGCTGCAAGACAGCACTTGGTACGGTGGTGTGCCCATTTGGGTGCTGGCCGAGCAACAACAAATGCTAGCAGCAACCTTTTATTGGGTAGGCTCCGAAACAGCCGTAAAAGGATGGCGACCCAGCTATTGGTATGCGTACAATACCCAAATTAATTTAGATGCTCGCCTACAAACGGTAAAAGAATGGTTAAACAAACCCGCCGAGCAACGTCCGCACCTCATAGCCTTCTATTTTCCGGAAGTAGATATGGCTGCTCATCGCTACGGGGCCGAATCGGAACAAGTGGCCAAGGCTGTTACACTGGTTGATGAGTACGTGGGTAAAATGGTGGACATGACCAATAAAACTGGGCTCAATATCAATTATGTGTTTGTGTCTGACCACGGTATGGTTGATGTGGATACCAAAGCCACCTTAAGTTTGCCCAAAGCAGTTGACAGTGCTAAATTTGTAATACCTAATAGCGATGTAATTTTGCAATTGTATGCCAAAGACCCATCGGTGGTGCAAGAGACTTATTTGCAGCTAAAAAAGGAGGCTAAAGATTTTGAAGTGTTTTTGCCCGAAGAAACCCCTGCCCATTGGCATTTTAGAGGTTCCGACAATAAAGATGGACGGATAGGCGATATCATCATTACACCCAATTATCCCAAAGTATTCAACCTTAGTGGCAAGGCTATCCCAATAGGCAAGCACGGTTATGATAATAAAATGCCGCAAATGCAGGCTAGTTTTTATGCTTGGGGACCTGCCTTTAAACAAGGATTAAAAATTGCACCTTTTGAGAATGTACACGTTTATCCCTTACTGGCCAAATTGTTGGGTTTAGACTATAACTTTAGTATAGATGGCAATTTGGAAGTACTTCAAGGTATTTTAAAATAGATAGGGGTATTGCATAGGATTTATTTTAGACACTTCGCCTGAAATGCAGTTCGGGTAAGATGATGATGATTTCTTCTGCTTGGTCTTCGTTTTTCCAGTAGGTCATAAAGTTTACTTTGGCATCAAACAGGCTATAGCCATTTGCAGCCAGTTGTGCTATATTGGTGCTAAACTGCTTCGAGAATTTTAGAACACTATGACCTGTCTTGGTTAAACACTCTGTTTGGTTGAATTTTAAGCTGTCGCCGGCACGTAATGGTGTGATTAGCTTTTGTTTGTTAGTAAAATAGCTTAACCAAACATCTCTGTAAGATAATTGTAAAACCACTTGGTTTGGATCTTGATAGGTCTTGTCATCGTACACCAGCTGCAGATCTTCGGTGCGTATATAGTCCAATAGATTGTTGTTGCTATGGATATACAAATTGTTTTTGGCTCGTGTCATCCCAACATAGAGCACTCTCTTTTGTTCGGCAGATGATGCTTGATAATTATCGAGCAATAGAAATATATTGTCAAACTCTTTGCCTTTAGCTTTGTGCATAGTCGATACAAAAACAATCTCATTGCTGTTTGAGTAAAGATCTTCGAGTTTTGATTCTTTGATGAAGGTATAAAGATCAGATTTGAATTTCTTGTTTACACTACACTCGAAATTATTGAATAGGTTGAAACAGTTCTCGAGTATTGAGCTGGTGCCGTATTGGTTTTGTAACGCTTGTTTAGCTCTTTCCCATCTGTTATCGTCTATAATGATAATGTCGTCGCTTAGGTGCAATTGTTCTAAAAAATACCTGATTTCGACAAGCTGATAAAGATTAAAACTATCGTTAGACTGTATGAACTTGGTTTGAACACCTTTTTTAACAAGTAATCCGGCAATTTGCAGTGCCTCATTATTGGTTTTACTAAGTACACAGGTGCTACCTGATAAATTTGTTTGGCAAATAGAATCAACCAAAGGTTCAATTAGTGCTGAACTTTGGTAGCGGGTTAGTTTAATAATGCCGTTATCGGATTGTACGGGAATAATAGTCGAACTTTTTAGTCGGTTAGTTAGTTGGTGCAGATATTGGTTGCTGAAATGTACCAAATTGCTTTTACTTCTGTAGTTCTCAATTAGTTCGTATTTTTTGGCATTGTTGCTTTGTATGAAGTGCTCGAGGTGTTTTGCATTGCCTCCCTTAAATTCGTATATACTTTGGTCGTCATCACCTACGGCAATTACTCGCATTTCTTCGTTTTGCTCTATTAAGGCATTAAGCAAATTCATCTCATCATCACCCATATCTTGGGCCTCATCAATTACCAAAACGGTTTTGGTAATACGGCTGGGATCTACCTCATTTGCCCTTATTTTTTCAGCTGCTGTACAAAGTACGTTTTCTGAACTTTCTAAATTCCCAATTTTGCCTAAGAGGTCAAAACAATACGAGTGAAAGGTCTTTATTTCAACAAAATGGGCAGCATTGCCAATAAGTTTCAAGAGACGATACTTAAATTCTGTAGCTGCTGATCTCGAGAAGGTTAGCATGAGCATTTGTTCATGTTTTACATCTTCCATGTAGAACAACGAGGCCAGTTTGTGCACCAAAATACGAGTTTTGCCACTACCGGGGCCGGCGGCTACAACAATATGTTTTGAATCTTTGTCGTTTATAATTTTGAGTTGGGTGGGTGATAGTTCACCAAATAGTTTTTTGAATTGGCTAGGTGTAATGTTTCTACTAATTTCATCACGTCGCACTCCTTTAAAATACTTGTTCAAAAACTGCTCTGGCTTTAGCTGAAAATAGTCATCAACAAATTGCAGTGCCTCTTTGTAATCCTCGCTCATCTTTTTGGCATATTCGCCAACGATATGTATTTGCTGTATCTTGTTTTGGTAATATTGTTGGAGTTTCTGATAATCTTCTACTTTGTAGCGCTTTTTGTTGTCTTGTTGTAGCCGTTTTATGGTCAGTTTGTTATAAAGCACCATAAATCCACCTTCAATTTTCAAGGCTCCTATCTTTGTTAAGAAAAACAGCGTTTCTTCAACCTCATCAATTGTTGCTGTAGTCTTAAATAGGTCAGGTGTTTTTTCAAACTCTTCCTTTAACTCAAGTACTGAGTATTCTACAAAAGCTTCTTCTTTCTCTAAATCATTTGCTGTTTTATTGTTGTCAACTTTGGAATAAAGGTATCTGACAATGAATTTAGAGAGACGTTGTCTTTTGTGGATTTTCTCGAGCAGGAGTTCTTTCTGATCGAGCAATTGTAGTTTCAAGTAGTTCTTGTTTTGGGTAGAGTATCTGTATCTCAGGTAGTTTTTTATGCCCCAATAGTTGAGCAAGATTTTAATTATATTTAAGTTTATGTTCGTACAACCCTTTGTTTCGCAGGTTTCATTCAATTCTTTGAGATGATACGTACATTCTTCCTCTTTAAATAGGTTTATAAGTACCTGCTCGGCTTTGCTATAGGTTTCTAAGATACCCATCGAGCGATTTTGGTTCTCCCCTTTTTTTATAAAAGCCGTTAAGTCTTTCGCGTCAGCAAGTATCTTCTCTTCACGCAACAGATTTAAGATGTTGATAACTTCTTCTTTTACAATGCCTAGGTGGTCACTGATATAATCTACTCTCGATTCGCCAGTATCGTCAGCTCCCGGTCTTTTTTTGTCTTTGCTAGAGAATAGCTTTTTGATGATACGGATAGCCTTTACTTTTTGATCTTCGGTAAAATTAACCGAGGTATTGATTTTTATTGCCGCTTCTTGAACATTTTTGGCCAAAATGCTATTGGCAAATATTCGAGGCATGTTTTGGCCACGTTTTAGGTAGCCGGTATCCTCTAGGGCGGCAATGGCCGATACTACCCGTGTTTCTATATCTACCACAGTATCGTCCCATCCGGCCAAGCGAGCAATCTCAAGCGCAGAGTTGGAAACCTCTGATCTAAATCGGGTAATTTTTTTGATAGCTTTCCAAATTTGATGGATTTCTTTTATAGTTAGCTTGGTTTGGTTGAGTAAGATAAAGTGCTTGTTTAGATCGGCTTCGTCATAAAGTACAAAACACTCTGCTTGTATATTATTGTCTCTTCCGGCACGACCTGCTTCTTGAATGTAGTTTTCTAAAGAATCAGAAATCTCGAAATGCACTACCAAACCTACATCCTTTTTATCTACACCCATGCCAAAGGCCGATGTAGCTACGATGATGGGTATATCGCCTGCAATAAATGCATTTTGTATGGCTGTTTTGTCTTTTGCTTCCATCTTACCGTGGTAAGGTTTAGCTAATAGGCCATCCTGTGTCAATCGCTCTGCTAGTTGGGTGGTTCGTTTCGTTCGGGATACATACACGATAGTAGGGCAGTTCCTGCTCTCTATCAGGTCACGAAGGCTTAAGTATTTTTCTTTTTCATTTGCTTTATGGATTACCTGATAGGTTAGGTTTTTTCGTGATGTGCTTGCAGAAAACACCTGTAAATTGAGTTGTAATTTAACTTTGAAATATTGACAGATGTCTTCAATTACTTTTTGCTTAGCGGTAGCTGTGAAACACGAAACAGGGATTTGATATTTTGCTTGCTTTTTTGCTTGTATTGTTTGGATAAAATCTCCAATATAAAGATAGTCTGTTCTAAAATCTTGCCCCCAAACAGAAAAACAATGGGCTTCATCAATGACAAAACGTACAATTTTTCGTTTTAGAAGTAAGCGTTCGATAGTATTTGATCTCAGTGATTCTGGCGAGAGATATAACAATGTGGCCGAACCATCTTCTACTCTCTCAAGTGCTTTGGCTCGCTCAATGGGATCTAAAAGTCCGTTTATGGTGACAGCTCGTGTAATACCTCGTTGTTCTAAATTGTCAACCTGATCTTTCATGAGCGATTGCAAAGGAGAGATTACAACAGTTAGCCCATTTACGTTTTCGCCACTCATTAATGCCGGCAATTGAAAGGTGATGGATTTACCTCCACCGGTTGGGAAAACTGCTAGTAATGATTGATTAGCAATTGCAGCTTTTACAGCTTGCTCTTGTAAAGGTTTATTATCATATAACCGAAAGCTTTCAAGCCCAAAAAATCGTTTAAGTCCTTCGTGAGCGCCTAAAGAATAGTTGCAATAATGGCAACCGCTCTGACAAGGTAGGTTTCTTAGCCTACGCATAAGTCTTTCTACCAATGGGTAATTGCTCAACACCCAAGGTGGTGTTATCGAGTAAGATTTTTGATGTTTGACCAACGAGTTGATTAGCGATAGACAGTAAGCTAGTTCTATGGGATAGTCGCTAATGATTGGTGATAGATCTAGGTTATTACAAATTTTATCACTAAAATAGTGTTGTATCAAAGTAGCTGTTTCTATGCCCTTTGAGCTATAGTTAAGATAGTTAAAAAAAGCACAAAACTCTTTTTGTTGTCTTAGAAGCTGGTAAAAAATTTGCTTTAATTCTTCATCACATTGGTTAAAAGCTTGCACCGTATCGAGAAATAACTCATAGGTTTTCTTGACATCGTTGAGCGGATTACTCAGTTCCTCGGTTTGTAATTTATCGTCCTTTATTAGGGCGTGGTAGGGTCTTGTAGGAAAAAATAAAGGTGAGAGGTATAAAGTGTCAATGGTGTTAGTGAGGTCATATCCAGCCTTCGTTAATTCGGGGCCTAAGTATTTTAAATCGTGTTGGATAATGTTGTGACCACAGAAGTAATTTGCCCCTTTCAAAAAATGGATAAAATCGGGGATTGATTTGTTATGAAAAATACTTTCATCAGATTTTATTCCTCCAATATCCAATATAATTTGGTTTTGGGGGTTAACTTCTATATCGATGAAAGCAATCAGACTCATACTTTGTTTGGATAAATAAAGGAATAAAATAAAGATATAAATACTTTGAAATCAATATTTTTCTGTATAAAACTACTCCCAAGCATTAATTTTAGTAACAATTTAGTTGATTTTGCTTGATAATGAGTTTCTTGTGCGGATATTTATAGGTACAAAATAAACCCTAATAAGTATGAAGAGTAGCATTTTATTGGCTGCGGCCTTTTTGGCTGCCAGCAACTGCCTTTTGGCGCAAAGACCAACCAAGCCAACAGTAGCCGTTACACCAACCAGCATTACTAAAACCGATGTCGTCGCCCCTACACGCAGCATTAGTGCCGAGAGCAGTGTAATTACCCACAACACCGTAACCATAAAAGGACAGCTAGTGCCCTACAAAGCCACCACGGGTACATTGCCGGTTTGGGACGAAGAAGGCAAAGCCATAGCCGGTCTTTTTTACGTGTATTACGAAAGAACCGATGTGAGCAACAAAGACAAGCGTCCTTTGGTCATCTCATTCAACGGAGGACCAGGCACGGCTTCTGTTTGGATGCACATAGGCTATACAGGACCTCGCCTGCTTAATATTGATGACGAAGGCTACCCCATACAACCCTACGGCTACAAAGAAAACCCCAACTCTATACTTGATGTGGCCGATATCGTGTATATCGACCCGGTAAACACGGGCTACTCCAGAGCACTGAGCAAAGATGTAAAGCTCGATCGTTTTTTTGGAGTGCGTAACGATATCCGCTATTTGGCCGAGTGGATCAACACCTTTGTTACTCGCAACAACCGATGGGCATCACCCAAATTCTTAATCGGCGAGAGCTACGGCACCACTCGGGTTTCGGGCTTGGCTTTGGAGTTGCAAGCTAATCATTGGATGTACCTGAACGGGGTAATATTGGTGTCGCCTACCGATTTGGGTATCGAACGGGGAGGAGCAATGAGTGCGGCCCTGCGTTTGCCCTATTTTGCTGCAACCGCTTGGTACCACCATGCACTTGGGGCAGCTTTTCAGGCCAAGAAACTCAGCGATTTTTTGCCCGAGGTAGAACAGTTTACCCTCAATCAACTTTTGCCCGCACTAGCCAAAGGCAATTCACTAGCAAACGATGAAAAGGCCAAAGTGGTGGAACAATATGCGGCTTATGCCGGATTGTCTGAGCGGGTAGTACAACAAAATAACTTGCAGATTTCTACTAATTTATTTTGGAAAGAATTGCTACGAGATAAAGGTTATACCGTAGGGCGGCTCGATTCGCGTTATCGAGGAATTGATAAAAGCGATGGAGGTAACAGCCCTGATTATAATGCCGAGCTGGCTTCGTGGTTGCACTCTTTCACTCCGGCCATAAACATGTACTTGCGTAACGAGTTGAATTATAAAACCGACTTGAAATACAACATGTTTGGCAACGTGTACCCTTGGGACAGCAACGGCAACAATACCGGCGAAAACCTACGGGCGGCTATGGCCCAAAATCCCTATTTACACTTATTGGTGCAGTCGGGCTATTATGACGGGGCTTGCGACTATTTCAATGCCAAATACAACATGTGGCAAATGGATCCCGGAGGCAAACTTAAAGACCGCATGACCTGGGAAGGTTACGAAAGTGGTCACATGATGTATCTACGCAAAACTGATTTGTCGGTGTCTAACGAGCATTTGCGTGATTTTATTAAGAAATCTATCCCCAAGTCAGGTACACCAGCCAAATTTTAACAGCATACAGGGGGAACTGCTACGAGCCCCCTCTGTATGGATTTTCTTGTTTTTTGAGCTATTTTAACGAGTGCCTTTCTTACTTTTTTTATCGAAAATGGATAGCTTTATTTAGCGCTCAAAAAATATTACGTGTGGTTATCGGGATAATTATTTAATTTTACCGCCCCAACTATGGAAAGATTGAAAACAATTTTTGATTTTGAGAAGCCACTGGCCGATTTGTATGCTCAGATAGAGAAGGTAAAGCAAATTGCCGAGAAAACAAAGGTGGACATGTCGGCTACTTTGGCCGAGTTGCAAACAAAGGCCGATCAAACCAGTAAAGAGATTTACCACAACCTTAGCGGATGGCAAAAAGTACAAATGTCTCGTCATCCCGATAGGCCACAAACCCTTGACTATATTGAAGCCATTTGCGATGATTTTATTGAGTTGCACGGCGATCGTACGGTAAAAGACGATAAAGCAATTATAGGTGGCTTTGCCAGTATCAACGGGCAAAGTGTTATGGTGATTGGCCATCAGAAAGGGAAAAATACCAAAGAACGCCAGTATCGTAATTTTGGGATGGCCAATCCCGAAGGATACCGCAAGGCTTTGCGTTTGATGCGCTTGGCCGAAAAATTCAATAAACCGGTCATTACTTTTATCGACACCATGGGAGCCTATCCCGGTTTAGAGGCCGAAGAAAGAGGTCAAGGTGAGGCCATAGCTCGCAATTTGCTCGAAATGTCGGTACTAAAAGTGCCAATTTTGTGTTTTATTGTTGGCGAAGGTGCCTCGGGTGGTGCTTTGGGTATTGGTATTGGCGATAAAGTGTATATGTTAGAACATACTTGGTATTCGGTTATCTCGCCAGAGTCTTGCTCGTCAATCCTTTGGCGCAGTTGGGATTTTAAAGAAAAAGCTGCCGAATGCCTCAAACTAACCTCGGCAGATATGTTTGCCAACGGTTTGATTGATGGGGTGGTGAAAGAGCCTTTGGGAGGTGCACACCAAAACCCAGCCGAAATGGCCGAGACCCTTAAAAATCAAATCATCAACGATTTGAGCGACCTGAAAAAAATCGAAATCAACCAGCTGGTAGCACAACGTATCGATAAGTTTTGTGCTATGGGCGTGGTTAACGAAGACGAATAGTCTAATTTAGGCCAAAAAGCTATAGCACTGCCTGCCAATATTCAAAAACACATTCGCCTTGTGTGCTGGTGGCAATGGTATAGCTTTTTTTCATTACGTCCTTCAGTCTTATCTTTATATTCTCTTTAAACAAAGGGCCGGCATAGGCTATGCTGTGGTACTCGCCCAGTTCGCCGCACAAATCTATTTCTGTGGGGAAAGATTGCACCGTAGCCACATCCAAATCCTTACCGATGATGTGTTCATCAAAAACAGTGCATTGGGCTACAATAATTTTGGCCTTGATACCCGATTTCAAAAAGTCACTCATCACTTGGTTACTTTCTTTTCCCCACAAAGGGCAAATTACTTCTATACCTTGCGCATTAAAGAAGGCTTGACGTATTGGCATAATACCCGAGCTAGATAAATCACCGTAGGCAATGGCAGTTATTCCTTGTGATTTAAAATGATTACACACTTTAGACAATTGAGCCTCGTAATCCTGTAGGTTTTGCATAAGCTCGAAGGTGTAGAGGGGCAGACCTATACTTTGGGCCTGCTCTTGCAAAATAGCGAGGGGTATTTGGTGTACGGATGAGCTGAGGCTTTGTCCCTCGAGGCTACAAACCAAAGCCTCCACTACATAGTTGTCGTCTTGCAGCAGTTGCCATAAGGCCAAGGCCGAGTCTTTGCCTCCGCTCCAACTAAAAATAATACGTTTTTGGTTAGGCATCGTCTTGTATTATACAAAAAAAGACTGCCTTTTTGTTTGGGCAGTCTTTTGTATGTGCTACATGTTCATAAAATCGGGGGGTAGTTCGCCAAAGTATTGGGCAAAGCCTCCGTGGTCAAACAATCGTTTTATTTCTTTTTCAAGCTGTTGGGCTAGCTCTTTCTGTCCGTGCTGTTCTGCTACTTTGGCCATAGGCAACAAACCGTAAAACAGACCTATTTGTATGGGCTGTTGACCCACCAATTGTTTCTTACTTCTGGTAGCATCACCCAAATAGCTAAGTTCTTTGCCAATATAGTCGGTATATTTCAAAATTAGCTCGTTGGCACGTTTGGTTTCGCCTAAGATGTAAAGGTTTTGAGCCATTGTTGGGATAGCCATTGCACTGCGTATGCCATATATTTTGCTAGGCATTACCTCATCATAGCGTTGCATCACCTTTTTGGCCTGCTCAAATTTACTTTGCTTAATCAGGCCAGAGCATAGGCTGTTGAAGATGTTGTTGAAGATAGAAATATCATCAGCCGACTGGTTGTCGAGGTATTTTGCGTTTTTGATATTACCCCATTTAAACTTGTTCATCACGTGGTCGTACATCGGATCTACGTTTACGGCTTGGTCATCTTCGCCGTGCTTGGTAGGGTCTAAGGGTAGTAAGCGCAAGGCTAATCCCTCCGAGTAGAGGTATTTATCTAGCCCGATATATTGGTCGGATGGTACAGTGCTGGCAAAATAAATAGGACGCTCCCATTTGTTGTTTGCCAAAATATCCAGCATAGCCAGTGTGCCCTTGGTTACATAGTTTTTGTTGTAAGTCCATTCGATAGTGGGCATAATTTTGCTTCTAAGACTGTCGGGTAGGGTCTTGGTACGAATTACCTCGTCAGCATTTACCGTAAGTTTAAACTTTTTGGTAGGGATAAAATTGGTTGAGGTATTGTCTTGTAGTTTTATTTTGTCTTCTGGGTCGTCAGAGAGTAGCAAATCAACAATTTGTTTAATCTCTACCGATTCGGGGATGTGCATATCTTGGTAATACATCACATCACGCACACCGCTCACGTATTGCGAAGGTTTCATGCTCAGCGGCAATCTTTCGGATTCGTGTACTTTTTTCTGCATTCCGTTAATGTACCAATCTGTATCGAACAGACTTAGGTTAACCAATCTGATATCGGGGCGTACTCCCTCCACCTCTTGTAGGTACCAAAGTGGGTAGGTGTCGTTATCGCCATAGGTAAACAAGATGGCATTGGGCGCACAAGACTCCATGTAGCTCAGCGCAATATCGTGTGCTACCATTTTGGTAGAGCGGTCATGATCGTTCCATTCTTCTTTGGCCATAAGTACCGGAGCTGCTAACAGCCCAAGCACAGTTGCCGCAATTGCTCCTGTTTTAGGATTTATCTTGCCAAAGGCCCATTCTTTTAAAGCCAATACTCCTAAACCAATCCATATTGCAAATGCATAAAAAGAGCCTACATAGGCATAGTCTCGTTCGCGGGGTTCGAGAGGTTTCTGGTTCAGGTAAATGACAATAGCTATCCCTGTAAAGAAAAATAACAAACCAACAATACCGGCATCTTTTTGTTTACGGTTAAAATGCCATAGTGCACCAATAATACCTAAAATCAGGGGTAAGAAATAGAGCCTATTGTAAGCATTGCTGTCTTTGATAGAAGGGGGTAAATTGCTTTGGTCGCCGTATAACATCGAGTCGATTGCTTTAATACCACTTAACCATTGCCCTTCGTACAAACTACCTTGACCTTGGTCTTCGTTCATTCTGCCGGCAAAGTTCCACAAGAAGTAGCGCATGTACATAAAACCTACTTGGTGGCGCATAAAAAAGCTGACATTGTCGGCAAAGCTTGGGTAATGGTCATCGCTAAAGCCCATCACGTCTTTATAATAATCTACGTGGCGTTGCTCGTCGCTATACATTCTAGGAAAGAGCACTTGGTGCTGATAACGGCGGATACTGTCGGGGAAAGTTTCGTTTTCTTCGTAAATACGTGTCGATTTTATTCCTGAAACTTCGTATTTCTTTTCGCCTTTGCGGTAAGATTTTCCGGTCTCGACATAAATAGGAGCAGAACCGTCTTCTTTGTATTTGGGGATAGAGTTGTAATTGGGGCCAAAAAGCAAGGGACGATCACCGTATTGTTCGCGGTTGAGGTAACTTAAGAAAGAGAAAGCATTGTCCGGGTCACTGTTGTTCAAATTGGGTTTGGCTTGTGCTCTTATCAAAATCATGGCGAATGAGCTGTAACCAAATATAATTAACGCAGTAGCTAGCAATGCTAGGTTTAAAGTTCTTTTATGGTGTTTAATAGAATAAAGAATGCCCCAGGTAAGCCCGCCAATAACGAGTAGCGCAAAGAAAAGTACACCACTACCAAAGCCAAAACCTAAGGTGTTTACAAAAAATAAATCGAAATAGGCACCCAGCTTTATCAGATATTGGATAATACCGTATTGCACCACACCCAATATTAAAATACCTACGGCAAAGGTGCCGAATATGCCTTTTGGCGTAGCTTGCTTGGTTTTTCTGAAATAATATACAAAGGCAATAGCAGGAATGGTTAAGAGGTTGAGCAGGTGGATACCGATAGATAAACCCATCATATAAGCGATGAACAGCAACCAACGATCGGCCTTGGGCTCATCGGCCACGGCCTCCCATTTTAAGATTGCCCAAAATACAATAGCCGTAAATAAAGATGAAAGCGCATATACCTCGGCCTCTACTGCAGAAAACCAAAAACTATCAGAAAAAGTATAGGCCAATGCACCAACTGCACCTGCACCCATAATGCTGATGAGTTGACTAGGCTCAACCACATTGTTTTTCACCAATATTTTTTTGGCTAGTGCCGTGATGGTCCAAAACAAGAAAAGAATGGTGGCACCACTAGCTACTGCCGAACCAAAGTTCATGAAATATGCAATTTTGGTTTTATCTCCTAAGGCAAGTAACGAGAAAAAACGCTCTATCATTAAAAACAGCGGAGCACCCGGTTGGTGAACCACCTGCATTTTATAGGCAGAGGCAATAAACTCGCCGCAGTCCCAAAAGCTTACCGAGGGCTCAAGGGTAAGTACGTAGCACAGGGTGGCTATAAAGAAGATGATCCATCCAATGAGGTTATTTACTTTTGCGTAATTCATGTGTTATATATGATTGTTACTAATGGGTTCAATAAAGCAGCCGAAAATAGGAAAATAGATTGATATGCCGACCCGAATGGTCTGTTTTTAACAAAAAATAACGCTGCTTCTGCATGAAGGCGGGCTAGGGACTAAAAAAATTAAAATTTTTGCGAAACAAATTTGCAAAGAATGAAAAAGTGCGTACATTTGCATTCCATTTCAAAACGAACAGTTTTTGAAATTGATTGTCCGATAGTATAAGGGTAGTACAAGTGATTTTGGTTCATTTAGTCTTGGTTCGAATCCAGGTCGGACAACAAAAAAATAATTCGGATTGTGGCAACCGCAATCCGATTTTTGTTAATCAGCATTGATAGCCTTAAATCATGCCTATCCAGTCCAATCCAGTTAAGATTTTTGCCGGTAGCGGTAGTCAATCTTTAGCCAACAAAATTGCACAAGAATACGGTCAACCCCTTGGTAATTTAACAATTAGCCGATTTAGCGATGGTGAATTTCAACCTTCTTTTGATGAGTCGGTAAGGGGGTGTGATATTTTCTTAGTACAATCTACCTATCAGCCTACTGACAATTTAATGGAGTTGTTGCTGATGGTTGATGCAGCACGTAGAGCTTCTGCTCATTACATTACTGCGGTAGTACCCTATTACGGATTGGCCAGACAAGACCGTAAAGACAAACCCCGTGTTGCTATTGGAGCCAAATTGGTAGCCAATTTGTTGAAAGCGGCAGGTATCAACCGTATTATGACCATGGATTTGCATGCCGCTCAAATTCAAGGATTTTTCGATATTCCGGTTGATCATTTGGATGCTTCGGTAATTTTTGTGCCTTATATTAAAAGCTTAGGGCTCGAAAACCTTACCATTGCTTCACCAGATATGGGTGGTTCTTATCGGGCACGTACCTTTGCCAAGTTTTTCAATGCCGAGGTGATTATTTGTGACAAACGCCGTAAGCGTGCAAACGAGATTGAGGCCATGTCTATCATTGGTGATGTTAGTGGACAAGATATTGTGTTGATTGATGATATTTGCGATACCGCCGGAACATTGGCCAAAGCTGCCGCTTTGATTATGGAAAACGGAGCCAAGAGTGTAAGAGCAGTATGTACCCATCCGGTACTTTCTGGAAAAGCTTACGAAACCATTGAAAACTCAGCTTTAGAAGAACTGATTGTAACGGATACCATCCCCTTGAAACAGGAAAGTAGCAAGATTAAGGTGTTGAGCACAGCCAAATTGTTTTCTAAAGCAATTGCTAGTGTAAATGAGTATAGCTCGATAAGCGAGTTATTCAAAGTGTAATTTTTTTAACTATATAAGAATATGAAAACTATCGCTATTAGCGGTTCTTTAAGAGAGAACGTAGGGAAACGCGATGCCAAAGAGCTTCGCTACGAAGGTAAGGTTCCCGCAGTATTGTACGGAGGTGCCGAGCAAATCCACTTGGCTATTAACCGTGTAGATTTGAATGAGGCTATTTACTCACCCGAAGCTAGCTTTGTAGAAATTGATGTAAATGGTAAAAAAGTAAAAGCTATCGTAAAAGATACCCAATTTCATCCTTTGACCGATTTGTTGCTTCACGTAGATTTCTTGCAACTATCAGACGACAAAGAAATTTTGATGGAAATCCCAGTTAAATTGACCGGTACTTCGCCAGGTGTGAAAATGGGGGGTAAATTGGTACAAAAACTACGTAAACTACGTGTGAAAGCTTTGCCTCAAAATATGCCTCAAGTAATTGAAGTGAGCATTGCTAAACTAGAAGTAGGTAATTTGTTCCGTGTTCGTAACCTCGAAACTGGTGCTTATACTGTTACTAACACGCCTGAGGATACTATTGTTTCGGTTGCAATGTCTAGAGCATTGAAACAAGCAGAAAACGCTGCTAAGAAATAAGCAAATAATAATTTCTAAAATCACAAAAGGGGTGTCCGCATTGGATACCCCTTTTGTTTTTATGTGCTTTTATAGTTATTGTTTCAAATACAAACCTATCTCGCTAAGGGTAATGGCTACTGGTGATTTGGTTATTCTTATCCTTAGTTTGCTGGTGCTGATGGCTTTGTTTAGTTGAATAAGGCGCTTTGCGCCGATACTTTCACCTTGTGCAATTTTAACCCATTGCCCTTGCTCAAAATTGTCCACTTCAAAACCCGCTATTCTTTGGCCAAGTGCAATGTATTCTTGCAGACTGATGATGTCAAACTGTATGGGCTGTGCAAAGCTTAATGTAATTTCCGCTTCTTTTACCTTATCTGATGTTGCCCAATAGCTATTGTTGTTTTGGTCGATAAGTAATTTGGCGTTAAAAGCTTTTCCTCGGCTGTTGCTGGCCTTGACCTGCGCTGTTTTTGCCAGGTTGTTGCTAAAGGTGTTTTTTAGTAGTTGGCCAAAGTCTTTAAGCACTTTAACATCCTCGTCGCAAAGTAGGCCACGGGTATCGGGGGCCAGCCCTAGGTCTAGAGCGGCACCTCTGCCTACACTTTTCAGGTACAAATCAAAAAGCTGTTCGGCAGTTTTGGGTTTTTGATTGGGGTGATAAAACCAGCCCGGTCTCAAGGGCACGTCGCACTCGGCAGGCATCCAGAACTTTCCATCTCTGATACCTCCTGGGCTTTGGGGGTAATTAGACTGCCCAGGTACAGCTACATTTTTACCAGCCGGTGGCATAGGAGTAAAAGTAGCCCAGCTGGTTTCGGCTGCTACACCCTTTTCGTTGCCTACCCACCTCACATCAGGGCCTATATCGCTAAAAATTACAGCATTAGGTTGCAGTTTGCGGGTAATGGCCCAGGTGTTATTCCAATCGTAATAGGTGGTATTATCTATAGCTCGTTTTTCACGTGCACCACCATAGTAACCATCGCCGCCATTGGCGCCATCGTGCCAGCTGATAAACAAGGGGCCGTAATTGCTGTATAACTCTCGCAATTGCTCTTGGTAAATAGCTAGGTATTTATCGGTGCCATAATTGGCGTTGTTACGATCCCAGGGTGAGCAGTAAATACCAAAAGCCAAACCGTTTCTTCGGGCGGCTAGCTCAAACTCTTTAACCATATCGCCTTTGCCTCCTCTAAATGGGCTTGCGCTGATGTTGTAACTGGTGGTTTTACTGGGCCAAAGGGCAAAACCATCGTGGTGTTTGGCAACCAATATTATGCCTCGTAAACCTCCGGCTTTGGCAGTACGCACAATTTGGTCAGCATCAAAAGCACTGGGGTTAAAGCTTGTGGGTTTGGCATCGCCATAGCCCCACTCTTTGTTTTCGAAAGTAGTTGGGGTAAAATGCACAAGGCCATAAGCTTCAATACGGTGCCAAGCCAATTGTGCTTTGCTTGGCAGAGCTCCATAAGGTTGTGGGGCATTTTTTTGTGCTGATGCACCGATAGCCATAGAGGCTAGTACACCGATAATTAGTTTTTTCATAGTATGGATAAATGTTGTTTTAGTAGTCGTACAATTCGGTCGATCAAGGAACCTTTTCTACCTGCCAGAAAAGTTTTTATAGCTTGATAGGCTTCAGGATGCTCGCTAATTTCTTCGGGGAAATAACGGATGGCTTGCGGAGCAATGACAACATTGTAGATATCGTTAATTCCTGAGTGTACACCCGAACCATCGTGACCAATATTATTGATGAGCGAATGGGAGGGGTTGAGTGTAAGCCCCTTTCTTAAAAAAATTGAGGCATACCAGCGAATAGCCCATGAATTGTTTTTGCCTTTCTTGAAATCAATCATCTGTTTCCAGAAATTCATTTTCCCTTCGATAGAAAAGGCCTGTATTTGTGCTTTTGAAAATTGGTTGATGAGCTGGTCGATATTCGGATTGAAATGTTGCCAGGCCCTTTGCCATGTAGCCCAGCCCCAACTGGTTGCAGCCCGGTAAAAAAATGTTTCGGGCAAATTGTCGTGTTTTAGGGGATACATGTAGGCACCAATATGCATCACCCGGTCTTCATGCTGGTAGCGCAGCAGTGCCTCGTTAAAATAATTTAGTGTATGCGGCGATGATACCAGGTCATCCTCAAAAACAATTACCTTACCATAGCGTTCACAGAGCAAGTTTACACCTGCAATTATAGAATTGGCCAGGCCTTTGTTTGATGTGCTTTCTATCAATTCTACACTGGCAAAACCCTCAACCCGGCGAATAAGCTGTCGCACCTCAGCAACCTTTGCTCGATCGGCTTCGTGGCGTGGTCCATCAGCAAAAATATACAACTTGCTTAACTCGGCACCTTGGTTTTGTGATAAAAAATGTAGGGTGCGCTCGGTGTGTTGCGGGCGGTTGTAAACAAATAAGGCTATTGGTGCAAGGTTTTCCATCCTCAACAGATTAAATGCCTAGGCAATTGCCTGCTTTGTAAAATACAGAAGTGGCCTTATAGTAGAACAAGCCCGGCGATATACCCGAAAAATAAAGTTCTTTAAAACCTTTTTCGGTCAATAATTTGCGGGCCTCGTCATATACTTGACGCTCCGAGTCGTCTAATACAATAACTCCGCTGTCGCTCAATGCTTCTAGTCCGTAACGGCAACAATTTACCCGATCTCGACCATCAACAATAATGAGGTCAAATTTTTCATTTAGTAACATTGCTTTTTTAGCATATTCGCCATCAGTTTTAAGCTCTACAAAGAGCATTTCGGCATTAGCCGACATTTGCTGACTGATTTTTTTGTGCCAAGAGCGGTCATGCTCTACCGAAACCACCCGCTTTACCCTTTGCGAGTAGAATAGGGTTGAATTGCCCGAGCCGTATTCAAAAATGCTCAATTCTTTATTTAAACGCGGTCGGATAAAATCTATAAAAGAATAGCTGACCCAAGGTATGGGCTGCCCTTGGCTATCAATAGCTTGTTGTTGGTCGAAAGCTTTGAACCAACCTATGTCGGCCAAGTAGCCTTTGTGTCCGTATGATAGCAAGGCCGCAAGGCGTTTGGGTTGACTGATGAGTTGAATGAGGGCACTAAGTTTATTCAAGGTTTTATAGTTTTTTAAAAAGAGTGATCAAAAATAAGGATTTTAACATCATGATACCTTGTTTTTGGGTTTTGGGTACCAACAATAAGAAAAACGTAGCTACAAAATAGGCGATAAGTGTGGCTATTGCCGCTCCCATTATGCCGTATTTCGGTATCAAAATCAGGTTTAGGCCAATATTGACTAAGGCCCCTACAGCGGTACGGAGCATCGAGATTTTGGTATATCCCTCGGCAATGAGGTATTGACTACTGGCCGTACCCAAAAAAACAAAAATACCCGACCACACGTGCAGCGCAAGCACACTGGCACCTTCCCAATACTCGGGTTTGTAGATAATACGATAGGCTGTGTTAGCCAAAAAACTAGTAGCAATGGCTATGCTGAGGCTCAGCCAAACCATCAGGTCGTAGAGGTTTTGTAAGCGTTTTTGGTAGCGTTCGGGGTCATCACGGCGAGCGTTCATCACCGCCGGAAATATGGAGCTAACAATAGCAACCGGAATAAAATACCAACTCTCGCTAAGCTGTACAGCAGTAGAGTATATGCCCAAATCGGCCGAGCCCAAGTAGCTGTCTATCATTAGTTGGTCTATTTTCATATAGAGTGATACCAGAATTGCCGAAAAAGCCAAAGGCCAGGATTGTTGGAGCAGTGATTTGGCAATTTTAGAATCGTAGCGCCAATGTTGTATGCCAGCTGTTTTTTGTTGGTAAAAATAAATATAAGCACCGGCAATCAGTACGGTATCGAGTAGAAGTGCCCAAATAAAATAGATGAGTGGGGCAGCCATTGCAATTAAGCCCAGTTTAATTATTGCCGAAAGGATATTGCCAAAAATTTGGCTATAAGTGACGTATTTGGCCTGTACTTTGGATTGGAAATAACTGTCGGTAATGTAAAAAGCCTGACTAATACCGCTTAAGCCAACAATGATAAGATAGCTTAGCGGGGTGTTGGATGAACCAAAAAAATAGTTTTTTAAACTATAAGCGAGTACAATGCAAGGTATAGCGGCTAATGCCCCCCACAGTTTTAAGCGTAGGGCGGTACCAAGGTATTGGTTGCTGAACTCGGGCTTTTTAAGGAGTTCGCGGGTGGTGTACCCGTCGAGGCCAAGGGCGGCAGCGGCCAAAAAAAATGAAACAAAGGCTTGTGGGTAATTCAGTAGTCCATTTTGTGCTCTGCCCAAATAGTTGGCAATAGCAAAACCCACCAGCACTTTGATGAGTAAACTGCCCACCCGAGCCATCATTAGCCATCCGGTATTTTTTAAGTACTTGCTAAAAGCAGCTTCATCAAAACCTGGGATATGGGGTAGCTTCATTCGCTCAAAGATGCAAATTCAAGTTTAGGCTATCAATATTTTGGTGGAGAATATTTTGTTTACTGAACTTTCTGCCATAGGATTGGAACCGAGGATAAAAATAGGTTTCAAATTAATCGGCTATTTCAACTGTCCAAAACAAATCAAGGATTTTTATTAAGTGAGGCTCACTCATCAGGTATTTTAATTAGTGATTTCTAAATCTAAATTCTATAGCTGAAAGTAGGTTATGCTTACGATTTGCTTACAATCGAAAGAGCTTTTGAACTAAACAAGCCTATTACTGTTATCTCTAAAAAAGGTGCATCAACTCTTCTAAATGGTGAATTTGGGTTTGTACCTCTTTGGGTTTTTCAATCTTGTTGGGGTTAAAAAATATGGCTTCCATGCCAAATTGTTGGGCTCCGTAAATG
>JBDHXL010000015.1:0-64055 GCA_039810685.1 Pedobacter sp. | reverse complement strand
CTTATTTATTGACGAATATAATTACTTTTGTTTTAACTTAAAAAATTTCTGTTAATTATTTTATACCAATGCTTTACAATAAAAAAATATTGCGTATATTTAATTATTGTTTCGTAACATCTTATACGTGATATAGGTCGAGCCCCAAAGTAGAATTTGAAGAAGCGGTACATAGAAACCAAAAAGTTTTGCTATGCATTTTTCCTTACCATCCGTAGCTAATTGTAAATTGGCAGCTATCTTCAAAAGTGCTTATAGGGTTGTTATGTAAATTAACTGTTACTTTAAATTATTTTAAACGATATTTAATTTTTATCGTCTAATTTGTTTTCCGAAATAATATGAAACAATATGAATGGTAGAAGGGAGTTTTTACGAAAGTCTTTGGTGCTGTCTGGCGCAGCGGGTTTTAGCATGGCAATACCCGACTCAATTCAAAGGGCCATGGCTATCAACCCCAAAGAGGGCAGTACTTTTTATGATGCCGAGCATGTAGTAATTTTAATGCAAGAAAATAGGGCGTTTGACCACTCTTTTGGTACTTTACAAGGGGTACGGGGTTTTAATGATCCGCGTCCTGTGCTGATGCCCAATCAAAATCCCGTATGGTTCCAAACCGATGCAACCGGCAAAACCTATGCTCCCTTCCGTTTGGATATAAAGGGTACCAAAATCACTTGGATGGGCTCTTTACCACACGGACGCCACGACCAGTTTGATGCTTTTAATCAAGGTAAATACGATAAATGGCTCATCAGCAAACGCTCGGGCAATAAGGCTTACCGCACTATGCCACTAACTTTGGGCTACCACACCCGAGAGGACTTGCCTTTTTATTACGCTATGGCTGATGCCTTTACGGTGTGCGACCACAATTTCTGCTCGTCCATGACCAGTACCACGCCAAACCGGGCCTATTTCTGGACCGGGAAAATACAAAGTGAGGAAGATGGCAGAGTAAAAATGAACATTCGCAATACCGACTACGGTTCGGCCAAACAAACCTGGCTCACCTTCCCCGAACTGTTGCAAGATAACGGTATAGACTGGCGATTTTACCAGAACGAGCTAAGTACCGGTGGCGGCTGGAAGGGCGAAGAACGCTCTTGGCTAGCCAACTTTGGGCTCAACAACCTGGAGTGGTTCAAGGCTTATCAGGTAAAGTTTAAAGACAAATATATAGAGGGCTTGCAAGAGCAGCTCAAAACCTTACCCGATGAAATTAGTAAGTTGCGAGCAAACCTACCCAGCAATGCCGAGGCTGCCGCCAAAGTGTTGACCGCTATTGCCGAGAAAGAAAAAGCCCTGAAAAGAGCAGAGGAGGATGCTGCCTACTACACCGAAGCTAATTTTAAACAACTGAGCGATCGTGATCGCCAATTGTATGAGCGAGCATTTACCACCAACAAAGGCGATAAGAACTATCGAAAACTAGTGAAACTAAAGCATCATGACGGCGAGACCGAAAGAGAAATTGAGGTGCCAAAGGGCGATATATTTTATCAGTTTCGTAAAGATGTGAACGAGGGTAAACTCCCTACGGTGTCGTGGTTGGGCGGGCCTAAAAATTTCTCTGACCACCCCAGTGCCCCTTGGTTTGGCTCTTGGTACATTTCTGAGGTGATGGATATTTTGACCAAAAATCCCGAAGTATGGAAAAAGACCATCCTCATTATCACCTACGATGAAAATGATGGTTATTATGATCATTTGGTGCCTTACTCTGTACCCGATCTGAAAAAGAAAGATACCGGGATGGTTTCTAAAGGTATCGATACCTCGGTAGAGATGGTGCGCCTAAAAAATGAGCTGGCACAAGGGGTAAGTAAAAAACAGGCTCGCGAGGGACAAATTGGTTTGGGCTATCGGGTGCCCATGCTCATTGCATCGCCTTGGAGCAGGGGCGGCAAGGTTTGCTCGGAGGTGTACGATCATACCTCGACACTTCAATTTCTCGAAAAATTCATCAACAAAAAGTTTAAGAAAAATATCCGCATAAACAACATCAGCGAATGGCGCAGAACAATTTGCGGAGATTTGACTGCTGTTTTTGAGCCTTTTACTCAGGCCAAAGATCAACTCCCGTTTCAGAACAGAGACGAGTTTATTGCTACTATTCATAATGCAAAATACAAGGCCGAGCCCGGCAATTTTAGAGAACTTAGCGAGCAAGAGCAGCAATTGGTAAAACAAAGCAGCAAGCACTATGAGGGTATTTTGCCTTTGCAAGAACCCGGCATACGCCGAGCGCCTGCACTGAACTACCAGTTAGAAAGCCTATGCACACTCTCTGACGATAAAACTCAGCTTATTATTAAAATGGCAGCCTCAAACCAAGCCTTTGCCGATCGGGCTTTGGGAGCTCCCTTTACGGTATATTCGCCCTTGGCCTACCAGCTAGAGGACGGTAGTAATGAGGTGGGCAAAAATTGGTTTTTTGCCGTAAAAGCAGGCGACCAATTGGAGTACCGATGGCCTTTGAACCGTTTTGAGCAGGGTCGTTATCATTTGCGTATGCATGCACCTAATGGGTTTTTTCGTTGTATGAAGGGCGATCAAAACGACCCGCTGCAAATTACACTAAGACCCGAGCTAAACCGCCTTAGCAAGCAGCCAACCGGGAAACTGCAGGTAGAGCTTAGCAACTTGAGCACAAACAGCCTGAAAGTAAAGATGAGCGATCTTTCTTATCAACGAGGCACACAAACTATTGAACTAAAAGCAGGGCAACAAACCCAACTGCTAATTGATCTCGAAGCCAGCCACCATTGGTACGATTATGATTTTGTTGTAGAGGGTTTTGCTCATTTCTATCAACAATTTGCCGGCCACTTAGATACCGGACGAGAGAGTTTTACCGACCCTTTGATGGGTAGAGTATAAGCAAGCGTATTTATTGCTGCGGTGTTGCTAGGTAAAATAAGTACCTTTGGCTAATGGCTGGGTATTTGGATTTGCATACACATCATAAAAATAATTCGCCACAGGTTTTGGCCATAGAAAGCTACGATCTTACCCAGCCCTTGCAAGCTGACCAATTGGCAGAGCAAGGGCTTTATGCTTTGGGTTTACACCCTTGGCACCTCAATACAGACAATTTTACGGTTTCGTTAGAGCGTTTACAGGCTTTGGCCTCACTTGGTCAAGTAAAGATGATAGGAGAGTGCGGTTTGGACGGTATGAGGGGAGCAAGCCTAGCTGTGCAACAACACGCTTTTGAGCAACAGCTGCTATTGGCCGCTCAACTACAAAAGCCCGTAATTATACATTGTGTAAAAGCTTTTGATTTGCTTTTGAAAGTAAAAAAGCAGCATAAGCCCCAAATACCTTTGGTGGTGCACGGTTTTAATAAAAGCCCCGAGTTGGCACAGAGCCTGTATAATCAAGGCTTTTACCTTTCTTTTGGCTTAGCTTTACTACACTCAAAGCCATTGCTACAATGGCTAAAAACATTTAGAGCCCCCTATTTTTTAGAGACTGATGATGCCGCGGATATTGGGATAGCATACCTTTACCAGCAATTGGCTGAAGTGTTGGAGATTGATGTACCAACATTGCAAGCTCAGCAAGCCCAAAACTGGCGACTCTTAGGTTTGTTGACATAAAAAAGCCCCATCGTACTACATGATGAGGGCCTTTGCTTGTCTGTCTCGGTAACTATTTTTTAAGCTTTTTCAGTAGCAATTCGGGTTCGTTGGTCGTAATAAAGTCCACCTGCTCGGCCAAGAAATAATCCATGTCTTTTTCGGTGTTTACAGTCCATACGTTGGTAACTAAGCCCAAAGAGCGAGATTTAGAAAGCCAATCGGTATTTTTCTTAAAGACTTTGTAGTTATAATCTAAACCAAAATAGCCTTTTTCTTTCAGTTGCTCAGGGCTAAGGTTGCCATTGAGGTAGGATACCCTTGCTCCGGGTGCATTGGCAATAAGGTATTCACAAATGTTGGCACTGAAGCTGATGTATTCTATCCAGCGCTCGGCTTGTAGCTGAGCAACAATTTCGAGTACTTTTTTGCTAAGTAATATTTCTTGTTCGGGGCTTTTTTGGGGTTTTATCTCCAAAATCAGTTTTGTTTTTTTCTGTTTAATTCCGGCCTTTAGGTATTCTTCTAATGTGGGGATAGACTCTCCATTGCTTAGTTTTTTGTAGTCAACAAGCTCTTGGTAGGTGCTGCTGGCAATGTCTTTACCTAAAAAATCGGCGTTGTGGTTCACTACAGGTACGCCATCGGCGCTAAGTTGTACATCAAATTCGCTACCAAAAGCCCCAATGGCAATGGCCTGTTTTAGTGAAGCGATAGAGTTTTCGGGTAAATTGCTGGTTTTCCAAGCTCCACGGTGGGCAATTACCTTATTTTTATGCCATGATTTGATAGCTTTCTGTGCCGAACTGTTGAGGCTGGTGACAGCGGCAAATAGAAATAATAAGAATTTGGTTTTCATTGTAATTTTAGTTTCGAGTTGTTTTTTTGTTGGTCTAAATTAGTGCATTATTGTTGAAAGTAGAAACAAAATGAAAGCTTTTTTTGGATTACTGTCCTTTCTTTATTTATTGAGCCCTATTGAGTACCTTTAAGGGTTTTTTCATTATGGCCAATTCGTATCCGGTACTCATCAACAAGCTGAATGAATTTATCAAAAAATTCTACCTCAACCAATTGTTGCGTGGAGCTATGCTTTCTGCTGCACTGGTATTGGCCTTGTATCTGTTGCTATTTGTGTGGGCCTATTACACTTATCCCTCAGTTACATTAAAGACGCTACTTTTTTATGTTTTTGTGGGGCTTAGTGTTTTTGCTTTGTGGTACTTGGTGCTACGTCCAGCTTTGGCTTTTGCTAATGTGCAAGGCCAAATGAACCATCAGCAGGCTGCTAAGTTAATAGGCCATTTCTTTCCCGAGGTGAGTGATCGACTGCTCAACACCTTGCAATTGCAAGAATTAGCCACTTTATCGGGTAAACAAAACGCCTTAATTTTGGCCAGTATAGAACAAAAAATTGCCGAATTGCGACCTATACCCTTTAGCAAGGCAATAAAGCTTGGCGATAACAAAAAAAACTTACGCTATTTGCTACCACCCTTACTCATTATCATGCTCATTGGCTTTTTAGCACCACAAATATTGAAACAAGGTACCTGGAGTATGGTACATTATCGCAAAGAGTTGTTGCCTCCTGCACCTTTTCAGTTTGTGCTGCAAAACAAAAAACTAAAATTGGTACAGGGTGAAGACATAACGCTGAAAATTAGTTTAGTAGGCGATCAATTCCCGCAAGATATGTATTTGGTTGAAGGGGGCAACCGCTACAAGCTCGACCAACACGATAAGGCTAATTTTAGCTATACCCTACAACAGGTGCAGGCAAGCAAAAACTTCTATTTTGAAGGCGGAGGCTTTCGTTCTACCGCTTATACACTCAAGGTAGTGCCCCGGGCCTCGCTTTTGCACCTAAAGGCGCATTTGCAATTTCCGGCTTATTTGCAAAGACAGCCAGAAACACAAGAACAAGCTGGAGATTTACAGGTGCCCGAAGGGACTAAAATTACCTGGTTTTTTACTGCCGAAAATTGTGAGCAATTGGGTTTTGAGCTTTATCAAAAAATGTATCATATACCCGTGGCTAACCAAGTTGCCAGTTTTCAGGCTTCTGTTAAGCAAGATGCTCAGTACCGTATCTTGGTTAGAAACAGCCAACTGCCCATTACCGATACCCTTAGCCATACGTTGCGGGTGCTTAAAGACGAGTACCCAATTATAGAGGTAAGCGGGCAATCGGATAGTTTGAGTAGTAAAGCTCATTATTTTTATGGTAACATTCGTGACGATTACGGTTTTACCTCACTAAAGCTTTGTTATGAAGTTAAAAAAGGTCAATATGCAGGGCGGAAATCCATTGTCAATATTCCAATTAAAGCAAAAGAGGTCGCACAAAGTTTTTTTTATGTTTGGCGTTTAGATCAAGTAGAATTGCAGCCGGGCGATCGGATAGATTATTATTTTGAAGTGGCTGATAATGATGGGGTAAACGGCCCTAAGCAAAGTCGTACGGCCTTGCAAAGCTACCAATTGCCCAGTAAGCACGAAATAGCCCAGCAAGTAGCGCAAAACAGCGATGCCCTGAAACAAAAATTGGCGCAAAGTATGCAACTGGCCAAGCAAATCGAGAAAGAAAGTAAACGATTGGCCGAGACACTGCTCGACAAGAAAGAACTCGACTACGACGATCGCAAACAGCTTGAGCAATTACTCAACAAACAACAACAGTTGGATGAACAATTGCAAGCCATTAAAGCACAAAATGAGAAAAATAATTTTCAGAAAGAAGATAACCAGTTGTTGAATCAAGAACTGAGGGATAAACAAAAACAGATTGACCATTTGCTAAACGAAGTATTGGACGATAAAACCAAAGAACTCTTGCAAAAACTACAACAATTGTTGGATCAGCAAAACAAAGAGCAAACCAAATCAGAGCTCTCGAAAATGCAGATGGACAACAAATCACTCAAAAAAGAGCTTGACCGGATTTTGGAATTGTACAAACAATTGGAGTTTGAACAGAACCTGCAACAGCAGTTGGATCGGCTAAAAGACTTAGCCCAAAAACAAGAAGAATTGGCCAAACAAACTGCTGCAAAAGCCAAATCGCAGCAAGAACTCCAGAACCAACAGCAAGAACTGAATAAAGCATTTAAAGAGCTGGCCCAAGAAATGAAGGATTTGGACAAAAAGAATCAAGACTTAGAGCGTCCCAATCCTTTTGCTAGCCCAGATAAAGAAAACCAACAAATTGCCGATAAGCAAGCAGAGAGTAGTCAAGAGCTAGAGCAGCATAAAAACAGCAAGGCTACTCAAAGTCAGCGTGCTGCTGCCCAACAAATGAAACAATTGGCACAAAAGTTACAAGACCAACAACAATCTGGGGCAGAAATGAGCAATCAGCTCAATGCTCAAGAGTTGCGCCAACTGCTCGAAAATTTGTTGAGGTTATCTTTTGAACAAGAACAACTGATGCTGGATTTTAGAAAAATGGCCATTACCGATCCTCGCTATCCACAGCAAGTGCTAAAACAAAATCAGCTAGGCAACAACATGAAAATTATAGCCGATAGTTTGTTTGCGTTGAGCAAGCGGGTACCACAAATAGAAAGCACAGTAAATCAGGAGGTACAGCAAATTAACCAGCGAATAGCGCAGGCCTTGCAACATTTAGCAGAACGGCGAAGTCCAGAAGCCAATAGGGAACAACAATTTGCCATGACCGCCATCAATAATTTGGCGCTAATGCTAGACGAGGCCTTGGAGCAATTGCAAAACGCTATGAAGAATGCCAAATCGGGTAAGGGAAAATCTGGGATGGCCCAATTGCAGCAAATGCAAGAACAGCTCAACAAAAACATGCAGCAGGCCAAGCAGAAGTTAGAGCAGCAAGGCAATAAAGGCCAAGTACCCAAGGGGCAAATGAGCGAAGAATTTGCTAAAATGGCTCAGCAACAACAGATGTTGCGTGAGGCTTTACAAAAAATAAACCGCGAAGAAAATAAAGATGGTACCGGTAGCATGGGCAACCTCAACGAGGCCGTGCAACAAATGAAACAAACCGAGCTCGATTTGGTGAATAAACGTATTACCCAAGAAACCCTCAACAGACAAAAAGACCTGATGGTGAAATTGCTTGATGCTGAGCGGGCTCAAAAAGAACAACAAGAAGACGAAAAGAGAGAGAGCCAAGCAGCAAAACAGTTCCCACCATCGTACCAAAAAATGCTAGAGCATTATCAAAAAGAGTACAGCCGAGCCTTGGAGCAATTGCAACAAATGCCACCCAAACTCAATAACTATTACAAAAACAAACTGGCCGAATATTACAAATTGCTAAATTCGACCCCCAATAATAAACCATAACTAGCAAGCAATGGCCAAAATAAATTTTTATACCGAGGCATGCAGCTTTCGGCTCAAAAACAAGACCCTTCATCGTAAATGGATTAGCGAAACCATCGCCAATGAGGGCTTTCAGCTCGATGAGCTCAATTTTATCTTCTGCACAGACGAATACTTGCTTGAGGTAAATCGCAACTATTTGCAACACGATTATTATACCGATGTCATTACCTTCGATAATTCTGAGCAGCAAGGGAGCATATTGGGTGATATTTTTATCAGCATAGATCGGGTGCGAGACAATGCCAGGAGCCTAAAACAGCAAAGCGATACCGAGCTTGATCGGGTAATGGTGCACGGAACTTTACACCTTTTGGGCTATAAAGACAAAAGCACAAAAGACCAAAAGCTGATGACCCAAAAAGAAGATTATTATTTAAGCAAACGAGAACATTAACTTACCCAATCTTACCATGAAAAACACAATTACCCTGGCTTTATGCCTATTTGTGAGCAGTCTTTTTGGACAAGATATCACAATTACAACACCCCGCACTGCTCTAATTTACAAAGTAGGCAAAAACAAAAGGTTATATCAGTCATATTTTGGCCTACGTAAGGCAAACGGACAATACAGCGACCAGCGCTCTGAGGCTTTTGCCACTGGGGGTATGGATTTTGAATTTGAACCAGCCATACGTGCCGTGCACCATGATGGCAATCCCTCTTTAGAGCTGAAGTATCAACAAAACAAACAATTCGTGCTGCCTGATAGTACCAAGCGTACCGACATTTACCTGTTTGATGAAGTGTATCACACACAGGTGATTCTGCATTTTTTGAGCTATCCGGGCTCTGACGTATTGAAAACATGGACGACGATCAGCAACCCTACACAGCAAGACCTACTACTTACGCATTTTGCATCAGCTATGCTACATTTCAAATCCACAAATTATTGGCTTACCCAATTTCATGGTGATTGGGCAAATGAGATGCAACTACAAGAACATCGGCTTACTAGTGGTATAAAAACCATAGATAGTAAATTGATAGCACGAGCCGATAAATACCAAGCTCCTCATTTTTTTATTAGTGTTGGCGAACAAGCTGCAACCGAAGATAAGGGCGAAGTGATGTTGGGCAGTTTGGCCTACTCAGGAAATTTTAAACTTAATTTTGAGATAGACAATCGCAATACCCTACATGGCACTTTTGGAATCAACAATTATGCCTCTAGCTATACCCTACATGCCCAAGATAGTTTGGTGACCCCCGATTTTATTTTTGTGTACAGTGGCGAAGGCAAAGGTCAGGCCAGCAGAGCTTTGCACCATTGGGCCCGAAAATACCAAGTGATGGATGGTCAGCAGCCTCGACTTACCTTGCTCAACAATTGGGAAGCTACCGGAATGAAGTTTAACGAAGAAAAATTAGCTCAACTTATGAAACAAGCCAGCGAACTGGGAGTTGATCTTTTCTTGCTTGATGACGGTTGGTTTGGTGATAAATACCCTCGAGATCAAGATAATAGCAGCTTAGGCGATTGGGTGGTGGATAAGAAAAAATTGCCCAATGGTATCTCTTATCTAGTGAAGACAGCTAAAAAAAACAAGATAAAATTTGGGATTTGGTTGGAACCCGAAATGATTAGTCCAAAAAGCCAATTGTTTGAGACACACCCCGATTGGGTGTTACAACTGCCCAACCGTGCTACACATTTGCAACGCAACCAATTGGTACTAGACCTAGCCAACCCGCAAGTGCAAGACTATCTTTTTAGTGTTGTTGACGATTTGTTTAAAGAAAATCCCAACATTGCCTATATAAAATGGGATTGTAACCGAACCGTTACTAATGGCTACTCTCCCTATCTAAAAGACCAACAAGCGTTAATGGCTATCAGCTATGTTAGAGGCTTGTATCAAGTTTTACAAAGGCTAAGAGCAAAATACCCAAACGTTCCGTTTATGCTTTGCTCTGGAGGTGGTGGACGTGTAGATTACGAAGCCCTAAAATATTTTACTGAATTTTGGCCTAGCGACAATACCGATGGACTAAAGAGGGTATATATCCAGTGGGGATATTCTTACTTTTTTCCGGCCAACACTATTGCAGCACACGTCACTTCCTGGGGCAAGCAATCGCTCAAGTTTCGTACCGATGTAGCCATGAGTGGGAAACTGGGCTATGATATTGATATTGCACATTTCAGCAATGATGAAAAAACCTTTAGTCGCAATGCAGTACAAAACTATAAACGCTTAGCTACTTTGATAGAACAGGGCGATTTGTATCGTTTGTTGTCACCTTATGAGGGTAACCAAGCAGCCTTAATGTATGTGAACGAGCAAAAAGACAAGGCTTTGTTATTTGTATATTACCTCGATAAGCAGCAAGCCAAACAATCAAACCACTTATTACTAAAAGGTCTCGACAGTCATAAGAATTATGAAATTCGTGAAATAAATCGTTGGCTTGCTGAGCCTACAGCATGGCAGTCCTTTAGTGGAACCCATTTGCTGAGCCAAGGTTTTGCCCTTGATAAAGATCAAATTGGCCAACTAAGCAGCAAGGTTTTTGAGATTAGGCTGGCAAAAACGAAATAATAATAATCCAAAAGAAAATAAGCATAAAGAGGCTGCCCAGCTTTATCGGACAGCCTCTCTTTTATGACACTTTTTAGAAAATACCCTTCCGTTGATTTAGGGATTTAAAACGATCAGTTACTACTTACAAATCTGTGATGGCTTTGTATTTGGGTACTAGCAATTTCATAATGCCCCAAGCCAATAGATAGGCCAGCCCACAATAAGCAAACATAATTCCGTATCCGGTTTCGATGTGGCCTTTTTTCTCGTAAAAATCAAATAAAGGACCACTTATTTTCGAAATGATTACCCCGCCTATACCACCGGCCATACCACCAATTCCGGTAATGGTGGCTACGGTTTTCTTGGGAAACATATCAGACACAGTAGTAAAGATGTTGGCACTCCAAGCTTGGTGTGCAGATGCTCCAATACCGATTAAAATAACTGGAAGCCAGAAACCATGCCCGCCCAAAGGTTGAGCTAAGAGGGTAGCCAAAGGAAATAAGGCGATTAACAACATGGCTCGCATACGTCCATCATAAGGTGTATAGCCTTTTTTGATGAAATACATAGGAAACCAACCTCCGGAGATACTGCCCACCATGGTCATACTATACAATACAAACAAAGGCAAGGCCAAATCGGTACTGGCCAATTGGTATTGTCCCTCCAAGTATTTGGGTAACCAGAATAAGAAAAACCACCATACCCCATCTGTTAGGAACTTGCCTGCGGCAAAAGACCAAGTTTGTCGGTAGTTGAGTAGCTTTATCCAGCTTATCTTACTGTCTTTAGTGGTTTCTTTGTTTTCGCTCTCTTCGTTGTCACTTTTTATGTAAGCCAATTCTTCGGCACTCAAACGGGCTTGTTGTTCGGGAGCTTTGTAAATCCACAGCCAGAAAAATAGCCAGATAAAGCCAATACCCCCAATAAGGGTAAAGGCCGTTTCCCATCCGTATTTGGCCGAAAGCCAAGGCACGGTTAGCGGAGCCAATATCGCACCTATATTGCTACCCGAATTGAAAATTCCGGTTGCTAGTGCTCTTTCTTTCTTTGGAAAATACTCGGCAGTGGTTTTTATAGCAGCCGGAAAGTTGCCGGCTTCGCCAATTCCTAAAACAGCACGGGCCACCATAAAGCCGATAATGGATACCGGTATGCTGGCCAAGCCAAATAGCTTTAGGATAGAATTGCTGACTTCGCCCACTTGTACGGCATGTGCATGCATCATGGCTCCCACGCTCCAAAGTATGATAGCAATTGCAAAACCACCCTTGGTGCCTACTTTGTCTATGAATCGCCCTGCAAATAATAGGGAAAGAGCATACACAAACTGAAAAACGGCTGTAATGTTACCGTAATCACTATTTGTCCAACCGAAAACTTGGAAAAGTTCGGGAGCTAATAAGCTTAGTACCTGCCTGTCCAGGTAATTGATGGTGGTGGCAAAAAACAGGAGGGCGCAAATCGTCCACCTGAATTTGCCAATTTTAGAGTTGTTCATGGTTTGGTATTTGGTTAGGTGTTTTAATTTTATAGTAAAGTATCTAATGGTGTAGCGTCCATATCATCATAGCGTTTGTTTTCGCCAGCCATACCCCAAATAAATCCGTAGTTGGAGGTGCCACAACCAAAGTGCTCGCTCCATGGTGGCGACACTACTGCTTCGTGGTTTTTAAGAATGAGATGTCGGGTTTCTTTGGGCTCGCCCATCATGTGAAAAAGTCTTTGTCCATCGGCCAAATCAAAGTAGAAATATACTTCAGAGCGGCGGGTATGGGTATGTGAAGGGACCGAGTTCCATACACATCCGGGCTCTAGCAGGGTGAGACCTAATACCAGTTGACAGCTTTGTATGCCTGCATCGTGTATGTATTTGTAGATGGTACGCTTGTTGGAAGTCAGCGTGTCGCCCAGCATTACCGGAGCAGCCTGCTCTTTGGTAAATTTGGTTGTAGGGTAGCTAGTGTGTGCAGGTGCCGATAAAAGGTAATATACAGCAGGGTTTTGTGCATCGTCGCTGCTAAAAATAAGTTCTTTAGCTCCTTTGCCGGCATATACGCACTCAAGTTTGCTAAGGGTAAACACCTCTCCATCAACACTTACTTTGCCGTTGCCTCCTACGTTGATGATGCCTATTTCACGTCTTTCAAGAAAATATTCGGCCTTAAGTTCTTCTTGGGTTTCGAGCTTAAGATTTTGTTTTAGTGGTTTGGCTCCACCTACAATCAAGCGGTCGTAGTGGGTATAACACAAGTTAATTTGGTCGTCAATCATCAAATTGTCAATCAAGAAATCGGCTCTCAATTGTTGGGTATCTAAAGTTTTAGTGTCTCTGGGGTGTGTTGCAAAAAGGGTTTTCATGTTTGTTAAGATAAATGTTTCATGTCAAAATTAACTACCGTCCCATCCAACCGCCGTCAACGGTTAGTATGGTGCCGTCCACATAATTACTGGCTGCTGAGGCTAGAAATACAGCTGGGCCGGCAAAATCATCTGGTGTACCCCAACGTCCGGCAGGTATGCGGTCTAAAATAGATTTGCTCCTTGCTGGGTCTTGGCGCAGGGCTTCGGTGTTGTCGGTGGCAATATAGCCTGGGGCAATACCGTTTACGTTTACTCCTTTACCTGCCCACTCGTTAGCCAGTGCTTTTATTAGCGATGCTAAGGCTCCCTTGCTAGCAGCGTACCCGGGTACATTTATACCCCCCTGGAAGCTCAGTAGCGAGCAGGTAAAAATGATTTTTCCGGAGCCTTGTGCCAACATACGCTTGCCCAGCTCTCTGGCTAATATAAAAGGACTGTCAAGGTTAATGTTGAGTACTTGATCCCAATACTCGTCGGGGTGCTCGGCTGCCGGTTGTCGTAGTATGGTGCCCGCATTGTTTACCAAAATATCTATACGTGGGTGTGTCCGGTTCAGAGTTTCAATAAAGGTATAAACCTGACGACGATCGTTGGCATCCATGGTATAGGCATAAAACTTACGGCCTAATTTCAGCACAGCTTGCTCAATTTCAGAATTTGGGGCTATACTTCGCGAGGCAACAATGATATCGGCACCGGCCTGGGCCAAGCCCAATGCCATCCCCATACCTATCCCTTTGTTGCCTCCTGTCACCAAAGCAAGTTTGCCACTAAGGTCAAAAAGATTATTTTTCATGTGTTGGTTAAGATGTTTTCCCAAATCTAGTAATTTTTTGATAGAATGCGAATAACACAACAAGCTTGTTGCTTGTGATAAACTAATGGTGTGAATGATTTTAGTATAGATAAAAATTAATAGATGTTTTTTGTGTTATAGTTTTTGTCTATTGTTGTATCAAGATTAATGAATTGACACACCCTAGTATTTCAGTTATCTTTGTACAAGAAATCAAATAAAAAATATCATATTATGAGTTACGTAGGAAAAAAATTCCCAAACATTACGGTTGATGCCATGTCAGAAATGGGCGATAACCTAAGGATTAACATTTATGAAGAGGCAGTAAAAAACAAATCAAAAGTATTGTTGTTTTGGTACCCTAAAGACTTCACCTTTGTTTGTCCTACCGAGTTACACGCTTTCCAAGCTGCGCTTGAAGAGTTCAAAAAAAGAAATACTATCGTAATTGGGGCATCGTGCGACACTAACGAAGTGCATTTTGCATGGTTAAATACAGCTAAAGACAACGGCGGTATTGAAGGAGTTACTTATCCTATTTTGGCTGATACTCATCGTCAATTGGCCAATGAATTGGATATTTTGGATCAGGAAGTTAGCTATGACGAGGATGATAACGAAATTTTCAGTGGTTCTAACGTTACCTATCGTGCTACGTATTTGGTAGATGAAGACGGTAAGGTTTTCCACGAGAGCATCAACGATATGCCTGTGGGCAGAAATGTGGCCGAGTATCTTCGTCTTATTGATGCTTATACCCATGTTCAAAAACACGGTGAAGTATGTCCGGCCAACTGGGAAGAAGGTAAAGATGCAATGAATGCCAACAGAGACGGAGTTGCCTCATATTTAAGTAATCATTAATTAGAAAGGAGTAATATCATGTTTTTAGAGTTAAGTTCAGATAATTTGGGTGAGTATTTAGCAGCCCATGATAAAGTGATGGTGCAGTATGCAGCCTCTTGGTGTGGCAACTGTCGGATTATGAAACCTAAGTTTAAGAAATTGGCTGCTGAAAATGAGGATGTTGCTTTCTTATTGGTCGATGCCGAGAAATTTCCTACGTCCAGACAGCATGCTAAGGTAGATAACCTGCCAACTTTTGCTGCATTTAGCGCTGGCAATTTGGTTGATCAGGTGCAAACTAACAAAGCCGAGGTATTGGCAGATTTATTCACTAAAATAAAGTAAAGATGAAAATTCCGGTTATTAGACAATTGGTAGAAAACCTTGATGAAAAGCAGTTGGAAACTAGCTTAGAGGTTTTGGAGGCTTTCTGCGAATTTAGAGGGGTTAGCGAAACCGAAATTGATGTAGCGGGCGAGTTGATTACCAATATTTGTGGTGCACTAGAGGTACATGCAGCGATTAAAGGAGGTGCCGAACAGCGTGAAGCCCTCAATGCTTTTTCGCAAAAGGTTTTGGGTTCCATAGATCGGTAGTCACATATTTAAAAAGACCAATAATACAATAGGCGGCTCATGGTTTGAGTCGCCTATTGTATTTATAGTTTGTTCTCTAAAGAAAAAAAGCCCAATCATAGATTGAGCTTTTTTTCTAGCTTATGTAGATGAGATTATGCTTCATTCACTTCGTGAGTAAGAGCCTCATCAACCAATATGCGTCCACAGTGTTCGCAAACAATAACTTTTTTGCGCTGACGGATATCTAACTGACGTTGAGGCGGAATTTGATTGAAACAGCCCGAGCATGAATCACGTTCGATAGTTACTACTGCCAAGCCGTTTACAGCATTTCTTCTCAAACGGTTGTAGGCAAAAAGCAAACGCTCTTCAATTTTTTCTTGAGCGGTATCTGCTTTCTTTAACAGTTCTTCTTCTTCTTTTTCTGTCTCGGCAGTTATGGTTTGAAGCTCTTGCTTTTTCTGCTCCAAATCGCCTTTTCTCAATTCTAAATTAGTCTTTGCTTTTTCGTAGAGTTCGGTTTTGTTGTTGATGTCAAAACCAAATTCTTTGATTTTTTTCTCGCTTACCTGAATATCTAAGTTCTGGATTTCGATTTCCTTGGTCAAGGCATCGTATTCGCGGTTGTTTTTTACTTCTTTGAGTTGAGCATCGTATTTTTTGATCAGGCTTTGTGCTTCCTTAATCATGTTTTTGCGGTTCACGATCGCATCTTCCGTATCGTCCAACTCGGCCTTAATTTTTTGGATACGGGTTTCTAGTCCAGCAACATCATCCTCTAAATCAGCTACTTCTATAGGTAGCTCGCCTCTTACTTGGCGAATTTTGTCGATCTTGGTGTGTATGCTTTGTAATTCGTATAAAGCTTTTAGCTTCTGCTCTACTGTTTGTTCCATTAAATGAAATAATTTATGGGGTTTGTGTTATGCTCCGTTAAATGGACTGCAAAGTTAGGAAATTTTTCTTGAATATTATTTATCAACAAATTAGAAGTAAATTGCTCACTCTCGTAGTGGCCAATATCCACAATCATAATTTTGTCTTCTGCATCAAAGAACTCGTGATACTTAAAATCGGCAGTAACAAAGGCATCAGCTCCTGCGGTAATAGCCTGTTGCAGCAAGAAACTGCCTGAGCCACCGCACAGGGCTACCTTTTTTATTGGACGGTCTAAGCATTTGGTGTGGCGCAATACTTTGGCTTGCATTTGGGTTTTTACCCTTGTCAAAAATGTGATGCAGTCTTGTGCTTGGCTAAGCTCACCCAGCATACCGGCACCTACTTCTTGCAAAGCGTTGTTGAGGGGGTAAATATCATAGGCTACTTCCTCGTAGGGGTGATTTTGAAGTAAAGATTTTATAATTCTACCTTCATCGGGACTTTTAAAAATTACTTCTATTCTAGTTTCGTTGGCGTATTCTCGTCGTAGGGCTTGCCCCAAAGTTGGCTTGCTATGCTCGTCGCCTTTGAAAGTGCCGATACCTTCGAGATTGAAACTGCAATCGCTATAATGAGCAATGTGTCCTGCGCCTGCATCAAAGAGTGTTTGGCGTATCATCTCGGCATCTTTATGCTCACAAAAAGTAACTAGTTTTTTTAGAATACCTTTTTTGCTTTGTAGTATTTGGCATTGCTCTAGTCCCAATCTTTTTGCAAACTCGGTGTTTACCCCACCCAATACATTGTCTAAATTGGTGTGGATAGCATAAATAGCAATATCATTTTTGATGGCTTTTATCAAGGTGCGCTCAACATAGTTCTTTCCGTTGAGTTTTTTGATGCCCTTGAAAACAATAGGGTGGTGGGCAATAATTAGCTTGCAGCCTTTGGCTATAGCTTCATCCACAATAGTTTCGGTACAGTCTAGGCAAACAAGTGCTGCATTTACTTCGTTTTCTGCTTGCCCAACAATTAAGCCACTGTTATCATAGTCTTCTTGGTAGGCTAAAGGGGCAATTTGCTCCAAAAATCGAGTTAGTTCAACAATTTTCATGGCCTAAATTTAGTAGAAAAAAAAATAATGTCACTAACCGAAAAGCTCCGAAAACACCTCTTCAATTTTCGAGACTGTTATTATTTTTATTTTAAACTTACTGGTGTTGATTGCCTTGGCATTATAGCTCGAGACAAAGATTTTTTCGAAGCCTAATTTCTCGGCCTCGGCAATACGTTGCTCTATCCGATTTACAGCCCTAATTTCTCCAGAGAGGCCTACCTCTGCCGCAAAGCAAGTTTTAGAACTAATCGGGATGTCTTCATGAGATGAAATGACCGCTGCAACTACCGATAAATCAATGGCAGGGTCTTCTACTTTGACCCCTCCGGCAATATTTAAAAATACATCTTTTGCGCTGAGCCTAAAACCACAACGTTTCTCGAGCACAGCCAAAAGCATGTTCATGCGTCGGGTGTCAAAACCTGTGCTAGAGCGTTGAGGTGTGCCAAATGCCGATACACTGACTAAGGCTTGGGTTTCTATGAGCATGGGGCGTGCGCCTTCTATGGTAGCACCAATGGTAATGCCGCTCAAGGCCTCATCACGTTGTGACAGCAAAACTTCTGAAGGGTTGGATACCTCACGCAATCCATCGCCCTGCATGGCATAAATACCCAGTTCGGCGGCTGCACCGAAACGGTTTTTGATAGAGCGCAAAATACGATAGATATGGTGTCGGTCGCCCTCAAATTGCAGTACGGTGTCCACCATGTGTTCCAGTATTTTGGGGCCGGCAATGGCTCCGTCCTTGGTGATGTGACCTATTAAAAAAACAGGAGTGCCGCTCTCTTTGGCAAAGCGCAGCAACTCTGCCGTACACTCGCGTACTTGCGAAACGCTGCCTGGGGTCGAGTCGATATGGGCCGAGTGTAGCGTTTGTATCGAATCGACAACCAATACCTGTGGTTGCAGCATTTCTAATTGTTTGAAGATATTTTGTGTATTTGTTTCGGTAAGGATATAGCAGTCTGATTTGGGCACCTGACAAATGCGTTCGGCCCTCATTTTTATTTGGTGCTCACTCTCCTCGCCCGATACATAAAGTACTTTTTTATCGGCTAGTTCGAGCGCAAATTGCAGCATCAGGGTAGATTTTCCGATACCGGGTTCGCCGCCAATCAATATCATTGAGCCGGGTACTAACCCTCCGCCCAATACACGATCCAGTTCGGTGTCGCCAGTAGGTAGGCGTTCTTCACTCAATGCTTCGATAGCATGGAGGGGGCGTGGTTTGGAGCTACCTTTGCCGGGGGCATGACCTTTCCAAAGTGAGGATGCAGCAGCCGATTTATCAATCAACTCCTCTACAAAAGTGTTCCATTGTTGGCAAGAAGGGCACTTGCCTAGCCATTTGGGCGACTCGTAGCCACAACTCTGACAGAAATAAGCAGATTTTATTTTAGCCAATTTGAAAGGGGATTAGGAATAGACGAATTTAGAGCTAATAGTGCCAAAATCAAAATAAAAAGGCCACCCACATTGGATAGCCTCTTAAAAAATTTAACCATCAAGGGAAACCTTATTTTGCAAGTGCTTTTTTATAGCGATCGGCAACGGCATCCCAATTTACCACAGCCCAAATAGCGGCCAAATAATCGCCACGTTTGTTTTGGTATTTGAGGTAATAAGCATGCTCCCATACATCAACCCCAAAAATAGGTGTTCCTTTTTGCTCAGCAATGTCCATTAGTGGGTTGTCTTGGTTGGGGGTTGATGAAACAAACAATTTTCCATCAGCACCTACCGATAGCCAAGCCCAGCCAGAACCAAAACGGGTTGCTCCGGCAGCCTCGATTTTTGTTTTCATCTCTGCAAAAGAACCAAAAGCTTCATTGATGGCTTTGGCTAAATCACCGCTAGGTTCACCACCTTTGTTGGGGCCTAATACTGTCCAAAACAATGAGTGGTTGAAATGTCCGCCACCGTTGTTGCGTACAGCCGCCGGAAATTTCGAAATATTTTTGATGATATCATCTAATGATGAGTTGGCTTCTGCCTTTCCCTCTAAAGCTTTGTTCAAATTGGTAACATAAGCTTGGTGATGCTTGCCATGGTGTATTTCCATGGTCATTTTATCGATATGAGGTTCGAGAGCGTCGGTTGCGTAGCTTAACGCAGGTAATTCAAATGCCATAATTTTATGATTAAGTTATTAAATTAAATACTTTATTTCTACAAATATAATACAGAATGAACATACATTGTTCAAAACTGTGTCAGTTTATTTGCGCTTGCTCAGAAAAAAATCGCTCATTAGCTTGCCACACTCATCGGCCAGCACCATAGATTTTAGTTGGGTTTTGGGGTGTAATAAGTTCTCTTTGATACGTGAAAAACCTCGTTTTTCTTCTTTGGCGCCATAAACTATACGATCTATTTGTGTCCAGAAGCTAGCCCCGGCACACATCACACAAGGCTCTACCGTAACGTAAAGGGTACAGCCTTTTAGGTATTTACCGCCCAAAGTTTGTGCTGCTGCGGTAAAAGCCTGCATTTCGGCATGGGCGGTCACGTCATTCAGTTGTTCGGTAAGATTGTGCCCCCTGCCAATGATTTTGCCTTTGCACACAACAAGTGCCCCAATAGGTATTTCTTGCATGTCATAAGCCTTTTGTGCTTCTAATAAGGCTAGTCGCATAAAGTGTAGGTCTTCCTCGTCTTGGTTTTTAGTAGTCTCGAAATTATAAAAACTCATGCTTAGGCTTGCTTTTTAAATTAGTTTGCTGCCATTGGGTAGTGGTCTTTCTACACTGGCCAATACAATGTCTCCGTTTTCGTCGGCAAATCCCGTTACCAGAAACTCGCTCATGTATTTACCGATTTGTTTTTTCGGGAAATTGATAACCCCAATAATTTGCCGACCAATGAGGGTTTGTGGCGTGTAGTGTTTAGTAATTTGTGCGCTACTTTGCTTTATGCCAAATGAGCCAAAATCTACCTGAATTTTGTAGGCCGGTTTGCGAGCTTCTGGAAATTCGGTGGCAGCTATAATGGTACCTACCCTTAGCTCTACCCGTTCAAAATCTTGCCAACTAATTTCTTCCATCCCTCAAAAATACAGATTTAGTTGAAATAGCTGCATTTTACTTTGCTACCACTATTTTTATTAAAGTGCTTCGAGTGCAATTTTCACCATCTCGTTAAATGATCGTTGACGTTCGTCGGCAGAGGTAAGCTCGTGGGTAATTAGGCTATCACTTATGGTGAAAATACCCAAGGCCTTTGCTTGGTATTTGGCAGCAATGGTGTAAAGTGCTGCGGTTTCCATCTCTACGCATAACACACCGTATTCGGCCCATTTCTTATAGTAATCGGGTTTGTCGTCGTAAAACTCGTCAGATGAAAGTACGTTGCCGGCTTTGATTGCTATGCCCAAGTCTTTGGCGGCTTGGTGGGCTTTTAGTAAGAGCTCGAAGTTGGCAGTTGGAGCAAAATCAGCACCCTGAAACTTGTTCCAGTTTACAGCCGAATTGGTGCTAGCAGCCATAGCTACTACAACATCTTTTACCTTCACGTGTTCTTGAAAAGATCCTGCTGTGCCAATGCGGATGAGATTTTTTACTCCGTACTCACGTATCAGCTCGTTGACATAGATAGAAATAGATGGAATACCCATGCCTGTACCTTGTACAGATACTCGCTTGCCCTTGTAGTAACCTGTATAGCCCAGCATGCCCCTTACCTCGTTGTAGCAAATGGTATTTTCTAAAAAAGTTTCAGCTACATGTTTTGCCCTTAGCGGATCGCCAGGTAGTAAAATACTCTCAGCAATATCGCCCTTGGCTGCACCAATGTGAATGCTCATAAACGCAAATCTTAATAATCTTGTACTTTGTCTTGTTGCCCACCAACTATGGCTACGCCATTGCTGGTGCCTATACGGCTTACACCCAGTTGCACGTATTGCAAGGCGGTTTGGTAATCTCTAATGCCACCGCTGGCTTTAATTTTTAGCTGACCTTGTAATACTTCTTTCATCAGCTCAATATCTTTAACCTCGGCACCACCATTGCCAAACCCGGTAGAGGTTTTTACAAAATCGGCTCCGGCTTTGATACATAATTCTGTGGCTTGGCGTTTTTCTGTATCGCTCAAATAACAGGTCTCGATAATAACTTTTAGTACTTTGTTGCCGATACCTTGTTTAACTTGTTTGATTTCTTCTTCTAACTGAGCTAGTTTTTGGTCTTTTAACATGCCGATATTGATTACCATGTCTATTTCATCGGCACCGTGCTCAACAGCATTTCGGGCCTCGAAAACTTTGCTCGCTGTGCTTGTTGCTCCCAGTGGGAAACCCACAACAGCAGCTACATTAACTTTGCTGCCTGCCAGCTCTTGTTTGCAAAGGCTCACGTAGCAGCTGTTGACACATACGGCGTAGAACTGGTATTTTATTGCCTCGCTACAAAGCTGTTTTATGTCGGCTTCGGTTGCTGTTGCTTTTAGCAAGGTATGGTCTATGTATTGGGCTAGGTTCATCACGGATGTCTATATTTGGCTAAGATAAGGCATCTAATTGTTTTTTTATGTCATTTGACAAAAATCATCAGTTAAAGCTAAAGATAAACGGAAAAAACAGGCTGACGATTAAAAACCAGCAGGTGTATAGGGGTAAAAAATAAGCAATACTTTGCTCAACCTGTGCTATACCTTGCGGATTTTTTAAAGCAGTATAGAGCCGATAAGTCACCATAGTGAGGTTGGCAAAAATTAAGAGGTTACTACCCAAAACTGCCAGCCTGTTGGGAGTAATTCCCCATTCTACTATTCTGAAAATAATTGCTGATAAAGCTACGCCATTTACCACTAAGGTAAGCACTGTGAGTGCAAGCAAGAGCAGTACACTTATTTTGCTACCTGAGTTTCTGGGAAACTCGGCAATAAAAAATAGAATTATGGCCATTACCCCAATGAGTAAAGCGTTGAATACAATTAGGAACTCGCGGTCGTTATAAGGATTTTTGCCGCTTTGAAGTACTGCAACCAAGTAAACCGCAAGAGTAATCAATACAAGCGGACTAAACACCTTAGCAATAATAGGCGGTACTTTATTGACCAATTGTGGGATGTTGCAAACTAAATAAGTGCCAACTATAGGGCTAGCTGCTAATCCGCCTACGACAATATATCTGAAATAGAATCGAGAAATATCAATCTGTATCAGTGAAAAAAGACCGATGGTTATTCCGGTTAGTAATCCACCTGCTATCAAAATTACAGCCATCATCACCAACAAATCACCATTGAAACGCAAAAAATCAATCTTACTTTGTACAGAACGAAGGTTGCCACCTATGTAGGTAAAACCTGTCATTGCCCAAAAAAATAGGGGCAGATGAATGCAGGTCAGCATTAGCGTATTACTATTAGCTTGTTGGGGCAATAGATTGATGAAGATTAGCCCGCCAAGGGTCGCAAGTGCAAGTAGGATATTTTTTTTACTGGCCAGTTGCTTTCTCCATGCAAAGTAAACCATCAACACCGGGAAAACGATGAAGCCCATGTTGCGAGCATAGAAATCTTCTTCTTTGAAATGGAAAATATCGGGTAATTTGGCAATGATGGCAGCCAATAGTCCTAATACTATGACCAATATCAGTTCTTTTTTGTTGTCCCAAAGCGGTGAAGGTTCGGGGGCAAAATTGAGCCGTTGGTACCAAACTTGTGCCGTGGTTTTGTCGGCTATTTCGGGATATAATAAGTTGAAGGACTTTTTAAATTCGGCAGGTTGGTTGCGGTACAACTGCTCCAAAGCTTGCGGCTGATCGATGGCATTTCGAATTGCTTCTTTCATGTTATATGCTCAATAATGTTAAAAAGTTTGTGCAAGTACAATGTAAGAAGAAATTTGAAAATAAATAGAGGCTTATCCAAAAAGAAGTGCAATAGCCTCAAGACTAAAACTACATAAATTTCCCTTGCTGGTACTTGTGCCAGCAAGGGAAATATTAGCTATTCGGCTATACTTGCACTGCTGGTTTGTACCTCACGGCTCACTTTCTTTACTAAGCCTTGCAATACATTGCCGGGACCAACTTCAATAAAGGTGTCGGCACCGTCTGCTAGCATATTGGTAGCGGTTTGTGTCCAACGTACTGCACCGGTTAGTTGGGCAATAAGATTGGCTTTAATGATGCTGGGCTCACTAGTAGCTTGTGCGTTTACATTTTGATAGATAAGGCAAATAGGAGCATTAATTGCTGTAGCTTCTATTGCAGCTTGCAACTCTATTTTTGCCGGCTCCATCAGTGGCGAGTGAAAAGCCCCTCCAACATTGAGTTTTAAAGCCCGTTTTGCACCGGCAGCACTTAATTGCTCGCAAGCTTTGTCTATACCTGCTACACTACCCGAAATAACCAATTGCCCCGGACAATTGTAATTGGCAGCAACTACAACCTCGTCTATTTCGCTGCACACCTGCTCGACTATTTCATCAGCCAAACCCAAAATAGCAGCCATGGTGCCGGCTTGTTGTTCGCAAGCTTTTTGCATAGCATTGGCCCGGGCAATTACTAGGCGAAGGCCGTCTTCAAAAGATAAGGCCTGGGCGGCTACTAAGGCAGAGAACTCGCCCAAAGAGTGCCCAGCTACCATATCGGGCTTAAAATTATCGCCCAAAACCTTTGCTAATATTACCGAATGCAAAAAAATTGCTGGCTGGGTAACGTTGGTTTGTTTCAGTTCTTCATCTGTTCCGCTAAACATAATATCGCTAATGCGGAAACCTATAATTTCATTTGCCTTTTCAAAAAGCTCTTTGGCCAATGGGCTGCTTTCGTACAAGTCTTTGCCCATACCTACAAACTGGGCTCCTTGCCCGGGGAAAACGTATGCTTTCATATTTTTAATTTAATAGTTTGTTTTGTTAGCTAAGTTCGGCACTTACTAGGCGCAAAAACTCTGCTCGGGTTTTGTCATTTTTCATAAACTCTCCGGTAAATGCAGAGGTGGTGGTTACCGAGTTTTGTTTTTGTACACCACGCATAGCCATGCAAAGGTGCTTACATTCAATTACTACTGCTACGCCAGCCGGTTTTAAGGTGTCGGCTATGCAATCTCTAATTTCGTTGGTAAGCCGCTCTTGCACTTGTAGCCTACGGGCAAAGGCATCAACCACACGTGGTATTTTGCTCAAACCTACAATATGCCCATTGGGGATATAGGCTACATGAGCCTTGCCGAAAAAGGGTAGCATGTGGTGCTCGCACATAGAAAAAACTTCTATATCTTTCACAATCACCATTTGGCTGTAGTCTTCTTTAAACATGGCCGACTTTAAAATCTCTTCGGGTTTGATGTCGTAGCCGTGAGTAAGATATTGCAAAGCTTTGGCCACACGCTCGGGTGTTTTTATCAGCCCTTCACGTTCGGGGTCTTCGCCCAAGCGACCCAATATGTCTTTGTAGTGTAGCGCTAGGGTTTTTATCTTTTCTTGATCGTAGCGATCTATTTTTTGATAGCCCAGAAGCTCGTCTTCGTAATAATGTTCTTGTTCCATATCTGTATTAGCCGAAATATTCGACAAAATTATTTTCGGTTTCGTATATTTTTATGCTGTGCAAGCAAGCCCTGTCGCTTTTAATTTTTGGAGCCAGGATATTCCAAATTGCTATGGCCAAATTCTCGGTCGATGCCAGTTTTCCTTGCATAAAATCAACATCAATATTGAGGTTTTTGTGATCTATTTTATGAATAACTTCTTCATTGATTAAGCGTTTTAACCATTTTAAATCGACCAAAAAACCAGTTTCGGGATTAATTTCACCTTTCACCGTTACAAATAATTGGTAGTTGTGCCCGTGCCAATTGGGGTTGGCACATTTGCCAAAAACCTCAAAATTTTCTTCGGTTGACCAATCTGCTCTGGCCAACTTATGTGCTGCATTGAAACTTTCCCTTCTTGTAATATAAATCATATCGTTGACAATTTGACTGCAAATATACGCATATTTAAACTAGCTGCTTGATGCTTGTTTTGGTAGAATTAATATTACCTTTAGGCACGAAGTATTGTTATAACCCGAAATGAAAATATTGCTTGTTGCCGCTACCTATCCAGAAATTGCACCTTTTTTGCAGCACTATGGTCTGCAAGAGCAGTCTTTTCAACAGCTTGATAAGTGCGATGTTTTAATTACAGGTGTTGGGATGGTTGCTACAGCTTTTGCCTTGGGGCAATACCTCAACCTAAAATCCTATGATTGGGTACTTAACGTAGGCATTGCCGGAACTTTTGATGATGCCATTGCATTAGGCGAATTGGTAGAAGTGGCCACAGACCAATTGATAGAATTAGGGGCCGAGGATCATGATAGTTTTATCACACTTGACGAAGTGGGCTTGGGCAGTAGTACTTTCAAAGGAGCAAGCCCAAAATTTACAAATCTAACCCAATGCAAAGGTATAACAGTAAATACCGTACACGGCAGGGAGCAAAGTATCACACAAATAAAGGTAAAATACCAAGCACAGGTAGAAAGTATGGAGGGGGCAGCTGTGTTTTATGCTTGTGAAAAAATAGGTCTGCCTGCCATACAAGTTCGGGCCATATCTAACAAGGTTGAGCCTCGGTGTACTGCCAATTGGCAAATTCCTTTGGCTGTTAGCAACCTTAACACTTGGTTGATTGCTTTAGTCGAAAAACTTTGACAGAATAAACGCATTTGTCCTGTCGCTTTGCTGTAACTTTGTAAAATGGAACTTACACTTGGTTTTTCTCCCTGTCCCAATGATACGTTTATTTTCGATGCACTTATTCATCATAAAATAGACACGCAAGGTTTGCGCTTTAAAGTTTTTTTTGATGATGTAGAGACCCTCAACCAAAAAGCGATGCGTGCCGAGCTGGATATTACCAAGCTTAGTTTTCATGCGCTGGCCTATGTTAGGCAACACTATGCCTTATTAGATGCCGGGAGTGCTTTAGGCTTTGGTGTAGGCCCTTTGTTGGTTTGTAAAGCTGAGCGGAAATCGGAGATAGAAAGCTTGTTGAGCAATGAAGATAAACGCTTGCGGGTAGCCATACCCGGGCAACTGACTACAGCCAATTTTTTGTTGGGTATTGCCTATCCTTGGATACAGCATAAAATAGAATTGGTTTTTTCAGAAATTGAGGATGCACTACTTGATAACCGTGTCGATTTGGGTTTAATTATCCACGAAAACAGATTTACTTATGCTGATAAGGGGTTACATAAGGTATTGGATTTGGGCGACTATTGGGAGAAATTTTCCGGTTCGGCTATCCCACTTGGTGGCATTGTGGTCAATAGAAATTTGCCTATTGCGCTTCAGCAACAAATCAATATTTTATTAAAACAATCGGTAGAGTACGCTTTTGCCCATCCACAATCGGGTATAGCATTTATTCGTCAACATGCCCAAGCTATGGACGAAGAAGTGATGTATAAGCACATTAAGTTATACGTCAATGATTTTTCGGTGCAGTTGGGCTCAGAAGGTCGCAAAGCTGTTGACACGCTCTATGCAGTGGCTCATGAGCGAGGACTTATCCCTGCTTTTAATCAGTCCTTATACATTGTTTAATTTTTGTAGTTATGAAGATTGAAATTTGGTCGGACGTGATGTGTCCATTTTGTTATATTGGTAAGAAACATTTGGAGCAAGCATTAGCCCAGCTATCTTTTGCCTCTGAAATTGAGTTGGTATGGAAAAGTTATCAACTTAACCCCAATTACCACAATACCGAAGGCGAAGATTTATATAGCTATTTGTCGCGAAGCAAGGGCATGAGCTTGGCACAGGTAAAACAAATGACTACACAAGTAGTTGCGATGGGGCAGGCAGCAGGTATTGTCCTACGGTTTGACACCAATATACCAGCTAATTCTTTTGATGCACACCGTTTATTACACCTTGCTGCAAAATTTGGGAAGCAAAATGATGCTGAAGAACTACTCTTTTATGCACACTTTACGGAAGGAAAAGATGTTGCTAAACACGAGGTATTGCTTGATTTAGGTGTGCAAATTGGGCTAGATAGGCAGTTAGTCAACACGATGTTGCAGAGCGATGAGCAGGCTGATGCCCTTAGGTACGATATTTATGAGGCCCAGCAATTGGGAATTAGGGCAGTTCCCTTTTTCTTAATAAACAAGAAGTATGCTCTGTCGGGTGCTCAGCCCGTAGCTGCTTTTGTTGATGCTTTGAAGCAAAGCTACCAAGAGTGGTCAGCAGAAAAAAACAGGTCCATGTTGAAGAACATGAACCTGAATGATGCAAATAGCTGTGAAGGTGACAGCTGTATTTTTTAGATAAAGAAATTGAGGATATAATAGGTAATTGCGGCCAAGGCTGCTGATACCGGAATGGTAAGCACCCAAGCCCAAAGCAATTTTACAGTTACACCCCATTTCACGGCAGATGTACCTTTGGTTAGCCCCGAACCGATGATAGACCCGGTGATGGTGTGCGTAGTACTTACCGGTATTTTAAGGTGCTCGGTAAAATATAAAGTCAAGGCTCCGGCAGTTTCAGAAGTAACCCCCTCAAAAGGACTTACTTTTGTGATTTTAGAACCCATAGTTTTCACGATTTTCCAACCACCGCTCAGTGTACCAATAGCTATGGCACCGTAACAGGCTAGAGGTATCCAACCCGGCATGTGTCCCGGATTATCTTCGCCTGATGGCAATACTACATGCAACCAATCGGGCAAACTGTCGATATGCAATTGATACTGATTGACGTAAACAATAACTGCAGCAGCTATAATACCCATTACCTTTTGCGAATCGTTACCGCCATGCCCCAAACTAAAGGAGGCTGAGGTAAGCAATTGCATTTTTTTAAGATATTTTGTTGATTGATCGTGGTTTAAAAAACTAAATACTAAACAAAAACAGCTGATAGACAAAATAACTATAGCCACTAAAAACCATTTGATGTTGTGCGATTCGAATACAACGCTCCAAAAATGCGATTCGAAACGAGGTTTGTGGATTTTCTCGTAGGGTATCATTTGGTAATAAATAAAAATTACCGTGATAGCCATTACTGCAAGGGTAAATAATTTAGGCCAAATACTTCTTTTTGATGAATGGAGTAACCAAATAGAGATAGCATAAGAACTGATAACCCCAATAAGCGGAGCTAATACAATAAAGCCAATGATAACCAAAACCCCGGTTGGGAGTGCTCCGGCTTGTCCCTCTTGGTACCAGTTTACCACATCAAAACCAGCATGTGCCACGGCGGCACCAGCAAAGCCTCCAATTAGTGTGTGTGATGAGCTGGAAGGGATACCCCACCACCAGGTTATTAAATTCCAAATGATGGCCGCAACTACCCCAGCAAGTATTACCGTTAGGTTAATTTGCATGGTGTCGGCTGTTTTGGCTACTGTATCTGCTACACCAAAACCAAACACCCAATATGCCAAAAAATTAAAAAAAGCAGCCCACAGCACAGCCTGAAATGGGCTTAGTACCTTGGTAGCTACAATGGTGGCTATGGCATTTGCTGCATCATGAAAACCATTGATGTAGTCAAATATCAGAGCTAATACAATAATTGTCAGAAGAATAGTCATGAATTAGGCGTTTTTGACTAATATTGATTCGAGTACATTGGCAGCATCCTCACATTTGTCGGTCGCAATTTCAAGTGTTTGTAACACTTCCTTTTGTTTGATCAGTTCAATTGCATCTTTCTCATACTCAAATAAACGACCAATAGCCAAGTTGCAGGTGTAATCGGCTTGGTTTTCGGCACTGTTTATGCGTACACAAGCATCGGCAATAACACGTATATTTTTGAAGCTTCTCAGCTCTTTTACGGCTTTTTCCAAATCGGTACACATCTCTATTAAGAGTTCGGCCAGTTTTATCATGGGTTCGCCTATTTTTTGCAAATTGTACAAATCTACGTTCACGGCAGATGCTTGGATGAAGTCGGCAATGTCGTCAATGGCACTAGCTAAAAAATGTATGTCGTCCCGATCAAATGGAGTGATGAAATTTTTGCCAAGCTCTAAAAAAATCGAGTGGGTAATATCGTCGCCAACATGTTCTAAACGTTCAACCTCTTTAATCAAGGCTTTGCGTTTCTCTACGCTTTCGGCAGTGAGTACCTGTAAAAGCACTTTGGCAATTTCCTTAACATTGCCTGCGGCCTGCTCAAACAAGGGTTGAAATTTCTTGTCTTTTGGGGTGAAATAGGTGAAAATACTTCCCATAATTTATTTATTTTTTGACAAAGGTAGCTTACCTATGTTAACTTAATGTTAAGTTTATGAGTTGACAGATTGCTTATGAGTGAATGTGCGGAAACCAAGTTTGCAATAGATTTCTACTTCCGATTGATTTCAGACAGAAATTAAAATCGTAAGTTTGGATCGCAACGTAAAAAATTGAAAACAATGGCTGAAAACAGAACAGCAAAACCGTTTTTGAAGTGGGCTGGTGGTAAAACACAGCTCATTAGCGATATTGAACGAGCTTTGCCGACAGACATAATACGAACATACTTTACTTACATCGAGCCTTTTGTAGGAAGTGGAGCTGTTTTGTTTTGGATGTTGAATAATTTTCCAAATATGCAAAAAGCAGTCATTAATGACATTAATGAAGATCTTATCAATACCTATAAAACAATAGCATCTAAACCAAAAGAATTGATTTCAATCCTTCAGATACTGCAGAATGAATTTCATGAATTGGACGGTGATGATGAGAAAAAGAAACTTTATTATTATTCCAAAAGAGAGCGATATAACACACGACAAGAAGAAGCAGTTGGTCAATCGGCATTGTTTATCTTTTTAAATAGAACTTGTTTTAACGGTCTATATCGAGTAAATAGAAAAAACGAATATAACGTGCCAATGGGCAGTTACAAGCGACCGACAATTTGCGATAAGGAAAATATTTTAGTGGTAAGCAACGCTTTGCAAAAAGTAGAAATTTTGTGTGGAGATTTTGAACAAACACTTGATTTTTCTGAACAAAACTCGCTCTTCTATTTCGATCCACCTTATAAACCATTGAGCGAAACTTCGAGCTTTAATTCCTACGCAAAAGATGAGTTTAACGATAACGAACAAGTCCGTTTGAGAGATTTTTGCAACAAGCTTGACGTTTTAAATCATTCGTGGATTTTGAGTAATTCGGACGTGAAAGGGAAAGATGATAACGATAATTTCTTTGATGATTTATATGCTAACTTCAACATTCAACGAGTAGAAGCGAAAAGAAGCATTAACGCAAATCCTGAAAAAAGAGGGAAATTAACGGAGTTACTAATTACAAATCAAGTGAATAACAAAGAATATGTCAGAGCAATTTAAAATCTTCTTATCGCAACTTTCAGAAACTAATGCTACGCTTGATTATTTTACGGACTTTAAAAAAATCAAGAGTAATGTAAACAAAATTTCAATCAAACTCAATCAGTTAAATTACTTGATTGGTAAAGAAAATTTGAAAGAAGCCATTACCGAACTTTACGAGGAAAATCCGAAAGTATTTGAAGTTTTGGATATTCTTATTGCTATTCGCAAAAACAAAAATGCTAAGACATTCAACAACAAAGGCGAAATTGTTTTGCTTGACACTTATTTCACTTCTGTTGAGAGCATTTTGGAATACATTGAAGAAACAGGATTAGGCGAAGTTTTTAGAAATAAAGACATAACCAATCTAGTGGATTACGTTTTCGGAATAGAAGTTGGTTTAGATACCAATGCCAGGAAAAATAGGGGAGGTGAAAATATGTCAAAAGCTGTATCTCTTATTTTTGATAAAGCAGGTGTAAAATACCAAAAAGAAGTTAATAGTACTGAATTTCCAGAAATATTGAGTTTAGGTGCCGATGTTAAACGATTTGATTTTGTCATTAAAACCGAAAAAAAAACGTATTTAATCGAAACAAACTTTTACAACAGTGGAGGTTCAAAGTTGAACGAAACAGCAAGAGCTTATTCTGATGTTGCACCAAAAATCAATCAATACCCAAACTATGAATTTGTTTGGATAACAGACGGACAAGGTTGGTTAACAGCTAAAAACAAATTGGAAGAAGCTTTTAGTATAATCCCAAGTATGTATAATCTTACAACACTTGAAGATTTTATCAAGAAAATTCAGTTAGAAGAAGTTTTAGGTTTTTAAGAAAAATCATCTATAACCTGGTTGTGAAGCTATTATGACGGTCATATAATCTACTTCATTTTTTGCATATCTAAGTAAAGTTTGCAGTAAATCTCTAAACATATATGCTCCCTCATTTCTCTTTTCGTTTTTACAAAAAAGTTCAATGATTAAAGCTACATAATTAATTGATAAAGTATGTGGTTGATTAATACCTGAATAGGTTTGTGTGATATGTTTAACTGTCGTTAATTGATACTGTTCTCTTTCTTCAGGAGTATTAAATGGTTGCAGATAATTATAGAAGTCTAAATAATATTCTAATATTTCAATTACTTTATCTTTGTGCTCAATAATTTTCATCATTAAATCTACAACCCAAAAAGAATGAGGAGGTGGTATTAACTTTTCATCCTGACCAGGTTTTAATATTTTAACCACAAAATCTATCTCGGGATACTGTCCACGGCTACCTTGAAACATGCCAATCAATAATCCCTCTTCAGTTGTGTAAACATTTATAGCTTTTCTCCTTGGTCTTAACTGCCAAAGTTCATTATCAATATAATATTTTGGATTGTACATTTTTTTATATTTTCATTAATTCCGAAACGCTAATTCCAAAAGTCTCTGCAAAAACATTTATATTTATTAAAGATGGGTTTCGTTCTCCTCTTTCTATCATTCCAATATAAGTTCGGTGAAAACCACTTTCTTCCGCTAATTTTTCTTGAGACCAATTCTTCTCTTTTCTTAACAACCTTATGCGTTCTCCAAACTTTATCAGTAATTCTGTTTTCATTGATGTAAAATTCTTTAATAATATTCCTATAACAACATACAATAAGTATCATTTTTGATTATCTTTGCCATAACTAATTTATATTATCATGAAATTTGACTATAAAGGCGAAGTAAACACACAATCAAAAATCATAGATTTCATAGAATTTATTAAAGAACTAGGTGACAATGCACTACTAGTTTATAAAGGTTTAATTGTTAACATTGACCCTACTGTTGACTATCGAAGTGAGAATATACTTATTAGATGGATTGATATTGAAGAAGGCTTTAATGAAAAGAAAATTTACAGTAGCTTAGCTGAGTTTAAAAGGGATTTTCAATTATACCATGCTTAAACCCTACTTCAAATCCGCAGACAAAAACTTCTATCTTCTTCAAGGAGATACAATGGAACTTTTGCCTCAATTTGAACATAAGTTTGATATGGTTTTTGCAGACCCACCCTATTTTTTGTCGAATAATGGTTTATCTATTCAAAATGGAGAGATTGTAAGTGTGAATAAAGGAGATTGGGATAAATCTCATGGATTTGATTATATAAACGATTTTAATAGAAAATGGCTATCATTGGTGCGTGATAAAATGAAAGATGATGCAACCATTTGGATTAGTGGAACAATGCACAACATTTTTTCGGTAGGGCAAATTCTAAACGAATTAGGTTTTAAAATTCTGAACGTAATCACTTGGGAAAAGACAAATCCACCACCAAATTTTTCGTGTCGTTACTTTACCTATTCAACAGAACAAATCATTTGGGCAAGAAAAAGCGAAAAAGTTCCGCATTATTTCAATTACGAACTAATGAAGCAATTGAATGGCGATAAACAAATGAAAGACGTTTGGAAATTACCCGCAATTGCGCCGTGGGAAAAATCATGTGGAAAACACCCGACACAAAAACCGTTGTCGGTTTTGACAAGACTTATTTTGGCCTCGACAAAGCCAAACGCTTGGATTTTAGATCCATTTTCAGGTAGCTCTACAACAGGAATTGCAGCAAATTTAGCTAACAGACGATTTCTCGGTATTGACCAAGAAGAGGAGTTTTTGACAATTAGCAAAAATCGAAAATTAGAAATCGAAAATCCAAAAATTGCAACAACTTACAAACAAAAAATTGGTGGTTTTAACGATAAAAAAGAATTAGAATTGTTTCTTGTTCAAGAACCACAAACTGAATATAAAACTGAAATAAATTTTGATCGAAAATAAGGAATTTGCTAACTCTGATATCACCCCCAATAAAACTAAAACCGTTTTTATAACTAAAATTTAAGCAATGTATATTTTCAGTTCGGATTTAATTCGCAACGATAGCCGGGGCACTTGTAAATAGCAGTGATGCAGTTTAGTTCGCCTTTTGCAATGTAAAGGCAAAGGTAGTGCCGATATTGGGTGTGCTGCGCACCGAAATGGTTTGCTCGTGTGCTTCGATAATGTGTTTTACAATAGCCAATCCCAAGCCGGTACCACCAACTTGTCTCGACCGATGACTGTCTATACGATAAAACCGCTCAAAAAGACGAGGTAAATGTTTTTCTTCAATTCCAAGACCGTTATCTGTTACTTCAATGAGGTAATGCTCGTGTAATTCGTGTATTTTTACCGCGGTATATCCTCTTTCTTTACCGTATTTGAGCGAGTTCTGCAATAAATTGCTCAATACTTGCCTTATTTTTTCTTGGTCGGCATAAACCGGGGTGTACCTGTCGTATTTATCCTTAAAAATTAGCTCGGTTTCTTTTTCGGCTGCTTTGTCTTCAAAGCTAATGAAAACTTGTTTTATCAGGTTGCTCAAGTCAAATTTTTGGTACTGAATGGGCATTTCCCCAGATTCTAGTTTAGAAATGGCATCCAAGTCGGCAATCAGATAACTTAGTCTTTCAACATTGTTTTCGGCCTTTTCCAGAAATTTTAAGGCTTGATCGGGATCGTCTGTAATACAGTCTTTCAGTGCTTCGAGGTAACCCTGAATGCCAAATAATGGGGTTTTGAACTCGTGCGACACGTTGGCCAAAAACTCTCTGCGGTATTGCTCTTGCTTTTTCAGCAAATCTATTTCACGTTTTTTTTCACCAGCCCATTCGGCAACTTCTTGCTGTACATCGTTGATGGGGTCTGCGCTCACGTACTCGCCCAAGGCCTCTTTGAGGTCTTTGCCCAATTTAAGACTGTGTATTTGTTTGTAGATGAGTTTTATTTTGCTGTAAATGTATTTCTCTAGCAAATAATAGAAGACTACAAAACTAGTTACGAATGAGATACCAAAGGCCAATAGCATATAATACCAATTTCCCTGAAAATGGTAGTTGACCATGCCAATAGACAGCGCAACGGCCACTGCGCTTATCAATACCAAAATGCTAAATTTCATTTTTGTTGTAAAATCTGGTTGCAAGATAGGTTTTTATGATGTTTTTATGGTGTGTGTACAGCAATTTATATTTCTGGATAGGTTTTCTTGTTTGTTGTAATTGCAGTTTGGTGATTAAATTTACGAGCGAACTAAAAAAAAGATACAAGTATTTTGTAATTCAATTAATTGACGTATCTTTGCAGTCCCGAAAAAACGGGTAAAGAAACATTTTTTAACAAATTAATTAAAAGCAAGTGAATACGTTAAGTTACAAAACTGTCTCTGCCAATGCCAAAACTGTAAACAAGCAATGGGTTGTGGTTGATGCTGAAGGCGAGATTTTGGGGCGCTTGTCTTCTAAAATCGCTATGATTATTAGAGGTAAAAACAAGCCAGAGTACACCCCACACGTAGACTGCGGCGACAACGTGATCGTGATCAATGCAGACAAAGTAAAGTTGACTGGTAACAAGTTGAACGAGAAAGAGTATGTGCGCTATACCGGATATCCCGGTGGTCAGCGTTTTACTTCTCCTAAAGAGTTGTTGGCCAAGCACCCCGAGCGTGTGGTAGAAAAAGCCGTTCGTGGTATGTTGCCTAAAACCAAATTGGGTAAACAATTGTATGGCAATTTATTTGTCTATGCAGGTGCAGAGCATCCTCATGCGGCTCAATCGCCAAAAACTATTAAACTTTAATTTTTAGGAGAGAAAAGAAATGTCAACTACAAATACTTCTGGTAGAAGAAAAACAGCTGTTGCCCGTATCTATCTAAAAGACGGCAACGGTGCCATTACCGTAAACGGTAAGGACTATAAAGTGTATTTCCCAACCCTGCCCTTGCAATATATTGTCAACCAATCTTTTGAAGTAACCGAACTTGTTGGTAAATATGATGTGCAAGTAAACGTGAGCGGTGGTGGTGTTAAAGGTCAAGCCGAAGCTGTTCGCCTAGCGATTGCTAAAGCTATTGTTGAACTCGATGCTGAGAAAAAGCCAGCACTACGTGCCAAAGGTCTGATGACCCGCGATATGCGTATGGTTGAGCGTAAGAAACCAGGACGTGCGAAAGCCCGTAAGAGATTCCAATTCAGTAAACGTTAATCTAAAGGAGACAAAACAATGGCTAGAACAACATATCAAGACCTATTGGATGCAGGTGTACACTTTGGTCACCTCACCCGCAAGTGGAATCCTAAAATGGCTCCTTACATCTTCATGGAGCGCAACGGTATCCATATCATCGATTTGAACAAAACCTTGGCTAAAACCGAAGAAGCTGCTTCGGCCATTAAGCAAATTGTAAAATCGGGCCGCAAAATTTTATTTGTAGCTACCAAAAAACAAGCTAAAGAAATCGTTGCTGCACAAGCAAAAAAAGTAAACATGCCTTTCGTAACCGAGCGTTGGTTGGGTGGTATGTTGACTAACTTTGCTACCGTTCGTAAGTCAATCAAAAAGATGACCAACATCGACAAGATGACCAAAGACGGTACTTACGCTATCCTTTCAAAGAAAGAGCGTTTGATGATCCAACGTGAGCGTGTTAAACTAGAAAACTTGTTGGGTGGTATTGCCGATTTGAACCGTTTACCTGCTGCGATTTTCTTGATCGACGTGAAAAAAGAACACATCGCTGTAGCTGAGGCTTTGAAATTGAATATCCCAACTTTTGCGATGGTAGATACCAACTCGGATCCAACTAATATCGATTTCCCTATCCCTTCAAACGACGATGCAACTAAATCTATCACTTTGATTACTGATATCATTGTGAAAGCAATTGAAGAAGGTTTGGACGAGCGCAAGCGTGAAAAAGAAGAAGAAGCCGAAAAAGAAGCTGTAGCGGCTAAGGCTGCTGCCGATGAGCCTGAAGCTCAAGAGAAAAAAGCTTCTAAAAAGGCTGTAAAGGCTGAAGCTGCCCCTGAAGAAGGTGCCGAAGGCTAATAAAAATTAATTTTATGAGTTGTAGGTTATCAGTTGTGGGCAATTTCCCTGACTAGTAACTGGCAACTCATATTTTTTTGTAGAAATTATAAAATCTAAAAAAGAAAATGTCAACTGTACAAATTACTGCTTCAGACGTGAATAAACTACGTCAACAAACTGGAGCAGGCATGATGGATTGTAAAAAAGCGTTAATGGAATCTAACGGTGATTTCGAAGCTGCGGTAGATTACCTTCGTAAAAAAGGTGCTAAAGTGGCTGCATCACGTCAGGATAGAGATAACAACGAAGGGGTGGTTATTGCTAAAGCTACTGCTGATGGTAAGCGTGGTGTAATTATCGAGCTTAACTGCGAAACTGACTTCGTTGCTAAAAACACTGATTTCGTAGCTTTGGGTCAAAAATTTGCTGATTTAGCTATTGCACAAAACCCTGCTAATCTTGATGAGCTTTTGGCTCTTGATTTTGAAGGCCTAAAGGTTGCTGATGCAATTGTAGAAAACACCGGTAAAATTGGCGAAAAAATAGGTATTTCTAAGTACGAGGTGGTTAGCGGTGATAAAGTAGTTGCTTATATCCACGGTAATTATCGTTTAGGTGTTTTGGTTGCTTTGAACCAAGATGGTGCCGGAGTTGAAGAGGCCGGAAAAGACGTGGCTATGCAAATTGCTGCTATGAATCCGGTTGCTCTTGACAAAGGTGATGTTGATGCTAGCACTATCCAACGCGAAATGGAAATTGCTAAAGAGCAAATCCGTGCCGAAGGTAAACCTGAAGAAATGGTAGAGAAAATTGCTGCCGGAAAATTGAACAAGTTCTACAAAGAAAGTACCTTGTTGAACCAAGAGTTTGTTAAAGACAGTTCTAAAGATATCCGTAAGTTTTTGGACGATACCGCTAAGGGTCTTACTGTTACTGCCTTTAAACGTGTGCAATTGGGAGCTTAATTCTCAGCAACATATTGAAAAAAGCCCATTCTACTTTGAGTGGGCTTTTTTTGTATGTTTAAATAGGCTTTAACCACGCCTTAGCTCAATGAGGCTAACCTCTGGCCAAATACCTACCCGACCCGAGAAACCTAGAAAGCCGAAGCCTCGGTTTATATTGATTATTCGACCATTTTCTTCTTTTATACCGGCCCAATGCTTGTAGCGAAATTGTACGGGGCTCCATTTCCAGCCAAATAGCTCTATGCCAAATTGCATGCCGTGTGTGTGACCAGAAAGCGTAAGGGCAATATTTGAGGGATGATTTTTTACCTCTGCTTCCCAATGGGTAGGGTCATGTGATAATAAGATTTTAAAATCGTTAGGTGCTAAATCTGCTAAAGCTCGGTTTAGATTACCTCTTTGTCCAAATCCTAATCCCCAATTTTCAACACCCAACAAATACAGCCTTTGCTGGTCTTTTTGCAGGCAGATGTACTCGTCGAGTAGTAGCCGAAACCCAATTTGGGCATGGTATTTTTTGAGCTGTTCTAAATTAGCCAATTTACTGGCTTCGTTGGGCCAAGCAATATAATCACCATAATCATGATTACCTAAAATGGAAAACTGCCCATAAGGGGCTTTTATTTGCGAAAAATGCTCCATAAAAGGGACTATCTCTTCGGCCTTGTTATTTACCAAATCGCCGGTAAATACAAACAAATCGGCGTTTTGTTTGGTTATGAGGTCTATTCCTTTTTGTATCGCATTGCTGTTGTTGAGGCTACCGGCATGTATATCAGATATTTGTACAATACGAAAACCGTCAAAAGCAGGAGGCAAATCTTTGAAAAACAATTGGTGTTTGATAAGCCGATAGGCGTATTTACCTTTCAGTATTCCGTATAGAAAAGCCAAGACAAGTAAAAATCCTAGCAACAGTGCAGCATAGCCGGTAAAGGTTGGTCGAGACATTAGTACAAAGCCTTGTTGATCGATAAAAAACTTAGCTACTGCTACTACAAGCCGAACAATATCGGTAAGCAACAGTACGGTCACCATAACCAATAATGAAGAGAAATAGACCAATAATACATGTGCCGACAGTTTAAACTTTAGGCTCATGCCCTCAACCTGTATCCGCATTAAAGCATAAAATAAGAGCAATAGACTAAGGCTAGGCAATAGCCACAGGCCAACTATTGTTGTTTTGTTGAGTAAAGGAGCAAGTGCATTTAAGGTGTACTCGTTGAGTAGAAACAGCAGTACTGCAAATAGCAAGAATGGGCTTAAAGGGAGTTTTCTGTTCATGATCTAGAAGAAAAAAACCGCCATGTTTAATTTAAACGATGGCGGTTGTGCTATTGTTATGAGGTGTAGTTTAGATCAACTCTACACTACGATTGACAAATTCGGTAAGGTCTGCACCAGTAAGCATACCTTGAGAGAGCAAAGCTAAATCTACAGCTTGTTTGGCATATTTGCCTTGTTCTGTGGTGTCTGCTGCAAGAATTTTTGACATCAATTTGTGGTTTCCGTTGATAGCAACTTTGTAACTATCGGGCATATTGCCGTAAAAACTCATGCCGCCACCCATTTTGGCCATGTCTTTCATGCGGCGCATAAACTCGTCCATGGTTATGGTTACAGGTGCATCATCGGGGTTTAAGGCTACTACCTCAACAGTGTAGCTGCTTTTATTGATGGCTTGCTCAAATATCTCTTTAACGGTTTTTTGTTGTTCTTCGCTCAGCACCGCATCTAATTTCTCGTCTTTTTCTATTAACTGATTGGCTACCGAAGCATCAACCCGTTTTAATTGGATTTTTTCTAGTTTTTGCTCAAGACTACTTACAAAATGCTGATCTATAGGGCTGTTCATCACTAATACATCATAACCTTTTTTCTGTGCCGCTTGTATAAAACCGTCTTGCTTATCGGGGTCTGTGGTATAGAGGTAAACTAGATTACCGTTTTTATCTGTCTGTGCTGCCTCAACTTTTCCTTTATATTCTTCGAAGGTAAAGTTTTCCTTGCTAGTATTGCTTAGCAAAGCAAAATCTTTGGCTTTTTCATAAAATTTCTCATCGCTGATCATCCCGTATTTCACGAAAAGCCCAATATCGCTCCATTTTTCTTCATAAACTTTGCGGTCTGCTTTGTAAAGTTCGGCAAGTTTATCGGCTACTTTTTTGGTGATATAGGTGTTTATTTTCTTTACATTAGAATCGGCCTGTAAAAAGCTTCTCGACACGTTGAGCGGAATGTCGGGACTGTCTATCACACCGTGTAAAAGCATCAAAAACTCGGGTACGATATCTTTTACCTCATCGGTGATGAAAACCTGACGGCTAAAGAGTTTTATCTTGTTACGTTGTAAATCAAAATCGTCTTTTATTTTAGGGAAATACAGTACTCCGGTGAGGTTGAACGGATAATCGACATTGAGGTGTATCCAAAATAAGGGCTCTTCGGCAAATGGGTAAAGCTGTCTGTAAAAATCTAAATAGTCGGCATCTGCCAAATCAGCAGGAGCTTTAGTCCAGATGGGCTGTGTGGTGTTCACAATATTATCCTCCTCTACCGATTTGTATTTTTTCTTGCCATCCTTATCTTCACCATCTTCAACACTTTCGGTTTTGGTGCCGAATTTTACAGGCACAGGTAAGAATTTGGCATACTTGTCTAATATTTCTTGTATTTTATATTGGCTCAAAAACTCTTCGCTTTCGGCATTGATATGAAGTATGATATCTGTACCTCTGCTGGTGCGTTTGCCGGCAGAAATTTCAAAGCTGGTACTGCCATCACAAGTCCAACGGGCAGCCTCGGCACCGTCTTGGTAGGATAAGGTTTCTATTTCTACCAAATCGGCTACCATAAAGGCAGAGTAAAATCCTAAACCGAACTTACCGATTATCTCGTTGGCATCTTTAGCGTCTTTAAATTTTTCTACAAACTCGCTAGCACCCGAGAAAGCTACTTGGTTGATGTATTTTTTTATTTCATCGGCAGTCATCCCCAAACCATTGTCGCTAATGGTGATGGTTTTTGCTTTTTCATCCAATTTCACTTCTACCCCTGTGTCGCCCAATATGCCGGTGTATTGACCTAGAGCAGCTAATCTTTTTATTTTTTGCACCGCATCAACGGCATTAGAAACCAATTCTCTCAAAAAAATCTCGTTGTCAGAATACAAGAATTTTTTAATAATCGGGAAAATGTTCTCGGTGTGTATGGAAATACTTCCTTTTTCTGTTGTCATAGTTAAAAAAACGAAATAGTTAATGGTATGCCTAGGTTTATCAAGGCTTGTTCCAAACTGTAAATCAGGTCAAAATGGCAGGTTAGGCTACTACTTCTTGACAAGAATACTTAGTAGAGTAAATTATTAGCGGCTAAGCCCGCAAACATTGATTATCTTTGCAGCACAAAAATGGAGTATCAACTACATCAACTCAAAAATGGGATTCGGCTTTTACACGTCCCCTCGACCTCTACAATAGCTCATGCTTGTTTTTTAATCAATGCAGGGTCTAGAGACGAGCAAGAACACGAGATGGGTTTGGCTCATTTTATTGAACACCTCATCTTTAAGCATACCGAAAAACGCAATACTAACCAGATTTTGAACCGTTTAGAGAGTGTTGGTGCCGACCTGAATGCTTATACTACCAAAGAATATACTTGTGTGCATGCCTCGTTTCTGACGGCTTACGTGGATAGGACATTGGACTTGTTGAACGATATCTTGTTTCATTCTATTTTTGCCAAAGCCGATATGGACAAAGAGAAGGGAGTGATTTTGGATGAGATTGCTTCTTATTTAGACTCGCCCGAGGAGGCTATTAACGATGATTTTGAAGATTTGGTTTTTGCTGGTCACGCTCTTGGCCACAACATATTGGGCAATGCCCAAAGTGTTAGTAAGCTTGAGAAAAAGCAAGTTGAGGCTTATATGCTTCAAAATTATCGGACGGACGAGATGGTACTAGCCGTGATGGGCAATTATAAATGGTCAAAACTGTTGAAACTGGTGGAACGCTATTTTGGTGAAATCCCCGAAAACAGAACAACAGTACGTAAACGCCAGGTGCCCATACTATTGGCCCCAAAACAAGTAAAATTGGTAAAGCCTATTGTGCAAAGTCACTACATGATGGGTACTAGCACTTATTCTTTGCAGCATCGCCTCAAAACAGCTCTATTACTTTTCAATAATTGGTTTGGTGGTATGGGAATGAGCTCGGTACTCAATCTGCAAATTAGAGAGAAATACGGCATTGCCTATACCATCGAATCAAATTACTCGGCGTATAGTGATACGGGTTTGTTCGCAATTTATTTTGGTACCGATGCCGAGAAGACTAAAAAAGCTTTGCAGCTGATACAAAAAGAAATTAAAAAACTTCACGACAAACCAATGGGTACATTGCAGTTGTACCGAGCTCAACAAAAATTTATAGGCCAAATAGCCCTGGCCGAAGAGAACCGCATTGGTTTGCTGATCTCTATGGCCAAGAGCTTGATTGATTACGGTCAGATTGACTCGCTTTCTACTGTTTTTGAAAAGATTAGACAAGTTACTACCGACGATATTTACCAGATAGTTGCTGATAATTTTCAGTTGGATAATTGGTCTTCACTTTGGTTCTGCCCAGAGGATTAGGTGAGGGTGTTGTTTTGTTTCCTCGTCTTTCGTCTTTTTGTTGTTCGTTTCTAGATGTCCGATGTCCGATGTTCGTTTTTCGTTTTTCGTCTTTTCGTTGTTCGTTGTTCGTTGTTCGTTTTTCGATTTTCTTTGGTTGTTTATTTTCTGAGGTAAATTTTTCCGCTGGTTGATTTTAGGATAATTTGTTCTCCACCACCATTTAGTGTTCCGTTGTAGGTTGATCCTATGGCAAAACCTTGCACAGTTACGGTGCCTTTTGATTTATCCACATTTATAGAACGAATGTCTTCGCCTTTTATTTTTTTGTCTAATTCTTTGAATTGTTCTCGCATAAAGATAAAGACACTGTCAGAATTAATTTTTACACCCTCTTTTTTCTTGCCTTGAACTGTAATGGTAGTAGGTATCCCACTCACTTTCAGCTTGTCAAAGTTCTCAAAAGTTAAAGCTGTACTTTTTGATTCGGTTTTTTCAAGATTTAAACTTTTATCAGCGTAAAGTGCTCCGTCTAAATTGCTGATGGCCACATTGGCTTTGGTGTTTGGGTTTATGGCTAGGTCTATAAATCCATCTAGGGTTACGATAGAAATAGGTCCTTTTATAGCAGGGAGCAATTTGCCTTCAACATTGGTACTCATGGTTTTGATGCTCAGTGGTCCTTTTATTTCACTAAATTTAATGTCGCCTTGGCTATTAGATGAAATTTCTATCTCTCCGCTCAAACCCTTCAAGCTGATCTTCGTGTCGGCAAAACCGAAACCTACCGATTTTATTGATAAGGCCAATTGTTGTGGCATTTTTATATTTAAAACTTCTTGGCTTTCTTTGGCTATCACGGAAATATAGAGGGTCTGATCTTTTTCTTTGGTGCTTAGCCCCAATCCGGTATTGTCAAACCCTTCACTACTCAAAGCAGTCAAGCCGGCAGCTCTGGGGTCTTCCTTGCTAGCTTTAGCAGGTGCTGTTTGGGTGATAATGACCTCATTGCCGTTATATCCTTCAATATTGGCCTTTGTTACATTGCTTAACACGATTTTACCACTGGTTTTCGTGATTTTGTAGGTTTTATTTGCTTCCTGTGCCTTCATCATTAGCGGCAAGGCAATAAGCAGTAAGGTAAATAGATTAGTTGTTTTCATATTGTTTTATAATTAATTGGATACGAGTGAATAATAGATTTGCTCCTTTACTACCAGATTGGTATTGGGTCTCATGGCTAGTTCGATGAGTTTCAATGCGTTTTCTGTATTTTTTCTTTTGCTGATAAAATTTACCAGTTCAACTTGCATATTGGGGTCGTTTTGGGCAAGAAGCGATTTCTCTAGCTCTTCAATTATTGCCTGGTCTTGGTTATAGCTAGCCAATTGCTCAAAAGCGGCTAGGCGCACGTTGATATTTTCATCGGACTTGTAACGCTCAAGTAGGGCATTTTTAACCCGGTCGTTATCTTGAGGCCAATTAGCACTTCGCAAAACAGCATTTAGGCGTGTTGCAGCAGAGCCCGAATTGTTCATGTCTTTAATAAGTTGTTGCTCGGGACTTAAGGTTATTGCTTTTGCCAAGTGAACTTTTCTTTCGTGGTTCTCGGTAATAATTTCAACTGAGGGTTCCTCAAGTTCAACCTGTTTTGAGCTATTTGTTTTTGGTACTTTGTTGTGTTTGATGTTTACTTGCTGTACCAATACTTGCTCTTTATGTACCGACGGAGGTTGAAACATCAAAGCACCAATTGCCAATATCATAGCAGCAGCTACAGCAGTCCACAGCCATATTTTTAAAGGCTTACTTCGCTTTTGCACAATGTTTACTTCTAAACGTTTTTCTATTCGCTCAAATAGTGCCTCGGGTAGCTCTTCGTGTTCAAAGTAGGCCCGATTCTTTTGGATATATTGTTTTAAGAAATCAGGTTCTTTCATAGCTTTTGTCTTTTAGTGATAGATAAATGCTCTTTTTTGCTCGGTGATACTGGCTACGAACAGTAGCGTTACTAATTCCTAAAGTTTTTGCTATATCTTCTTGGCTGTAATCTTCAAAAAGGTAGAGCGAAAGCACCGTTCGGTAACCGTCTGGTAGCGCTTCTATGGCTGCTTTTACCTCTTCAACCTGGTAATTGAAAATTTCTTCCTCTGAAGTGTCCGTGTCATCAGCAATTTGGCTCAGTTGACTATCGTCAGTAAAACTCATTTTCTTTTTTCGCAATTGGCTAATGGCCATGTTAATGGCTATCTTTTTTATCCAAGCCCCAAAATTTGTACTGTTTTGCAGTCGTTCTAATTGCGTGAAACCTTTGTAGAAGGCTTCTTGTACCACATCTTCGGCATCTTCGGCGTGTCCGGTAATACGCAGCACACTGTGATAAACACCTTTTGCATGCTGCTTATACAGCACAGAAAAGCTTTTTTCATCGCCAGCCAGGCATTGCCTTACCAGTTCGGCTTCGTTGATGCAGAGGTTAACAGACAAATTGTTATTTTTTATTTATTGTTTTTGATTTCAATAATATAGTCGCAATAGTTTAAAAAATGTTGCATCCATTCTCAAAAAAAAATATACTGAGTTTCAATTATTTTAAAAATCGGACAAATTGCACTTAATTTGCAGTATGACCAAATACCTTTCGGCTCCTTGGGTTTTTCCGGTTAGCTCTGCTCCCTTAAAAAATGGAGTACTTTGTGTTGATGAACATACCGGAGAAATTTTGGCTGTTTTTGACGCTCAATTGGCTAGTGACTTGGATCCCGCACTTATTCAGCATTTTGATGGAGTACTGGTTCCGGGCTTTGTAAACGCACATTGCCACTTAGAGCTTTCGCACCTAAAAGAAAAAATAGCAACTCATAGCGGATTGCCAGCCTTTGTAAATGCGGTTGTGGCTTTGCGAGATACGTTTAGCGATGAAGAAATTCAACAGGCCATGCAGTTGGCCGATCAAGAGATGTTGAGCAATGGTATTGTTGCTGTTGGAGATATTTCCAATCGTTCGGTATCTGCTTCAATTAAGCGAGATAGCAAGCTCTATTACCATACTTTTGTAGAAGTATTTGGTTTTGATAGAGCAGCGGCTGATATCATGACACAGGCTATAAGTGTAAAAGAGGGTTTTGCTGGTTTAGCTAGTTCTTTTGTGCCTCACGCTCCCTACTCGGTTTGGCCCGATCTTTTCGAGGCAATACGAAACCATACCACTTTCACCGATGTTTTGAGCATACATAACCAAGAAACCCTTGCCGAGACCGAACTTTTTAAAGAGGGCAGAGGTAGCTTTACCGAGCTATATGAAAGGATGGGGGTTGCGCTAGCTGATTTTCATGGCCAAGGACAGAGTTCTTTACGTTATTTGTTGCCGCAAATGCCCCAAAATAATTTATTGTTGGTGCACAATACCCTTACAACAACCAGCGATTTGCTTTACGCCGAGGAACAGCACAGCTTTTTATATTGGTGTTTGTGTCCTAGTGCCAATCTCTATATAGAAAATCGTTTGCCCGATGTTGGTTTGTTTGATGCTGCCGAAACTCGCGTCGTTCTAGGAACAGATAGTTTAGGGAGCAATACACAACTTAGTATTTTGGCCGAGATGGGCGTGTTGCAACAGAATTTTAACCTTCCTTTTGAGCGTTTGCTGAAATGGGCTACACTAAATGGTGCAAAAGCACTGAATGTGGCCGACAGGTTTGGTAGTTTCCAGAAAGGTAAAAAACCAGGGATAATTAACTTAAATCTTAATGAGCAATTCCAGATAAGTACAAGTACCCCAATACAGCGAATATGCTAAAACATAAAAATAGAATTACTGAGCTGTTTCAGACCGATTACCCAATCATACAAGCTGGTATGGTTTGGTGTAGCGGTTGGCGATTGGCTGCGGCTGTTGCTGAGGCCGGTGCCTTGGGGGTAATTGGTGCAGGTTCCATGTATCCGGAGGTTTTGCGAGAACACATCCGTAAATGTAAAAAGGCTACTTCAAAGCCATTTGCGGTAAATGTGCCTTTGCTTTATCCAGATATAAGGTTACTAATGGATATAATTGTAGAAGAGGGCGTAAAAATTGTGATTACTTCTGCCGGAAATCCTGCAACATGGACCGCTTTTTTGAAAGCTGCCGATATTACGGTGGTGCATGTAGTTGCGAATACCAAATTTGCGCTCAAGGCACAACAATGTGGCGTAGATGCTATTGTGGCCGAAGGTTTTGAAGCCGGTGGGCACAACGGTAGGGAAGAAACCACCACCTTATGTTTGTTGCCTTTATTGAAGCCGCTAATAACTGTGCCTATAATTGCTGCCGGGGGTATTGCTTGTGGCAAATCTATGTTGGCAGCTTTCGCTTTGGGGGCAGAGGGGGTACAAGTAGGCTCGGCCTTTGTGGTGGCAGAAGAGTCATCGGCGCATAGTAATTTTAAACAAAAAATTATTGAGGCCCAAGAGGGCGATACCCACTTGCATTTAAAAAAACTTGTACCTGTTCGTTTGTTAAAGAACAATTTTGCTGAGAAAGTAAGTCAAGCCGAACAGGCCGGAGCAACTGCCAATGAGCTAGCCATGTTGCTGGGTAAAGCTCGAGCCAAAAAGGGAATGTTTGAGGGTGATATGCAAGAGGGTGAGTTAGAAATAGGTCAAGTGTCAGCAGGATTACATACGGTGAGGCCAGCAGCGACAATTGTTGAAAGCCTATGGGCTGATTTTTTGCAAGCACATATGGTTCTTAGTAATTTGTCATTTGAGTGATAGTGTGGCAGTTAGCAAAATATTGTTGTTTGAAGGATAAAAAAGCCTAAATTATTTTAAAATTTTTATTGCAGAATAGATTAAAGGAGCTATATTTGCAAACCCAAACGGAAAAACAAAGTTTCCGAAAAAGGAAGGTCTGGTAGTTCAGCTGGTTAGAATGCCGCCCTGTCACGGCGGAGGTCGCGGGTTCGAGTCCCGTCCAGACCGCAAAAGAAAAGCCTTAGTATAAAAAATGCTAAGGCTTTTTTGTGTTTAAGCTATTTAGTCTGATTGGTGCAGATTATTAATAAAATTTATAGCATCTATTAAAATTATTAGCTCTGGTTCTGTAGTACCTAGCTTCTGATCGTCCAGGTATTTCAGATTCATACACAACAGCGCCCTCTGTAGTGCCTGCTGTATTGGTGTAGTTTAATCTGGAGGTCGTGGCATCATGACTTAGCCCAATTCTGAATTTACTATTGGTGTCGTAGTTTTTAAACAAATCAAAGATTAAGGAAAATACAATTGCATCATTTTGTTTGCCATCGCCTCTATACCATAAACCAAAGTTTATTGTGTTTGTTTTGAATTGAAATCCGGCACTTATCGTGTTTATTTTGTCTTGCCTATAAGCCACTAATGAGGGTATTATAGCAGGCAGGTCTTCGCCGTACCTGTCCAAGCTGATCATAAAACTAGTATGTAATCCATATCTCATGGGTAGGCGTGCCGTTTGGCCTGTAAGAGCTTCATTAGGTTGGTTGAGATGCTGAGCAGAAATCCCAAGCATAAATTGATCGAGGACTAGGTTTATACCTGCACCGCTGTCAAAAAAGCTCTTTTTATTATTTACAAATACTGATGCTGCTGAACCCGCACCATTTATAATACCTTTATCATCTAATTGGTCTGCAAATATTAGTTTGTCTACATCTATTCTCCGATTTGTCAATCCACCTTGTATCCCAAAAGAAAGGGTACTTATTTCATTTAAGTCGATACTATAAGAATATAAGCCGGATACATTTAATTTGGATAAATAGGCTGAACCTTCGGTTGATTTGGTGGCAATTAACCCAATGCCGCTACCCAAAAGTGGGAGTTGGTATTCGGCAGAAAAAGTATAGCTGTTTAATGTGCCTTGCATCTTTGTCCATTGAGACCGATAGATAGCATTAAGTCTGAAATCGCCATCAAATTGTGCAGTAAGAGCTGGATTTAAAAAACTTGGGGCATTATAAAATTGAGAGTATATCAAATCTTGGGCTTGTATATTGCCTTGAAATAAAAGCATCATTAATATAGATACAACCCGTATTTTCATAAAATTATCGAATTAAATGTACAACCCCGGTTTTTGTCTCCGTATTATTTTGATATTTCATGCCCTTCCAAACACCACCATTAATATAGGTTGCTTCTGCTTTCCAATAATATGCGCCCTGTGGTAAAATCTCACCTTTCAATTTGCCGTCCCAATATTCTAGGGGCACACCGTCATCACTCAATAGATTTGTTTGCCACAATAATTGTCCCCATTTGTTGAAAATCTTTAACTGATAAGTGGCTAGTCCACTTGCTTTTATTTTAAATATTTTCAGGTCTTGGTTGGGGTTCTCAGGTTCGAAAGCGTTGGGTATAAACAAATATCCAGGGACATCCAAAATGGTAACTTCTTCTTCCAATACATTGACACAATTGGCCGCATTAGTAATCTGTAAGCGCACTTTGTAGGTGCCCCATCTATCGTATCTATGTATAATTTCTTTTTTGTCTGAGAAAGTTCCATCGCCAAAATCCCAACGGTAATTGATAATATTTTCAGGGCTGCTAACATCAAACGTAAAACTATAATTTGGCACCTTAATAATTTTGTTGGGATTAATGTGTATTGTGCCAATTGGTGGTGGTAAAACAGTTATGTAGGCATTTTGTATTGCAATATCTTCACAACCATATTTGTTTTTTGAGATTAGTTTTACTGTGTAAGGCTTTGAAGAATATACATAATTGTGAATAGGATTTATTTCTTTAGAGTAAGTGCCATCACCAAAATCCCAAAGAAAATCACTTGCATTTACAGAGGTGTTCTGAAAAGTAACCGTCAATTGGCTGCAACCGAGTTTTACATCAGCTAAAAATGAAGCTTTAGGCGATGTAGATACGACCACTTTTATAACTTTCTCATCTGTACAAAAGTTGTTACTTACTTTAAGCTTTAAGAAATATTCGCCCGGATTTCCGTAACTATGTGTTGGTGTTTTGCCGGTGTATATCGGACTGTTGTCACCAAAATCCCAAACATAACTAGTGGCCCCTACAGAGTTGTTTTTGACAGATAAGTTTAGCAAACCGTTGCAACTTAATGTTTCTGCGATATCAAAATCTGCTTTTAAAAATGGATATGTTGTGGCCTGCAGGTTTTGTTCACTAATCGTACAGCCATATTTGTTTTTTGCTAATAGCTTTATGGTGTATGTTTTACCATAGTCATCTAATATTATTTGTGGTTTTTTTTCAGTTGAAACTAGAATGTTATTGAGGTACCATTCAAAAGAGTCACTGTATTCTGATTGGTTATTGATGTCTAGTGCAAAAGGTACACAACCTTTGTTGGTGCTTAGTGTAAATACTGCTTTAGGTAAAGGGTTGAATTGAATTGCCTTAATAGCAACAGTTTTGCACCCTACGATATTGCTTACTTCAAGTTTAACATTAAAAATATAAGGTAAGACAGCTGCATTCGGCACATTAAAACTATAGGTTAAATCCTTTGATGAAGCAACCAAATTGTCGTTTACATACCATTTATAGTTTAGTATATCTGTGCCAGAGTAGCTTGAGTTATTTGTAAATTTTAGAGTGCCACTTGTGCCACACACCTCACTCATCGAAGGTATGAATTGAGCAATAGGGCCTTCGGTAATTTTTATAATTTGTGTGCTTGTACTTGTGCAGCCTTGTGCATTGTAAGCTGTAGCTGTGATAATATAGTTGCCCCCTTTTGTGTAAGTGTGGCTTGATGTTTGTCCCGTGGTAATATTGTCGGGGCTACTGGCATCACCAAAATCCCATTTTACATTTACAGCGTTTTTATCATCTGCCTTTACCGTTACTACAAATGGACCGCAATTTAGACTGGAAGCATTTGTTGTAAATGTAGCGCTTGGCGCATCCAAAACGAGTAATGTTTTTGTGGCAATAGCAGTACATGAACCTCCGTTAGGGTACAACTGTGTTGAACGTAAGGTGATTGTTTTTAGTCCGGGAGTACTATACTTATGGCTTGGATTTACGGCGGTGCTGGTTTGTCCATCACCAAAATCCCAGAATGATGTAAATTGAGGGTTGGCCAAATTAGTAAACTGTACCGACTGATTTATGCACTCTTGTGGTACAGCTATTATAAAATCTGTATTAACTTGTGGGTAAACGGTAACTGTTTCTGTAGTAATAATAGTAGAACAACCGTTTGTAGCAGTTAGCGTTATGGTATAGTTTCCTGGTTTATCAAATAAATGAACTATTTTCTCAGTTGTAGTACTCGTTTGTTGTATTGGTTGGCCATCGCCAAAGTCCCAAGTATATCGGTTTGCTCCAGTAGATTGATTGCTGGTGGAAAAATCGACAGCAAAAGGAGCACAACCAAAAGTTTGGCTTGCATCTAAAACAAGCTTTGAAAAAACTGTTTGTGGCTGTACCCTAATTTCGTAAGGTTTGGAAATAACCTCTCCACATTCGTTTTTAGTAGTAATGGTAATATAAAAAAGCTTTACCAATTTGGTGTCGTTCTCATAAGTATGGGTAATATCTCGGGTGTCGTTATATACTTTCAGTGGGCTTCCATCCCCAAAATCTACGGTGTAAGTACTGTTCAATGCTCTGGAATTTAAATTTTTAATTACCAGATTAAAAGGTGCACATCCAGTAACTTCAGATAAACCAAAACTTGCTGTTGTTGGTGGATTTACTGTTACAACTACTGGTGTTTTCACGCCTGATGTACAACCATTAATACTCATTTGGATTTCGTAGGTTACATTTATTGGATTTATAGTTGTGTTTATTAAAGTTTCGTTTATCGTTGCGGCAGCATCTACCCCACTTCCGTTTGAAGCAGCATTACTTATACCCTTTATTGCTGCTCTTGACCAAGTAAAAGTTACACCTGTGCTTGAACTTGTTGGTACATAAACAAAAGGTTTGCCGCTACATATTTCCGTTTTAAGTTGATTGCTAGTAAATATTGGTGATGGATAAACGTAAATTTCATATTTAGCTAAAATACCTTCACAATTATAAGATGATGGGCTTATCTGATAAGTGATTTTTTGTACCTCGGTACTTGTATTTATAAGAGTTTGTTTGGGTATATTTCCCGAACCACTAGTCATAAACCCAGTAACAGATGTTGAGCTTGCTGTAGCGGTCCAACTAAAAGTAGCTCCTACAACGTTACTTTGCAATACCACTTCGTTTGATGTGGCTCCCGAGCATACGTTTTGCTCAAGTTTATTATTAGTTAATCTAGCCACCGGATTAACAACTACTTTGTAAATTGCTTCTGCACCAGCACAAGTATTGGCATCATCTGTTTTGGCTACTGCTTTGTAAACTATGGTTAAAGGTGTATTAGTAGTGTTTTGTATGGTTTCTTGAGGAATTGTGTTAGATCCCGATGTGGTCATTATACCCGAAATTCCGGTAGGAACAATAGCCTGCCATGAAATTTTAGCATTTGGTGTAGTACTATTTAGTGTAACCGGAGCGGTAGTGTTATTTGAACATATTATTATATCTGCTGTTGAAAAACTAACTGTAGGTGATGGGTTCACTAAGACCTTAATTTCAATTGGTGTACCGTTACAATTTACCTGGCCATTTTCAAAAATTGGCGTAACAGTATAAGTTACCATTTGTGGATCTACCGATGTATTGAATAATAACTGATTGATATGATCTCCTTTCCCATCGGTAATACCTGTTACATTGGTATTTGCTGATACCGTCCATATGAATTTCGTGCCCGTAACATTACTGTTGAGGGCTATATTTACCCTCTCGTTATTACAAATAGTTTTATTATTTGCAGTGGCCGTAACTACCGGAATTGGATTTACGGTTATTTTATATTCTGTTGAAATACCAGCACAAGCAGCATCTCCAGTGGTTGTTGCTTGCGCTAAATAAACTACTGTAATTGGTGCATTGGTGGTATTAATTAAAGTTTGTGCAGGAATTTTGTCTGTTCCGCTTAGTACCATACCTGTAATTCCGGCTACGGGTTGAGCAGTCCATGATATGGCCACATTGCTGGTGGCGCTGGCTAAGTTCAATTCGTTGCTAGTACTACCGCTACAAATTACCTGATTGGAAATTGAAAAATTAACTTTTGGTGCAGGATTTACTGTAATCTGGAAAGTTTTGGGCGTTCCTTCACAGGCTTTGCCTCCATAAATATATAAGGGTATAACAGTTATTACGGATGTTATAGGCGCATCAGTGGTATTTATGGTCGTAAATAATGGAATTTCAGCTCCTTCGCCATCGGCCAAGCCAATAGGTAATGATGATGACCAACGGTATTTAACCTGTGCCCCGGTGAAGCTTTCGGCATCGGACGATAAAGCAATAGCCGAAGTTGAAATATTGGCACAAAATGTTATATCAGATAAATTGGAAGTTATATTAATAGTTGGTAAAACCGTTATTTTAAAGTTCCTTGCAGCTGCTTCGCACATTGTGCCATCCTCCGTATAAGTGCCTTTATAGGTAATAGTAGCTATTAAAGGTTTTTTTGTAGTGTTGGTAGCGGTAAAACTAGGAATTGCGTTATCTCCACTTGCTACAAGTCCAATTGTAGTTTCACTATTTATCCATTTATAGCTAATATTAGGACTGTTTAAATCGGCAGCAAAATCAACGGCATTTTGAGCAGTATTATTACAAATTACCAAATCTGGCAATTGTTGCAAGGAAAATAGTGGAGTTACCTTAATGGTTACTATGTTAGAAATACCTTTACAAGAGCCGCTGGTAACTGTTCTACGAAAATACGTGGTTTGTGTTAATCCTGTAGGCTGATAATCTACATCAGTAGCCCCTACAATATCGGTGAAACCATTGGTTGCAGAGGTAGTTGATTTTTGCCAAACATAGCTGAACGTACCACTACCTCCTGCTGGGGTTTCACCGATTAGTTTTGTGGGTGCCGTATTATAACAAATGGTTTGGCCAGCAGAAATATTAATACCGGTTAACTCACCCTGTACTGTAATTTTAACAATATTTGATATTGAAATACAGGAACCACTGGTTACTATTCTTTGGTAATAAGTATCTACGGCCAACGCACCAGGCTGATAGGTTAAGGCAGTAGCATTAGGGATATCGGTAAAGGTTGTCCCATCGGGCGAGCTTTGCCATTGGTAGGTAAATGAGCCCGAACCTCCGCTGATAGCCACACTACTATTCTTCAGTTGATTAGGGCTGCCGTTTTTACAAATGGTTTGGTTGGCAGAAATTGTGTTATTTGCAATGGCCGGATTTACCTTAACGCTAATAGTGGTAGGGCCACTCTCGCAACCATCTATCGTTTGAGTAACGTAATAATTAGTAGTAGAGGCGGTTGAAGTATTAGGTGTTGGTGCTACTGTTAGTAAATTGGCACTATTTAGTGGTAAAGCTTAATACCATTTTAAATCCGTACCTGTTGCAGTTAATTGCGAAGCTGTTTCACCCAAGCAATAAGTGTAGTTCTGGGTGGCAGTTGGCACATTGGGTTTTGCCGCAATTTCTATTTTGGTTTCGGTAGATTTTTCTTCGTTACAAAATCCACTTTTTACTATTGCTCTATAATAGGTGGTAGTAGATAAGTTGTTGTAGGTTAATGTTGTAGAGGTATTATTGGGCGTTACGTCCGTCCAATTTGTGCCATTTGTAGATTTTTCCCAACGTACAACCTTTCCCGTATGTCCAGTTAAAGTAACAGTTCCAATGGTTGAAGTTCCACAATATTTGGTAGCTCCGCTGGTTGTGCCGCCAACGGTTGTAGGAGCTACTGTAATGGTAACGGTAGCGCTAGATGAACTACATGGCGCATAACCATTTACTGTCCACTTGAAAGTATAAGTTACTCCAGGTTGTAAACCTGATACTTGAGTTTTAGGGTCGTTTTTATCGGTAAAGCTTATACCCGTACCCGAAACTACCGACCACTCACCTCCTAATTTAGCTTCCGAACCATCTAAAACGGTACTGGTAACATTACATAGGTTTTGGGCGACGCCTGCATTAGCCGCTTGCGCCCCCGGATTAACCGTAATGGTAAATGTTTTAGGCAGCCCCGTACAATTACCCGATTTTGGTGTAACGGTAATAGTGGCGGTAATAGGTACTGTGCCTGTGTTTTTTGCTGTGAAAGATGGTAAATTTCCCGTACCCGATGCAGCCAAGCCTATTGCGGAATTGCTGTTTGTCCAAGTATACGTTGCAGAACCGAAACCGTTTATGCCAAAATTAATTGCTTGTACCGCTTCTCCATTACAAAAAGTTTTATCAATTATGCTGTTTAAAACAGGAACTTCGGTAACGGTTAATTGTTTGGTGTAAGTGTTTGTACCACAGCTGTTAGTTACTGTCAGCTTAATAGTTTGGCTACCTTTTTGGGTAAATGTAATAGTTGGCGTAGCCGATGAAGCATTGGTAATATTTGCGTTAGTTGCCTCCCATAGATAGGTTGCTGCATCGGCAGCATAGCAATTTTTTACCGTAGCCGTAGGGCTGATACTTGCCCCCTCGCAAATAGAGGTTGGGTTTAGGTTGATAACAGCTGTTGGTGGCGCTTTAACAATTATTTCTTGTGGTGTAGATGTAGTTGAACAGCTGGCATCACCACTGGTTGTTGTTAAAGTAATTCGGTATTTCCCGGGTTTATCGAATTTAAATTCCGGGTTGGCAGATGTAGCGTTTGTGCCGTTTATATAGGTAGGCAATGCCGCAGCAACATCACAATCGGTGCTACTTGATGTTACCGTCCATTGGTAAGTGTTTGTGCCACAATTTGGAGCAGATGATGTATTGGTTGCTTTTAGCGTAAAAGGTGCACAACTTGTTGTTGTGGGCAAAGTAAAAGTGGCGGTTGGTTTCGGGTTTACGCAGATTTCTTCCGAATATAGATCAGGCCCGCAGTTTCCGGTTCCAGCATCTGCTGCAACCTTTAAACTTACACGATATTTTCCAGCTGTTTTAAATAATATATTTATGCTTGTTGCTCCTCCATCCCAACTACTAGGGTCGGCTGTTAATCCAAAATCATTACCCAATTTACTTGAAGTAGAATAACCCGACATAGGACTTCCTCCAATCGGTTCTACAACCCATATCAATTTCCCAATCTGGCAGCCCGATGAAGAAGCCGTATTTCCTTTGCTTGTGCTTGTAAATTTCAACGAAGTATTTTCGCATACTGTTTTTCCTTTGTCAATAGTAAAAGACGCTTTTGGTTTATCCGACACATATATAGGAACTACACTTGCACCAGATTTACCACAAGGATTATATGCTTCTATAGATAAGGCAAAAGCATTTCGATATGCTGTTGTACCATTGTAACTAATGTTATCACAAGAACTTTTAGTAAAGGTATGTACAATCTTATAATCTGGGGGCAAAGGATGTGGCAAAACAATTTCGGGCGAACCATCATTAAATTTTATGGTATAGGTGGTTCCCATAGGGTTATTTTCTGTTAAGGTAACCGGAAATTCTAACGTTTGCCCGGTACATATAGAAGTATTACCTGGATTACCCAAACCAACCGCCGGATTACCTCCTACAAAAACCGTATATATGATTGTACTTACACATCCATTACTTCCTGTTACTGTATAAGTTAAAGTATGAATACCCTTGCTGTATGAATGAGATGTTGCAGTAAATGTATTAGATTCAAATACGGTGCTTCCATCCCCCCAATCAATTTTATAAGAGATGTTTATTCCTGTTGTGGTAGATTGATTTGTAAAGTTAAATGTAGAAGCATTGTTAGAACAAGCTTTAAAATAAGGTTTGTTTTCGTATGTGTAAGATCCAGTGCCTCCCAAATTAGCATCAGGAGTTTGCTTAACCGATATAGTCTGTTCACTTGATATTACACTTTTACACTCCGCACTGGTTACCGTTAATTTAACGTTAAAAGATTGCGTACCCCCGCCAGGTGTCGCTTTAAATTCATGTGTTGGCTCTTTTTCTGTGCTTGTTTGTCCATCTCCAAAATCCCATTCGTAGGTTTCGCCGTTAGTAGAAGTATTGGTAAATTTTACGGTTTCTGTACCACAAGCATTGCCTGTCGAGTTATGTGTAAAACTAACGGTTGGGTTAGCAAAATTTAACTCTATTTCATTGCTGGCAACACCATCTACTATCAGTTTGTACTTTCCAGCTGCAGTAGGTTTATAACTATTCTTTGTAGCACCATTAATAATAATATCATTTTTTTGCCATTCAAAAGTGGTACCATTATCATTGCTAAATAGCTCTACTGTACTACCTATACATCTTTTACTGATAATGATAGCCTTTTTATGATTTTTTGTGCTTATTACAATCTTTCCAAATTTCAAATAAATAGCACTTGCAGATATAAATGCAATAGTTGAAAAGAGAAAAAATATGACAAAGCGTTTAGTCATTCTGATAAATTAGTGCAGAATATAAAATCAAAATAAGCTATATCTCATTTTTAGGAATAATTTACAGACTAATTTGACTAAGCTATTTCACCAACTTCAACAAGTAACTGCCATAACCACTTTTTACTAGGGGTTGGGCTATCTTTTTGAGTTGCTCAGCGTCAATAAATCCCATGCGGTAAGCAACTTCTTCTATACATCCAATTTTCAGACCCTGGCGTTCCTCAATAATTTGTACAAACTGACCGGCCTGCATCAATGAAGCAAAAGTTCCGGTATCTAACCAAGCTGTGCCACGGCTAAGCACACCTACCTTTAGTTTTCCCCTCTCCAAATATACCCGGTTTACATCGGTAATTTCATACTCACCTCTGGGCGATGGTTTAATACTTTTAGCAATCTCTACTACATCGTTGTCGTAAAAGTAGAGCCCTGGTACGGCATAATCTGATTTTGGCTTTGCAGGTTTTTCTTCAATAGAGACGGCATTTTTGTGTTGGTCAAATTCTACCACACCGTAGCGTTCGGGATCTGACACTTGGTAGGCAAATACCACTCCACCATCAGGGTTGGCACAATTTTGTAGTAATTTGGCTAAACCATCGCCGTAGAAAATATTATCTCCCAATACCAAGGCTACTTTGTCTTTACCTATAAACTCTTCGCCTATTACAAAAGCTTGTGCTAAGCCATTGGGCTCGTGTTGTACGGCGTAGCTAAACTTGCAGCCAATGTCTGTACCATCTCCCAATAATTTTTCAAAATTGGGCAGGTCGTGCGGGGTCGAAATGATGAGAATTTCTCTAATTCCGGCTAGCATTAAGGTTGATAGCGGATAATAGATCATCGGTTTGTCGTAAACCGGCATCATTTGTTTGCTACAAGCCAAAGTTAGAGGGTGTAATCGGGTGCCGCTTCCGCCGGCTAAGATAATTCCTTTCATAATCCAAAAATTAGGTTTATTGTTGTAAAACGGCTATGCATTTCTCCAAGCTATCACGCCAGTAGGGAATATCCAAACCAAAACACGCTTTGATTTTGCGCTTGTCCATTACCGAAAAATGGGGGCGACTGGCTTTGGTGGGATAGGCACTGGTTGGTATTGGATGGGTAGTTACCTTGATATTTCCTAGCTTAAAAATAGCTTGGGCAAAATCGTACCAAGACACTGCTCCTTCATTGCTGTAGTGATACAAGCCGTAGGCTTTATTGTCTTGGTCTATGATGTGTAAGATGGCTTTGGCTAGGTCTATAGCATAAGTAGGCGAACCAATTTGGTCGGCAATGATGCTGAGTGTATCACGCTCCGAACCTAGCTTTAGCATAGTTTTCACAAAGTTGTTTCCGTACTCGGAGTAGAGCCAACTGGTGCGAATAATGTAGTGCATGGGTAGTAGTTGGGCTACTTTTTGTTCACTTTCTAGCTTGGTACTGCCGTAAACACTGATGGGACGGGTTATATCGGTCTCTGTTTGTAAAACCGGTTGATTTCCTTCAAATACAAAATCGGTAGAGATATGGATGAGGGTACTCTGATATTTTTCGCATAAGCTTGCGAGATTTTCGGCACCACTAACATTTACGGCATAGGCCAGTTCTTTTTCGTCTTCGGCTTTGTCCACAGCTGTGTAGGCGGCACAGTTTATCACATACTGCGGTTGATGCTCTGCAAAGAGTTGCTGTAGCAAAGTAGTGTCCAAAATATTGGCTTGTGCTTCATCCGGAAACAGTAAATCGTTACGTTGGCTTTGTTCTGCAATTTTTTTTATGCAGTGCCCCAATTGCCCACCGGCACCAATAACAAGTATTTTCGCCATTTATCTGTTTTTGTATTGCTTGTCGTAATAAGATTGGTATTGGCCAGAGGTTACTTGGTTTAACCATTCTTCGTTTTGCAAGTACCAATCAACGGTTTTGGCAAGTCCCTCTTCAAATTGTAAGCTGGGCACCCAACCGAGCTCTTTTTGTAGTTTGCTCGAATCGATAGCGTAGCGTAGGTCGTGCCCGGCACGGTCGGTTACAAAGGTAATAAGCTGGGCAGATGTACCCGGTGCTCGTCCTAGTTTCTCGTCCATTATTTTGCAGAGCAAGTGAATGAGGTCGATATTTTTCCACTCGTTATGACCACCAATATTGTAGGTTTGTCCGTTTTTTGCTTGATGGAAAATAACATCTATAGCCCGAGCATGATCTTCTACCCACAGCCAGTCTCTAACATTTTCTCCTTTGCCATACACAGGTACTGCTTTGTTGTTTTTGATGTTGTGGATAGCCAAAGGAATTAATTTCTCGGGGAAATGGTGTGAGCCATAGTTGTTGGAACAATTGGAGATAACACAGTTGAGACCATAGGTATCATGATAGGCCCGTACAAAATGGTCTGAGCTGGCTTTTGATGCCGAGTAGGGGCTGTGAGGGTCGTAGGCGGTACTTTCGGTAAACATGCCCGTATTACCTAAGGCACCATATACTTCATCGGTACTCACGTGGTAAAACCGATGTTGTGCATAATCTTCTTTCCAATATTCACGGGCTGCGTTGAGTAGGTTTACGGTACCTATTACATTGGTCATTACAAAAGCACTGGGGTCGCTGATGGATCGATCTACGTGGCTTTCGGCAGCTAAATGAATGACCGCATCAAAACGTTCTTTGCTAAACAATTCGTTGATGGCGGCTGCATCAACAATATCCATCTTCACAAAACGGTAATTGGCCTTGTTCTCAATATCTTTTAAATTGGCCAAATTGCCCGCATAGGTGAGTTTATCGAGATTAACGATCTCATAGTTGGGGTAATTGTTTACAAAACGACGTACTACGTGCGAGCCGATAAACCCGGCACCTCCGGTAATTAATATCTTCTTCAAAATCTTAATGTTTGATTAACAAAAATAGGATTATACAAGTATTTAGCTAAGTAATATAAAAAAAACGTTTTTACAAAACTTAGCTCTTCATGTCAATTACAGATTGTTCTAAAGCCGCATACCAATCTGCACCGTATTTTCTGATTAGAGGATCCTTTAAAAACTTGTAAATGGGCACATGCAATTCTCTACCCAGGGTACAGGCATCTTTGCAAATGCTCCAGCGGTCGTAGTTGAGCACATCAAACTCTGGGTAAGCGGTAATGCGTATGGGGTAGAGGTGGCACGATATTGGTTTTTTCCAATCTACAATACCTTGCTCGTAAGCTTTTTCTATAGCGCATTTGGCTATGCCGTTTTCGAACATCAGATAGGCGCATTCTTTGTGCCCCTCTACGCATGGGGTGGTAAGGTCGCCATCAGCATCCAGTACCGAAGTGCCATATTGTGCAATTGCTGCTAGGCCTTTTTCGGTAAGTAGGTGTTTGATTTTAGGAAATATCTCTTCAAGAATAGCTTTTTCATTGTGTGCTAAGGGTGCACCGGCATCGCCCTCTACACAGCAAGCACCCTTGCATTTGGCTAGGTTGCAAACAAATTCTTCACTAATAATGTCCTCGTGGACCAGGGTGTTTTCTACTTCAATCATGATTCGTTACTGCCAATTGGATATTTTAACCCACTAGCCGAGTTAATCTCGAGGGTTACGGTGCCCACCAAAATCTCTACCTGTGCTTTTACTGGTACTCGGTTATTATCATCGGTTATCCAAAGATATAGCTTACTGTCTTTTTTAAATACTCTGCCTGGTTCTATTGATGGGCTGAATTTTAAGCAGTTGATTTTACCGATTTTGGTTTTTATGGTTTCTTTGCCAATGTATTGTATTTGCAAGGCATTAAGTTCTTTACCTAAAAAATAGTTGAGAGTAAATGTGTCGTTCAGTTTTAGTTTAGAGATGTCTAAGTTGCGGGCAAAGTAATAGGCCGATACCAGATCAAATGTCTGGGTATTTGGTGTTTCGAAGGTGCCGTTGGTGGTAATTACCTTTTTAGAATCTTGGTAAAAACGAGCCTTATCTTGTCGGCGATATTTGCCTTCGCGTATATTTTCTTGATAAAAATAAGGTGTCAGCTCTTTACGGTCAATATAGGAGTCGTAATGATCGCGTACTTTGTAAAAAATATCAAAAGTACCCGATGTGCTGGCATCAACAGATAAGCGGAAAGTGGGCTTGCCATCAAACATTAGGTCAGATGGAAGTACCTTAATAGTAGCTTCAGCAGCAGTAATGATACCGTATTTTAGTTTATAGTGCAGTACTTCGCCTTCTTTGAAACCAACCTCTTTTCTTAAGCTAAGTTCTTGTCTTGGGTTGAAACTGCAAAAGAATATTAGTCCGAATATTAAAAGTAGTTTTCTCATACCAATGTCATTACAAAAAGTAAACCAAAATTTTAATCTTTCTTTTTGTAGATGGGTACTGTAGAGCAGGGCTCGCCGTACATGATACTTTTTACTAGGGGGCTGAGCAAGGTGGTAATCTCTACATAGGCCGCTACCGGAACCATAGGGTTTCCGCAACCTTTAATCACTACTCTTTGGTCTTTAAATACTGATAAATCAATGTTTTGAAGTGATTTTCTGAATAATACCAGTTCAAGTGTTTGCAAATCGCCAAATACAATTTCTTTGGCATAGGGCTGCATTCTGTTGGCTAATAGCATGTAGGCCCAAGTGGGTACAATGGCATCACTGCTACAGGTTATGGCTATGTTTTTGCCTTCGTACTGCTGCCAATTGTGTTCCTTTACCATTGCTCTAAAATCTTTTTCCCTCAGGATGAGACCTTGAAACAAATTGTCCTTGATATCGTACAGTACCCTTTCGTTTTCGTCCAAATAATCTTCCAGATTAAAAGTAATTAGTCCGCTGGCGGCTACCTTGTTAACGAAATTTTCTTGTATATCCATTGGTGTTCCTTTACAAACAAAAAACCGCTCCCCAATTTGAGAAGCGGTTACAAAATTACGTAATTAAGCTTAATAGAATTTCACTCTATTGTCTTTTATCTCTACTTTGTCTTGCAAGGCTTGGAATGCAGCACCCAAAGAGCGTTGACCTAGGCTGGTTAACATGCCTTCTTTTTGTTTAAAGGTATTGCCGATAGGGGCGGGGTTGGTAAAACCATCCACTACAAACACATAAACGCCTCTTTCACCTTTGATGGTTTTTGAGAGCTGACCCACTTTAGAGCCGAATACGGTACCTACTAGGGTGTTTTCTTGAGCTATACCGGGTAGTATTGGGTTTGCAAAAACTAGGTTCTGTACCGGAGTAACGGTTTTGCTTAATTTCTGAGCTAGGGCATCAATACTTTTTGCTCCGGCTAGTGCAGCATCCATTTTTTCACTTAGCATTTTTGCTTTTTTGGCATCTCTTACTTGTGGCTCTATCTGTTTTTTAACATCTGCTAAGGCCAATTGACCTTTAGGTTTTATTGAAGTTAGTTGGGCTACAACAAAAGCATTATCCATACTATATACTTGTTTCAACACATCTCCTTTGTCGGCCTCATAAATGTCTCTAATAAGCTGACGTGGATTATCTAAGCCTGGGGCGAAACCTTGGTTAGCGTTGATGCGATCGGCCAAAGCTACTGTATAACCTTGCTTTTCGGCAAATGAAGCAAAGTTATCAGCTTTTACCTCGTTTAGGAAAGTAGTTGCTTTTTTGTAAGCAATATCTCTTGTTTTTTGGCTTGGCACTACATTTTTCTCAATATAGGCAACTTTTACCACCTTAGATGAACCGATTTGTTTTTCTATCTTAAGTACGTGTACGCCAAATTGTGATTTTACGACTTTGATATCACCCGCTTTTCCGTTGAAAGCAGCATTCTCAAACTCAGGTACCATGGCTCCACGTCCAAAAGTTCCCAAATCGCCACCTTTATCTTTAGAACCGTCCACACTGAATTTTTTGGCCAATTCGGCAAAGCTCTGTCCGCCTATTGCTGCGTTTTTCAAAGAGTCAGCAAGTTTTAGTGCTTTGTCTTCACCACCAACCTGTGCTGGATTGATTAGGATATGTGCAGCTTTTACCGAATCGGGCGAGTAACGGTTATCTACTACTTTTACTAACTTATAGCTACCTCCTTTTAATACCGGACCGTAGAAACTACCAGCTGCTAGGTTAAACACTACCGAATCAACCGAGGCATCCAATTTTCCTTTGTTGAGGTAAGTAAAGGGTACTTTAACGTCAGAGTTGTTGGCTGCAAAAAGCGAATCGTTAGGAGTTGTTCTAAAATCTTGCGCCATTTTCTCTACTTGGTTTTTTATCAAAGCACTATCGGCAGCAGTTGGTACCAAGTTGAAAGAAACGTATTGGAAATCTCTTGTTTCTTGAGGATTTTCAAAACTTTGCTTGTGCTCATCGTAATAGGCTTTATAATCGGCATCTTCCAGTTTCACGTTGGCATCCAATATCGAGCTATAATCAAGGTTCACGTATTTGAAATTTACCAACTTATTGCGGTTGGTATAATCGTCATTGGCTTCAAGATTAGTCACGTAAACCGAGTTGGCTATCAGTTTGCTGTATTTTTGTTGCAAAGCTTGTTTCTCAATCTCTTTTTCTAAGATTAACCATTGCTCGGCCAAATTACGGTCTTTCTCTCTTGATTTTAGGGAGGTCATAACGGCTGTACGATCAAACTGCCCAGTTTGTGGATTGCCGAAATATTGAAGTATCAAAGGGCTTGGATTTTTTCCCTGTATAAGGTCAAAAAGTTCATCGCCAGATACGCTTAAACCTACCCGCTCAAACTCGTTGCCAAGTACAACGTTGGCTACTTCAGATTGCCATACCTGATCTACAGCCATAGCTTGCATATAAGGGTTTGACACCCCGCCGCTTTGTTGTTTAAACTGAGCTGAAGTTTGTTCTACTTTTTGGTTAAATTCGTTGTAGTGAATGTCTTGTCCATCAATGGTACCCACTATTGTACTGGAAGCACCAGCTAATTGTTGCCCGGTTGTAAGGGCATCGCCCACTAAAAATGCTACAATTGCAACTCCGATAGCACCAACCAATAAGGCTCCGGCTCGGTTTCGCAAAAAGGTCATTATACCCATAGTCTTCTGTTAATTTTTATCGTAAATTTATAAGAGGGCGCAAGATACAAAAAGGAAACAAATTTGGAAATATTAAATTTTAAAATGATTGGGGTTAAAAAAGCACTTATTTGGCCTACAATTAAGGTATTTGCCCTTCTTTAAGATAAGCCTCTGCCGAGGGTAGCGTGATATTATAGCTGCTAAAGTCTTGCGGTGCGGTAAAACTGGTGCCGTTTAGCACATTGCCGTCTTTGGTAGTGATGGTGCCAGCTGGCGATGTAAATAGTTTTTTGTTCTCGTCCCAAACCAGTTCTTCGGTGGTAAAGGTCATATTGTCGGTTACTACCACTACATTCTTTCTGAAGATGGTCTGTTTTTCGCCATCTTTGCTAATAGCATAATCTGAGGTAATAGTGGCTTTGTTTTGTAAATTCTCGTCTAGGAAATAGATTTTTACACCTTTTGGCATTTCGGTATATGGTGCACCTTGTGATGGGGTTACTTTATCCAATATTGGGGTGTAGCCCTTGGCTTTTACCTTTGCCGAATCGCTATAAATTACTTCTGCACCATAGGTCCGATCTTTGCTTAGTGTAATTTTGTTAGCTGCTATTGAAGGTATTTTCTTTATGTTGTTATCTCCACAGCCCCACAAAACTAGGGCTAAAGCAGCTAAAAAGCATGTTCTAGACCATATGGGCATGATTGTTAATCGAATTTAAAGCGTTGGAACCATTTATCGTTGAGCATAAAGCCCAAATGGATATTGAA
>JBDHXL010000014.1:0-64936 GCA_039810685.1 Pedobacter sp. | reverse complement strand
TTGCCTAAAGGTTTATATGTTGTGAAACTAAAGATTGATCAACATGAGCAGTTACAAAAACTGATAAAAGAATAAAATTAGCTAATCAAAAAGGCTGTCCGATAAGGATGGCCTTTTTTTTTATGTTACCGCAAAAAAAGGCAGACGCATTAAAAATTTGACTGATGGTTCTGAAAAACCTCTAGGCGAATGGAATACCATGCGCATAGAATGCCTGAAAGATAAAATTAGGGTGTGGGTAAATGGTATCCTAGTAAACGATGGATATCATTGTACCGCAAGCAAAGGCCAAATTGCCTTACAGGCCGAAGGCAGTGAGGTTGAATTTAAAAATTTAGTGCTTACACCCCTAAAAAAACTAAGCAAATAACTGTACGGAAATATAATTTTAACCACAATTTAGACATTACTTATTTTTCTGTTCGGCTACAAAATCACAAAAACTAGGCAACATAAAACGTAAAAACATTTTATAATTGTTGTCATCGATTTTCATATACGTAGTGAATTACTACAGCATTTGTCCCGAAACGGACAATCCCTACTCGCTGTCTCGCTACTGCAATAGCCTTACTTCACCCATCGCTCAACAAACCAAAATCTAGATTTGCTAAACTGAAAATGCGGTTTGGTAAACTGATGTGCATACCATTGTAAATAGTCTTTTACTTTTATGGTATAATTTAAAAATATATGAAAACAAAATTACTTTTCTTCTTTTTGCTTGGTTGGTCTATAATTACCCATGCACAAATAAATGTTTCAGAAAGTTTTGAAACAAGTTTCCCTTCTGGTTGGTCAACTACAGGCCAAAGTATTGCTTTTTCAAGAACTAATAACCCACCTGTTGTTTGTGATGGTTCATGGGCAATGCAGACAACATTATATGGAAGTAATAATCATGCAATGATTATCACACCAAATTATACTTCTGATGGAAATCCCATTACAGTTTCATTTAATTACTTTCGTGGAGTTGATCCTGACTTTGTAGGATATGCTTTTTTGTATTATGAACTAAACAACAGCGGTGCATGGGTACAATTTGCCAATAGTTCTATTGGCTCCACTCAAGACTGTCAAACATTAAAAGGATATTTAGCTAAAGGTGTTATCCCTAATGGTTCTCTTGTAAAATTTAGAATGCAATTAAACGGGTCAAATGGAGGTACGATAGTTTCTATTGATAATTTTAAGGCTGTTCAGGAGGTATTTTATGCTGAATACACTTTTGACAGTACTCTGTACAATACTTTAGGTAAATATAGTTTTGCAGCTGCAAATACCTCATTTGTAAATGACAGATTTGGTGTAGCTAATAAAGCATTGCAAATAGCAGCAAATACTACTAGTACTGCTACTATTCCTGGTTTACCTGTATCTTTAAATCCAAGATCTGTATCTGTATGGTATAAAACTAACAGCAATAGTAACTTTCCTGCAATATTTGCTTATGGAGCAAATGCAGCCAATCAAAAATTTGGGCTGTATTTAGGATCTAATGGTAATCCTATATTTCAAGCTTATGGAAATGATAAAAATTTTGGAGGTTCTTATGCTGCTAATACTTGGCATCATGCAGTAGTAACATACGATGGAAGTACCATAAAAATGTATATGAATGGTACATTAATAGGATCACAAGCTTATACACTAAATACAGGTAATAGTGTTTTTAGTATTGGCTCAAACGCTGCCTCTATCGTTACAATAGATGATTTAAAAATTTATGACATTGAATTAAGTGCTGTTGAAGTAGCAGCATTGTATGCACAAGAGGTATTGCCGGTAGAGTTAAGCAGTTTTACAGCTAAACTAAACAACAAAACTACTACTTTACTATGGAGCACTGCTACAGAAGTAAATACCAGTCATTTTGATATAGAATACAGTAACAATGGAAGCGAATTTGTAAAAGTAGGTCAAGTTTTAGCGCAAGGTTATAGCAACGCTATTAAACGTTACAACTATCAACACAGTACAAACAACCAAGCCAAACATTATTATCGTCTTAAAATGGTAGATAAAGATGGGCGCTCGGAGTACAGCAAAACAATTGCGCTTAACCTCAATTTGCTTACCTCCTTTTTGTTGAGCCCCAACCCTGCAAAAGACCTCGTGCAAGTGAGCACAGGGCCAATAAAGAGTGGGGCCGAGCTGAGCTTTGTCAATACTATGGGGAAAACAGTAAAACGAATTCGATTGGAACAAGAAAACCCTACTATTAGTTTAAAAGATTTGCCTAAAGGTTTATATGTTGTGAAACTAAAGATTGATCAACATGAGCAGTTACAAAAACTGATAAAAGAATAAAATTAGCTAATCAAAAAGGCTGTCCGATAAGGATGGCCTTTTTTTTATGTTACCGCAAAAAAAGCTAGATAATATAGCACCTGTACAATCACCCAACTAAAACAAAGCAATAAAATTGGCAAGCCAACAGCACCGGCAAGCATTATACCCTCTATTCCCAAAAAATAGGTTCAAAATCTGGCACAAGATTGTGGCTTTAATTTTTCATTCTACACCAAGGCTCTTGTGCATTACTATTTTTAGCTTATCACAAAGCTTAGCCTGAAAAATAGCGTGCTAAATACCATTTAAATTAAAATAAATAGGTAAATTGCTAATGCCTTTAACAACTAAGGCAAATTATTAGACCGATGACCTTTTTGGCTAAACTTATCGCACAACAAAAATAAGTAATTATACTTAGCCACTAGCAAAAATACCCAATATACGGTACTATCAACACAACAAAATACACTAATTTTGATTGATTAGCCATGGGAAAAACAACAAACAGCATATTGTTTACACTGGCACTACTGTTTGCCTTGTGGTTTACAGCAGCAGGCATTTTATGGGTGTATTGGTTTGCCATAATATTTGCTTATCCATTTGGTATTGCTGCTTTTTTTATCTGGCTATTTATCCGTAAAGACGGCAAAAAGAGAAATAAAGCTATCCCCATAATTCTGATTATCGGTTTGCTGTGTTCGTTAGGCTTTTTGGCTTACATATTGATAACAAAGCATTGGTAAATCTAAGACAAGGCCTTTTCAAAAGGAAATAAAAACTTCTGCTTGCAAAGCACTGCGCTTTAAAAAACCCCTACCTTTTTACAAAATTGGCAGGGGTTTTAATTATAATTTAAACCTAGATTAATCAACAAGGTTTTGTCCAGAATGATTGCGCTTAGCCTTTGTGTAGCTTGGATGGGCTTTAGGCATTAGCCCCGTGGCAGTTTTTAAACTTCTTGCCGCTACCGCAAGGGCAAGGCTCGTTGCGGCCTACGCTTGCTTCTTTTCTGATGGGTTGCATGGCTTGTGGCGCACGGGTGTCGCCAATCAAATCCAAATCCGACTCTTGGCCATACTCTTGTTTCGAGGCATTGAGTTTGGGCTGCGGTGCAGGTGCAGCCGCCTCGCGAACTTGCTCGGGCTCTTGCTGTACCGGAATGGCACCCTTAAACAAGAAACTCACAATTTCTTTGTTCACTACGCTCAACATGCCTTTAAACAAGTTAAAAGCCTCCATTTTGTAAATAATCAAGGGGTCTTTTTGCTCATAAACGGCATTTTGTACCGATTGTTTCAACTCGTCCATCTCCCTCAAATGCTCTTTCCAACTTTCGTCTATCAAAGCCAATACAATTGATTTTTCAAACGATTTGGTTACTTCACGCCCTTGGTTTTCGATGGCTTTCTTCAACTCGCACACTACTTGTATATGGCGCATACCGTCGGTAAACGGAATTACAATTTGCTCTATCACACTGCCCCTATCTGCATACACTTGTTGTAGCACCGGCATAGCCTGATTGACAATTGCTTGGTTTTTGCGGGTGTAAAAAGCACTCACCTCGGCAAACAGTCTATCGCTTAGCTCGTGTATTTTGCCTGATGCAAAATCTTTGTCTGTAATTTCGGTATCAACCGTAAAGTTTTTGATGACCTCTAGTTTAAAACCTTCGTAGTTAGAGCTTTCTTTGTATTCGGTAACAATATCCTCTACCACATCAAAAATCATGTTGTTGATGTCCACATCCAAACGCTCACCAAAAAGCGCATTACGACGCTTGGTATAAATTACGCTACGTTGCGAGTTCATTACATCATCATACTCGAGCAAGCGCTTACGCACGCCAAAGTTGTTTTCTTCTACCTTGCGTTGCGCTCTTTCTATAGAGCTGGTAATCATCGAGTGTTGGATCACCTCGCCATCTTCGATACCCATACGCACCATAATTTTTGAGATACGCTCTGAGCCAAACAAACGCATCAGGTTGTCTTCTAAAGACACAAAGAACTGCGAACTACCGGGGTCACCCTGACGACCCGAACGGCCACGCAACTGCCTATCAACCCGACGCGACTCGTGCCGCTCGGTACCAATTATAGCCAAACCTCCGGCCTCTTTTACCCCTGCCCCCAGCTTAATATCGGTACCACGGCCAGCCATGTTGGTGGCAATGGTTACTTGCCCGGCTTGTCCGGCCTCGGCTACAATATCGGCCTCTTTCTGGTGCAATTTAGCGTTCAGTACGTTGTGCTTAATCCCTCTCAGTTTCAGCATACGGCTCAGCAACTCTGAAATCTCAACCGAGGTGGTACCTACCAATACCGGGCGGCCGGCTTCGGTAAGTTTAGAAATCTCTTCGGCTACGGCATTGTATTTTTCGCGAACGGTACGATAAACGTAGTCTTGATGATCTTTTCTTGAAATAACCCTATTGGTTGGTATTTCTACCACATCCAATTTGTAGATAGACCAAAACTCGCCTGCTTCGGTAGTAGCTGTACCGGTCATACCGCAAAGCTTGTGGTACATCCGGAAATAGTTTTGCAGGGTAATGGTAGCATAAGTTTGGGTAGCGTCTTCTACCTTCACATTTTCTTTTGCCTCAATGGCTTGGTGCAAACCGTCAGAGTAACGGCGGCCTTCCATAATACGGCCCGTTTGCTCGTCCACAATTTTTATTTTACCCTCGTCAATAATATACTCGGTATCTCGCTCAAAAAGGGTATAAGCTTTAAGCAATTGGTTGATCGAGTGGATACGCTCGGCCTTTACCGAATAGTCTCGCATCAACTCATCTTTCTTGGCAATTTTTTCTTCGTTGCTTAGTGCAGATTTTTCAATTTCGGCAATTTCGGTACCTACGTCGGGCATGATAAAGAAGCTGGGATCTTCACCCGATTGGGTAATCAGTTCTATACCTTTCTCGGTAAGCTCTACCTGGTTGTGTTTCTCATCGATATAAAAAAACAGCTCGGCATCTACCTTGTGCATGTTTTTTGATTGCTCTTGCATGTAGAAATTCTCTGCTTTGAGCAAATTTTGGCGGTTGCTGCCTTCGCTCAAAAACTTGATGAGGGCTTTGTTTTTGGGCAAACCCCTATAAGCACGCAACAGGGCCATGCCTCCATCGCCTTCTTCTACACCGGTGTTTCCGGCATGGATTAGTTTCTTAGCATCATTCAAAGCTTGGGTAACATAGGTTTTTTGGGCGTTCACCAATCGCTCTATACGTGGTTTCAGCTCATAAAACTCGTGTTGGTCGCCAAATGGTACTGGCCCCGAAATAATAAGCGGCGTACGGGCATCGTCAATCAATACCGAATCGACCTCGTCCACCATGGCAAAATGCAATTTACGCTGTACCAATTGATCGGGAGTTTGCGACATGTTGTCACGTAGGTAATCAAAACCAAACTCGTTATTGGTACCATAGGTGATATCGGCCATATAGGCTTTGCGTCTTTCGGCAGAGTTGGGTTGGTGCTTGTCTATGCAATCAACCCGTAGCCCATGAAACTCGAAGAGAGGGCCGTTCCACTCGGCATCACGACGGGCTAGGTAGTCGTTTACAGTTACCACGTGCACCCCTTGCCCGGCTAGGGCATTGAGGTAAGATGGTAAAGTACTCACCAAGGTTTTACCCTCACCGGTTGCCATTTCAGCAATTTTTCCGCGGTGCAATACAATACCGCCAATTAGCTGCACATCATAGTGCACCATGTTCCATTGTACTTGCGTACCGGCAGCATCCCAACTATTGGCCCACAAGGCTTTGTCGCCTACTATTTTTACATTGGATTTTCTGCTGGCCAGCTCCCTATCAAAATCGGTAGCACTTACCTCTAGGGTTTCATTTTCTGTAAAACGACGTGAAGTTTCTTTCACTACGGCAAAAGCCTGAGGTAAAATACGCTCCAAAATTTTCTCAAGCTCTGCATCACGCTCTTTGCCCAAGGCATCTACCTCGTCATAAAGTTTGGTTTTCTCTTCAAGAGGCAACTCAGTATTTTCGGCACTAGCTTTTACAGCGGCAATTTTCTCATCTATTGCAGCTAAACCATCAGCAATAGTTTTTTTGAAAGCCAAGGTCTGTGCCCTTAGCTCGTCATTGCTCAAAGAGGCCAACTTAGCATACTCCTCGTTTATTTGTGCCACTATGGGCATTATATTTTTGATATCACGGTCTGATTTGCTTCCAAAAATCTTGGCTAAAAATCCTAACATATTATTTTTCTATTTTTTTTAAAGTTATAACTACACAACAATCAAGCCATGGCCATGCATACAAGCCAACTTGACAGGTTTTAAAAATTTGGGCTAGCCCTTTCGGGCAATAACAAAACAACTAAGGACTGTTGTTTCGGGGCTGAGCCAGCACTACACTGGTATAATGAGGGGCTTGTGCCAGCATAAACTTGCAGCAATTGGGCTGCGGCAATACGCCTACCACACTCAACTGCTTGGTGGACAAGAATAGCTGAGGCAAATCTGGTGTTACTTGATCCTGAACGGTAGTAAGCTGCTCGGTTTTGCTCTTTTGCAAATCGCAGTAGCGTTGCGAAAGATAGCGCATGGCATCTACACGCTCGGCCTTGGCCAAGTGCGACAGACTGAAAAATACCAAAGATATGGTAACGATGTGCCTCATAAACAATTGTGGCAAAAGTAGTTTTTATCTTTTGTAATTGAAAATATTGTTCGCTACTAAATTTTAAATTGTTTCAACCACCTAAAACACTGCTACAACAATGAATTTCAGCCTGTTATCCACTTTACTGATGGCCAGTTCTTACCAAGGCTTCAAGAAAATATGGATGAGCTTAATTATCTAATTAGGCTGAGCGGTAGTTTTTAAAGGCTTTGTATTGCGATAGCTTTTATATGAATCGTTTATCCACTTCATTCCATCGTAGGTGGTCCAGTGTTTTGCCTGCTCATAAGTAGGTCGGTAGTTTACTAAAAAATCTTCGAGCTCTTTTCCGCTAAGACCTGTCTGCTGGTTAATGACTGTTTTGTTGAAGAACTGATCAACCTGTAAATCTTGTATTTCAGTTTGATACATCCGGCCAAGTCTTCTGTCCTGTCGAGGTGTTTTACCAAAAAGGTCGTACAATGCCGTAAGTGGCGTAAACAAAAAAGAGAGCAGCGGGGGTTTTCCTCCATGAAAAGAGCCTTTGTCGCGAAAATCTCTTTTCAGCTCATCTAAACTTTGTTTTTTACTTTGCCCAACAATGACAACTTCGTTTAGCATAGTCCCTTTGTTTAGATAGACGAGCAGGTCTTTGGTTGATGTTACCATAAGCACTGCATCGTTATAATTTCGTTTGCTAACCAATAGGGTATCGTTCATTTTTACCCGAATCGAGAAAATACCGAGGTCATTACTCCCTGATTTTGCTGCACTACGTTTATTCGTAATTTCGGCCAAAGCCACACGTAGCTTTGTGCCTTTTTCAAAAACTACACCCTGTATTAAAAATTCTTGCTGAGCAAACGCAATATTGCTGCTAAGCACCGCAATAATAAAAGTAAATAGCAGCCATACGGTACTTTTCATGGAGGGTATTTTAATTACAAAACTAAGGATAAGCGGGCAGCATTCAAGTTAAAAAAGGTTAATTCAAATTGCAGCAGATTGGATGAGGCTCCGAAGTTTTGTAAAAAAATCAGGTCTGTTGCTGTTTTGGCATTGTGTGTTTGGCTTGTGCCAATTGCAAATGTGCTTGCTTTAACGTTGGCTTATTTGCCTTTATCTTTTTCACCTATTTGTTTCTTTTCAGGCAGGTAGTTTTGATTTGAAACTACTTTTTGACCCGTTTTGCTTTCTAATTCCTTTCTTGCGTTTCCTGCAACTGTTCCTCCTTGTTTGGCTGCTTTTTGATTTTCTACAAAACCTTTCGGGTTTTGTGTTTTTACGATTGCAGTTGTAGAAGCTTCTCCCAACATTGAGAATATGAGTTCAAGGTCGGTCATGTGGTCACGCAAATTTTGACTTTTCAGTCCTTTTACTTTTTTATATTCTGATGGTGTCAGTCCAAAAGTTGCTTTGGAAATTTCGGCAGTCAAAATAGCATATTCAACTTGCTCTTTTACACCTCTGTTTTTCCATTCGTCTGTAAGTTCTTCACGAATGGCGATACTTCGCATTCGTTTTATTGAATAATGCGCAAAAGCCCTTTAGTATCTGCTGCTTGTATTTTACGTTTTTTACCATCTGCTGCTGTCATTTCAACTAGGGTACAAATTGTACCCCAGTTGTTTTTAAGCTGTTCATCACGGCTCAACATTCTTTTGATATATTGTTTTACATCAGCACTATCAGTTAGTATTTCAACAACATCTTGAACAGAAAAATACCATTTCTGTTCAGAATCTATCCAAGTGGAACGAATTTGTTTACTCTCAAATAATTTGATATTACTCATACAGCAAAATTATCAAAAATTCAGTAGCATATTGAGCTGTTACCTTTTTTAAGCTTCTTCTTTATCAGAGAATATCAATGATAAAATCACTAACAAAACCAAAACACTCCGCCCACTACACCTATCGAAACAAGCATTGAAATACGACACCAAGGTAAAATCATCATTTTTACACCAATTATTATTTACTTATAGTTTTTCGTTTGTCAAAAACTAAGTAAATTAGCTAGTAAATTATTGATAGTTACCAAGACTATGAAAAGAATATTGCTGTTTAGCCTAGGCTTGCTATTTAATGCGATGGCTTTTGCACAATCTGGCACCCATACCCCGTCACAAGCGGTAATAAAAGCATTTTTTAATGCAGATCAAAGCCGCTTGCTTACCATTTCATATACCGATGTTACGCTGTGGGATTATCCCCAAAAAAAACCAATTTGGACAAAGAAAGCGAGTGAACTTGGCGATTTTTATTTTTCTAACAATACATCAATAGTGGTAGATAAGATGCTAAACTTTATGATTAAGGAAAACCCCGAAGGAAAAATCCCTCGCCGCACTTGCATTGACCTTAGAACACTTAAACAAATTGGCTGGGGATGGAACGAATATTTCTTTGCAGCCAATGGAAGCATCCCTGTAATACAACCCATGCAAGGCTTAAACAAAAATATCGCCTATATCATCAGCGACCCATTTTCGTTAGAAAAAGAAAAAATAGCAGAAAACATAGATAATCTCAAACTCATCAATAACGACAACGTAGTTGAAATTACAGTAAAAGATAAGCATGGCAATATAAACGAAAGCAAAACAAGCTATTATGGCGTAGTTACTAAAAAATTGGTCAATACCGATGAAATGCCAATGCCTATCCCTGTTCCGATTCCCTACAAGAAATTGACTATTGACATTAAAACCATTAAGCTTCCCAACAACAAATCGCAGGAATCCATTGTCTGCACACAAAATGGAAAAGAAATTAAATCATTCCCTTTAACCAATCAAACTCCTATGTATGTGGCTCAAGCTTCGGTGGTTGCTGTATTAAACAAAACCAACTCGGCAGTAGTATTAGAGCATAAAACGTTAGAAACGGATTACAACATAAAACTTTCGTTTTTAAACACTTATAATTACCTAACAGGACAATTATTAAGCAGCCTTGAGTTGAGCAGTACTGCGGCAAACGCAATAGCAATGGCAAAAACATTGCAGAAAAAAGCCCAAGCAGCTTTCGAAGAAAAAACAAGCATAGCCAACCTGCCCGAAAACCAGATTAAGCAAAAAGTTAATATGCTGGCCTTTAACGGTGCTTACGTAATTAACCAACAAACATTGCGCATATATAAGCTACAGCCCGAAAAAGGTGCTTATCAGGGTGGCATGGTAAGCTTGGAAGCCATAACAACCGGCATAAAAATGCAAGCTTTCGAAAAAATCGAAAACCTAGAAAACAAAGCGATATATAAAAGTATAAAAGCTTACAAAATTTGTCCTTCCTGCCAAGGCAAAGGCATTAAACAAACAGAACATGTAAAAGAATATGACCAAACGCTAAGCAAAGGTCGTATCATCACCCTAACTACTACTTATACCAATGGCTGCAAAAGTTGTGGCGGTGGCGGTGTAATTCCTAATTAATTTTTTAACCTAAACTGAACATGAAACGCATATTTTCTCTCTGCATATATTTCTCTTTATTTAGCTTAATTGCCCTAAATACATATGCCGCTAAAAGACCAACCACAACCAAAATTGTTTATGTTGATGGCAGCATTTACCAAGGCGAGGTAAGCGGCAAAAACACACGACACGGAAAAGGAAAGTACATTTGGTTCAGTGGTGATGTTTATGAGGGCGACTGGGTTAAGGGCCAAATACAAGGCTTTGGCAAAATGGTATATGCCAATGGCGATAGTTATGAAGGCAATTGGGCAAACGGAAAGCCGTCGGGCGAAGGCAAATATACTTGTGCCGACGGCGATATTTATCAAGGCTTATTTAAGCCCAATGGTGTGTTTATAAACATTGAAAAAGCAACCATAACCTATTCAAATGGTAATGTTTATGAAGGCAATATTATAGAATATAACCCACGCAACAAAGGCAAGCTAACTTATGCCAATGGCGATATTTACGAAGGTAATTTTGTAGATGGCTTAATTTATGTCACAAAATACGAGGGAAAATATACTTGGAAAAATGGCGACATTTACGTGGGCGAATTTGCCATAGATGGTTCAAAAACTGGGAAAGGCAAGTTGATTTGGAAAAACGGAGATTACTATGAAGGCACATTCATAAACGGAGAAATAACCGGTAAAGGCAAACTCACCTACGCCAATGGAAAAATAGAAGAAGGCGATTGGAAAAATGGCAAGTTTATAGGTGGTACTACCACTCAGGCAGCAACACCTTCACCCAAAATTGCAACAGTTGCCTCACCCCAACCTGCCGAAGACGAATTTCAAACTAGTTTCAAAATAGCCACAACCAGCTACCAGCGAAGCGATGCCATTAATAAATATTATCTTGCCATAGCTAGTACCAATTTTACAAATGAAGAAAAAGGTGCTTTAATAGCCGATAAAATAATCTATACAATGGATGTTGACGCTGTTGCTGCTTACGAATATTTTGCTTACGCCAACAAACAGTTTAAGTTCAATTTCGATTATGTGTACAAATTAATCCCTGCCGATAAAAAAGAAATACTAAAACAAAAAGCACAACGCAGCAAAAACAAGTTGCTAAGAGAAGAAATGGGATTATAATAGTTAATTTTACATTTTATCCCCCCGCTTGGTTAAAACCAATATCTTTGCAGTATGAATATCCTCATTATCGGTTCGGGTGGTAGAGAGAGTGCTCTGGCCTGGAAATTAAGTCAATCCAAAAAATGCGAAAAACTTATTATTGCACCTGGCAATGCCGGCACACTACAATACGGCAAAAACGTAAAAATTAACCCCAACGATTTTGAGGCCATCAAAGAACTGGCACTGAAAGAAAAAATAGGCTTACTAGTGGTTGGCCCCGAAGAGCCTTTGGTGTTGGGTATCCACGATTTTTTTGCTAACGATGAGGACTTGCAACACATTGCCGTAATTGGCCCCAAAAAGGAAGGTGCCGTTTTGGAGGGAAGTAAAGATTTCTCTAAGCAGTTTATGCAGCGCCACCAAATTCCTTGTGCAAAATCGCGGAGTTTCTCGGCCAATCAGCTAGAGGAAGGATTAGCCTACCTGGCGCAACACAGCCTACCAATTGTGCTTAAAGCGGATGGCTTAGCTGCCGGTAAAGGCGTATTGATTATAGACAATATTGCCGAAGCACAAAACGAACTAAAACTAATGCTGGACGGAAAATTTGGCCAAGCCAGCACCACAGTAGTAGTCGAAGAATTTTTGGAAGGTATAGAACTCTCTGTTTTTGTACTTACGGATGGTAAAAACTACCTGATACTACCAGAGGCCAAAGACTATAAACGTATTGGCGAGGGCGATACCGGGCTAAACACCGGAGGCATGGGAGCTATTTCGCCCGTACCTTTTGCAAACCCGGCATTCTTGGCCAAGGTAGAACAAAAGATTATCAAACCTACGGTTAAAGGTCTTCAAAAAGACAAGATAGATTATAGCGGATTTATCTTTTTTGGATTGATAAAAGTTGGTGATGAGCCTTATGTGATTGAATACAATTGCCGTATGGGCGACCCCGAAACCGAAAGTGTTATTCCACGTATAGGCAATGACTTGGTAGAGCTTTTTGAAGCTTGTGCCAAAAAAGAACTGAACAAAGTAAGCATAAATATCTTACCGCAGTGTGCGGCTACTGTAGTCATTGTGGCCGGAGGCTACCCTGGCGAGTACGAAAAAGGCAAGCCGATAAAAGGATTGGAGAACCTTCGCCATTCTACAGCATTCCACGCCGGCACCTTGCTGGACGGTGGTATCACCAAAACCAACGGAGGAAGAGTGCTAGCCATTTGTAGTGTAAAAGACAGTCTTTTTGAAGCATTACAAACCGCCAATGCCGATGCCGCCCGAATTTATTTTGACGGCAGGTATTTTAGACAGGATATCGGGTTTGATCTTTTAAAATAAATTGTGTATTTTTTTCTACAATTTTACTCTTAAAATTTCTCACAAACGAATTATCAACCGCAAAAACTTTATTTTCCACATATTTGAAACCCCAATTACAGTCACTTAGCAAGGTTGAAGGCTAAATACCGATAATTGGCATGTTTTTTTAATACAGCTTTAGCAAAGAAAATATTGTTTTGAAAAAATTTGTGACTTTACGTTTTTTGGCGGCACTACTCCCCACTATTTTGTTTCTGCTGATTGGCCTAGCAGCTAGGGCGCAAGATGCCGAACCTCAATTACTTCGAGTAGCCGTAAGTGTAAAAGCAAAAGAAATCAACACGCATCACGAAATTGTACAGCTACCTGCCGACAATTTACCAAAAATAGCCTACCTAAGCAGGTCAAAAAAACACAAAAATTACAGCAAAGCCATTTTGCCCCGAACTGAAGTGGCCAACAGCCCTAGTACTGCCAGCACAACAAGGAGTAAGTCGCCCATCCCTACAGAAACAAGAAAGAGCACAGCAAAACAACCAATTGTAGCATCAAACAAAACAGAGCCAATAAAGCCTACAGCAAAAAATAGCCCTGCTCGGCCTGCACAAAAGCAAAAAGTAGATAATGCTACCAAGCAACAAATAGCCAAGCAAGCTCCAATAGTAGCAAAACCAAGTAGCACTCCATCACCTAAAACACCTGCAAAGGAGCAAGTACCTACTAGCAGCCAAGCCCAAAACAATAAGCAAAATACGGCTAGCACTAACCCAACCACTGCAACCAACAATAGCAACCAAACTATTGCCGCTACAAACAAGGTAGCTGTTCCGAAGCCGGCCAATAACACGACCACAAAAGCTGTTACAACATCTAATACCAAGCAGCAAAGTAGCAAAGGCGCTTTTGAGCAAGACCAACAGACTACACAAGTTGACAGCAGCAACTCGGCACTCGACACTTACACCAAACTAGATAGCCATGTACAAGAGGCCAATCAGTTTAATTACATCTGGATTGGTGTATTCTTAATCATTACAGGTATTGTCTTTGGCCTTTTATTTGGCAAGGTAGCTTTTCTGATTTCTGCCGTAGGCGGAGTTTTCGTTATTATCGGTTTTCTAGTTCGCTAAACTTAGCCTATACTAGTCGCTACTCTTGTTGTGCTGTGTTTACGAAAAGTGCTGCAAAGCACTAAAATAATTTGACGCAATACCGCATTTACTGCATACTTAAGAGCTTTATAAAAACAAAAAAACGGCTTTGTTAACTGGTCGTCAACAAAGCCGTTTCATGTTATGATTTGAAATTCTATTTAAGCAGTTCGGCTAGCTTATCATGCAAAGCCTTACCTCTTAAACCTTTGGCTACAATCTTTCCTTGTGGGTCAATCAAAAAGTTGGCCGGAATAGCCCTAACACCCCATGCGGTTGATACTTCATTGTTCCAACCGTTTAGGTCTGATACGTGTGTCCAAGTCAATTTATCATCAGCTACGGCTTTTAACCAAGCTTCTTTGGTTGTACGTGTACTACCTCCATCTAATGAAACGCCCAAAACAGTAAAGTTTTTATCCTTAAACTGTTGGTAGGCAGCAACCACATTAGGGTTCTCATCACGACAAGGACCACACCAAGAAGCCCAAAAATCAATCAATACGTATTTACCTCTGAAATCAGAAAGTTTTACTGGCTTACCATCGGGATCGTTCTGTGTAAAATCCATGGCCATTACACCAATTGCAGTTTTCTTGGCTGCCTCGATAGATTTGTTAATGTTTTTACCCAAGGCACTTTCTTTTAGTTCGGGGCTTAATGCGGTGTACAAGCTTTCTAACTGCCCGGCAACATCGTCATTGCTCATCAAACGACTCAATTGTGTTAAAGAAACAAAAGACTTCGGATTGTCTTGAATAAATTTAACGATAACAGGTGTTTTTTCTTTTCCAATCTTTTCAAACTTCTCTATCAAAACATCAATTAGCGCCTTGTCATTTTTTTGTTCTTTGGTATATCCTGCATACTCGGCGTTAAGCGCAGCCTCGGCATCGGTAAATTTCTTTGTAAGGGCTATAAATTTGGCATTATCTTTATTTACATTGCCACTCTCAAAAACTGCTGATTTTAAGCTGTCTGCACTTTTCAGCACCATATTGCCCGGCTCAACATAAATTGCCAAAAGATCGAGTGTTTTGCTGTTTACACTACGCATTTTTGCTGGCGACACGTTATTGATGAGGCTAGCACTCACCGGACTGCTGATTTTACCTTTGAACTCGAAAGTACCTTGGTTAACTACGGCCGAGTCTGTAATACGTTTTCCGGCATCAGCATACATCAAATAAATTTTATTTCCGTTAGGTATTGTTTTTGTTTTTCCTTTCAGGGAAAAGTCCGACTGAGCCATTAGCGCAACCGGGGCCAGCATTAAGCCGGATAAAATCAGTTTTTTCATTTTAGCTTTTATTTTAAGAACTCAAATATACATGCTTATCACACAAAGCAATGAACATTGAACGTAATTTTATTGCGATTTTAGAATGATTAGTTTAGTTTCTGATAGGTACGCCACCACAAATCGGGCATTTCGCCACTTACAGCAAGCGTATAATCTTCATACCTACAAGGCACCAAATGAAAACGCTCATTGTTTGATCCATTGTTGGGATAGGGCACCTGCATCCACCAACGATCACTGCGCTTGCTTTTCACAAAATTCAGTTCGGCCGCACCATCGTTTACAGTAGCACGATATACTACATATTGTGATTTTGGGCTCATTGGGAAATCGTTTTTACGGTTATAAAAACCCTCTACAAAATACCATACCATTTGCGCCAGCAACATTGCTGTTTGCCCTTGTCGGTCATAAGCCGGATTGAACTCATAGAAACCTATAGAGCTCAATTTATCGCTCATGCCGGCGTAGCGAGCAATACGGCAGGCATCTTCACCGTAGAAACCATTTGGTGTAGCATTACCATTAGCACAAGCATCGCTAGAACGGATGGCTCCCATATCGAAACTTAGCATGGTAGCATTGCGTATAATTGGCTCGGCAACAGACAAATCATCTGCAAAATGTCCCAATCTATTCACATCAAAAAATAGCTTATCCATCATTTGCAAACTCTCTTGACTCACAAAATAAGTTTGGTAGCCGATATTACTGAAATTGAACAAGTAATTGGGCTGGTGCAACATAATGCGGCGTAAATAAGCCTGTGATGTACTTTGGTTGGTGATGTCGCCGTCCTCATCCAAATCAAAACGATTATCAACCACCAACAAATCTACTTTCTGCTCCAAGCTCTCATAAGCCTGGTATTGCGGAAAAGTCAAATCTTGTCCACCGCCAATGATGATAGGCAGAATATTTAGTTTTATGAGCTCAATTACGGTATGTTTAAGTGCAAAATAAGTATCAGAAATAGACTTACCTGCAACTATATTTCCTAAATCAACAATTTTACTGGGCATTTGTCCTTCATGCAAAGCGTAAAATTGCTGCCGAAACAGATCCGGCCCATAAGCACAACCCTCATTATTTATTGCTGCCCGGTCTTCCTTCACACCAATAATTGCCAAATCGTATTTTGCATCCTCCAAATCAGGGAAAACATCAACATAAGCAGTTAGCTTAGCTCCCAGCTGGCTGTTGTCAAATGAACTATTAGCAGTAAAAACAGCGCTATCAATAGGGCTAAAAAAATCGGATAGGGTCATAAATTTCGAGCTATATTTGTCCAAATATCCATTTTTGTAAGCACATTTTTGAAGTTTTTACCGAAAATTGTACGTCACAGGCACATATTTTTGTTTTTGGTTGAGATAGGTAGTATTTTCGCTGTCGAATAATAGCTGGCCAAGCGGTCTTATACCTCAGTAAAACACCAATACAAAAAACGTAGCAGGTAAAAAACAACATGATACTGGTAACAGGGGCAACCGGTTTTTTGGGGGCTGAGCTCACCAAACAACTTACAAGTAATGGCACCAAATTGAGGGCTATTAAACGTGAGCAATCCATCGTACCTCCAATACTTGCCCAAAACAAACAAGTTGAATGGTTTATTGCCGACATCAACGAGCCCGAATATTTGGCCGACGCCTTGGAGGGAATTACGCAGGTGTACCACTGTGCTGCTAGTGTTGTTTTTCAACAAAGCAAAAAACAAGAACTGTTCAACACCAATATACAAGCTACAGCCAATTTGGTTGATTTGTGTACCGAAAAAAATATCAGACTACTACACGTTAGCTCTGTGGCGGCATTGGGAAAACCCAAAAGAGGTTGTTTGACCAACGAAAAGGATTTTTGGGAATACGATGCCCATGCACAAAATTACGCCCTATCCAAATATCGCGGCGAAATGGAAGTATGGCGTGGCATTGCCGAAGGACTCAATGCCATTATCGTCAATCCTTCTATCATTATTGGTAAGAATGCTGCAAGCAGCGGCAGTGGGGCTTTGTTTAAAATGGTAAAGAACCGCAATCTGTTTTACACCAAGGGTACCAACGGCTTTGTGGACGTGCAAGACGTAGCCAACTGCATGATACAGCTAATGAATAGTGATTTGCAAGCCGAGCGCTACATAATTAATGCCGCCAACCTTTCCTATCAAGAGCTTTTTAATACCGCTAGCGAGGCACTACAAGTAGCCAAACCCCGTATAGAAGCCAAAACCTGGATGCTAGAATTGGCGTGGCGACTGGGTGGCCTATATACTGCATTGAGTGGTAAAACCCTTGGTCTCACCAAAGAGATAGCACGTAGCAGTAGAAACAAATGCGAATATAGCAACAACAAAATTGTACAAACACTTCAATACACTTTTAAACCTATACAAGAAAGCATAGCCGATAGCTGCCTTTCGTTACAACCATGAAAACCCAAAATTATTACATCATCGACTTCGACAGCACTTTTACTCAGGTAGAAGCTTTAGACGAATTGGCCAGAATATCATTGGCCAACCACCCCAACAAAGAAAAAATTTACCAACAAATTGAAGATTACACCAATTTGGCCATGGAAGGCAAACTGTCTTTCTCTGAAAGTTTGGCCCAGCGGGTAAAACTGCTCGAGAGCAAAGAGGAGCATCTTGCTAAACTAATCAAACACCTAAAAAAGAAGGTTTCTAAGTCCTTCTCAAGGAATGCCGATTTTTTTAAAAAACATGCCGATGAGGTATTGATTGTTTCTGGTGGCTTCAAAGAATTTATAACGCCGGTAGTGAGCCAATATCACATTAAAAAAGAAAATATTTATGCCAACACTTTCCAAGTTGACCAAGACGGCCAAATAATTGGTTATGACCAGAACAACCCACTGAGCGAAGAAGGCGGCAAGGTAAAATTACTAAAACAGCTCAACCTACAAGGCAATATTTATGGCATTGGCGATGGCTACTCGGATTTTCAGCTTAGAGAAAGCGGTCTTATTCAAAAATTTTATGCCTTTACCGAAAATATCGTTCGCGAAAAGGTAGTAAAACAAGCCGACCACATCACACCCAGTTTCGACGAATTTTTGTATGTAAACCAATTGCCCAGAGCTATCTCCTACCCCAAAAACAGGATTTTGTGCCTGATAATAGGCGAGGTTGACCAAAAAGCTATCAATTTGCTAAAGAAAGATGGTTTTTCTATCAGACACAAAAGTAGTTTCGAAGAAAAATATACGAAAGACGTAGGCATGCTATTGTTGGCCAATGGCGAGAAAATAAGCGACACCCAATTGGCGGCAGCGGCAAAACTGAAAACTATTGGATATTTGGGGAATACAAAAAATCAATTCTCGTCACAACGTTGCAATGAAATGGGCATAGTTATTTTCGATGATCCTAAGCACAACCCCAACAACATAGAATTTATCCCAAAACGCATGGCCGACTTTATCAATAAGGGTACCACGTATATGAGCAGTAATTTCCCTAATTTGCAATTGCCCAAAATGCATCAAAGCCATCGCCTCATCCACATACACCGCAATGTACCTGGCATTATGGCAAAATTAAACGCCGTATTTGCCAAACAAGAAGTAAATATCTTGGGCCAATACCTACTTACCAAAGGAGAATTGGGCTACGCTATTACAGACATAGAACCCGAATACGACAAACAACTTTTTAAACTCCTGAAAAAGATAGACAACACTATTAAGTTTAGGGTACTTTATTAGTAAGCAAAAAGTACAGATAAATTACATTTACCATTAAAAACGACCTTGATTTTTAGTAGTTTTGCCTTTCAGCGATAAAACAAGCGAAAATAATTTAACAAGCGAAGGCTAACTTGTAATGCATACAAGAAAATGTAAGAACATTATAGCCTTCCAATTTATACAAAGCAATCATGAGTGAGAACATCAACATTCAAGTAAACAAAACGACAGCATCTCGTTTGGCTACAACAGATTTTTCTCAATTACCCTTTGGGAAAGTTTTTACCGATCACATGTTTTTGTGTGATTATGAAAATGGAGCGTGGGGAAATGCTCGAATTGTTCCCTACGGACCAATACCAACATATCCATCAATTGCCGGGCTGCACTATGGCCAGCAAATTTTTGAAGGTATAAAAGCCTACAAACAACCCAATGGGAAAATCAGTATTTTTAGACCTGATAAGAACTGGGCTCGTTTCAACAAATCGGCCCTAAGGATGGCAATGCCAGAAGTTCCTAAAGAACTCTTTATGCAAGCCATGTCATCACTCATCAACCTTGATGCCGAGTGGGTGCCCGCAAAAGAAGACCATTCTTTATACATCCGCCCTTTTATGTATGCAACCGATCCGTATATCGGGGTAAGACCCTCTGATAATTATATTTTTGCGGTTTTGACCTGCCCTGCCGGTAAATATTACAGCAAGCCCATCAGTGTAAAAGTTGAAACCGAGTTTACCCGGGCTGATGATGGCGGCGTTGGTTTTGCCAAAACAGGTGGCAATTATGCCCGCTCACTCTACCCATTCGAGATTGCCCGCCAAGAGGGTTTTGATCAATTGCTTTGGACCGACTCGCAAAGCCACGAGTTTATAGAAGAAGCCGGAACTGCCAACCTGCTTTTTGTTCTAGACGGCAAATTGGTAACACCATCGGTACGCACCACCGTACTTGACGGCGTTACTCGCGACACCATTATACAACTGGCCAAAGAAATGGGTATAGAGGTAGAAGAAAGACGAGTTTCTGTGAAAGAAGTAATTGAAGGAGCCACAAATGGCAAACTTACCGAAGCATTTGCAGCCGGTACAGCCGCAACCGTAACTCAAATAAACGAAATTGGTTTCGAAGGTAAAAAATATGCCCTTAGCGATCCCTCAACACGGAACATCTCTAACAGCATTGCTCAAAAACTAAATGATATTAAATACGGTTTAGCACCGGACACATTTGGTTGGAACTACATCATATAACAAATTATAAAACAATGCTATACATAAAAAAAGCTATCCCAAAAAGGTAGCTTTTTTTGTTATAGCAAAAATTTATATACCAAAAAGTACGTAGTCAAAATACCGCATTTTGCGTATTCACACCGAAAGCAATTTTATAGAATTTAGCAAAAGATTTGAGAGACAAACAAAGAATAGACATTTTACCGACACACAATAGCATCGCTACATTGTCATTTTAAGCTTTCTCTTAAATTTGTGTAATTTTTTTATCATAATTTAAAAAAAATTTGCTAATATCGTATTAAGATTAAAAGTGTTTGTTAAAGAGGTTCTGCAAACACCTAAAATCTAAAACTAAAAACAAACAAAATGAACCTCCCAAATCATTATTAAACAACAATTTTTATGAAAAAATTTAACTTGAAAAAATTGGCTTTAGGTCTTCTTCTAGTTGGAGGTGTAACCTTTGCCGCAAATGCTCAAACCTTTCAAAAAGGTAACATCCTAGTAAATGCTGGTGCTAAATTTGCAAGCGGTATTACTCCAATCGGTGGTGCTATCGAGTACGGTTTTACGGACCAACTTAGTGGTGGTGTTGATGCTTTCTTTGGTAAAGTATCAGGAACAAATGTAAGCACTACTTGGTTAGGAGCTCGTGTAAGCTATCACTTTGATGCCGGTGTAGAAAACTTAGACTTATACGCTGGTCCAAGAGTTGGATATTACATGAGCAAAGTAAGTGTTATGGGCTTTACAGCTTCGGCAAATGCTGTGGACTATGGTGCACAAGCTGGTGGTAGATATTTCTTTGCTAAAAACATTGGTGTTTATGGTGAAGCCGGCTACGGTGGTAACGGTGCCGGATTTGGTTTTGGAGCTGGACTTGCTCTAAAATTCTAATACTTATTAAAGACAACAAACGGAACGCTATCCCAACCGGGGTGGCGTTTTTTTTATTGCTCAACTCAGCATTGCAATACTTAAAATTGATTAAATTGTACCAATTTTAGAACTCATGAATATTTGGGAAATATTAGGCGATAGAAATCAGTTTTTGAGTGCCGCAGAAGTCAACAAATTTTTGCTAACTATACTGCTTTGCGGGCTTATTGGTGCCGAACGCGAATACCGAAGCAAATCGGCCGGACTAAAAACCATGATAATGATTGGTCTAGGCTCGGCATTATTTACCGTACTATCCGTAAAGTTGGATGAGGCCAGCCACGGTCGTATTGCTGCCAACATTGTCACGGGCATAGGTTTTTTGGGTGCCGGTGTCATCTTTAAAGAAGAAAATCGTGTAAAAGGACTTACCACTGCCTGTGTTATCTGGATTGTTGCCGCTATTGGTATGGCTGTAGGTTCGGGCTACTTTATACAAGCTATTGGCGTTACCGGGGTAGTGCTAATATCCCTGCTACTTTTTCCATATATTGAGAATATTGCCGACCGAAGATTTACCAAGCGCACCTATCGTATTGTTAAAAAATTTGACCGAAAAGATCTGGATCAATACGAAATTTTGTTTAAACGTTTCAAACTAAAACCATCAAGAGACAAACATCTGTTGGCAGATGGTGTAATTTCCGGAACTTGGAACGCCATCGGCAGTCCAAAAGCTCACCAAAAATTTGTAGATGCCATATTACAAGACGACAGCGTAATTGAATTCGATTTTTAGTACTCCTCAAGACATCATTCGCAACAGATATACTCACGGTATGCTATCAAATATGTTAAAACTATCGTAGATTTGACCATGGCAACTGAACAACTTTCTGTTTTTGATATTTTTAAAATTGGAATTGGCCCTTCCAGCTCCCATACGCTAGGTCCTTGGCGTGCTGCCCAACAATTTTGTGAGAGTTTGATACAGCAACAACTACTAGCACGTGTTAAACAAGTGCATATCCTGTTGTACGGCTCCTTAGCCAAGACGGGTAAGGGACACGGAACTGATATTGCTATATTGCTAGGTCTGTCTGGTGGCGACCCGGTAAGTTTTGACGTTTCTACCATCGATGCCACCATTGCACACATCAAAGAAGAACAAAACCTCAAGCTAGCTAACAGCCAAGCAATTCATTTCGATTACAAAACGCATCTGCATTTTCTCTACACAGAGAGCCTTCCCTTTCATCCAAACGCAGTAACTTTTCGGGCGATAACCGAAGACCAACATAGCTTTGAAGAAACCTATTACAGCATTGGTGGTGGTTTTGTAGTAAAAGAAGGAGCTACAAATAATGAAACCGAAGGGGTAGATTTGCATTTCCCGATAGAAAATGCCGCCGATTTGTTACACTGGTGCCTAAAAACCGGTTTGAAAGTGAGCGAAATTGTGTTGGAAAACGAAACGGCTTGGCGTAGTGAGGAAGAAACACGTAAAGGTATTCTTGAGCATTTCAGGGTTATCAAAGAATGTATATACCGAGGTTGCCACACTGCCGGTACCCTGCCAGGAGGTTTAAACGTAGCACGTAGAGCAGCAAAACTCAACGAGCGGCTAACCCAAGGACGTAGTTATCACGATTACGATACTTGGGTTGCTGCCATTAGAGCCGGAGGAAACGATTTTAAATATATTCTAGACTGTGTAAGTTGTTTTGCTTTAGCCGTCAATGAAGAAAATGCAGCATTTGGCCGGGTGGTCACTGCCCCAACTAACGGGGCAGCGGGTGTTATCCCTGCCGTTTTGCAATATTTCATTTGTTTCCAAGACGGGTTTACCGACGAGAAGATTATTCAATTTATAGCTTGTGCCAGTGAAATTGGCTGTATTTTCAAAAAAGGAGCAACCATATCCGCCGCTATGGGCGGTTGCCAGGCAGAAATTGGTGTTTCATCGGCAATGGCGGCTGCCGCACTAACCGAATGTTTGGGCGGCTCACAAAGGCAAGTATTAATGGCTGCAGAAATAGCTATGGAGCACCACTTGGGCCTCACTTGCGACCCAATAGGCGGTTTGGTACAAATACCTTGTATAGAACGTAATACTATGGGAGCCATAAAAGCAATTACTGCCTGCCAACTTGCACTACAAAGCAACCCTGACAAAGCTAAAGTAAGCCTAGATGCTGTGGTCAACACCATGTGGGAAACTGCACTAGACATGAACATCAAATACAAAGAAACCTCTGACGGGGGCTTGGCTGTAAAAGTGCCTATCAGCCTTCCCGAATGTTAGGAACTATCCAAAATGCGAAAAGCGGATACTTACATTAGCAAGTACCCGCTTTTTGCGTTTAAACGGCTTAATTTACCGCTTACTTATAACTAGCAGCTAGTTTTAATGCATTGTAGGCATTTACCACACCTCCTGACACACAAATTTCTGAAAATGGAACACTTACCGTTTCAGAACCTTTACGGTACTCTACATTATGGTTTACCTTCTCTACAGATTGCATAATAATCTCTTTCACCTGCTTTGCACTCAATTTAGGGTAGTATGAACGTATAAGTGCTGCCAAACCTGCTACCACAGGCGATGCCATACTGGTGCCGTTGTTGTCCTGATATTTCTGATCGGGATAAGTTGAATAAACCTGAAAACCGGGCGCAAAAACATCAACGGTAGTTTTACCATAGTTAGAGAAGCTGGCTTTCAAACGCTTATCATTATATGGTGTTGATGCACCAACTGTAATCCAATTGGGTGCTTCGGTACCATCTGCATATTTATTGGTTGGGAAATTGTTTTCCTTATCCAAATCTTTATTGTCGTTACCTGCAGCATGTATCAATAAAACATCTTTTTTGGCAGCGTATTTCACAGCTTCATCCACGGCTTTCTTGTCATAAGAATAAGCTTTACCGAAACTCATGTTCAGTACCTTTGCACCATTATCTACCGCATATCGAATTGCATTGGCCACGTCTTTATCACGCTCATCGCCATCAGGCACACAACGTACAGCCATTAACAATACATTATCAGCCACACCTTTAATACCAATATTGTTTTTGCGATTAGCACCTACAATACCCGCCACATGCGTTCCGTGTGATGGATCTGGCCCTTTCGAGTCGTTATTACCATAAATGCGCTCGCTACTATCTTCAGGATTGTCGCCCACAATAGATCTTGGGTTGTAATCTAAATTGTAATTGTAGTTTACTTGGCCATAAAAATGGTCGTATCCGGGTTTAATTTGGCTGTCGTAGAAAGATTTGAAATCGCCTTTTGCCATTCCTCTAATTAGTAAACCTTTAATACTGGTTTCCATTTGGCCTTCTGGATTGTAGTTTTTCACATCTTCCAGGCTAGGATTTTCTTTGCCTAGCTTAGCCACAAATGCCTCTATAGATTTTTTAATGTTCTCATAGCTTTTTAAGCTAGCTTGTGCTTTCGCCAAGCCTTTTTCATACTCGGCTTTGTTGGCCAAATAGGCTTGGTAATCGGCCTTATCTTTTTCTGCTATATTTTCAGGATTAACATTTGCAAAACGGGCAGCATCTCTGCGCACCAAACGCGTAAGCTCCAAAGTTTCGTGGCCCACATTTCCATCTTTTCCGCCCAAGAAACTCCAGCCTATCACATCATCAACATAACCGTTTTTATCGTCATCAATTCCGTTGCCGGCTTTTTCTTTTTTATTGTGCCACATTAAACTACTCAAGTCTTCGTGCACAGCATCTACCCCACTATCCAAAATACCCACAATAACTGTTTTTGATTTTTTACCTTTTAGCAACTCATTGTATGCTTTTTCGGTACTAATGCCGAATACCGTATCAGTTTTCAAATCCAGGTTGAACCAATTCGGTTTTTGCGACTGGGCAGCAGCAATAAAAGGCATCGACGATACCAAGGCTAAGGCTACCAGTTTTTTGATCTGTTTACTATTCATCGTTTTTTATTTTATAAATTAAGTTAGTTTTTGTTTTGAAAGTGCCAAGTTAGTAGGTTTAATTCTCAATAGCAATAAGCGCCCATTCAAAATTATTTTTTATTCGCCTTACTCTTCAAATTTTAGCTTGGCAAAAAAATAGGCACAAAGCAAGAGCAAAGGGCTAATACCTAGCCAAAGTGTGTTGTAACCCCAGTGTTCGGCAACAAAAAAGCCCAAAGCAGGCCCCAAAACCTGCGCTACCGACCAACTTAATGTATAGCCGGCAGCATACATGCCTCGGTTGTGTTCGTTACTGCGTTTCACTACAAAAGTATTGAAAAACGGAACTGAGAGCATCTCGCCAAAGGTAAAAAGCAGCACACTCAACACAGCTAAAAGCAAAGGCGCAAAACGTGGAAGCATTAAAATAACGAAAGCCAAAGCCACAATCAATACCCCTAACACAATATAAAAATTAGGCGATTTTTTGTTTTCAATTTTGCTAATCATAATCATCTCCATTAGGGCTATCACTAGGCCGTTAACACCTAAAACCATTCCTATAGTTGCCTCGTTAAGGTGCCATTGCTGCTTAAAAAAAACCGGCACTACCCTAAACATAAAAAAGAAACAACAAGTGAACAAAAGCGAACACACCAAAAAACGCATAAACTCTGCATCTTGCCAGGGTTTACGCAATTGACTACGATCAACTTTCTGATGCTCTTTTTTACTGGCAGTTCGTTTTGCCAAGAAAGCGAGAATAAGAAAAGCAACTAAAATGCTTACCACCCCATTTACAACAAACAATAACTGATAATCGAAGGCAGCAATAAGTCCGCCCATACTTACCCCTGCAGCCCAACCTATATTGGTTGCCAAGCGATTTAAGGAATAAGAACGGGTTTCGGTATTGGGATGAGCGTATGCAGCTATTGCCGTATAATTGGCCGGGCGAAATGCCTCTGAAAAAAAACTGATAATAAGCGCCAGTACACACAAAACTTCAAAGTCTTTTAACCATGCAAACAACAGAAAAAAGACCCCACTCAACAATGAGGCTACAATTTGCACAGGTCTAAAGCCAATGCGATCAGTCATTCGACCACCAACAACGGCACCAACTATGGCGCCAAGCCCAAAAAGTGAAATAATCAGTCCGGCCTCTGATTCGCTTCTGTGCAACGATTCGGTAACGTAGAGTCCCATAAAAGGAACAGCCATAAAACCGCACCTATTTAGCAGTATGACCCAGCTCAAAATCCACGAAGGACGACTAAGCCCCGAAAAAGAATCTTTATACAATTGAATCATAAGAAAATTTGGACGGATATTGGACGAGGCAAATGTAGGCAAATTACCCACATACTATCCTTAGCTTTTGGAAAATCAAGTATTTCTAATGAAAATATTACAGCGAAAATTGCTAAGCTGCAGAGTATTTTGCATCTTTAAAGCGTTTTTCCGAATAAACCAGCAAAAACAAGCAACAATCCTAAAAACAAATGAAAAAGAATTTTAGTTTAGCAATTGGTTTTATAGCCTTTTTTTATGCATCAACTGTACAGGCACAACAAAACCCTCGAAGCAATTACTTGCAACTACTTGAGCAGCAACCTCGATGGGTTGATTCGGTTTTCAACAAATTAAGCACCAAACATAAGATTGCCCAATTGTTCTTTGTGCGGGCACACACCAATTTAAGCCAGGCTTATCAAGACTCGGTGGGCAAAGTCATTCGTAAGGAAAAACTTGGCGGAGTTGTCTTTTTTCAAGGTGGACCAGGCAGACAGGCCATTCTGACCAACAAATATCAGGCAAAAGCAAAAGTACCTTTACTCATAGCCTCTGACGGCGAATGGGGCTTGGGTATGCGACTAGACAGCACCTTGTCTTACCCCTACCAAATGGCTCTAGGGGCAGTGCAAGACAATCAACTGCTCTACCAAATGGGACTTGAAGTAGCTAAAGATTTTAGACGTATTGGTATGCACATGAATTTAGCGCCAGATGTTGACGTAAACAACAACGCCAAAAACCCGGTAATCAATTTCCGCTCTTTTGGCGAAAACAAATACAATGTAGCCCAAAAAAGTGCCGCATATCTAAAAGGAATGCAAGATGGAGGAATTCTTACAACCATCAAACACTTCCCCGGCCACGGTGATACGGATGTCGATTCGCATTATGATTTGCCCCAACTTAAATTTAGCAAAGAGCGCTTGGACAGCCTAGAGCTATATCCTTTCAAACACTTGATTAAAGAAGGAGCTTACGGCGTAATGGTAGCCCACATGAATATCCCCTCGCTCGACCCTACACCAAACCTACCATCAACCCTATCAAAACCAATCGTTACCGGTTTATTGAAAGAGCAATTGGGTTTTAAAGGTTTAATTATTTCTGATGCGATGAACATGAAAGGTGTAGCCAAATTTTTCAAAGATGGCGAAGCTGATGTAAGAGGAATTATGGCTGGAAACGATATCCTAGAACTTTCTGAGAATAGCAAAGTAGCTGTAAAGAAAATTAAAGCCGCAATAAAAGAAGGGAAAATCAGTATGGAGCAAATTGACAACAGTGTCAGAAAAATACTTACAGCAAAATACTGGGCAGGCCTCAACCAAAACAACCCGATAAACGAAGAAAATGTACAGGCTGATGTAAACCGGGCAAATAGTATAGCACTGATACAACAATTGGCCAATGCCAGTATGACCCTCCTAAAAGGTGATGAAGGTATAAAAAGTCTAAAACCCGGGCAAACTACTTTGCTCATTAACATAGGTAGCAAGGACAGTATTCTTTTTCAGAAAGAGCTACTTAAAACCTACAAAAATGCGAAAGTCATCAGCCTAGATAAAAACCTTAGTGCCCAAGCTAGTCAAGAGCTTTTGAGCCAACTAAAAGGAGGCGAGCAAATTATACTTTCTATAATTGATACCCGCTCACGTCCAGGCAACAATATTCCACTCAACACCGAGGCCAAAGAATTGATAAAGATATTATCTGCTAGAGGGGCTAAAATTGCATTTTTTACCAACCCCTACAACTTGGCCAACCTTCCGGGTATAGAGATGGCAAGAGCTATTTTGGTAGCTTATCAGAAAGAAGAATTTATGCAAAAAGCTGCCGCCAACGTTTTCAACAAAAGCATAAAGGCAACAGGGAAATTACCGGTAACAGCCAATGCAATCTTCAAAGCAGGTGATGGAAATTAAAAGCAGTCTGTCCACTACAAAAGCATAAAATAACAAAATAGTTCGCAAGGCCCAAACATAAACAGTTGGGTCTTGTGCTTTTTATGTAATTTCTTTGCTATCTCTTTGCACAACTGCTTAATGCTATTGCAAACTACAAATTTTTATTTGCTAAGTTTGCCTCAACCAAAATACACCTTGTATGACCTGCTATGAGATTGGCTCTGGAGCTATCGATATACACACTATTTCTGAAATTATAAAACAGCCGGTACAACTCACGCTATCGGTTGAGTGTAGCCGACGTGTAACACACTGTAGAACTTATATCGACCAAAAAATGTCGCAAAGCGATAAGCCTGTTTACGGAATTAATACCGGATTCGGCTACCTACAACACGTTAAAATAGAAAGCGATAAACTTAGCCAACTACAACACAATCTTTTATTGTCTCATGCTTGCGGTACCGGTGATGAAGTGCCACCAGTCCTTGTACGCTTAATGTTGCTACTCAAAATCCAATCGTTGAGCTATGGTCACTCTGGGGTAGCACTCAGTACACTCGAACGATTGATGGCCTTTTACAATCAGGATGTATTGCCCGTGGTTTATACCAAAGGATCATTGGGGGCATCGGGCGATTTGGCACCACTGGCACACCTAGCTCTCCCACTAATTGGCGAAGGGGAGGTGCTATACAAAGGCCATAAAATACAAGCTGCAGAGCTAAACCATATTTTGGGCTGGTCGCCCCTACAACTGCAAAGCAAAGAAGGTTTGGCGCTGATAAATGGCACCCAATTTATGGGTGCTTACGGCATTTACTGCCTCAATAGGGCACAACAATTGTCCAACTGGGCCGATGCAGTTGCAGCACTTGCTATTGATGCTTTTGACTGTAGGATTGACCCTTTTCTAGCTCCGAGTCACGCAATACGCCCCCACCCTGGCCAGATAGCAACCGCCCAAAACATACGGCATTGGCTACAAGACAGCCAACTCATTGCCGGCACACAGAAACAAACACAGGATCCTTATTCTTTCCGTTGCGTACCACAAGTACACGGTGCCAGCAAAGACTCCATCAAGCATGTACAGTCTGTTTTTGAAGTAGAACTCAACTCTGTAACCGACAATCCTAATGTTTTCCCTAACGAGGACCTCATCCTGTCGGCAGGCAATTTTCATGGACAGGCTCTTGCCCTTAACCTCGATTTTTTGTGCCTAGCATTGGCCGAACTGGGTGCTATTTCCGAGCGCAGAACCTTCCAATTGATATCGGGTAGCCGTGGATTACCTGCTTTTTTGGTAAAAGAGGCTGGTTTGCACTCAGGATTGATGATCAGTCAATATACGGCTGCATCTATTGTGAGCGAGAACAAACAACTTTGTACTCCGGCATCAGCCGATAGCATTGTAAGTAGCAACGGGCAAGAAGACCACGTAAGCATGGGAGCTAATGCGGCCACCAAATGCCTAAGAGTGCTCGAAAACTTGGAGCGGGTGCTGGCAATCGAGCTGATTACTGCTGCACAAGCACTTGATTTCCGAAGTCCTCAAAAAAGTTCGCCACGCTTAGAACGCTTGAAGAATGATTTTAGACAGATCGTTACCTTTAACGATGCCGACCGGATATTGGCCAAAGATATAGCCGCAGCTGTCAACTTTATGAAAGAAAAAGACAGTAGCGATTATTGGTAATCGCTACTGAGTTTGGAATAAGTTTTGTCGCTTTGATGTCCCTTCTACACGCAGTACAATAGTCTCGTGTGCTTTGAGGTTAAACGTAAGGATACCACCCTGAAAAACTAAGTTCTGTTGCTTCCAAAGATCTCGGATTTTTATGGGCTTCACCAAATCGAACCCCAGTTTACCTAAATCGAGCACAAAACTAGCCGGTTTGTTTGCTCGGTTAAGCAAAGCCACAGCAACTTTTCCGCTTTGTACAGCCTGCAAGGGCTTGGCCCAAAGCTCAACATCATTCTGCTTCTCGAAGCGGCGAGCCTGATAGCCCAAGTCATCTTGGTTTAGCGCTATAAGCTCTTTATTGGTAACCAGTTCTAAGGTCTGCTGACTCATTGTTCGCAAATCATTGCCCAATAACAACGGAGAGTTCATCATGCACCACATGGCAAAATGCGATTTATCCTCTTCAATACTCATTCCACGGCCTACCTGCAACATGTCCATATCGTTGTAATGCCCCGGTGAGCTATACTTCCACAAATCAGCATTTTTATCAATAATATGCAATATAGAAGAGAATTTATTCGAAATATCGCCCGATATGCGCCATGAATCGGCTATACCTACTGCCCAAATTCCGGGAAACTCCCATCGACAAATATTGAAAATGGTAGAAGGCTTAATTCGTTCTATTGTCTTGGCTATTTGGGTATAACGCATTTCTTCGGAAAGCCCCAACTCTTTGGCTCCACACCAATCTACTTTAATAAAATCGTAGCCCCATATTTTCAACATCAGGTTCAAATCTTTCTCATCGTGCAAATAAAGGCCAGCACCCAAGCCTACACTATCCCTATCCCACATAGATGCACAAGTATTGATGCCAGCATCTGAATAGATACCGGCTTTCAATCCTTTGGCATGTATATAATCGGCTAGTGCTTTCATCCCCGACGGAAAACGCTGTGGATGTACCAACAAATTTCCATCCTTGTCTCGCCCTCCAAAAAAACCGTCATCAATATTCACAAACTGATAACCAGCCTTGGTCAGTCCTTTAGCCAACATCGCATCAGCTTGTGCTTTGATAATATTTTCATTGATATTAACCCGAAAATTATTCCAGCTTGACCAACCCATAATAGGTTTTCGGGGTTTTACAGGCGGAGATTGCGCTTTCAGTTCAAGGTTAACCAACAAAGTCAGCAAGAAAAAAATAAACAGTTTTCTCATTTGGATAGATTTTTGCTTAAAGATACAAAAACTTCAGCCTTTTGAAGCCAATTAGATACTCAGCCTAAAACCCAAACCAATATTTCTGCCCGGATTATAAACCCCGATTTGTTTAAACCTACTCAGGTGATTAAAATATTGTTTATCGGCTAGGTTTTATCCGTTGAGCCAAATTTGTAATTTTCTGTTTTTCTCGAACTGCAAATCAAAGCCTATTCCGGCATCCCACAGCGAGTAGGCCGATGTAGTAGTCTCAAAAAGGTCAATTCGGTCTTGAGCCATGAAATTGCTCAATTTCAACCGAATATAGGCTTTATTTTTTTGCAACTGCAGGGGTTCATAACGCAACTCGTGCTGAAAATTCAGCGGTGGCATAAAAGGCAAAGCAGTGTGCTGTTTAAGGTTTTGACCGTGTACCCAAGCCATACTATTTCCGAAATGAAGCTGCTTTAACAAATCAATATTCAACTGTGCTTCGGCCCCATACAACCTAGCATCGCTCTGCACAAAACGAAATACCGGCAAAGTCTCGCTTTGTCCGTGATGGTTTACAAAATTGATGGTTTCTTGGTTTTGCTGCGAGGGGAAAATATAATTGTTGATATGATTATAGAAGCCATTGAGCACCAACTCGAAAGCTGAGCTTCGATAAGCCAGCTCCATATCCAATTGGATACTATTTTCCTGTTCCAGTTGTGTGTTACCTATTTCATACCTGAAAGTACCTTCGTGCTTACCGTTAGAAGCCAGTTCGGCAATATTAGGTGCTCGAAAACCGGTACCTATATTGGCCTTGAAATTAAGCTTGTCGTTAAGCAAATAACTTAAGCCAAGAGCTGCCGATAAATTGGAAAAATGATGTTCAAAAGCTTCAAAATGCTGATGATGATCGTGCTCATCATACAAGGGAAAACCTTTGGTATTTTTATAATCGTAGCGAAGCCCCATGTTTACTGTGGCTTTACCAAAATCTCTTTTCAGGTAAGCAAAAGCTCCTATTTGCTGACTTTTATAATCAGGAACTAAAAACTCTTCCCCAAAATTAGTATTGTTTTGCCACATGCCTTGCAGACCAAAACTGGGTTCCCATGTTTTGCCTTCCAACGCCAAATACCTGATATCATAGCTCCAAGTATCTAGATTCAAATTTAGCCCGGCTTCATCCAAGCTTTCTTCAAACTCTTTGCGTTTATTGGTCTGGTAGCTTAAATTGGCTTTTATTTGGGCTGCCCTGCTCAACTGAAAAGTACTGTTTAGGGCTGTTCTATAATGGTTGACCTGCTGTAAAGGTAACTCGAGACGGCGTTGACGAGCTTGGTTATGCGAAATAACTGAGCCCATTTCATCATGAAAATGACCATCAGCATCGGGGCCTTCCTCAACCATTCCTATTTTAGAAGAAAAACTAGAGGTGTTGAGGTGGATATTACCCCAAGAGCGGTTTATTCCCAACAGCAGGGAGTGATCTAATTCATTGAAGCCCGAGTTAGGCACAAATTCATTTTTATATGCAAAACTGTGAGCATTTTTATAAGAAGTTCTGACACGGTACAACCAACCCGAGTGATTACCTTGTAGCCTTATCGAATTACCAAATAGGCCGTTGTTGGATTGGTAAGTACTGGTCAGGCTGGCTTGGTGTCTATCAAAAGCCGGACTAGGTTCATCAATAACTTGCAGTACACCGCCCATAGCATCAGAACCGTACATCAAACTAGCGGGGCCTTTTAGCACTTCAACCCGGGCAGCGGCATACTGGTCAATTTGCATACCGTGCTCATCACCCCATTGCTGCCCTTCTTCTTTAGCACCGTCAACAATTGTCAGTACACGGTTATAACCCAAACCACGGATTACAGGCTTGGCTATTGCCCCTCCGGTACTCAACTGCGATACCCCGGGTATTTCAGCCACGGCATCCATTAGGTTTGAGGTACCTTGCAACAACTTATCGCCACCAACAACTGCTACACTTAGGCTATTTTTTCGGTTATTAGTGCGCCCTGGAGAACCTGTTATTACCACTTCATCGGTGCTGATAACAGCCGGTTGCAAATAAACCGTTAATCTAGACAAAGACGATGAGCTTAACTTTATAGATTTGGTTTGAAAACCCAAATAACTCACAATTAATTCTAAACCCGGTTTACTTGCCGAAACATGCAAACTAAACCTGCCCTTATCATCAGTTCTAAGTACTTTTGCTTGTTGTACAATTTCTACTGTGGCACCTGCCAGACTTCGGCCTGTTAAACTGTCTATTACTTGCGCCTTAATAAATTTATCATTTTGCGAAAAAACATTAAACGAATTCAACAAACTGATTATAAATACGATACTAATCGTTAATCTCATAAAATAAGATAGCTTTAAATTCTAAAAATTTTAAGATAGCCCCAAAAGGCTTCATAGCTTAACTAACTAATAACCTGCACCTTGCATCTTTCCGCAATAGAGATTTATTAACTCATCCCTAAAAGAAAAAACCATTGCCAGCCAAAATATTTGGCCTAGCGCAAAGCTTCAGTTATTCGTTACAAAAAGATAGATGTGTTTTTAGAAAAAAGCTGGAGGGCCACGCTGTTTGCAGAAAACAGGTGTTATTAGGGGAATACCCTCTAAAATAAAAGCTCGGTCAAGAAATACCGCATGTTCAAAAACCTTAAACACCAAGGCCGCAGCGGTATAATTCTTCTCGAAATGAACCTGACAAACCAAACAATCGGGTACCGAAGATTTAAAATGAACGGTGTGTCCACAATTGGTTTCGGTAGCTACCGGTGCTTCATGATGGTGAAAGATTGCCCAAGGCGTGATGGCCAACGCAAAAACCACCAGTAATAATTTGGCGGCAAAAGGGGCAATATGCTTGAGCTTTTTCGAGTGCATCGACTACAAAAATAACCAAAAATTTTTCTACAGCTGAAAACTTAGGTAACAATTACGTAGCAGTACAGAATAGGAAATTATGAAAGCTTAAGCAAGTTATAATAAGAAATAAATTTATAAGTTTGTGCTACCAATAACTAACCAAATTATGGACTTAAGTGTACGCCAAACACCTGTTGGCACCTCATTGCAATGCAAAGGATGGGTGCAAGAAGCTGCCCTACGCATGTTACTCAACAACTTAGACCCCGAAGTAGCCGAAAAACCTGAAGAACTTATTGTTTACGGTGGTAGAGGCAAAGCAGCCAGAAATATGGCTTCGCTAGAGCTGATTATAAAAGCGCTAAAAAGTCTTGAAGAAGATGAGACCCTACTTATTCAATCGGGCAAACCCGTAGGTATTTTACCCAGCCATAAAGATGCACCGAGAGTGCTCATATCCAACTCGCAATTAGTCCCCAAATGGGCTACACAAACACATTTTGACGAGCTAGAGCGCAAAGGGCTGATGATGTATGGACAAATGACCGCAGGCTCTTGGATTTATATTTGCTCGCAAGGAATTGTACAAGGTACCTACGAGACCTTTGCCGCACTAGCCAAAAAGCATTTTGATGGCAGTTTAAAAGGCAAGCTGAACGTAACTGCTGGTCTAGGTGGTATGGGTGGTGCACAACCTTTGGCTATTACCATGAACGAGGGCGTTTGCTTGGCAGCCGAAATGGAAGAATGGCGCATAAAAAAGAGACTTGAAACACGTTATATCGACGAAATTGCCTACGATATAGACCAAGCAATAGACCAAGCATTACACTATAAACAACAAGACAAAGCTATTTCTATTGGTGTAGTATGCAATGCTGTTGAACTGCTTCAAAAACTAATAGACCGAGGCATTACCCCTGATACCCTAACCGACCAAACCTCGGCCCACGACCCCCTAATTGGTTATTTCCCAGAAGAGCTGAGTGTTGAAGCTGCGGCACAACTTAGAGCAAAACAACCCGATGAATACATAAAGCGCAGTTATGCCACTATGGCTAAGCACGTATCGCTCATGCTCGAACTGCAACAAAGAGGGGCCATTACCTTCGACTACGGCAATAACTTACGTGGGCGTGCCCTCGAAGCTGGCGTAAAAAATGCTTTCGATTTTCCGGGTTTTGTACCTGCCTATATACGCCCGCTGTTTTGTGAAGGTAAAGGACCTTTTCGCTGGGCGGCATTGAGTGGCGATCCGGCTGATATTTACGAAACAGATAAGGTGATATTGGAACTATTTCCGGAAAACGAAAGTCTAAAACGCTGGATAAAAATGGCTCAAGAGCGCATTGCTTTTCAGGGCTTACCCGCCAGAATTTGCTGGCTTGGCCAAGGAGAGCGAGAAAAAGCCGGTTTGGCCTTCAATAAGCTGGTGGCCGATGGACGTGTAAAAGCACCCATCGTAATTGGTCGCGACCATTTAGACACCGGCTCTGTGGCCTCGCCCAACCGAGAAACCGAAGCTATGAAAGATGGTTCTGATGCCGTAGCCGACTGGCCTATACTCAACGCACTCATCAACACAGCAGGCGGAGCAAGTTGGGTATCATTGCACCATGGCGGAGGTGTAGGCATTGGCTACTCAATACATGCCGGAATGGTAATTGTTGCCGATGGTAGCGACGAAGCTGCAGTTCGTTTAAAACGGGTATTGCACAACGACCCAGCAATGGGTGTGATACGACATGCCGATGCCGGTTACGACATAGCTCAAGACAGCCTCAGAAAACACCGACTTGCTTTAGCTGACAGATTGTTGTAAGAGATTTATCCCTGCTAGTTGACAGAGCTAAGAACGTTAAAAGAATGGTCTAAAGCTTGCCAAAAGATTGGGTACCTATACGGCAAGTGCTGATTTTGAGTGATAGCTTGCTTACCGCTCTTGGATAAACCTATTAAACTCTGTTTTGGCTTGAGTACTCTCAAATAAGGCCGTATGTCCAAAATTTGCTAGCTCTAAAAACTGAACGCTCTTACAATTTGCACAATTATTTACTTCGCCTTTAAAAATTGGCCAAGTGTATAATTGTATTGGGCTATCTTTGAGTCCTTGTATAAAAAGTATATCTGCTTTAAAGCCATTTGTAAAATTCAAGAGTGAACGCTGAAAATATGCATCGGGGTTTGTGCTCGCACTCCCATACGTGTTTTTAAGCAATGTACAAGTTATCCCCTTTGGTGCTTGCCCTTTTTCCTCCAACTGGCAGCGATACACTAAATTTAATGGCCCTGGTGCATTGGCAATTACACCATTGGTCTGATGAAGGGTATTTAGTCTGGTAACAATATAGCCTCCTTGCGAATGACCTGCTAAAAAAATTTTTTTCACCCCAACTCCTAATTCGATTTTTGCCCTTTCTTTAACCCAAAGTAATGCAGCTTCTGACTGAACTAAATTATCGCCCATTAACAAATTTTCTTCCGGGTAAGCAACGCTAACAATCATCATGTTTTGACCAATAAGTAATTTCTTAAACTGGTCTAAGGTATAATTGGCCGCTGCAAGCAACTTATTATCAGAAAAAACCGTACCATGATAAACGACTAACACATCAAACTCATTACCAGCAGGCTTATCAATAATTACATCAACATTTACATGGTTATAAGTAATGCTTTTTTTTATCCTGTATCCGGCTGTTTGTTGCGTCAACGATGATAAATAATCAGACTTTGGGCATGTTAGCAATAAAAAAATCAGAATTATGAAGGGCATAAATTGTTAGCTTGTTAAATCTGCGTTTAAATATAGTGAAGAGACATTTTTCTCATCTCTTGGTTTAATTTCGATATTGCTTACATCAAAAACTTAAATTCAATTACAAAATAGCTGTATCCTGATAGCATAACAAAAATATTGGTAAAAGAATTTATTACCTCAAAAAATGATTTCAATTTTTGGGAAACCAAACACCTTACGGATAACTGTGTAGGCAGCTATTGTAATTTTTGTTTGTCCAACTTGACTTGAATAGAATGTTTTTGCTTAATTTGTAATATGAAAAAAATAATTGGGATTTTCACGCTGGTTCTCTGCTTGCTTGCCCTAAGCCCAAATAAGGTTGAGGCTCAATGCTCTATGTGCACCATCAATGCCGAGCAAGGTGCTAAAAATGGAAACACGCAAACCAAAGGAATTAATACCGGGGTGCTCTACCTACTGGCTATCCCCTATTTGTTGGTGGGCGGAATTGGCGGGTTGTGGTACAGAAACTACCGCAAAAACAAAAATGCCAATATTGAATAATTAGCCCATGCTAAAAAAATCGAGCTTAGATTTCCTACGCCATTTGGCCAAAAACAACAACCGCGAATGGTTTATGGGTCATAAGCAAGATTATGAGGCGGCCAAAGCCGATTTGTTGGGCTTTATTACACAACTTATTCCACGTTTGGCAGCCATAGACCCCTGCTTTGCTGCCGATACTCCTAGCAAAAAATGTCTGCTCCGCATTTACAGAGACATCCGTTTCCGTGCCGACAAAACGCCTTATAAAACCAATTACGGGATAGTTTTTGACGTAAAAGGATACGGCCCAAATACCCCCAGCTATTATTTGCACCTCGAACCGGGGAGTTGTTTTTTTGGTGCCGGGTTTTGGATGCCCGAAAAAGATGTCTTAAAAAAGATAAGGGAAGAAATCGATTATTGCGGAACAGAATTTGAGGACATACTTCATGCAGCAGAATTTCGTTCAATGTTTAGCCTGAGTTTTGAAGACAGTCTCAAAAAAGCTCCAAAAGGCTATGAAATGGACAATCCTATGCTTAAATACATCCGACTAAAAAGTTTTATTGTCAGTTATCCGCTGCAAGAACAAGAATTTTATTCGGCAAACATAGTTGACAAATTGAGCGAAGCCTTTAAAACTATTCAACCTTTTATTCAATTTTTACGAAAAGCAGTCGATAATTAATATAATTGCGATATGATTAAGAAATTCTCAATAAGCGTATTAACCTTGGGCACTATTTGCCTTTGGAGTTCATGTGTTGTGCTATCCACCAAAAAATACAAATCATTGTTAGCCAAACAAGACTCTTTAGATATGGGCTGGAAGGCTTCTCAATCGCAAAATGAAAGTTTAGAGCAACGCTTGCAACGACTACGTGCCGACACCAGCGAACTGCACACGCAATTAGCTGCTTTGCAAGGCCGATATGCCGATTTGGAAGGTAATTATACCCGACTACGTTCCAATAGCTCATCACAAATCAACAAGCTCAACGAGAATGTAAGTAAGCTCAATGCCGATCTTCAAAAAAGAGAACAACGCCTAAAAGAGGTTGAGGAAATACTGAGAAAACGTGACGAAGCAACCGAACAATTGAAAGCCAAACTGCAAAAAGCACTATTGGGTTTTGCCAAAAGTGGGCTTACGGTGGATGTACGTGATGGTAAGGTATATGTATCTTTAATGGACAAATTGTTGTTCCCTTCGGGCAGTATCGTTATCGACGACAAAGGCAAGCAAGCACTTAGCCAATTGGCAGAAGTGCTTAAACAACAGCCCGAAATTAATATTGCTGTTGAGGGTCATACCGATTCGCAACGAATCACCAATTTGGGTCATATCAAAGACAACTGGGATTTGAGTGTGTTGCGCTCTACTTCGGTAGTTCGTTTCTTGACCCAAGAACAAAAAGTAGAAGGTGTACGAATGACCGCAACCGGTAAAGGTGAGTTTCAACCCTTGGCCGATAATGCCACTGCCGATGGACGTAGCAGAAATCGCCGTATAGAGATTGTACTTTCTCCAAAACTAGACGAGCTTTACAACCTGATCAAACAATAGGTTTAGCTGGCTGTATTGGTTGTTTTAAGCTGCTGCACCAATGCAGAGTGCTCTTTAAGAGTTTTCAGCGTAGCCTCATAGGCTAGCCAATATACCGTTTCGGCTTTTTTGGTGTCAAAAGTGCTGATCTCACCCAAGGATGGTGGTTCTATCATCAAATGGCAATTTACAGCCTTTCTTTCCATATCATGGTTGATGGACATGATGGCCGCCCTTTGCAACATGCTGGTAATGCTATCCACATGATCTACCGGGCGCAAATGATTGCATGAAGAACCAATAATAAAATCGCAATTGTCGATAAGTGGTTCTACCGGAAAATTGTTAAGCACTCCCCCATCAACGTACAATTGCTTGTGGATAACAATGGGCCTAAAAACTCCCGGAATACACGACGAGGCATGGATAGCCCTAATAAGGGGTCCCTTATCAAAATACACGATCTTGCCTTCGCTAAAATTGGTGGTGCATATACTCAAGGGAATAGCCAAATCTTCGATATGAGCAGGTAGGTATTTTTTAAAAATCTCACCTGTTTTCTCGATATTGATTAAGCCTAAAGAACCAAAAGATGGTCGTATATACTTGATTAATCGGGTATTCATAAAAATAGAGAAAGCCTCTTCAGGGTCTATACCTGCTGCAAATAAAGCTCCGGCAATAGACCCTGCACTAGCTCCGCTTATTTTATCAATCTTAATTCCTGCTTTTTTCAAGGCACTTAATACCGCCAAATGGGCTATACCTCTTATTCCACCTCCGCTTAGAACTATTCCGATTTTCATGTGGTAACTGATTTGAATTACTTTGTTTTAGGTTTATATTTTGATTGGGTTAGTATCTTTTGAGCATCGGTCTCGGCCATGAGCTGTTGTAGGCTCAATTCGGGGTGTTCTTCCATGTATTTTCGAACAATTTGCCAACCTACCCACACCCCCAATTTGGGTGCCGAGCTGTTGTTTTCGCCCAAACCAGGTGTGAAGGGGCCTTCGCTAAGAAACACTTGTATTTTGTTGAAATTGGTCTCGTACAACAGATTGTTCTGGATAAGATAAGCCCATATATCCGCTTCAAAAACCTTGCACCAATCCAATTGCTTTTGGGTATAACCTATTTTAAGCGTATCGGCCATTTGCTCGGGCATGATTTGATCCATCAAATAAAGAATTTTACCGTTGTAAATCATTTTTGACAGCAAATTACGATCCTGATCCCTTTCTCGCACCAGGTTTTCTCTGATAAAGTACTCGCTTACCCGAGGTAAAATATAATCGGGTGTAAATCGGCGAGAAACATACAAAGGAATACTGCCCACCAAAGCACCGTAAAATTTACTATTAGCGCCCAAAAACATATCGAGGCCTATGCCCACATAGTCATCACCTAAGGGAGTTTGATAGGCAAAACCTGAAAAAAATGCAATAAACCGGGGTAATTTCAATTCTGGGAAATAGTATTTGAGGTATTTAAAAGTTTGTGTTAGTTCTTGCTCCTGCTTGTCGAGATTAGGGAACACGCTATCTACTTCTTTATACAAATCAGTAAAAGCTTTATCGGCATATAAGCCTTTAAGGATATCGGAACTGGTGTAACTTTCGTTGCCCACCATTTTAAAAAGATAATCCTCATAGAAGTGTCCATAATTTTTTCTCAATAAGCTATCAGTTTGCACTATGTTTTTATCTTTCCCAGCGTAAAGTGCCTTATCAAAACGCTCAATCTTTATTTTTAGGTTTATCTCATCAACAGAGGGACGTTTTGAATTTGAGCAAGCAGAACATAGTAGAACTATCAGCGAAAACAAGTAAATTTGGCCTAGATTTTGTATAGTTTTCATACCTTGCAAAGATATAAAAATGCCTTAGCAAAGTATTGCTGCACTTAATTTTAGAACTATTAGCAATTAAAACACATAAACATGAAAAAAGTAGTACTCATTTTTGGACTATTATTCTCGGCATGGATTGTCCGCGGGCAAGAAAGTGCCTTAAAACTAGGTTTAGCCACCTACCCCAATTTCGGGTTTATAAAAGTAGAGCAAGGCAAAACCAATGGCAACAACTTGGGTTTCACCTATGGCCTATTTGGTGATTATGCTTTCACCGACAATTACTTTTTAGCTACCGGTTTGTTGGTTACCTCTATCAACGGCAATGCCTCTATAATAGATTATTCACCCTATCACAATGCCCAAACATCAGCGCTTTATGATGTAAAACTAAAAATGCGCTATTTAGAAGTTCCGGTTTCCTTAAAACTAAAAACCCAAGAGGTGAACGACCTGAGATGGTTTGGACAATTTGGTTTTACTTTGGGAGCTCGTATTGCCTCTAAACAAGATGTAGAGCTAAATAATAACATAATTGCTGCTGATGTTAGTGCTAATAAAAGTACCGGATTTTTTAGAGCCGGATTACTAGTTGGTGCAGGAGCCGAATACAAAGTTTTTGGAAAATCATCCTTGGTTGGTGGGCTTTCCTACAACAACGGCTTATCAAACATCGCTAAAAAAGGTTCAGAAATCAAAAACCATTATTTGGCCATCAACTTTGGATTTTTGTTCTAAAAAAGCCTAAGTCAATACATCTCAAAACGACCAAGTATTAGCGCTTGGTCGTTTTTTGTTTTAGCACTCTTGCTTTTTGCCTACCTTTAACTAACATTTAATCACAACATAAACTATGCAAACCTTACTGCTTGCGTTCATTGGCCTAATCGTCCTACTCCTATTGATTATTCTGCTGGTTAGAAAAAATCCACATGACAAATACCTACCATTGATTCTTCAAAAAATAGAAGAACAGCAAAACCATTTGATACGCCTTGAACAAAGCCTTAAAGAAGATTTGCGAGACAATAGGCAAGAAAACAACCTCAATGCTAAGCTCAACCGCGAGGAACAAGCCAAGGTGATTGCCGATTTTCGGGATGAAACGGCCAAAACCTTACAGCTCTTGAACCAACAAAGTACCGAAATCCTCAACCAAAACCTCAAATCTTTTCACGAACTACTACGAGAAAAATTTGGTCAACTAGAACAGAAACAACAAGAACTGGTACAGCACACCGAGAAACAACTCGGGCATATACAAAGCACCGTAGAAGAGAAACTTGAAAAAACCTTGAGCGAAAGATTGGGTCAAAGCTTTGAGACCGTGGGCAAACAACTGCTTGAAGTACAAAAAGGTTTGGGTGAGATGCAGAGTATAGCTACCGATGTAGGCGGACTAAAAAAGGTGCTGAGCAATGTAAAACTACGTGGCGGACTGGGCGAGGTACAATTGGCCATGCTGCTAGAGCAGATACTGGCTCCCAACCAATATGAGGCCAATGTACGCACCAAACCGGGCAGCCTAGAGGCCGTAGAATTTGCCATTAAACTACCCGGCAGAAGCGAAGACGAGAAACAAGTGGTATATTTGCCTATAGATGCAAAATTCCCGAAAGACACCTATGAGCACTTGCTCAATGCCTACGAAAATGGCTCGGCAGACGAGATAGAGCTTGCCTCTAAAAACCTCGAAAGCACCCTACGCAAAATGGCCAAGGATATCAGAGACAAATACATTGCGCCACCCAACACCACCGATTTTGCGATTTTGTTTTTACCTTTTGAAAGCATTTATGCCGAAGTAATCAGACGTAGTAGTTTAGTAGATCAGTTGCGAGACGAATACAAAATATCGGTTGCAGGGCCAACCACCCTCATGGCCATCTTAAACAGCCTACAAATGGGTTTTAGAACACTGGCCTTGCAAAAAAGAAGTAGTGAAGTGTGGGCCGTGCTGGCTGCTGTAAAAAATGAGTTCGACAAATTTGGTGGCCTGTTAGAAAAAGCACAAAAAAATATCCAAAGCGGTCTAGGCCAGCTCGACGAGGTGGTAGGCAAACGCACCAGAGCCATACAGCGCCAACTAAGAAACGTACACCAACTACCCGAAAACAATACAGACCCACAAATTATAGAGCTCTCCGAAAAAAACGATACGACATTGGATTGACAAACTTGCTATAAACTACGCTGACAGGAAAATAAAAAACTAGTTTTCCAAGCAAAAACACATATTTTTTCATCTTTTATGGTAATGTTTATTTTTATAAGCTTATATTTATTTTGCATAACCTAAGTTTATGAGAACATTTTTAATCCTACTTTGTTTAGTTATACTAAAGCTAGAAGGCTTTGGCCAACATCTTCTCCCTGGTTTTGACAAAGACGAGTACCGTGAGGTTATGTTTATATCAGCTAAAACCTCAGCGCTTGATTCTAATTATTACAACAAATTTCCAGACCCAACCAATTACCAATTGTTATATCGCTCAAAATCAATTGGATTAGACAACCTATGGGAACTTTGGAGCGACAAAAAAGGGAAGGCTGTAATTAGTGTCAGAGGTACAACCGAAAAAGCCGAAAGCTGGTTGGCCAATTTTTATGCTGCAATGGTACCAGCCAAAGGAGAACTAAAACTAAGCCATAAAGAAACCCTAAATTATCAGCTTGCCAACAACCCAAAAGCTGCTGTTCACGTAGGTTGGTTGCTCAGCACATTATACTTATCAAAAGAAATTTTGCCGCAAATAAAAGCACTATACCAAGAAGGCACAAAAGATATCATCATCATCGGTCATAGCCAAGGCGGTGCCATCTCGTTCTTATTAACATCACATCTTTATCACCTCCAACAGCAACAACAAATACCCAAAGATATTAGAATAAAGACATATAGTAGTGCAGCCCCAAAGCCCGGCAACTTATACTACGCACTAGAATATGAAGCACAAACACAAGGTGGTTGGGCTTATAACGTTGTCAATGCAGCCGATTGGGTACCAGAAGTACCTATCTCAATCCAAACTTTAAATGATTTCAATAATGTTAATCCCTTTACCAACGCAAAGCAATTCATAAAAAAACAAAAATTTCCTAAAAATTTGGTCATAAGACATGTTTTCAACCAGCTTGATAAACCAACAAGAAAAGCACAAAAGAAGTATGAAAAGTACTTGGGTAATATGGCTTCTAAGTTAATTAAAAAATATATCCCAGAGTACGAGTCTCCAACCTACTATAACAGCAACCACTATGTAAGAACAGGCAATACTGTAGTGTTGTTACCTGATGATGAGTATTATAAAATCTATCCGGATGACACATCAAAATTATTCCCTCATCACCACCACACCCAATATCTATATTTGCTAGATCGATTACCTGTGTTTTAAACCGACACCCCTATTACTGACCCTATTCCTTTCTACCTTATAACTTGAAATGGCTAAGCAAAACATTTACCACCTTCTCTACCTTTGCTGCCGAGAATATACAATTGCTACATCAACAACAATACGGCCTATTGGCAATATATACGCTTACCAGTAGCCTATTGGGCTTTGTAGCTTTAGCACTTGGTTTGTACTTGTTTAAAAACCCCTAAGCCAAAAATGTTAAAATCTTGAAAACTTTCAATAAAGCATATCTATCCAAGCACTATTTTTGAGACCATGCAGAACCATAATTTTGATGTCGATTTCGTCATCCCCAGCACCAAACAAAAAATCGTTATCAATAACGAATACATACAACTAAACCAAACACGTATTGCCTGCCAAGATATAGAGGGTGTTAAATATGGAGTGTCGCTTATCGGCACGGCCAAAAAGCCCCTCAAAAAAATCTATACCATCGAAGCTAAAGGGAAAAACCAACAGCAGATCAATATCAGCTTTGAAAGCACAAAAGTATCTGATTTGCTAGAGGAAGACCACACCTATTACTACCTGATGTCGGGTATATGGCAGCATGTTAAAAAACAATTGGTAGGTAATTTTATCGAATGCCTGAACACAGACGAGGGTTTTACCGTAGGTCAATCAAAATTTAGCCGACAAGGAGTTCAGGTGAAATACAAGACCTGGTTTTGGGGTAAGACCAAGACCGACACCTTAGCTTGGAGCCAAATGAGGTACTTTTTAGACAAGGGCATACTGCATATTCAAGATCGTTACAATAAAAAGAAGAAACTGGCTTTTAGCTTGCATCATGACTGGAATGCTGTTGTGCTAAACACTTTGCTACACTTTTTAGCCCAAGATGGGCGTATGGCTCGATTAGAAAAGGGCGAAAAAATCTAATTTAGGCTTCTAAAATTTCTAACTGAGCCAATATTTGCTCTTCAGTTACGGGAAAAACTTCGTTGTGCCTTAGGCTGCGATATATTGCATCGAAAAAAGCTCCGTAATTGCCCTTTGGTGCTTGCGGATGTGTGTATTGTCTTGCCCCAGAAGCATCAACCAAACATTGCGTAGCAATATCCTCGGCTCGTTCTATACCGTAATCGGGTGCATCTGGTTGCAGGCCTGCCAGAAGTTGCGCTTCTTGCACATCGCCATGATTTTTAAAGAAAGAACCCCTAGTACCGTTTAGCTCGAAAGCAGGAGGTACATGTGCTGCCAATAATGTTGAACGAAGAAAAACATTGAGCTGATTGGGATAACTCAAATGAATAAAAAAATAATCATCAACCTGACTTTGCTCACGATGCTTAGCCAGAACCTTATAGTAGGACAAAGGTTTACCAAACAAAACAATAGCCTGATCTAACAAATGAGGCCCTAAATCGTAAAGCAAACCATTTGCGGGATAACGGGCATCTTCTTTAAAAGATTTTGGCCCGATATGATTTCGATAACGATCAAAACGGAAGTGCACTTCGCAAAGTTTACCCAAAACACCACTTTCAATAATGGATTGAGTTAACCGAAAACCACTATCGAAACGACGATTTTGATAAACCATTAATTTCAATGCCTTTGATTTGGCTAGTGCAAATAATTCTTTGGCTTGCACTGTGCTTGGGGTAAAAGGTTTTTCTACCAATACGTGCTTCCCGGCCAACAAACATTGCTTGGTGTACTCATAATGTGTATAATTTGGTGTGTTTACCACTACCAGCTCTATAGCTGGCTGTGCCAATAGCTCATCCAAATTGGTGTAGCTTTTAACTTCTGGATAATCTAAAACTGCTTTTGGGGTATTCCTCTCTAAAACAGAAGATAAGATAAAACCTGGATGGTGAGCCAAAAAAGGAGCATGAAAAACCTTACCCGACATGCCATAAGCCAACAGAGCGGTATTTATTGCAGAACTCATACAACAAAACTAATCAATTTTTTACGACACAAAAGCATGATCTAGCCTTGACAAATCTTTATTTTTGCAAAATGACACCAACAGACTTGACTACAAAATGGAATAAATTATTGCAACAGTTTAAACAAGACTTTGGTATTGACAAAGCCGACCTCAACGGCATTCTATTTTTAATAGGCGTGCAAGAACTCGGAAAAGGCCCTTTAATGTTTAGCCGCGGGCAGAAAGAAGATTTGTTACACATTGCAACCTGCCGTGTACTGAGTATTGATGGCTATTTTAGATTAGAAGGTCATGATCATGACGGATGGCCAAAATGGCAGCCCACAAGCAAACAACTCGATTTGAATGAGCGAGACAAAGAGCAGCTCATCAAACAATTGATAATTAAATATTTTAGCGACATCTATAACCTTTAGGGCATAAAAAAAGGCCATCCTTCGGACAGCCTATTTTTTTATTGTGAATTATATCGACTTATTTCAAAGTACCTTTTTCTGCTTCTGCTTTCAACTGATCGCTAGCTACAATAACAATATCTACACGACGGTTAGCAGCACGTCCTGCCTCTGTTGAGTTGTCTGCAATAGGCTCGTTGAATCCCATGCCCAATGTAACCAAACGAGAAGAAGGAATATTTTGTGAAACAGCGTAAGCCTTAACAGCAGCAGCACGTTTCTCGGACAAATTTTGGTTCAATGCAGCAGAACCGGTATTGTCTGTGTGTCCGATAACTTTAACATCGGTACCAGGGTAATTGTTCAACGAAGCGGCAAGCGTTCTAATGTTGGCCTTTGCAGCTTCTTTCAAGTCTGATTTGTTTACATCAAACAAGATACCGCTATCAAAACGTACAATGATACCCTCACCCTCACGAATAACTTCAGCACCAGGAATTTGTTTCTTTAACTCCTCGGCCTGTTTGTCCATGCGTTTGCCAATTATAGCACCAGTTGCACCACCCACGGTAGCTCCAATAACGGCACCTGCGGCAGTATTTCCCAATTTTTTCCCAATTAGCCCTCCAATCACACCTCCGGCAGCAGCACCAATACCCACACCTTTGTCCATATTGCTAAAGTTACCACAACTTTGGAACGTCATAAGTCCAGTAGCCAAAGCTATAACGGCTACCCCAGTTTTAAAATTCATATTCATTATAATTTGTGTTTTGCATGATTAAACAAACATTATGCCAAACACTTACTTATATAGTTAATAAAAGCAATAAAACTACTTACCAAACTTGTGGTAGTAAAAAATTCTAATCAAGTAAAGATTTTGACACCCCTTCATCCATCAACATTTTACATCCGCCACCTTATCAAAATCCTCCAAACTCATCTAAATCGTAATCTATTGATCATCTAAATTATAACTCAGCTAGAAATTACAGTTAATAAGCCATAAGTTCGAATAGCTTAAATGACTTATTTAAATCGCCTACAAAATTTTATACTTTTTCATTTATCCCAATACAAACTGAAATTAATACAAGGCTAGTATATCGTTGTATGTCTCTTTCGGGCGGAATATACTCTGTATTAACGGATACAATAGCCGCATTAGGTCCACACAAGGCCAATTCATCATTTATCCATGCAGTAGCTTTTTCATCTATATTACTCTCCAATGGGTTGTTTTTCTCCAATGAAAATCTCGAAAAAGTCTTACTTACGTATTTATAGCGTTTAAAAATCTGGTTCATGGTACGCCTATTTAAGTAAGTCTAAATTAATACACTTAATCCATTTTTTTCAACATTAATTCTTTTAATGGTTTTCTATTTTCAGTACGCTATTGTTTTCTTTGCTAATATCTAGATATAAATTCTTTAACATCTTTGATTATTGTTTTTTGAATAACATTAAGCTTCGTTAAAAAAATTTTGAAATCTAAATCTAAAGATTAACTTTGTGTTGTCGTACATAATACACTAACCAAAAATAATCAAACGCATGAAACAAATTTATTTAAAACTGTGGTTGTTGGCTTTACTCGCCTTCTTCCACTCGGCACTTTGGGCCCAAAGTCACAAAGTTACTGGCACCATCGTTTCGCAAGATGAGGGCAAACCAGTACCCGGAGCTACTGTTGCTCTAAAAGGTAAATCTATCACAGTAATATCTGACCAACAAGGTCAGTTTATTATTACTGCATCAACAAATGACCTATTAGTGGTCTCTAGTGTGGGATATGATAGCTGGGAGCAAAAAGTTGGCAGTAACACCAATATTAAAATAGTCCTTAATCCTTCTATTTCTAACATGGATGAGGTTGTAATTTTGGGTTATGGAAGCCAAAAACGCTCAAAAATTACCGGTTCGGTAAGCAAACTCGATCCCAAGGTATTGGAGAGTGGAGTCCGCTCAAACCCAGCCTCGGCATTGGCCGGAACTGTACCCGGATTACGTGTACAGCAAAGTTCAGGCCGTCCAGGAGCTGTACCTAACATCGTTTTACGTGGTGGTACCAATTACAACGGTTCAGGCTCTCCATTGGTAGTGGTTGATGGATTATTAAGATCTGGCTTCTCCGAAATTAACCAAGACGATATCGAATCGATAGAAGTGCTTAAAGATGCCTCCGCAACAGCCATTTATGGTGCAAGAGCAAACAACGGTGTAATTTTAATCACTACAAAAAAAGGTAAAGCCGGTCATTCCGAAATTGCTTTCAACAGTAAAGTCGGCATCAATAAACTAAACCTGCCTTTTGAATTTCTAAATGCACGTGATTACCTCTATTATTCGCGTTTAGCGGTCAAAACATCTGGCACATACGATGCCGGACGTCTTGGACAGCTTACAACTGCGGGGCCGTTCGGAACCGGAAACCGTTACAAAGACTCGAACGGTAATGTTATTGATGGCAACCAAAACAGTCTTGGTGTTTGGAGTACTATGAAACTCGACAACACCAACCGTCATAAACTAAACGAGGGCTGGCAATGGATGATAGACCCAGTAAACAATACTGACACACTAATTTTTTATGATTTTAATTACAAAGATTATGCTTTAAGGTCATCGGCAATAACTCAAGATTTTAACCTCTCTATGAGTGGAGGAAATGACAAAGGCAGATACTACGCCGGATTAGGTTCATACGATGAAAAAGGACTGCCCATCAACACCTTTTACAAAAGATATACTTTCGTGCTGAATGGTGAATACAAGATAAAACCTTGGTTAACCTCTTACTCTAGTTTGAATTATGCCGATGCTAAATGGAGAGATATCACCACCAACTCAGAAGGTAATTATTTGACACGCTCATTAGGAGCTCCTCCTACTATGCGTGGAAGAAATGAAAATGGAGAACTCTTGGTAGGACGTGACAGAGGAGACGGCAACCCCTTGGTTAATGATGATAAATTTATTCGCAGAAACAATACAGACAAATTTACCTTATCTCAGGCTTTCAAAATTGACTTTCTGCCAAACTTGTATCTTAAAACCAGCGGCAACCTATTTTATGACGAGGGCCACTACGAAAGTTTTGATCGTGACTTCTTACAAAGCCCAGGAAACTATAATAGAACCAGATCTTCATCTGCTTCATTTTCTAGAACCTTGAGTCAAACCTATAATGCGGCATTGAATTATACAGGAACGTTTTTGGACAAGCACAACCTCAATGCGATGATTGGCACTGAGTATTATGATATCTACGCAGTTGGGCTAGCAGCCAGCGGACAACAAGCTCCTTCTGATGACTTTATGGATTTGCAATACGTAAAACGGGATAAAGACACACAGCCTTCGGTAGACTCATCACACGATCGCCAACGCATCCTATCCTTCTTTGGAAGGGCTACTTACGATTATGACAGCAAGTACCTGTTAACCTTAACTTTACGTCGTGACGGCTACTCTAAACTAATCGATAATCGTTGGGGTACTTTCCCAGGCGTTTCTTTAGGTTGGAATTTACATCGTGAAGGATTTTTTAAATCAAAAATCATCAATACACTCAAGCTACGTGCTAGCTGGGGACAAAATGGTAATGTAAGTGGCATCAGCTCCTACGGCTTACAAGGTTCTTACGGAACATCAAAATACAACTCAGCTGCTGGATATCTTTTCTCTAGCCCTCCATTCCCTGGTTTGTTGTGGGAAAGGTCATCAACCTATGAAGTAGGTATTGAGACCACCTTATTCAATAAAGTTGATATTACCATGGCCTACTACAACCGCACAACTAGCGACAAAATCTCTACTTTCGTTCTACCGGTTACTTCGGGCGTAAGTGGCCTTACAACCAACAACGGTAGTATGCAGAACAAAGGGTTTGAATTTGATGCTAACTATAGGGTATTACGTAAAAAAGATTGGCAAGTTGATTTCAGTGCAAACCTATCTTACAACGCTAATAAAATCCTAAAATTGCCAAATAATGGTCTGGCCAACAACCGTCAGGGAGGTTTCCAAGTTTACGATCCCAAAACAGGAAAACTAATTTGGGTTGGTGGCTTACAAGAAGGACAAGACCCCAACGTTGCCTACGCTTACAAAGCGGTAGATTTATACAGAACCCAAGCCGAACTCGATGCTCATGGAAACCGTGCTGACCTCAACGGTGCTAAGGTGCTTTTAGGGCCAACCCGATACAACGCTCTTACCCCTGCACAAAAGAGTAGCTATTACCCAATTGCACTAGGAGATGTAAAATGGCTCGATGTAGATAAAAACGATACCGTTGACTATCGCGATAGAGTGTATATGGGCAGAACTGTGCCCCGCTGGACTGGAGGTTTCAACACCTTTGCCAAATGGAAAAACATTTCTATCAGTGCACGTTTTGACTACGCACTTGGATTTGTAAACTATGACGGACCAAGAGCATGGTTCTTGGCTATGGCACAAGGCACATTCAACACCTCAACGGAGGTGAAGGATACTTGGACCCCGACCAACGTTAACGCTAAATACCCTACTTATTATTGGGCAGACCAATTGTTTAAAAACAATGTTTATCGCGAATCTAGTATGTTTTACAAAAAAGGTGACTACCTAGCTATACGTGAAATTAGCATTGGCTATTCGCTACCAAGCAAATGGGCCAAAGCCATAAAAAGCCAGGCAGTAAATCTAAGCCTTACGGCAGAGAATGTGGCCTACATCAGCCAATCTACGCTATACTCACCAGAATCGAGCAGTATTTCTCCAACAGCTGGTGGCAGCGGAGGTTATCCTTTACCAAGGATATTTATTTTCGGTGCTCAAGTAAAATTCTAACCCTTAAACAGATTGAAAATGAAAACACTTATAAAAAGACTAGCAATTGTAGCACTAATTATATTTCTTGGTGCATGCAAAAAACTTGATTTGGGGCCTGAAGACTATTATGCTAGCGGAAATTTCTGGAAAACTTCTGCACAAGTAGATGGTGCAATGGTCGGGCTTCACAAGCAAATGAGAGATTATCAGTTTACCTTGTTCAGATTAGGCGAGCTGCGTGGCGGTACATTCAAAGATGCTACCGGTGCTACGGGAACATCATCACTTAATGATGTTGGCCCTATTCGTCAAGACTTAAGAGAATCGAACCCATTTTTCACCAGTTGGGCCGGCTTATATAGTCCAATCTTTCAAGTCAACAATTTTATCTACCAAGTCGAAAAATCTAATTTCCTTGCCGACACAGATAAGAAATATTACTTGGGGCAGGCATATGGAATAAGAGCATTCTACTACTTCCATCTATTCCGTACTTATGGCCGAGTTCCGTTAGCGACTGAGCCCGGTATTTTAACCAACACCCCAAAATCGGCATCAGACGCCTATATTTCTAGATCAAATACAGAAAAAGAAACACTTGATTTTATTAAATCAGACATAGACAAGTCTGTAAGCAACTTCGGTGCCAATTATACCGTAAAGTTTCAGAAAGCTCAGTGGTCATTACCTGCCACCCAAATGTTGAAAGCTGAGGTCTATCTTTGGTCAGCAAAAGTCAAATTGGATGGAGCTGCACCTAGCAATACAGCCAACGACCTAACTACCGCCCGTACTGCTGTAGAAGATGCTATTTCTAAATCAGCAAAAGTGAATAACTTTGCAGACATTTTTAAATACACCAATAAAGGTAACAACGAAATCATTTTTTCATTACGTTATCAAATAGGCGAGGCGACTAGCACATTCAACCAATTTGTTTATGCACAAACTGACCCCATGTCTAGTTTTGTGAGTGCATCTAACCAGCCGCTAAGCTCCGACCAACCCGGCTCAACCCCTGCCGACCCCTTAAAAATAGCCGGTAGTTCTTCTATCATCAGGTACGAATATGTTTTCTCTCTTTTTGAGAAGTATGATGCCACAAACGATAGCAGAGCCCGAAGTACCTTTTTTGATTTCTACAAAGCGCCAATAACTACCAACAAATACGTCAATCTGAGAAAATACTTAGGTGCAATGGAAGGTTCGGATCGTCGCTTTGCTGATGATTTTCCTATCTATCGTTGGGGTGAGGCAATGCTAATTTTAGCAGAAATAAAAAACAAACAAGGTCAAGACCCATCGGCAGAGATTAATGCAATAAGACAGAGAGCATACGGCACCAACCCTTACCCGATGTACACTAACGGAACTTTTGAGCAAAACGAACTGGCTATATTTGAAGAAAGAGGCAAAGAACTCGTAGCAGAAGGTAAGCGTTGGTATGACCTTCGACGTATGCAGGATGCAAGTGGCGACCCACTAGCTTTCCGTAAAGACTTGCCACTAGTAGGCGTTTTAGACAAAGCAACACAAGCTTACAAGCTGCTTTGGCCCATCGACAAAAATGTAATGGGAATAGACCCTACCATTGTGCAAAACCCTGGTTACCCAGGTACTTAGTTTTGGATATGCCCAAACAGCATATTTTTCATGGTTAAGATGACGGGGGCTCTTTTGAGCCTCCGTTTTTTTTCTCAACGAAATCAATAATTATATTTATGCTTCCAATTGGCCTTCAATTTCTCCCTTAGCTTAGCCTCGGCAGGGTTATCTCCAGGTTCATACAGCTTGGTACCGCTCAGTTTTTCGGGCATAAATTCTTGCTCGGCAAAATTACCCGCATAAGCATGTGCATATTTATAGTCGGCACCATAACCCATATTTTTCATCAATTTGGTTGGGGCGTTTCTGAGGTGCAGCGGAACACTCAAATCACCGGTTTGTTTCACCAACGTTTGTGCTTTGTTGATGGCCTCGTAGGCTGCATTGCTTTTGGCAGAAGAGGCCAAATAAGTAACACATTGCGAAAGAATAATCCGCGACTCGGGAAAGCCGATTACATTGACCGCCTGAAAACAATTGTTAGCCAAAAGTAGGGCATTGGGATTGGCATTACCAATATCCTCGGCAGCCAAAATTATTAAACGCCGGGCTATAAAAGATAAATCCTCACCACCTTCAATCATCCGTGCCAACCAATATACTGCAGCGTTGGGATCGCTTCCCCTTATGGATTTGATAAAAGCCGATATAATATCATAATGCTGTTCACCTGCCTTATCATACAGCGCCATATTTTGCTGTGCATGAGCCAAAACTTTGGCATTGTCTAGCTCCACGTTATCGCCTCCAATACCATTTACCACAATCTCTAGCACGTTGAGCAATTTTCGGGCATCGCCACCGCTCAATCTCAGCAAGGCCTCGTGTTCTTTTATCTGGATATTTTTGGCGGCTAAAATCTCGTCTTGATGTAAGGCTTTATTCAACAGCACAAGCAATTCTTCCTCACTCAAGGCCTGTAAGATGTAAACCTGACAACGTGATAGCAAGGCCGATATCACCTCAAAACTCGGGTTTTCTGTTGTAGCCCCAATCAATGTAACCAAACCACGCTCTACCGCCCCCAAAAGGCTGTCTTGTTGCGATTTGCTAAAGCGATGAATTTCGTCGATAAACAAAATTGGCTGCCCCATCCCGGATTGTTTTAGGATATTAGCTTTTTCTATCACCTCTCGCACCTCTTTTACCCCCGAGTTGATTGCACTAAGATTAAAGAAAGGGCGTTCCAAATTTTGTGAAATGATACTAGCTAAGGTGGTTTTTCCTACCCCAGGTGGCCCCCAAAAAATCATAGAGGGCAACTGTCCGCTTTCAATGGCTTTACGTAGTACGGCTCCCTCACCTACCAAATGTTGCTGGCCAATATAGTTAGCTAAGGTTTGTGGTCTAAGTCGTTCTGCCAAAGGGATGGTATTTTCCATGCTATTCTGTATTAAAACAAAAAAAATCTTGATAAAACACTTGGCTAGCGAGGCTAATTTGCCTGTACGGTTGCACTAGGATGTTTGGGTTTAGATTGTGGTTTTCTCTTCGAACGAAAAGCTTTCTTTTTCTTTTTGGGTTTCGATTGGAATTCGACCTCATCTTTTGGGCCTTCGCCAAGAAATTCGGGTAAAGGTATCACCTCTATTTGACGCTCAATTAGTTTCTCGATATTGGCCAGTCTTCTTCTATCCTTGGCATTGACAAAGGTGATGGCTGTTCCGGTGCTTGCTGCACGTGCTGTACGACCAATACGGTGCACATAGTCTTCAGGATCTTGTGGCACATCAAAATTCACTACCAAATCTATTCCTTCCACATCAATACCCCTGCTTAACACATCGGTACCAATTAGTACATCCAATTTATCGTTTTTAAAATTGAGCATAATCTCTTCACGTTCTTTTTGGTCCAAATCGCTATGGAAGGCTGCTGCTTTCAGCCCGGCTCGGCGAAAAGACCTACCCAAATCTCTCACGGTTTCTTTGCGCCCGGCAAATACGATAATTCTTTTGTACGTATCCGACTTGACCAATTGACTCAATAAGGGTACTTTTTGCGTGTCGAATACTTTATAAACCTGTTGCAAAATCCCTGCTGCCGGTTTGGAGATGGCAATATTTACTTGCTGTGGATTATGCAAAATCCGCTGAGCCAAATTCCTGATTTTTGGAGGCATGGTAGCCGAGAAAAGTAGGGTCTGTCTTTTTTGAGGCAGATAACCCACAATTTTCATAATATCATCGTAGAAACCCATGTCCAACATTCGGTCGGCCTCGTCCAATATCAGAAACTCCAAATGGTTCATCTTTAAAGCACCCGATGCCAAATGAGAAATCAAACGCCCCGGTGTTGCAATAATAAAATCAACACCATCTTTCATGGATTGTTTTTGCTGAATATAGGCCACCCCATCGCCACCACCATAAACTGCTAATGACGACAAATTAGTAAAATAAGATAAACCTTCAATTTGTAAATCTATTTGTTGTGCCAGCTCACGGGTTGGTGCCAATATCAAAACACTGTTGTGCCGCTGTTTGCGTTGCAGCAACAAATTCATTACCGGCAACAAATAGGCTCCTGTTTTACCCGTTCCTGTTTGGGCACAGGCAATCAAATCGTTTCCTTGTAATATTTGTGGTATGGCTTGTTCTTGTATAGGCGTAGCTTGCTCAAAGCCCATTGCATCCAACCCCTCTAAAATGGCTGGATCGAATCCAAATTCTCTAAATTCCAAAATCCTATTTTTTGATAAAAGTATCGGTATTTGGGGCAAATTCAAAATCCTTAAAACATATTTATACCAAATTCAGCTTGTAAAAGCAAAAAAACCAAATAAGGTCTTTTTCTTAGAATGTTTCTAAATAGCTCTCTGATTAGCTTTTTAGCTTCCAAATTAGTTTCTTTAATCAAGTTTTTAAATACATTTGTCCTAAATAATCAAAAAACAAAAATCTAATGAGTAGTTTAAGTAAAACTTTTACGTCTTCTGTAGGGCGAAAGTTTGTGATGGGACTAACCGGAGTATTTCTGGTGCTATTCCTGGTAATCCACGTAGCTGTAAACGCCTTAATTTTCTTGAATGATGGCGGCGCAACCTTCAATGTAGCTGCAAATTTCATGGGGCACAATTTGGTAGTAAGAGTACTGGAAATTGGCCTATTTTTGGGCATTATTGCACACATTGCTCAAAGTGTAATTTTGACCAAGCAAAACAAAGCGGCACGCCCACAAGGCTACGCCTATACACAAGCATCACCCAAAGTAAGCTGGTACTCACGTAGCATGGGGCTTTTAGGTACTTTAATTCTGCTCTTTTTGGTCATCCACCTCTATCATTTTTGGTGGCCCACTAAGGTAGCGGTATATACCCACCAAGAGCACGATACGTTTCAAAATATCAAAGCCGTATTTTCTGATTGGAAACCTGTAGTGGTTTATCTAATAGCCTTGGTGTCATTAAGTTTCCACTTACGCCACGGTGTACAATCAGCTTTCAGAAGTATTGGCTGTGTTCACAACAAGTGGACTCCGGTAGTGATGAGTTGCGGATTATGGTTCTCGGTGATTGTCCCTATCATCTTTGCCCTAATGCCTATTGCCATTTATTTTGGCTTTATATCTTAATTTATTGTTGAATTATAAATATCTGAATAGATGTCACAATTAAACTCAAATATCCCCGAAGGCGAATTGAGCCAAAAGTGGACTAAATATCGTTCTTCTGTACCTTTGGTAAACCCGGCCAACAAAAGACACCTCGAAGTTATTGTTGTGGGTTCGGGATTAGCTGGAGCCTCTGCTGCGGCTACCCTAGCCGAAATGGGCTACAAGGTAAAAACCTTTTGTTTTCAAGACTCGCCACGTCGTGCACACTCTATTGCTGCACAAGGTGGTATCAATGCAGCTAAAAACTATCAAAATGATGGTGATAGCACCTACCGCTTATTTTACGATACCATTAAAGGCGGCGACTATCGTTCAAGAGAGGCCAATGTGCACCGCTTGGCCGAAGTGAGTGCCAATATTATTGACCAATGTGTTGCCCAAGGAGTACCTTTGGCTCGCGAATATGGCGGCTTGCTAGATAACCGTTCTTTTGGCGGGGTGCAAGTACAAAGAACTTTTTATGCTGCTGGGCAAACCGGACAACAATTGCTACTCGGTGCTTATAGCGCACTAGAGAGGCAGGTTGGTATGGGTAAAGTAGCCATGTACAACCGCCACGAAATGCTTGAAGTAGTTATTATTGACGGAAAAGCAAGGGGTATTATTGCCCGCAACCTGATAACCGGAGAAATAGAACGACATTTTGGTCATGCCGTGGTTTTGGCCACAGGCGGCTATGGCAACGTGTTTTTCTTATCTACCAATGCTATGGGAAGCAACGTTACTGCTGCTTGGAAAGCACATAAAAAAGGAGCATTCTTTGCTAACCCTTGCTATACCCAAATACACCCTACTTGTATCCCTGTTTCGGGCGACCACCAGTCTAAACTGACCCTGATGTCAGAATCGCTTCGTAACGACGGCCGTATTTGGGTGCCTAAGAAAAAAGATGATCCTCGCAAACCAACCGATATTCCTGAAGAGGAAAGAGATTATTATTTGGAGCGTCGCTATCCGGCATTTGGTAACTTGGTACCTCGTGATGTTGCTTCACGTGCTGCCAAAGAGCGTTGTGATGCTGGTTATGGAGTTGGTAAATCCAAACTAGCCGTTTACCTCGATTTTACTGCCAATACCGAACGGTACGGACGCATAGAGGCTAATAAACAGGGTAATCATCATCCTGATAAAGAAACCTGTATGAGACTTGGTAGAGAGGTAATCAAAGAAAAATACGGTAACCTTTTTGACATGTACAAACAGATTACCGGAGAAAACCCTTATGAAACCCCTATGCGTATTTACCCTGCAGTACACTATACCATGGGCGGACTTTGGGTGGATTACAACTTGATGACCAACGTACCCGGTATGTATTGCTTGGGCGAGGCCAATTTCTCTGACCACGGAGCTAACCGCCTAGGAGCATCGGCATTGATGCAAGGCTTGGCCGATGGTTATTTTGTACTACCTTATACTATTGGTGCTTATTTATCGAAAGAAATCTCTACCAAAGCTATACCTACCGACCATCCTGCATTTGCAGAGGCCGAGGCCAGTGTAAAAGCCCGACTAGAGCAATTAATGAACGTTAAAGGTTCCAAATCGGTAGATCATTTCCACAAAAAATTGGGCCACATCATGTGGAACAAATGCGGAATGGCACGTAACAAACAAGGACTCAGCGAAGCAATCGAAGAGATTAAGGCTTTACGCAAAGAGTTCTGGGCCGATGTACGTATCCCCGGTGGGCTTGATGAGTTTAATCAAGAATTAGAAAAAGCCGGAAGAGTAGCCGATTTCTTGGAACTGGGCGAATTGATGTGTATAGATGCCTTGCACCGTGAAGAAAGTTGTGGAGGCCATTTCCGAGAAGAACACCAAACCGAAGAAGGTGAGGCCAAACGTGACGATGCCAATTTCTCTTATGTAGCTGCATGGGAATTTAAAAACGAAAGTGTTTTTGAGCTGCACAAAGAAGAATTGAACTACGAAAATATCAAAGTTGCACAAAGAAACTATAAATAGTACAGCCCCAGACCTGCTATGCAGGTTCGAAAGCTGTACCTCTAAGATTTAAGAAAATGAGTACAGAAAACATGAATTTAACGCTAAAAGTTTGGCGTCAAAAAAACGATAAATCAGCAGGTAAGCTAGTTGATTACAAGGTTTCTGACATTTCTCCAGATATGTCTTTTTTAGAGATGTTTGACGTATTGAACGAAGAGCTCATCCATAAAGGCGAGGAGCCTGTTGCTTTTGACCACGACTGCCGTGAAGGTATTTGCGGCATGTGCTCTATGTACATCAATGGGCACCCCCACGGACCCGAAAACGGGGTAACTACCTGCCAATTGCACATGCGTTCGTTTCACGATGGCGACACCATTGTAGTTGAACCTTGGCGTGCAAAAGCTTTTCCGGTGGTGAAAGACTTGGTAGTTGACCGCTCAGCATTTGACCGCATTATTGCTTCTGGCGGTTTCATTTCGGTGAATACCGGAAACGCCCAAGACGCCAATGCTATTCCCATCCCTAAATCGCAGGCTGATGCTGCATTTGATGCCGCAGCTTGTATAGGTTGTGGGGCTTGTGTGGCAGCTTGTAAAAATGCTTCGGCCATGTTGTTTGTATCGGCTAAAGTAACTCAGTTGTCTTTGTTGCCACAAGGTCAGCCAGAGCGTCACCGCCGTGTGATGAACATGGTAGCACAAATGGATGCCGAAGGTTTTGGTAATTGCACCAATACTGGAGCTTGCGAAGCCGAGTGTCCTAAAGGTATTTCAATTTCAAATATCGCACACATGAACCACGAGTACATCAATGCTAAATTAATTAGTGAAGAACAGGGCTAATGTCCTATCGTGTATGGTTATAAAAAAAGCCTGAGCAGTATTTGCCCAGGCTTTTTTTATAAATATTTCAACTAACTATTTAACTGCACCTGGCTGAGTATATGCCAAACTTTGTGGATCAAAATGTGCCCAACCTTGGGTCCAATCGGTGCTTCCCATTGCCCCTACGTGTGTTACCTTATCAAAAAATGTACTTGCTAGCTTGTTGTCCGAGAAATCAGCAACTTTTTGGCTTGCAGTTCCTGTTTTGAGTGAAAAATCTGGGCGACCAACTTTTGTGCTCAAATCTTTAGAAAACAAATTGGGTGCTACAAACACATCTGTTGAGTACTGGGTATCATCAAACACATTGTTAGCTCTGAGTGTTAGCTCAAATGCCGATTTGTTATCTCCTTTTACCTCATTGCCCTTCGAATTTGAAGAGAACACCAAGTTGTTGCCAAACCTTAACTCGTTTGCTGTAAAGTTGTTTGACGTAGCTTTAGGAGTAACCACTTTTGAATCATCGATATAAACGCCCTCCGGAAAACCTGCAAAAATACTGTTGAACACACTAATTGAAGAGTTTCTACGAATTTGAACAGCGTGTTGGTAGTTGGCGTTTTGTTTACCTTTCTCGGATGAAGCACTAATAGGCCCTACTACAGTTAGGTTAGAGAATACTGCTTTTGTTTGTGGCTGGTTGTTTGATCCGGTACCATCATTATCAGACTCCATTGCATTAGAACCCGACTGGTCGGCAGTACCTAGTAAGCGCTGGCAAATAGCAAACTGTACATGACCCGAGTAACCAAAATCGGTATCAAAATCATCATCCCATGTGTTGATAGCAAGCAGATGTTTGGCATTGACAGTACCACCAAACCACTCAAAAGCATCGTCGCCAGAACGGTAAACTTGTACATGATCAACTATTGTAGCATCGCCCACACCACCAAAAGTGAGTGCATTAATTTCGTTATCGGGGCTTAGTGCTATCCCTGCAAACTCAATACGTACATATCTCAATATACCTGAGTCATCATGCGGGTCGTTGCCTCCGTATTTACCTTTGCCTGAACCATCGTCGGCAATCCCTTCAATTGATACATTATCACCCTTGTTTACTGGTGCTTTACCCAAAACAACAAGTCCGCCCCAGTCGCCTTCGCGTCTGGCTCCTGCTTCTTGTGATGATGTAAACACAATTGGTTTTTCTTTGCTACCATCGGCAAGAATTTTGGCTCCCCTTGATATAACCAAAGTACCTTTAGTGGCTTTATCTCCTTTAATAATGGTGCCAGGTTCAATGGTAAGGGTAGCCCCAGAGTTGACATACACAATGCCTCTAAGTAGATAAATTTTATCGGCTGTTAGTTTTGTATTTACTTTAATATCGCCTTCTAAAATGGTTACACCATCAGTTTGTTTAATCGGATCTTCTGTCTCCTTTTTACATCCCTGCAACACCATTTGCAAAGCGAAAAACAGTAATAATAGGTTCTTTTTCATGTTGTTATTTTTTTTATTTTAGATTTCTATTCGATATTTTATTTAGGTTTTTATGTAGCTATCCTAAAAATTATATGAGAAAGAGAGTGAATAATTACTTCCGGTTCTGAAACTTGAAAATGTTTGATCTTGGCTAGCACTAGCCCCAATTACTGGTGTATAGGTGCCAGATTGGTCATTATCAAAATAAAGTACTCTTTTTTGGTTGAGTAAATCTGATGCATTGAACTTGATATCGGCACGTGCAGACAATTTATAGCTCAACTGTAGATCCAACACATCGCGTTGTTTTTCCCATACGCTATGAAATTGTTGACCTCCGGCTTTATAAATCTTATCACCTGTGGTATGGTATAATAGGGTAAGTGCCAATGTGTTTTTAAACATGTTTTGTTGCAAGCCAAAATTTAAAATATAAGGTGCTTGCCCAACCATGGGTCTTTTCTTCTCGAGACTAAGTGGATTGTGTGTATTGCTTACTTCTGATTTTGTGTAGGAGATGTTGGCCTGTAGGGTCGTATTTCGGAATAAGTTCCAAGGTAGGATTGCACCCAAATGCTGGCGTAATTCTAACTCAACACCAAAGGCACGAGCCTCTTTAGCGTTGAAGTAAGATACAACAGGCGTAGAATTTACATCGTCTATAGCGGTTTCTATCGCATCAGTGAACTTTTTGTAAAATGCAGACACCGATACCACTTGGGTAGGCGAAGGGTACAACTCGTAGCGAAGATCGAGGTTGTCCACCACAGTCCTCTTCAGGTTGGGATTTCCTTGTTGTATGGCCAACAATTCATAATCATAATATTGAAATGGAGCCAACTCTCTAAGCTCGGGGCGAGCCAAACTACGAGAGTAAGAAGCCCTAAGCTTGCTCTTATCTGTAAAACTGTAAATGAGGTTAAGTGATGGCAACACATCGGTGTATTGCTCAGAAATTGGGGCAATAAAAGTACTTTGCGTACGCAAATCTACCTTAAAATGCTCGAGCCGCAGCCCCCACACCGCCCTTAGTCTGGTGCTCAGTGCTTGGTCTAACATAGCAAAAGCCGAATGGGTATAGGAGTTGGCTGCAAAGTTATCTGCCAAATTAGAGAGTTCTTCGAGCCGGTACTTGTCTTGACTAATCAGCTCCTCGGCAAACAGGGTTTCTATTGATCGTTGCCTGATAGCATTAGCATCAGCCACAGGATTGAGTACCAAACCTATAAACCTAACATCAAAATCTCTTTTCCGTAGTTGTGTACCCAGTCCTAGTTTGAGCATTGCCTTGCTCGAAAGTAAATTTATCGGTTGACTATAACTTGAGTTGGCCTGTAAGCCATTTTCTTTCATGTTAGAGAACAAAGAGGCATTAGCCTTACCTAAGCCCGTTATATTGGCACTGAAAGCTGTTGGATCATTTCGGTCGGCAAAGTTTCTAACGTACTCTACTTTTCTTTGTCCGGGTTGCCCATTGCTTACCTGATCTACAGATACTGTCCAATTCAATCTTTTTTCGCCTTGTTGAAGCTGATGATCGCCAGAAAGACTGCTTTTAAATAGGCTTTTTTGCAAAACATCAAAGGCATAAAACCGCACATCGGCACTTCTTGCAAGATCGGCCCCTGTCCTGTTCATAAACGTGTTCTCGTACGATTGGTTGTACAGAGTTTTTAACGACAATTTATAAGCAGGAGCGCTCAAAGCAATATTGGCCAAAGCACCAAAATTGGTTGAAAATTTATAGCTATTATCAACCATATTATATACATGGTAGGCTCTGTACTGGTTTGGACTTATTGATTGCGAGTTGCGATAAGCCAAAGAGAAAAGCCCTCCTAAACGGGTATTTCCTTTCAGCTCTTTTACCTTGCCCAAACTAAACTGGTAGTTTTGATTAGGTATGGCTTTACTATTTTGTACAGACAAATCGGTTGGCATTTTGCGTATAGCCGACCTATTTTCATCGAGGCTAAGCCCTCTTACAATGCTGGACGAACTAGGGAAGTCGGCCTCGAGCTTGCGATGAGACGACTCGAAACCTAAATAATTAGACCCATACCGGCGCCCTCCCAAAAAGGTATTGGCTGTTGAAACAGTATTATAGCCTAAACCAACCGATACAGACACAAAATCTGCGTGTGGTATTTCTTTGGTATCAATCTGGATAAGCCCTCCGGTAAAATTGCCGGGCAAATCGGGGGTTAAAGTTTTATAAACTACCAGATTTTCGATCATGGATGATGGTACAATATCAAAAGAAAATGCTTTTCGATTGGGTTCGGTGCTAGGTAACTCTGCTTGGTCTAGCATTGCCGAGTTGTAGCGGTCTGACATGCCACGGATAGTTACAAACTTATTATCCTGTATGTTTGCACCACTCACTCTTTTTATCACATCAGAGGCATTTCTATCGGGCGAACGCTTAATTGTTTCGCTCGAAACTCCACTACTAATTTTAGGGCTATTCTTTTGCATAGCTAGCAATGAGCCCTCTGTACCCTTACGGTAGGCTGCTCTTACGGTTACTTGATTGAGGGTTTGTGCCGACCGCTCTTGCAGTTGTAGGTTTAAGATGCTGGTTTGACCCGATTTAACATTGATGCCTTGTTGTTTCTTATCGGTATAACCTAAAAACGAGAACTCCAAGGCATATTGCCCTTCATGCTCAACAGGGATAAAGTAACGGCCCAAAGTATCGGTAATTACTCCTTTGTTGGTGCCCCCCAATCTTACAGAAACACCAACCAAGGTCTCGTTGGTATTGGCATCACGTACTGTACCTATAATGCCCATTTTGCTTTGTACTTGTGCCGATGCTACTAATCCAAGAAACAACTGCACCAAGCCCAAACCAAAAAAAATAATTCGTCTTTCCACTTTCATATCAATTACTTGCGACAAAAATATTTCAGCAAGATTAAGTTGCTGTTACACAAGCGTTATATTGAGATAATGAGTAGGTTAGCTAATTGTTAAGGAATGATATAAAACCTAGATGCCAATTATTTAGCTCTATTTTTTCGTATTGGTTGTTAATTCTGTAGAAGTAAACAATATGCTTAGTTGTGATTTGCTTTCATTCTTTGAACTACTGATATTTGACACAACACACGCGACAGAAAGGGCAACCTCAACGCAGTTGTGATTTGCTTTCATTCTTTGAACTACTGATATTTGACACAACCTAAAATAGATATGAAAAGAGAATTGTTTAGTTGTGATTTGCTTTCATTCTTTGAACTACTGATATTTGACACAACAGGAAAAACGGTTATAAGCACAACGATTGCGTTGTGATTTGCTTTCATTCTTTGAACTACTGATATTTGACACAACCAAGCGAAGTTGTAGAATATTCAAGGGTCTGTTGTGATTTGCTTTCATTCTTTGAACTACTGATATTTGACACAACAATCACGTTGATAGCCTCGCAAGCGGTGTAGTTGTGATTTGCTTTCATTCTTTGAACTACTGATATTTGACACAACATATAGTGTGGGATTGGAAAATCCTAAATAGTTGTGATTTGCTTTCATTCTTTGAACTACTGATATTTGACACAACTTTTTTTTGGGGCGATGCTTTCAGCCCGGGGTTGTGATTTGCTTTCATTCTTTGAACTACTGATATTTGACACAACAATCAAAGCCCTGTGCCTCTTTTCGCTGTGGTTGTGATTTGCTTTCATTCTTTGAACTACTGATATTTGACACAACGCCCGACGAAATTGCATATCTCATGAGTAGGTTGTGATTTGCTTTCATTCTTTGAACTACTGATATTTGACACAACGTGTCGCTACCGCCAATAAACAGGCAAGAAGTTGTGATTTGCTTTCATTCTTTGAACTACTGATATTTGACACAACCCATACCTCTGTTGGGCTTGGGCTTCGCCAGTTGTGATTTGCTTTCATTCTTTGAACTACTGATATTTGACACAACTAGGTAAACAATATCACCAAGTGGAGCACCGTTGTGATTTGCTTTCATTCTTTGAACTACTGATATTTGACACAACTCACCCTTATTTCTACATAACCATCTTTGCGTTGTGATTTGCTTTCATTCTTTGAACTACTGATATTTGACACAACTCGAGACCTCTCAATATGGTACAATTCTTTGTTTTGATTTGCTTTCATTCTTTGCACTACTGATATTTGACA
>JBDHXL010000013.1:0-65262 GCA_039810685.1 Pedobacter sp. | reverse complement strand
TTAAATTCCCTCAACAATGGAAATCTAGTTTGGGTTTAGATGCTAAATTGCCTTTGGGCTTTATCGGTACTGTCGAGATGATTTATGGTAAAGATTTGAATGCTGTTGTGGCTCGTAATGCTAATTTGGTAACTCCGCAGGCACTAAACGTTGCAGGATATCCTGATAACCGCATGATTTTCCCAGCTAGCTCTGGTAGATACATTAACAAATTGAAAAATATCAACGGCAACAATGTTATTGATCCAACAGGAACCGGTAGTTTTGATGCTATTGTAATGGATAATGCCAAAGGCGGACACTACTTCTCTACCAGTTTCCAATTGACTAAACCTTTTTCTAAAAATTGGGAAACTAGTTTGGCCTACACCATTAGCAATGCCAAAAATTTTGGCGACCAAAGCGGCGACCAAATCATCAACCTCTGGAGCTTACCTTACCAATCTAACGGTAACTCTAACGTAGCCGAGTTGAGCTACACTTCCAATGTAATCCCACACAGTGTAGTAGGTAGCATAACCCACAAAGCCGAGTGGATTAAAGGTTTGAAAACCAGCATGACCTTGTTCTACCAAGGTGGTTCTCAAGGTAGATTCTCATACATCTACTCGAATGATTTTAACAGAGATAATCAAAACAACGATTTGCTTTACATACCTAGAGATGCTAGCGAGATTACCTTTGTGCAAAATGGAGCTTTTACTCCTGCTCAGCAATCAGATGCTTTCTTTAAATTGATAGAAAGCGATAGTTATTTGCGTTCTCACAAAGGCCAATATGCCGAACGTAATGGTGCAGTTTCTCCATGGAGACATCAGTTTGATTTCCGTTTTGCTCAAGACATTTATGCAGGTAAAATTGGAAACGTTAAAAACTCTTTGCAGTTGTTTTTTGATATTTTCAATGTTGGTAACTTAATCAACTCTAAATGGGGAACATACAGCATTCCTAACAATGCATTACTTTCGGTTTCTAATGCAAATGCTTTGGTTGCCGGAGGTAACGTGAAACCTACGTTTAGAATGAACACTATCAACAACGAGTTGATATCAGAAACAAACCGTATCAATACCAGTATCACTTCAACCTACTACATGCAGTTTGGTTTGAAATACTCATTCAACTAATTGTTTAAGCTGTTGAATAATAAATTGGCCTCGAAATTTGTTTCGAGGCCAATTTTATTTTAGGAGATAAGCTAAAAAAGCCTAATCCTTAATCGTGAAACTCAATACGGATAATGTCGTTAAGATATAGCCCCAATAAGCTAGATGCTTTTCCTTTGTTGATAGCAATTTCAAGATAATTACTTATACCAAATAAACAAAGTTTCTCACCTTCAGGTACTTCATTATAGTGCCAGCTCAATTTTGTAATACGCTCGTTTCTTCTGAAATTTAAAGTAAAACTGCGGTTGTTCTGTACTTTGGTAAAAAAATCTTTGGTAATATTGGTAATGACATTTGAAAATCTATCGATATAGATAACACTACCTTTGATAAGGTTTTTTTCGACAGTAGGGTGTAAAAGTAAGAGCTGTTTTACTTCATTTACCGCAATACCTATATCCTTTAGTTGTCCACTTTTGGCCAAATGTACAGCAGCTTTCACAAAAATATCAGTAAGTGGGAAATGCAAAAACTTTAAATCTTGCATAATATTCAGTTCAACCATTTCTTCGGGCTCTTCACCATCAATCAATAAAGAAAAAATTCCGTTATCAGTTCCAATAAAATAATGCCCCTTGTGCTTAATAGCTAGATATTTTACGTCTTCTTCGTAAACCGAATTGATTCCGATGAGGTGTACCGTTTTTATGGGGAAAAATGGAAATGCATTTTTTAAAATAAAGGCAGCATTGAGCACACTGAAAGAGGGTATCTCGTGGCTAATGTCAACAATCTTAGCCTCAGGCATCAAACTTAGGATACTGCCTTTCAATGCAGCCTGATAAAAATCTTGTGTTCCTAAATCTGTAGTTAATGTGATTATTGACATTAAAAATTGAATATTTATTCTTAATCTTGCTAATGAGATATCAGCCTGCAAATATTCAAAAAAATAACGAATAACACACAGCTAAACATAAAAACACTTTGCTTTGAACGAACTGAAGATAAATCTAGAATTGAACGACCTCCTACAATTTTGGGGAGCAAACAACGAGCATTATGAATTGGTAAAATCTGCATTTCCAAAACTCAAAATTATTGCCAGAGGTAATGAAGTAAAAGCTCTTGGCGATGAGCAAGAACTGCTTGCTTTTGAGAAAAAAATGAATGCAATGATTGCCCATCAAGAAAAATTTGGTGCTATCAGTAAAAATGAAGTCGAGCATATTTTTGGAAAACAAGAAATAGGAGTGGAGGCCTCATCAACAGCCAAGCAAGAAAAGGCCAGAGGTGATGTGATTGTTTTTGGAAACCATGGCTTGATGGTAAAAGCCCGTACCGCCAATCAACGGAAAATGGTTTCAAGTATCAGTACCAACGATATTTTGTTTGCCATAGGCCCGGCAGGTACCGGAAAAACCTATACTGCCGTAGCATTGGCAGTTAGAGCTTTAAAAAACAAGGAAATAAAACGCATTATATTAACTCGCCCTGCCGTTGAAGCTGGAGAAAGTTTAGGTTTTTTGCCCGGCGATTTAAAGGAGAAAGTAGATCCTTATTTAAGACCCTTGTATGATGCTTTGGAGGATATGATCGCTCCCGAAAAATTGAAGTATTATCTCGAAAATCGTACTATAGAAGTAGCTCCTTTGGCTTTTATGCGTGGGCGAACACTTGATAATTGTTTTGTAATTCTGGATGAGGCGCAAAACGCCACGGATTTGCAGCTAAAGATGTTTTTGACCCGTATGGGGCCAACTGCTAAGTTTATCGTTACCGGTGATGTAACCCAAGTAGATTTACCAAAAAAATCACAGTCGGGTCTAATTAATGCCTTGCGAATATTGGTTGATATTAAAGGAATAGATATTATTTATTTAACAGGTGAAGATGTGGTAAGGCATAAATTGGTCAAACAAATACTGAAAGCTTATGGCGATATCCAGTAATTAAATATCGGTCGATATTTTGTTTTAAGTAATCGTTTTTAATACAAACTTCCTAATTTATTGCTGTTCAACATTCGTGTTTTTTTTCTAATTTTATCGCCCTAATGATTGCACTAAAAGAAACCCAATTTAATTTTCCTGGACAGACAGCGTTCTATAAAGGGAAAGTACGAGATGTATATACTATAGCCAACAAAATTTTGGTGATGGTGGTGAGTGACCGTATTTCTGCTTTTGATGTGGTATTGCCACGTGCTATACCATACAAAGGTCAAGTACTCAATCAAATTGCTGCTTATTTTTTGGACCAAACTCGTGATATTGTACCTAATTGGGTGCTGGCTGTACCAGATGAAATGGTTACCATTGGTAAAATTTGCACTCCATTCAAGGTAGAAATGGTAATTAGGGGCTATATGGCCGGACACCTTTGGCGTGAATATCGGTCAGGAAAAAGAACAATTTGTGGTGTTGCTTTACCTGAGGGGCTTCGTGAAAACGATAAACTGCCCGAGCCTATCATTACACCAACCACCAAAGCAGATGTGGGACATGATATGGATATTTCAAAAGATGAAATAATTGCACAGGGTATAGTAAGTGCGGCAGATTTTGAAGCCTTAGAACAATACGCTCATGCGCTTTACCAAAGAGGTACAGAAATGGCAGCAAAGCAGGGTCTTATTTTGGTTGATACCAAATACGAGTTTGGCAAAGCTGATGGTAAAATTTATTTGATAGACGAAATTCATACCCCCGATTCGTCGAGGTATTTTTATGCCGATGGCTATACCGAAAGGCAGGCCAAAGGTGAAGCCCAAAAGCAATTATCAAAAGAATTTGTGCGACAATGGCTCATTGAAAATGGTTTTCAGGGTCAAGAGGGGCAACAGGTACCTGAAATGACCGATGAGATTGTACAATCTATATCAGAAAGATACATTGAACTTTTTGAAAATATTACAGGCAAAAAGTTCCAATATGCAGAAGAAACATCCGTACAAGAGCGTATAGAAAAGCAAGTCAGCAATGCTTTAAGTGAGTTGTTGAAAAACTAAAATAGAACAAAATGAAATTCTCGGTAGATAAACATGACAAATATGTAGTGCTAAAGTTGCAGGAACCTCGTTTCACTAATGATAATACTCCAGCATTGAAATCGCAGCTTATTATGCTAAATACAGAAGGATTTCGCAATATCATCTTAGACTTGTCTTTGGTGAAAGAATGTAATGATTCGCAAGATTTGAGCGTGTTACTTTTTGGCGACCGTTTGTGCAAAGAAGCAAAAGGCCTATTAGTAGTTTCTGGTTTGGCTAGTTCTATAAAGCCTTTGGTAGAAATGGCAAATATACATCAAACGGTTACTTTTGTACCAAAAGTACAAGAAGCTGTTGATTTGATTTTTATGACCGAAATTGAAAGAGATCTTTTAGGAGATTGATTAGTACAGCATGAAGTTTGAGGTTACAATTTTAGGAAGCAGTTCGGCAACACCCATTTTTAACCGAAATCCAACGGCTCAATTACTCAATAGCAACGATCATTACTATCTAATTGATTGTGGTGAGGGTACACAGCAGCAACTGATACGTTACGGATACAAAGCTTCTAAAATTGATAATATTTTCATTAGCCATTTACATGGTGATCATTTTTTTGGACTGGTAGGTTTGTTATCGAGCCTACATTTGAATGGGCGAACAAAAGAATTGAATTTGTTTGGTCCCGAGGGTTTAATGGAAATTCTTGAATTACAGTTTAAACACTCGGATACCCGATTAAGCTACACCATTAATTATAAGGCCCTTAAAACCGATCGGCCCGAGCTAATCTTTGAAAATAAAGATATCGAAGTTGAGACCATTATCCTAAACCACCGTATTCCTTGCACAGGTTTTAAGTTTAAAGAGAAAAAAAGATTGCGCAAACTCAATCAAGAGTTGTTAGAAAATGACCACATACCGGTAGAGTATTACAATTTGCTGAAAAACGGAGTTGATTTTGAGTTGCCTGATGGCCGTAAAATAAATCATCAACTATATTCCAGCGATTCGGCCACACCACGTACGTATTGTTACTGTTCGGATACCAAGTACGACGAAAGCTATTTTTCTTCAATAGAAGGTGCTGATTTGCTTTACCACGAAGCAACTTTTATGCATAATTTGTCGGATAGGGCTTTAGAAACACACCATACTACAGCTAAACAAGCCGCTGAAGTGGCTCGTCGAGTTGGTGCAAAAAAATTATTGATAGGGCATTTTTCGTCTCGTTACAAAAGCTTGGATGAGCTTTATGCCGAAGCCAAGTTTGATTTTGATTCAACCTATCTGGCCATCGAGGGCCGAACTTATGAAATTTAGCTTTTTTTCTTACTAAAAAGCTTAATTATTACAGGTGCGGTTACTAAAACAATTATCCCCAAAATGATAAATTCGAGGTTGTTTTGTACCCAAGCATTGTCGCCAAGTATATAACCTAGTGACACCAAACTGCCCACCCATAAGGCTGCCCCAACTGTATTATAGAAAGTGAATTTTTTCAAATCCATACTTACGGTACCAGCTATTATAGGTGCAAAAGTCCTTATTATGGGTAAGAAACGAGCTATAAGAATGGTTAATCCGCCTCTTTTTTCATAAAACTCATGGGCAGCATCAAGATGTTTCTTTTTGAGCAGCCAACTCATTTTTTTGCTGTGCATCAGATGCTCAAATTTATGACCAAACCAGTAGCCAAAAAAATTGCCTAGTATAGTTGATAACATAAATAGAAGCATCCAAAAAGGTAAGTTGAGCAATCCGCTGCTAAAAGGATAGTGCGATTCGCTTACCGAAGCTATGACCATTCCGGATATAAACAACAAGGGATCACCAGGCAACATAAAGCCAAAAAACACACCAGTTTCTATAAACAAAATTAGTATCACCAAATACAGCCCACCGTTTTTCATAATCCAATCCGGGTTAAGTAAATGCTGTACGGTTTCAAAAATAGCTTCCATGATAAATGTAGTACGGGAAATAAATATTAAGTAAAGAACAAGTAAATAGTCTGTTTAATCTTTTTTGCCACCAAATAGCGAGAAATGTACGTAACGTTTTGGGTTTGCTTTTAGGTCAATCATCAAAGCATCCAGATTTTTAGAAGCATTGTTAAGATTGTCGTACATCTGTTTGTCATTGAGCAATGCCCCAATAGTGCCTTTCCCGTTTTTAATATCGGCCATTATCAATTGTAAATCGGCCATAACCTTGTTTGCATTATTAACTGTTTCTTCAAATTTCAGGGCAGCAACTCTGTCACTTACTTGGTTAAGATTTTGCATAACAGCATCAATCTTTTGACCATTGTTTTTGAAATTTGTAGTGATAGCCTCTACATTGGATAGAATATTGGCTAGTTTTATACTTTCTGAACCAACTAAGGCGTCCACTTTTTTAGAGGTTGATTCGAGTGTGCTTAGTGTAGCGGCTATGCTTGAGAAACTATTACCAATATCTTTCTGCGTTTTGGCGTTGAGTATGCCATTTACACTACCTAATATAGAATCGAGCTTAGCAACAATTACTTCTACTTTTTTTTGTACTGGCTCTATACTTTCTTTCAGTCCTTTCTCTACATTGGTTTGTAAAAAATCTCCATCAGCCACGTATTCTTTTTCACTACCTAAGGTAATAACTATTGCTTTGCTGCCCAGCAAATCGGTGCTTTCTAAACGGGCAATAGAGTTTTTAGGGATTTCATATTTACTATCAATCTTTAAACTGGCTATTATTGAAGCGTCTGGCTGCAATTCGAGCGAGGCAACTCGACCAATTTGGTAACCGTTGATTAGTACAGGTTTAGAGGCAGCGAGCCCATCAACCTGTTTATAGCGGGCATAAAGTACAGTTTCTCTAGAAAATACACTGTTCCCTTTGAGGAAGTTAAATCCTATAATGAGTAAGGTGATGGCGAAGGCTGCTAATACGCCAACTTTGGTTTCGTTGCTTATTTTCACGATTTTGCTCTCTTAAATTTCAACTTCTTCTTTATATGCTTTTATGGCTTCAACTATGGCGCTAACTATTTCTTCTTGTCCTTCTGCCGAGTTAATGTATTTTTCTTCCTCAGGATTGGAGATAAAACCTATTTCGGTTAGTACTGAAGGCATGGCTGCTCGTTGTAAAATTAATAACCCTTGTTCTTTTACACCTCGGTTCACCCTATTGTTTCTTTTGGTGTAGCTGTTTTGTATATGGGTAGCCAAAGATAAACTTTTGGCTCGGTACATGGATTTGTAAAGCGATAAAAGTATAGATTCTTCAGCACTATTGGTGTTGAAAGCTCCTTTTTCTTTGTACCGTTTGTCGCTGATGATGTCTTCATTTTCTTTTAAACCGGCATCCATTTCGTTGATACGTCGATAGGCACCAACAAAAGTTTCTGTCCCTTTGGTGCTGTGGTTACCTTTGGGCATGGAATTGCAATGGATGGAAATGAATAAATCTGCTTTCGCATCATTGGCTATATCGGCACGTTTATACCAATCTACATCAACATCGGTAGTGCGGGTTTGTATCACTTTTATTCCAGGAAATTGCTGGTTAATTTTTTTTCCTAGTTTTAACGCTACTTCAAGTGCCACATCTTTCTCCCAAGAAAACGAGCCGCGGGCACCGGGCTTCACACCGCCGTGTCCGGCGTCTATCACTATGGTTTTAATTTTGTAACGCTGGGCCTTCAAATCGTGCCCACAGCATAAAGTAAGGGCTATTAAAATAAAACTAAATAATCGCATAAATATCGCTAGTCTCACAAAAATACAAAAATAAACAAATCTAAGATTGCGTTTCGGTTTTCAAAGTCTTGATTTTTTATTTGAGGTACAAATAAGGTACAAATAAGGTCAAAAAATAGTCCTATTAGCTTCCTAAATGATTGATAATGTTGATTTTGGAGGTGCTTACTTTCCGATACAAAACTTGGTAAAGATATTGTCTAAAATGTCGTCGGTTGATACTGTCCCTGTAATTTCACCTAGGTAATGCAGGGCTTGTTTAATATCCATAACCATAAAATCTGAAGTGACGGTCTGATGAATTTGGTCTAAAACCCGATTTAGGGCATTTTGAGTGTTTTTTAAAGCTTCAACATGTCTAATATTAGTAACAATAGTTTCGGAAGTGTTGACGTGATGCAACTGCACCTTTTCTAGCAAGCGTTTCTCCAAAAACTCTAATCCAATACGTTCTTTGGCAGAGAGTAATACAGCCTCAAGGTTTTCATATTTCTTTCGTTTTGCACTGTCCAGCAGTTCGGCTTTGTTTACAACAAATAGGAAAGGTGTTGGTTGTTCATTTAACTCTTTAAGTTGGTTTGAAATATCCTGTTCGTTTTCATTAGCATCAACCAGATATATAATCAGTTTGGCTTGTTTCATTTTTTCGAGGCTTTTCTCTACACCCATAGCCTCAATTACATCGGCTGTTTCTCTTATGCCGGCCGTGTCGATAAAGCGGAATATGACACCTTGAATGCTGATTTCATCTTCAATGGTGTCGCGTGTGGTGCCTGCAATTTCACTTACAATAGCACGCTCTTCGTTGAGTAGGGCATTGAGTAGGGTAGATTTACCTACGTTGGGTTTGCCGGCAATGACTACGGGTACTCCATTTTTGAGTACGTTGCCCACCTCGAACGAGTGAATGAGCCTCTGTAGCACTTTGTTGATTTGTTGTACAAGTTGCTCCAACTCTTTCCTGTTGGCAAACTCCACATCTTCTTCAGCAAAATCTAGTTCAAGCTCTATTAAACTGGCAAAATGCACCAATTGTTCTCTAAGTACTTTCAGCTCATTAGAAAATCCACCCCGCATTTGTTGCATGGCGACCTCGTGTGCAGCTTTACTGTCTGATGCAATAAGATCGGCCACGGCTTCGGCCTGACTAAGGTCGAAGGTTCCGTTTAAGAAAGCTCGTAGGGTAAACTCGCCGGGTTTTGCGGCTCTGGCACCTTTTTCTATCAGCAGATTAATGATTTGTTGTACAATATAGTTGGAACCATGACAGGATATTTCTACCACATTTTCTTTGGTGTAAGATCTAGGACCTACAAACAGCCCTACAACCACCTCGTCAATTAGCTGATTGTTTTTCTTAATTAATCCAAAATGTAGCGTATGGCTATCTTGTTCTTCCAAATTTTTACCACCAAAAACTTGATTGGTTAGCTTTATCGCATCGGGACCCGAAAGCCGAATTACTGCAATAGCACCGCTTCCGGGTGGAGTAGATAAAGCTATGATGGTATCGTTATTTGTCATTTGGCAAAAATAGGGCTATTTTCCGAGAGCTAAACATCGGTACGGTAATTTTTGGATTTAAGGAATCAAATTTCTCAAGTAATCGAATACAGTTTCAAAATAGGTGCTGATATTCAGTCCTTTTTGGTGTCCGACATAAATAAAAACTATACCAAGTACTACTACCAAATAAATCAGTTTTCTGAATGCCCATACTAACATCACCAGCAAAGCCGGGACTATCAAAAAGAAAATTCGATTAATTTTGAAAAGACTTAAGTGGTCAGCATTTTTGTAAACATATACTAGCTGGCTTAGCTGATTTTTTTCATTTTGGTGCTTGATATATACAAAGGTCGATTTCTCTATAGGTAGTTTAACTAGGGCTTTACCTGCCTTAAAAGCTAACTCTTGACTAAAACCGTTTATCTCAAAAGTGTATAAACCATTGATGTCTGGAGTGCCTTTTGATAGGCTATCTTTCACTTCAACAATTAATTGCTTTTTCCATTCAGGGTCTGTCTTAATCTCGAAATCACTAATATTTGTGTTTTGCGCTTGTGCCCCCAAATAAAATGTAAGCATAGCAATGAAACTGATTATTTTTTTCATAATTATTCTAAAGATCTTTTGTTGTAGATAAGATACCCAAGATGTAGGAGTAACCCGTGTTTTCTTTTGCTGTCGTCATAATTGTTGTAGCTTAGGCTGATTGGGCCCAATGCAGAGTTGTACACCAAACCCGAACTAAAGACGGTTCGTATTTTGTTGAACGTAGAAGAATAGGCCACATCTTGAAAGCCAACTTTCTTAAACTCTTGGTAGGGGAGAAACACGTATCCTTCCAGTCTTAGGTCTAGTTTTGGGCCTAATTGCCAACTATTTTTTAAGCCTCCTGCCGCATACTGGTTGGCTCTAAAATTTTCGAGATAGATAGTTCGGCTGTCTTGCAGTGGATAAAAAGCTGGTGCCACAAGCAAAGTAGATTGGTAATTGTTAAACAGTTTTTGGTTAGATATAATACCTTCTAACAAATAGCCTAAGCTAAATCTTTTGGTATGTATGAAATAAAACTCATAACTAAACTTGGCTCGTAACCAAGTGTGTTTTTGTTTTAGAGCAAAAGGAGTGGGGAGTAATGGAAAACGGTTGTTTTGTATGTTTCCCGGCTGATAATCGCTTGTACCACTAATTAATGACAGGTCTAACGTAAGCTTTTGTCCTTTATTGGCGTATTGCTTCCTGTTTAAAGAATTTTTTTCTATAAGTAGGCCAGTTTTTAGACCCTTAAAGATGTTTTTGTCAAATACATCACCAGGCAGATAAATATTGTCTGGACTATAGCTATCCGAATTATCAAAGAATGAAAAGCCCAGCGAAAGTCTAAAATTTCTATTCAAAGGAGCTCCAAGCTTGAATTCTATTTTCTTATCAGATTGTTCGATATAGGTAACACTTGGGTTTTCGACAAAAATTTTGCTGGTATTGTAGAAATTCCAGTGGTTGTATAAGAATTCGCTATTCAGAAATAAAGGTGTTTTGCTCGGAAAGTCAACTCTTGTACTAAATTGTGCCGATTCATAAAATCGTCCGGTATAAAAACCTGTACTCAAGGTATATGCTTTACGGTTTAGGTGATTAAGTTGGGCACCTAAAAACACATTACTGATGGGACGAGTAGAGATATTACCACCAATTTCAAGGGCTAATTTTTTTTGCACTTTTGCCCAAACCTCAAAAGTGTAGCTTTTCGTAGTGCGGTCGTAAACTATTTTTGGATATACTGATTCGAAAGCCTCGTCGGCCATTAGTTTAAAATAACTTCGTTTAATATTTGCCAAGGAAATGAGACTGTCGTCATATTTAAAGAGCCGTTCAATGTATTTCTTTTGTTGTGAGTTGACTCCATATACTTCAACCTTTTTAAACAGTAATTCGTGCTTTTGTTGGTTGAAATGTGTTCGTTTAAGTTTAATTTCTTCATCGCTAACTTGACGGTTTACACTTGCTTTTATTTGTTTAATTTTAGCAATTGAAGCTTCGTAGCCAAGCTGTATGAGCTCTTTTACGGGTTTAAAATTTAGTGCACTGTAATCGTTGAGTGCGGGTTCGATATATACCCCGTTTTTGGTTACCAATGTTGAGTCTGATTTGCCCAATAGCATGTACATAAAGAAACGATTCATTAAACGGTCATCGTCTTTAGGATATTCAAAAAATGTATTGGATGAAACGTTGGCTCCAATAACAAAATCGGGCTTAAACTCATCTTCCATAACATCGGCAGGAAAATTATTGTAAATCCCCCCATCAAACATGAATTTGTCGTTCAGTTTTATGGGACGATATACCAAGGGAACACTCATGCTAGCTCGTACAGCTTCTGCGAGACTACCACGTTTTAGCATTATACTCTGGTGAGAGAGTACTTCAGAAGCCATACACCTATAGGGTACCATCAAATGATCGAAATTGCCTTTGGCTACAGCCGTAGCCGGAGAAAACAACTCGAGTAGAGCAAAATTTAGAGGGATGTCGTTCACCAATGTGGGCCGGAAGCTTAATCGCATACTGGTGTCAATAGCCATTTTGGCTGATATGACCGAGGGATTATCAGCAGTTTTCTGGAAAAAGAAACTATAATCACTCTCAAACCTGCCATTTACCCAGTCTTGAAAGTTTGGGGACAAGGCCAGTTGTTCTATCTGTGTGGGGCTATAACCCGAGGCATACATGGCACCCACAATAGCACCCATTGAGGTTCCGGTAATATAATCTATCGGGATATGGTTTTCTTCTAGTGCTTTTAATACACCGATATGGGCAATACCTTTTGCACCACCGCCACTAAGCACCAAACCGACTTTCTGTGCCTTCAAATTGAAGCTCAGCAAGACCTGTAGTGCCAAACAAAACAAAAAGCGGTACATGTTATAAAAGTACCGCTTTTCGATAATATTTCAAAAATGAGGATAAAGGATTAGGTGGAAAGATTATTTACATTAGGAAACCACCGCCTACAAGGTCGTTACCTTCATAAAATACGGCTGATTGACCAGGAGCAATCGCAGAAACGTTATGCTCGAAACTTACCTTTATTTTGCCGTCGTCTTCTTGTACTATGGTGCTCATAGCTCCTTTGTCTTTGTAGCGTATTTTGGTTACTACATCGGCCAATGGTTCTTTGATAGCCGCATATTTTATAAGGTTTACGTTTTTTACCAAGGCTTCCTTACGCTCTAACTCTTCGGCACGCCCCAATACTACCGTGTTGCTCTCGGGCAAAATTTTTGTCACATACATTGGTTCGCCAAATGCCAAACCTAAGCCTTTACGTTGGCCAATGGTGTAAAATGGATAGCCTTGGTGTTGCCCCAATACCATTCCTTTACTGTCCACAAAGTTACCGCCCTGTACCTCTTGTTCTAAATGGGGGAGTTTGTGTTTTAAAAAAGCTCGATAATCATTGTCAGGAACAAAACAAATCTCATAACTTTCGCTCTTTTTGGCCAATTCTTCTTGCCCCATTTTTAAGGCCATTTCTCTTATTTCGGGCTTTGTGAAACCACCCAAAGGAAACTTGGTGCGTGATAGGTTCTCTTGCGACACGCCCCAAAGTACATAAGATTGATCTTTGTTTTCGTCTTTACCTTTTGATACCACAAAGCGGCCATTCTCATGTTGGCGTACTTTGGCGTAGTGACCTGTAGCAATAAACTCACAATCGAGGCTGTTTGCTCTTTTTAACAGGGCTTCCCATTTAATGTGGGTATTACACAATACACAAGGGTTGGGTGTTCTGCCGGCTAAATATTCATCTACAAAATTGTCTATTACGAAATTGCCAAATTCACCTCTGATATCCAGAATATAATGAGGGAAACCATAATTTACAGCCAAAGCACGGGCATCGTTAATACTGTCAAGACTGCAACACCCGGTTTCTTTTTTATTACTGCCCGAGCTGGCATAATCCCAAGTTTTCATGGTCATGCCAATTACCTCGTAACCTTGTTCGTGCAGCATTACTGCGGTAACAGAACTATCTACACCTCCACTCATGGCCACCAAAATTCTTCCGTGTTTGCTCATTAAACTAAAAATTAGATTGCAAAATTACGGTTTTTAACACTAATAAGGCTAACTAGTGGTCTTATCAATGTCATTTTGATTAATGTGTGAATATTGTTAGTTGTGTTGATCGGTTTTGGGAAACAAAAATCCCCAGCTGTTTACCGGGGATTTTTTTGTTAAAATCTTAATCCTAAGGTGAAGAAAAAGTTGTTTTTACTAATTTTAGAAACTGCTACGGGTTCGGTACCATTGTTTAGGGTGTAGGGCGAGATGCGGCTTAGGCTCTGTATATTTTGGTAGGCAAAATCTAGGGAGTAGTTACCAAATTTATAGCCAAAACCTCCGCTATAGGTTTGTGTGTCAAACATATTTGTTGGGTCGTTTTTGTAGGGGCTACCGTTTAAACCGTAACCGGCTCTAAGGCTAAAACTGTTCAATTTTACTTCGCCTCCAACTCTGTAATTAATTGCACTTTTGTAGTTTTTTCTAACGATGGTATTGCTGTCGTTTATTTCTGTCATGCCGCCACTATTGCCACTTGTGCTAAATCGTATGCTCGAATAATCTACAAAATCAAGATCGGCAGCAATCATAGCTTTGTTGCCTAGTATAAACATGGTACCTATCGAACCTTTTAATGGGGTGCGTAAAGAGTAGCTGAAATCATATTCGGCTGCATCATTTTTAAATACGTCATTACTAAGTTTGTTGTTTAGTACTTCGCTGTAATGATCGTCTATCGTGAACCAAGTAGGGCTTTGTAAACTAGCACCAAACCTAAAATAGTTGCTAGGTTTTACAATAACACCAATGCGTCCATTAACACCCGACCCTCTGGTTTCTTGATTTTGGGAATAGCTTAGCTCGTAATCTTCTATACCAGTATAACCGTTGTTTTGATCGTAAGGATTTAGTTTTCCTCGTTCAATAAATTCTGTATCGCTTATGTATCGAAGATTGATTAAACCCACATTTGCCCCAATATAAACTTGATTGCCAATGTTAATTGCTGCAGCGAAGTTAAATTCCGAAACTCCTCCATTTCTGATTTCGTTGCGATCTTGTTGGTTAGGAGTAAAGGGATTACCAGTACTATTGGCTGTATAAAGCGCACTATCGCCTGGCGTATTGTAATTAATAAGGTAACTGTGATAAGCCATTCCCTCAAGTGTTGACTTGCTGATGGTGTTAGATCCAATGCGTTTGCTATTGGCTAGTTCCGCAAAGAAATTGCGAATAGAATTGATGTTGTTGTTGGCCGAGTAACTGGTTTCTAAGCCATAATCATTGTTGCGCATAAGGCCTAAACCAAATACAGCACTCACCACGCCTTGTTTGGGGTCTTGCCCTTTAAAACGATAGGTTGGGGTATAAAACACAGCAGCCAACTGGTTGATGTTGAGTTGGTTTTTTTGTGCTGTTGTGTTTGTGGACAGGTAGTTCGCATCAACCTTGCTGTTATTGAATTCGGGGGTAAGCGAAAATTCTGTCTTGGTGAAAAGCCCTAGTCCGGCCGGATTTCCCCCCAAAGAACTTACATCGCCACCAACCCCAATTTGGGCATTGCCCAGTGCTTTAAATCGAGCCGTACTGCCATAATTTGTTTGCGAAAAACGAAGACCGTCTGAGGCATATTGAGCATAACCTGTACCTACACTAGCCAATAGGGCTAATGTTAATGTCGAAAATATCTTGTTCATAATGTTCTTTTAAAATATTAAAGCCTGTTATTGTGTTAACCTCTTCCACCACCTCTTGTCGGACGGCTTGATGATCCACTACTACTACTACTTGATCCTCTGCTACTAGAGCTACTATTTCCGCTATTGCTAGGTGGTGGGGTATAGACGGGGCGGCTGCTACCACCTTCGGTTTGGGTACGGCTTGGCCTACTGCTCGAACTACTTGAGCTTACGCCACGTGCCGGACGGCTATCTTGTACCCTGCCGTTGTTGCTAGAATTACCACCTTGTGTTGAAGGAACATAAACACCCGGATTTCTACTAGTAGTGGTGTTTCCTCTTGTGTTTCGATCTATCACCGCACCGTTTGGACGACTACCAATTCTATTTTCAGTATTTCTGTCAGGTCTGGGTCGGTAATTCTCGTTATTTCTTACAATTACGTTTCCACCCCAATAACCTCCACCCCAGTAGCCACCATAGTAACCACCGTACCATGGACGATAGTAGGAGTAGGGGCCCCAAGTATTCCAGTGATAGGGGGCGCCGTAATAGTACCAAGATGAGTAATAGGGGTTAAACCATGGTGAGTAATGCCAACGCCAATTGTTCCATCCCCATCCCCAAGTAAAGCTAAGGCCTAATGGACGGTAAAAAGGGTCGTACCAAGTATCATAACCGTAAAAATTGTAATAATCATCAAAATACGAACGGTAAGGGCTGCCATAATAGAAACGATCTATTCTAGACGAGTAATCCATATCGTATTGATAGTCACTTGCACGGTAAGAACTGTCAGCAGTTTTTGATTGGCTTTGAACCGCAACCGGAGGGTTGTAATTAAAAACTTTAGCACTAGCCGTGGTGTTGTAAACATCGTCAGCAATATTGTTTTGAGCCAGTTTGGTAGTTCCACAAGAACTAAAATAAACTATACCTAAGGTCAATATTCCGAATAATCTCATCTTAGCTTTCATGGTGTTGCGGTTAAAATGTATTAAAAATATCTGTTTTAAATTTATAGCTTTGTAGCTATCATTTCATTTATATTATAGACTTTACAAAAAACGTTCCAATTCTGATTATGAGCAAAGGTATAACAAGTAAATCTCAAGATTATTCACAATGGTACAATGATATTGTTACGAAAGCCGATTTGGCAGAACACTCTTCGGTAAAGGGTTGTATGGTAATTAAGCCGTATGGCTATTCGATATGGGAGAAAATGCAAGCCGTATTGGATAGTAAATTTAAAGAAACCGGGCATACCAATGCCTATTTTCCGTTGTTTATTCCTAAATCTTATTTTTCAAAAGAAGCTGCCCATGTTGACGGGTTTGCTACCGAGTGTGCCGTAGTGACACATTATCGTCTAAAGAATGATGGTAGTGGTAATATCATTGTTGACGAAGAGGCAAAATTAGAAGAAGAACTAATTGTACGTCCTACTTCTGAAACCATTATCTGGAATACCTACCGGGGGTGGATCGAGTCGTATAGAGATTTACCATTGTTAATTAATCAATGGGCCAACGTGGTTCGCTGGGAGATGCGTACACGTTTGTTTTTGCGTACTACCGAGTTTTTGTGGCAAGAAGGTCACACTGCTCATGCAACAGCACAAGAGGCTATTGAGGAAACCGAAAGAATGCTGGATGTATATGCTGATTTTGCCGAAAATTGGATGGCTGTACCTGTTGTGAAAGGAAAGAAAACGGAGAATGAACGTTTTGCCGGAGCCTTAGACACTTATTGCATAGAGGCTTTGATGCAAGATGGTAAAGCCCTACAAGCTGGTACATCTCATTTTTTGGGCCAGAATTTTGCTAAAGCTTTCGATGTTAAATTTACCAGCAAAGAAGGAAAGTTAGAACATGTTTGGGCAACCTCTTGGGGAGTATCAACCCGATTGATGGGAGCATTAATAATGGCACATAGTGATGATAGCGGATTGGTTTTACCTCCAAAATTGGCCCCTATACAGGTGGTTATTGTACCTATTTACAAAGGTCAAGAAGAGCTTCAAAAAATTGCTGACTACGTAAATACTTTATGTGCTGAGCTGAAAAATATGGGTATTTCTGTAAAATTTGATGATCGCGATAGCCAAAGACCCGGTTTTAAATTTGCTGAGTACGAGTTGAAAGGAGTACCTGTACGTATTGCTATTGGAGCTAGAGACTTGGAAAACGCTACCGTTGAAATTGCACGTAGAGACACCAAAGAAAAACAAACGGTAAAGCAAGAAGGTTTATCGCTATTTGTTAAAGAACTGCTAGACGATATTCAAAACAACATCTACCAAAAAGCACTAAACTTCAGAAACGAGCACGTTACCGAAGCCAATAGTTACGAGGAATTTAAAGATTTACTCGAAAATAAAACAGGCTTCATAGCTGCCCATTGGGATGGGACAACTGAAACCGAGAAAAAAATTAAAGAAGAAACCAAGGCTACCATTCGTTGTATCCCACTCAACAACAAGCTAGAACAAGGTGTTTGTATCTATTCCGGAAAGCCATCTACCCAACGTGTGTTGTTCGCCAAAGCTTATTAATTATGGAAGATTCAAATTATCAACGGATTTTAGACAAACTAGAATGTAAGGCCTCGCTAAAACAAGAAATATACCGCAATACTTTAGAGGTTTTTGGCTTGGCTAAAAAAGCTTTGTCTAAACTGTCATCTAGGTTGTATCATGATTATAATGCCAAAGACCCTTCTGTTGAGTTGGCTTATCGAGATATATCGCAATTCGAGGCCGAAATGAAGTTCTCTGGCGATATGTTGCTGCTCTCTATGCACAGCAATATCTTTACTTTTGAGGGTGGGCACCGTATTTTTTCGACGAGCTACATTAAATCCAATCCATTTTTGAGTTATTGCGGAGCGATTTATATTCATAATTTTTTGGCCGATTCGATTAAATACAATCGACTTTCTGATGAGGGTACCTTGGTTGCCCGAATTTTAGTGAACAAAGAAAAACGCTTTATGGTTGAAGGTGAAGGGCAATTGGGTTTTCTATATGAGGTGTTTAGCGAAAATGAAATTAACGAAGATATCTTAAGCAATATTTTAGAGTTGGCCGTTTTAGATTGCTTGGATAATGATTTACAATTGCCACCATACGGCAGCGTAAAAGACATTACACTACATCAAAAGCAAAGTATTACGGCTGCCAGCGGTTATCCAACCGGTAAGCGCTTAGGCTATCAATTTAAAGCAGAACTACAAAATAATTTATGATATGAAATTTGCAACCAAAGCCATACATGCAGGGCAAGAACCCGACCCAACAACCGGAGCGGTGATGACCCCAATTTACCAAACCTCTACCTATTGGCAGGCCTCGCCAGGCGAACACAAAGGCTTCGAGTATTCGAGAGGTACAAATCCAACCCGTAAAGCATTGGAAGATTGTATGGCGGCCTTAGAAGATTGCAAATATGGTTTGGCCTTTAGCAGTGGGCTTGGGGCAACTGATGCCGTACTAAAACTTTTGAAACCTGGTGATGAAGTGATAACTGGGAACGATTTGTATGGTGGTTCTTATCGTATTTTCACCAAGGTGTTTCAGAAATATGGCATTAAATTCCATTTCATTGATTTGTCTAACCCGGAGAATATACTCGCTTATTTGAATGAGCACACAAAACTGGTTTGGATTGAAACACCAACCAATCCAACAATGCGTATTGTTGATATTGAAGGAATTGCGAAAATCACCAAATCAAAACAAATACTACTTACAGTTGACAATACCTTTGCCTCACCTTATTTGCAAAATCCCATCAATTTAGGAGCAGATTTGGTTATGCATTCGGCTACCAAATATTTAGGAGGACATTCTGATGTAGTTATGGGGGCTTTGATGACCAATAACGAAACTTTATATAAAGATTTGTTCTTTATTTACAACTCGTGTGGAGCAACACCTGGTCCTCAAGATTCATTTTTGGTACTTCGCGGCATTAAGACTTTACACTTACGCATGAAAGCACATTGCGAAAACGGAGCTCAAATAGCGCATTATTTACGAAACCATCCTAAAATAGATAAAGTATATTGGCCAGGTTTTGAAGATCATCCTAACCATCATATAGCTAAAAAACAAATGAGAGACTTCGGTGGGATGGTTTCTGTTACGTTGAAAGGTGCCGATTTGAAAGAAACATTTAAAATCGCATCACGATTTAAGGTGTTTTCCTTGGCCGAATCCTTAGGTGGGGTAGAGAGTTTGGTAAACCACCCTGCAACAATGACCCACGCCTCTATACCCAAAGAAGAACGTGAAAAAGTAGGTGTAACAGAAAACCTTTTACGATTTAGCGTTGGGGTAGAAGACGTTGAAGATTTGCTGGCTGATATTGAGCAGGCTTTAGCCTAAAATAGGCTCACGATATGCGTAGCGTTGATTTTTTGAGGATGGATTTTAGCGCCCAAAAACAGTTTTTGGATGCTAAAGTTGCGGTATATAATCGCCCGGATTTTATTGAGTACGATCCCATCTCCATACCACATCGTTTTAGCCAAAAGCAAGATATTGAGATAGCCGCTTTTTTTGCCGCAATACTAGCTTGGGGGCAGCGCAAAACCATCATTAATAAATGTAGTGAGCTGATGAACAGAATGGGCGGACAGCCCTATCAGTTTGTACTTCACCACAGTGAGCAAGACCTTAAAAACCTATTAGGCTTTAAACACCGAACTTTTAACGATACGGATTTGTTGTATTTTATTGCTTTCTTTAAAATGCATTACAGCTACAACAAAAGTTTGGAGACCGCCTTTATTCCACAAGCAGATAATTTCCGTAGTGACTATATGAGTTTTGAAGATTCAGGTTCAGATCTGGTTCAGACTTCTGGTACATCAAGTACTTGCTACGCTCATGAACTTGCTCAAACTGGTTTTAACATAGAAAAGGCATTGAACCATTTTCGTGCCTATTTTTTTAGTCTTCCAGACTATCCCGAAAGAACTTTAAAACACATTTCATCACCATTTAAAGGCTCTACTTGCAAACGAATAAATATGTTTTTGAGGTGGATGGTGAGAAACGATAACCAGGGAATTGATTTTGGTCTATGGCAAATAATACGCCCTTCACAGCTGATATGCCCTTGTGATGTACACGTAGAACGTGTTGCTAGGCATCTGGGTTTGATAGAGCGCAAACAAACTGATTGGCGTTGTGCTCTCGAACTAAGTGCTGCATTGCGCACTTTTGACCCCAACGACCCTGTGAAATATGATTTTGCGCTCTTTGGGCTTGGGGTAGAAGGGTTAATCTAGTTCTACAAATCTTTTATAATAAGCTTCGGGTAGCGCTTATTTTACTTTTGGTGATTTGCTTAATAATCTGAGTAGGGTGTAAGCCACTAGTCCGGATAGAAATGAAGCGGTTAAAATTGAAATTTTTGCAGTGTCAACATAAGTTTTGTCATCAAATGAGAGCATAGCAATAAAAATAGACATAGTAAAACCGATACCTGCCAATGTTCCGGTAGCAGCCAAAGTAGCCCACGAGGTGTTTTTTGGGAGTTTGGCCACACCCAATTTCACTGCTAAAAATGAGCTGCCAAAAACCCCGATTGTCTTGCCGACAAATAGACCTAAAATTATGGCCAAGCCCAACGAGCTGAAGATACTGCTAAACATTTCGGCATTAAGACTAATATTGGTGTTGGCCAAAGCAAAAACAGGCATGATTATCAGGTTAACAGGTTTGGCTAAAATATGCTCTAATTGATTTAAGGGTGATGCTCCACTCTTGTGTTTTAAGGGGATACAGAATGCCAATAAAACACCGGCAATGGTGGCATGTATCCCAGAGTGGTGCATGAAATACCAGAGAACAAGTCCAGGAATAAGGTAAATCCATAAAGACATTACTTTTAGTTTGTTGAGGGTAATTAATATCCCCAATAATAGAAAGGCTATACCTAGTGCCAACCAATGAATTTCTGCGGTGTAAAAAATTGCAACAACTAAAATTGCTCCTAAATCATCAACAATGGCTAGAGCTATCAAAAACACCTTTAGCGCCGGATGCACTCGATTGCCTAACAAAGAAAGCACAGCAATTGCAAAAGCTATGTCGGTGGCCATTGGTATCCCCCAGCCGTGTGCTGTTGGACTACCCCAGTTTATTGCAGTATAAATTAATGCAGGCACTATCATGCCACCTATTGCAGCAATAATTGGGAGTGCCGCTTTTTTAAAATCGGCCAGTTCACCCTCTACAAGTTCTTTTTTTATTTCGAGACCTACCAGTAAGAAAAAAATGGCCATCAACCCATCGTTTATCCAATGCGTAAGGCTCATTTGCATAGAACCTATTCCGGTTGTATAAGATAAAATGGACTCGAAATGATCATTGTAGGATGAATTGGCTAGTAATAATGAAAGGATTAATGCCGCCATCAGTAGCATACCTCCCGATTTTTCTGAATTGATAATTCCTTGAAAAAATTTCTTTGCTTTTCTTTTTACCATTTCTAGATAAAGCTATTAATATCGCCTTTTCCGTTACGTAGTATTTCAAAATCGCCACTAGTGCAATCCACCACCGTTGAAGCTTCATTGCCGCCGTAACCCCCATCTATTACCAAATCAACAAGTTCTTCATATTTCTCGTGAATCAACTCGGGGTCGGTTGAGTATTCGATTACTTCGTCATCATCTTTTATCGAAGTAGAGAGGATGGGGTTACCCAGCTGGGCTACAATTTCTCGTGCTATGTTGTTGTCAGGAACACGAATACCTACCGTTTTCTTTTTTGAACTTAAGATTTTCGGTACGTTGTTGTTGGCATTTAAAATGAAGGTGAAAGGGCCTGGTAATGCTTTTTTTAGTACACGAAAAACCACATTATCAATTGGTTTGATATAGTCGGATATATGACGTAGGTCGGAACATACAAAAGAAAAATTAGCTTTATCGGGTTTTATCCCTCTAATTGCACAAATTCTTTCGATGGCTTTGTGCTGGGTAATATCACAACCCAAGCCGTAAACCGTATCGGTAGGGTAGATGATTATGCCACCTTTTTTTAGTACGGCTACTACTTCATCAATTGCTTTTTCGTTTGGGTTTTCGGGATAAATTTTGATGAGCATAGCACAAATATACTCAAATTCACAAATATTATTCCCCTAAACGGAGTTATAATAAAATGAAAAAGCCATGCAATTTAGTTGCATGGCTCAAATTAAGTTGATTAATTAAAATTCGGCACTTTTTGGGAAACGAGGGAAGGCTATTACATCCCTAATATTGGTCATACCAGTTACAAAAAGCACTAAACGCTCAAACCCTAAACCAAATCCGGCATGTGGTGCTGATCCAAAACGTCGGGTATCTAAAAACCACCACATTTCTTCTTGTGGTACGTGCATTTCATCCATTCTTTTTCTCAAGATGTCCAATCGTTCTTCACGTTGTGAACCTCCAATCATTTCGCCAATACCAGGGAACAAAATATCCATAGCAGCCACTGTTTTTCCGTCATCGTTAAGACGCATGTAGAACGATTTGATTTCTTTTGGATAATCTGTTAGTATAACCGGACGTTTAAAATGTTTTTCTACCAAATATCGTTCGTGCTCACTCTGTAGGTCGGCACCCCAATCGTTTATTAAATATTTGAATTGTTTTTTCTGATTGGGTTTAGATGCTTTCAAGATTTCAATAGCCTCGGTGTAGGTCAATCTTTGAAAATCGTTAGCCAAACAAAAATCTAGTTTCTCAAGTAAAGACATTTCGCTACGTTCGTTCTGTGGTTTTTGTTTTTCCTCATCCAATAAGCGCTGATTAAGAAAATCTAGTTCCTCTTTACAGTTATCAATGGCATAGCGAATTACGTATTTCATCATTGCCTCGGCCAATTCCATATTGTTTTCTAGGTCGGCAAAAGCTACTTCGGGTTCTATCATCCAAAATTCGGCAAGATGACGTGAAGTGTTGGAATTCTCAGCCCTGAAAGTTGGCCCAAAAGTATAAATCTTACCCAGTGCCATGGCAGCCAATTCACCTTCTAACTGGCCAGAAACGGTAAGATTAGTAGAACGTCCAAAAAAATCTTCTTTATAATCTACTTCGCCCAATTCGTTTTTAGGAGGGTTGTTCATGTCTAAGGTAGTAACCCTAAACATTTCGCCGGCACCCTCTGCATCACTAGCTGTAATAATAGGGGTGTGCATATAAACAAAACCTTGTTCATTATAGAACTGGTGTATGGCATAGGCCAATGCGTGGCGCACTTTGAAAATTGCGTTAAATGTGTTAGTGCGAAAACGTAGATGGGCAATTTCTCGTAAAAACTCTAAACTGTGTTTTTTGGGTTGAAGCGGGAATTTCTCTGGATCGCTATCACCTAAAATCTCTACTTCTTCGGCTTTTATTTCCACTTTTTGTCCTTTACCCAAAGACTCGACCAAGAGACCTTTTACTTTTACAGCTGCACCCGTAGTTATTCTTTTCAACAAATCATCAGGCAAATGCTGAAAATCAACTACAACCTGTATGTTGGCTAAACATGAACCGTCGTTAAGCGCAATAAACTGGTTGTTGCGGAAGGTTTTTACCCAGCCCATCGCAGTTACTTGTTGGTTGACTTCGGTTGATTGTAGTAAATCTTTGATTTGTTGTCTTCTTATCATAATTTTTGTATTAAGGATGGCAAAATTAATGAATTTGCGTGATAAATTGCTTCAAGTTTCTTAAACAATATCGTGTTTAGGATGATTGATTAGGAGTTTTTGCTGAGCTGGGCAATTGTTTTTTGCATTTGTGCCATCATGTTGGATATGTTTTCTATGCTGGGTTCTGGTGATGGCTCCGGCAAACTAGTGGTAAAATAGGCCTTGGCTTTCCACAGTTCTAAGATGTCTTCTGTCGGGATAGTATAGGCCTCGTAAGCCGTGTTGTCCGATATGAGTTTAAGTTCGCGGTCTTCACGATATTTAGAGCCTATACGCTTATAAACAATACCATCATTTTTGCTAATGACTATATAAGTTTCTCCGGTTTTAATGTCTTTCCAGTTTTCTACATATTCGCCTATAATTATGCTGCCGGGTTGAATGGGTAGCATCGAGTCGCCTTTAATCTCAAAGGCACGGTAGCTGCCTTGTGTGAGCGATGGTATAGGTAGCCGAAACTTGGGCAGGTCTTTGATGTATTGTGGGTCGGATAAACCATTAAGATAACCTGCACTTGCTTTTACGGGTACAAGCTCAATATTCTCCCTGTCATCAGCATCAACAGTAATGCTCAATATGCGTAGATTACTACCTTGACTAATGGATTTGGGTTTCCATTTGTCGGTAATTTTTTCGTTTACAAATTCATCAATGCTGAGCTCAAAATATTCTGCTATTTTATTTAGTAAATCATATTTGGGTTCGGCACGTTCTTCTTCATAAGCACCAATAAGAGAGCGTTTAATATCCATTAAATCAGCAAATTGCTGTTGCGTGAGCCCTTTTTTCTTTCTTAGGTATTTGAGGTTGTTGGCGATATGTGACATAAAAATAAATTGAAAAAATTTTGTAAATGCTAAAAAGATTAGTATTATTGTGCCAATAAAGTTAGTATTTATTTTTGTTGCGACAAAATTATTCTAATAAAATTAGTCTTAAATAAGGGTTTGATTATGAAAAAGTATGTTTATATCGTAACAGATAGCAACCGGACATCAATGCATGTTGGCATGAGCGATGATTTGACAAAAACCTTAGCGTTTTATAAAAGTATGCCCAGCTTGTTTTTCGACCAAGGGCAGCAATTAAGCCGATTGGTCTATTTTGAAGAACAGAAATCAGAAGAATTGGCACTTAGACGTTTTAAAGCTATTAGTCATTTTACCCGACTTCAGAAAGAAAAGTTGGTTCGTAATTATAACCCCGATTGGTTAGATCTGTCCAAGAATTTTGGAGTTGTGTCTGCTATACAAAGTACCGCTCAGCAGCCTAACCAAGCTCGATTATTTGCAAGTCTTTAAAATCGATAAGCGTTTCTTTTTAGGAAAACGCTTATCGGGAAAAAGGTAATACAAAAGAAATGCAGGTTACCAGCCTGGCGCAAAGGTAACTCCAAACACACTTCCTTTTACGTCTGTTCTGGTAAAAGGAAGAGCCATGTAAGGTTCTATAATCATAGCTCCCAACACATTAATCCTAACAGAAGCTCCCACACTATAAGCCGGAACACGTTCTCTTAAAAAGGGTTGTCCATTGCTGTAGTAACCAATATTTGATGCTGAAGGCTGGCTTTTCAGCACCACCTTGGTGTCTTCTGTCCAAGCAACGCCTGCATCAAAAAATAGGTTTAGATCGGTAAGTAGCATCCTAGAAGGTACCAAAGCTAGTTTTTTTGGCCCTGTAAATGGTAGGCGAAGCTCTACGTTAAAGACAGATAATTTAGAGCCAGATAGTTGATTGATATCAAAAGTATTTGTACTGGCGCTTTGACTATTGTAAAAAGAATTGGCTTCGTAGCCTCTAATGTAATAGCTGTATCCGGCATAAAGAGGGTAGAGGTTTTCGCCATCTCTGCCCAATCGCATGTAGGTGTAACTTCTCAATGCAAGCGTAACAGGTTTAAATCTAAAATATTTTCTAAAATCGGCTGTTACCGCTGCAAAATTATAATCGCCAAAATATTTCTCGGCTCCAATACGATAGCGAAAACCATCAAGCGGAGCTGTAAGACCAAAAATAGAATTGTCACCTACAAAGTAGCCGTTGGTTTGCCAAACATTAAATCCGGTGAGTGGCATACCTAGCGTATTGGTGGCTTGGCTATTGCTCACTCTCTCTCTACTAGAGCCTTGGTAATAGGCCGGATAACCGCCAATATCATAATAATAATTGTTGAAACGATCTAAGCGATAACTGTATCTCGAGAAAGCACCACCCAGCTCGAAACGATGAACTTTGTTAAAAGGGTATGCTCCAAATAGCTCGATTTTGTTTTCAAAAGTTCGCAAAATATTGGTACTAATAGTATCAATCTGGTCGTAGGTGTTGGTAGTATTTGGATCATACATGTTGTAGGTCATAAACCCTGTAATGTACGGAATGTGTGATACTGCCGCTCCCCAGTTTATTCTGCTGGCTTGGTTAATGTAGGCTGCCATTCCTCCAAAGTCATAAATCTCACCATTCACAGCCACGTTGGCAATAATTTGGTTGTGTCCTACTACATCACTAAACATACCCATTACACCACCTTGTAGGCCTGTTCCAAAACGGCTAGTACTTATGCCAGCACCACTGTTTGCCAAATAGTCGAGCTTGAATTTGGGACGATAGGCCACATTACGCATTTGCTCATCTGGTGTTTGTTTAAAACGATTGAAATTGGCTAGGTTAGAGTTGATAATGTTGACACCCGGACTTTCTTTTGGAGGAAGAATAGCCGCATCAAAGTTAACATCGCTTGCACTTACGGCTTTAGGTTTAAAGTTGGCGTATGTCGAATTGTACAACGTATATCTTTGGTAGCGGTAGTAACTATAAATAATATCATCGTCTCTAGAAACACTGATGGCGGGAGAAAATTCGGTAATACCGCTAATACCTGTAAAATAATCAGTTAATTGGTTGACTGTATTTTTTTCAAGATGGTATTCGTAAAGATTTCTGAAACCATCGCGATTAGATAAGAAGAAAATTCTTTTACTATCACTAGAGAATTGAGCATTGAGGTTATTGGCTCCTGGAAAAACTGACACATTACTGATGGTCTTGTCTGCCGTGTGATAGATACTCAGGTTTATTGGGTTTACCGCATTGTAGTTTCCGCTCTCAATAGCGGCTCTATCCGAAGAGAAAACTATCATTTTGCTATCGGGCGAATAGCTGGGGGCATAATCCGAATACTCATCGTTAGTTATTTGAGTGATGGTTTTTGATTGCAAATTGTATGAGAACAAATCACTTTGCCCTTCTACCATGCCCGAGAAGGCTATTTCTTTGCCATCTGGCGACCAAGTAAGGTTACCAAATTGTTCAACTTTGTCCATTGCGGTTTGTAATACTACTTTGCCATTGCTTACGTCAACAATAAGCATTTGGTTTCTGCCTTTGCTAAAAATGCTGAAAGCAAAATGCTTGCTGTCTGGCGACCATGTTCCAGCCGATTCGATAAAGTTAAAATCATCAATGTGTGAGTTTGAAATTTGACTACTCAGTTTACGGATGATTTTGCCGGTTTTGGCATCTGCTAAAAACAAATCGATACCAAAAAGGTCTTTTTCTGATAAAAAGGCAAGATATTTTCCATTGGGGCTGATGGCCGGAGCTACGTTCATATTACCTCCGTTTTTATTGTCGATGATTTTTGTGCCCGATATCTTTATTTGTGAGCTGTCTGGCCTCAACATGGGGCGGTAGTGTTTTTCGATGGCACTTTTCCATAAACCGGAAAGAGTACGATCGTCATAACCAAAAGTATAACGGATACCGTTTTCGTAACCGAAGCGGGCGGTAGCTTTAAAGAGAGGAACAATCGTAGTATCGCCATAAACAGAACCTACAAAAGTCCAAAAAGCTTGTCCGTATCTATACGGAAAATATTTATTGGAGTTGGTGAGGTCTTTAAGCGAAGGAATATCTCGGTTGAGTAAGGCATCTCGCATCCACATAGAAGTGAAAGCATCTTTTTTACCTACAGAAAGATACTCAGCCATACCCTCTACCATCCAAAGCGGAGTTTGTCCAATATTTTCTAATGAAATGGAGTCTTTTTCTAGCAAAATATGGTACTGAAAGGCGTGTACCAACTCGTGTCCCAAAACATGCCTAGTTTGGCTGCCTAGCTCCATTACAGGCATAATAATACGGTTTTTTAGGGCTTCTGTAACACCTCCGGTACCAATGCCTACTTCACCATCTAAAGCAGTAGTAGCTTGAAAATCGGGGTGATTGTTGTATAGAATTATGGGATTACGTTTTAAGAAGGTATCACGAAACACCTCTTGATGCATTTTATACCATGTTTCGGCCTCGCGGGCAAACTTTTTTACCAGTTTGTCGTTTTTTAGGTAATAGTAAATATCAAAATGTGGAGTTTCAAGTACCTTGAACTTTTCACTCTTATACCGAACCTTGTTTTGGCCAAAATATTGGGCTTTTGAGCTTTTCGTATATAAAAATAATAGACAAGCTAAAAGTAGATATAAACGGGTGTACTTATACATAATCAACTAATTTTTTTGGATAAACGCTTAAATTTATGATGCTTTCTACTAGTTCTGTTTTGTGTTTTTTTCTTCTTTTTTGTTCTGTGATACGGGTAGGATTGCCTCTGTTTTTACTTGAGGTTTTTCGTTTTGGTGTTCGTCTGATTTGGGAACTATAATGTTGATGGGCTCTTTAGTTTCTTCCACCAACGAATCGAGATTAAGGCTATCTACACCTACACTGTCTGTACTTAGGGTGTCAATCTTGATGCGTGGGCTAGGGCAATTGTATGTTCGAGTAATCTCTACCGTAGGTTTTGGAAAAGGCCCGTAGGTGTATCCACTATTGGGATCTTGGTACACTTTTTCCATAAATTTTGCAAAAATTGGTAGTGCTGTTCTTGAGCCTTCGCCTTGTTCGCCATTTTTAAAATGAGCCGTACGTTCATCACAACCTACCCAAACACCTGTCACCAAGTCTTTGGTAATACCCATGTACCAAGCGTCAACATAGTCGGATGAAGTGCCGGTTTTGCCCCCAATTTGGTTATTCTTTTTAAATAAATCCCACTCCCAAAGTGCTTGCGATGTACCGCCGGGTTCTTCTATGCCTCCTCTAAACATATAAAGCATTAACCAAGCAATCTCTTCGCTAAGTACACGTTCTTTTTTAGCCGTAAACTCTTCTATAAGGTTGTTGTTTTTATCTGTAATGCGCTCAACCAAAATGGGTTCTACTTTGTTGCCTTCGTTTAAGAAGGTTCCGTAAGATTTTACCATTTCATAAACCGTTACATCGTTAGAACCTAGACTTACCGAGGGTACCGATTCTAAATGGCTGTCTATACCACAAGCATGAGCCCATTTTACCACATTGTCCCAGCCTACTTTTTCGGTTACTTGTGCTGTAATGGTATTGACAGATCTGCCCATTGCCCAACGCAAGGACATGTCTTGATAACTGTAGCTCCAATCGGCATTTTTGGGCTCCCAATATTTGGTTTCTCCTTTTTCTTGATAGGCAATTTTTACAGGTTTGTCGGTAAATTTATCGCAAGGACTCATGCCGGCTTCTAATGCAGCCAAATAGGCAAAGGGTTTGAATGTGGACCCAGCTTGGCGTTTGGCCTGGTTTACATGGTCATATTTGAAAAATTGATGATCAATCCCCCCAATCCAAACTTTTATTTTACCACTTTTAGGCTCGAGTGTCATCATACCGGTGTTTAATATTTTGCCGTAGAAACGTATAGAGTCCATTGTAGAAAAGAGCGTGTCCTTTTCACCTTTGTACGAATAGATTTTCATCCGTTTCTTTTTGTTGAAATAAGCCTCAACCGAATCGGGCTGATTGGGGAACTTTTTTTGTAGTATAGCGTAAATTGGCAGTTGTTTTTTTGCTCGCTCGGGGTAATCAACTTTGTTGCCCTCACTGTCACGCCAAGGATCTTCGTTGCCCCAAACATTGAAAAATCTTTTTTGCAGTATTCGCATTTGGTCGCTAACGGCCTCTTCGGCATATTGTTGAAGTTTCGAGTCGATTGTGGTATAAATTTTCAATCCATCTTCGTATAAATTGTAGTCGTTATCTGCACACCATTTTTCTAGGTATTTGTCAACAGCAGTACGGATATAGCTATCGTTTTCACTTTGTTGGTCTTCTGTGCCAATTTCTAGTTTCAGCTGGCTGGCTTTGTATTTGCTCAAGTCATTAGTGTTGATGAAATTGTACTTGGCCATTTGTGCAATTACTACATTTCTTCTTTCTAGCGATTTTTTAGGATTTTTAATCGGGTTGTAAGATGTAGTTGCTTTTAGCATTCCAACCAATAGGGCTGCTTGTGGCACATCCAACTGGCTGGCTTCTTTGTTGAAATAGATGCGAGCAGCAGTTTTTATACCATAAGTATTGTTACCAAAAGAAACCGTATTGAGGTACATGGTCAAAATATCATCCTTACTATAATTGGCCTCTAGTTTTAGTGCGGTAAGCCATTCTTTCAGCTTTGCAATAAGGGTTCTTACCAAAGGGATGTGTTTAACCAAACCAGCAGATTTGTTGTAGCGGGTGCGATACAAATTTTTGGCTAATTGTTGTGTAATTGTACTAGCGCCACCTTCTTTGCCCAAACCAATTACGGCTCGTCCTAAGGCTTGCAAGTCTATGCCCGAGTGTTTGTAGAAACGTACATCTTCGGTAGCAATTAACGCGTTGACTACGTTTTTAGAGATTTGATTGAAAGTTACAGGAGTACGGTTTTCTTTAAAGTAACGCCCTATTAATTTGCCGTCGGCAGTGTAAAGCTCAGAACCTACTCTTTGTGATGGTCGTTGGATGTCATTATAATTCGGCGAATAGCCAAATATTCCTAAAAAATTGATTTGCAGTGCACAAAAGAAAATAATAATAAAATATACGGTTATAAAAGTATATCGTAGGTAGTTGTTTTTTATCTCTTTAAACATGGTATAAATATGAGAAAAAAACCTTGAAAACACCTAGTTAAATTGTGTTAAATAGGTTGTTTGTAAGCAATTGATTTTGAGCTAGTTTTTGTTTGTTGATTTTCGGGAAGAAATGCTTTAATAAGCAAATTGTGCTATTTAATCATCACGCCTGGTTTGTTGAGGTAGGGGAGTTTTATCAGATTTTCTTCAACAATACTTTCAGGCAAGAAGATGAATTTCTTGTCGTAAATAATACCGTCTATGTAATAGCTTAACCAATATTCATTTGTCAGTCCAAATACACTGGTGTCTATGGCTTCTATGCCTGCACTCTGTTTAGGACCTACATCGCCAATAAAATGGCGTAGCACAGAGGTTTTTACGGATTTTCCATCCAGATCACCATAACCTTTTGAGCTTACCATAACGTTTTGTATTGCAACATCTTTCAGGTTGATTAGATAAACCGTCCAGTTTTTACTTTCAGGACTTTCACCCATTAACGCTACTGCAATTGCAATGTCCTCTACTGAATTTTCAGGCAGGTCTTTCTTCATAAACTGTCCCTTGCTAACTTTATTTTTTAGCCGATTTTTTTTTAGGTGTACTTTTCTTTTCGAAAGCATCCGGTATTTGTTCCGTAATCATGGCTTTTACATCGTCTATACTTAGTAGAGCTAGTTCCTCGGCACTGTATTTTTGCTTGGTATTGGGATTGTTTTTTAGCTTCAACATTTCTTTGCCGAAACGGATGAATGGACCCCATCGACCATTTTCGATTGCAATTTTTTCAGCCTCCCATTGCTGGATATAGCGATTGTTCTCTTTTTCTATTTTTTTGACAATCAGCTCTTCAACCTCTTTTGTACTAAGTTGCTCGAAATTGTAGGCTTTTGGTACATTGATAAAGAAGTCTTTCCATTTTATAAAGGGACCAAAACGCCCTTTCCCTTTTGTAACGGGTTGGTCTTGGTAGTAAGCTATCGGAGCATCGGCATTTATTTTTTCGTCTATAATGGCTATGGCTCGGTCATTATCTACACTGAGCGGGTTTTCGCTCTTAGGAATAGAAATATAGGTGTCGCCCCATTTCACGTAAGGGCCAAAACGTCCTAAGCCAACAGAAACTTCTTTGCCTTGGTAATCATTCAACTGAAATGGCAGTTTAAATAAATCCAGTGCTTCTGCCAAAGTTATTGTGCTGATTGATTGTGTTTTGTTGAGGCTGGCATATTGAGGTTTGTTGTTTTCGTCATCGCTTTGTTCACCAATTTGTACCAATGGACCAAAACGCCCTACTTTAGCATATACGTTTTTGCCGCTTTGTGGGTCAATACCCAACAAACGCTCGCCTGTTGCACGTTCAGCATTTTCGATAGTGCTTTCAACCTCCTGATGAAAAGGTTTGTAGAACGAGTGTAGCATTTTAGTCCATTCTTGTAGTCCTTGCGCTATCTCATCAAACTGTTTCTCAACTTTTGCTGTGAAATTGAAATCAACAATGCCTTTAAAATGCTCAACTAAAAAATCGTTTACCACCTCGCCAATATCGGTAGGGAAAAGCTTTGCTTTTTCTGTGCCTACCATTTCGGTCTCTACTTTCTTTTGTACACTATCGCCTTTCAATGTTAGTGTTTGGTAGTTGCGTTTTTTGCCTTCACGATCTTCTTTTACTACATAACCTCGATTTTGTATAGTAGATATGGTAGGGGCATAGGTTGATGGTCGGCCAATACCCAACTCCTCAAGTTTTTTCACCAAACTGGCTTCGGTATATCGGGCAGCGGGTCGGCTAAACCTTTGTTGGGCTATTAGCTCTTCAAGATTTAACGCTTCTCCTGGTTGTGTCGGAGGTAAAAGTGTATTGTTTTTATCTTCATCATCGTCGTCGGTCGATTCGCGATATACCTTCAAGAAACCATCAAATTTGAGTACTTCGCCTTCGGCTATAAACTCTTCGTTACGGTTGCTGATGGCAATGTTTAGGCTAGTACGTTCAAATACAGCTTCGGCCATTTGAGAGGCAATTGCTCTTTTCCAAATAAGCTCATACAAGCGTTTTTCGGACGAATCGCCTTCTATGCTGTGATTTTCGAAGTAGGTAGGCCTGATGGCTTCGTGTGCTTCTTGAGCCCCTGCTGTTTTGGTTTTGTAAACACGCTTGTGGTGGTATTTGTCGCCCCAAGCCGATTTTATTTCGTTTGCTGCTGCTGCAATTGCTGTTTCCGAAAGATTTACCGAGTCGGTACGCATATAGGTTATTTTACCACTTTCGTATAGCCTTTGTGCTATTTGCATGGTGCGTGCAACTGAAAAACCCAATTTTCTGGCAGCTTCTTGTTGTAGGGTTGAGGTGGTAAATGGTGGTGCTGGGTTTCTTTTTGCCGGCTTGGTTTCTAGATTGGCAACTTTAAACTTTGCATTGCTACATGCTAGCAAAAATTGCTCTGCATCAGTTTCATGTTCAAATCGTTGTGAAAGCTCTGCTTTAAAAACAGCTTTATTGGCTTGTGTAGCGAATTGTGCAGTTAATTTATAGGTAGAACTGGCTTCAAAAGTATTGATTTCTCGTTCCCGATCTACTATGAGGCGTACGGCTACAGATTGCACTCTACCGGCAGATAAGGATGATTTTACTTTTTTCCACAATACGGGCGAGAGCTCAAAACCTACCAAACGGTCTAGTACTCTGCGAGCTTGCTGGGCGTAAACCAAATTATAGTCGATAGATCGGGGTGTTTCAATAGCTTTTAAAATGGCAGGTTTGGTAATTTCATGAAAAACAATACGTTTGGTGTTTTCATTTTTTAGGTTCAAGGTTTCAAATAGGTGCCATGAAATAGCTTCTCCTTCACGGTCTTCATCGGAAGCGAGCCATACGGTTTCTGCTGATTTAGCTAATTTTTTAAGTTCTGCTACAACTTGTTTCTTGTCGGCTGGTACCTCGTAAGTTTGGGCAAAATCTCGTGCTACATCAATACCCATATCGCCTTTAACTAAGTCTCTGATATGTCCGTAGCTTGATTTTACTAAAAAATCTTTTCCTAAATAACCTTCTATGGTTTTGGCCTTTGCCGGTGATTCAACTATGAGTAAGTTTTTTGCCATTCAACAACGATTTTGTGCAAATAAAACTATATATCTGCCAAAATCAAAATCGGATGTTGATTTTTGAACGGCTTTAACGATGAGAGAGTATAGACATTTTGTAGGTATAGCCCCGTTTTATTGCGCCTGTATTGATGTCTTTGTCAACGGCTTTTACATTTTTTTCTACCAATCCAATGTGTTTGGCGTAGGTTTCATAATAACTATCCTCTCGGATAAGGTTATTTTCATTATACTGTTCTACCAAAAGGCTTGAGTCTATTTTTAGACCGTTTATTTCAATTGCTTCGTCAAGATTGATGATTCGGTGTCGCCACTCTTCCAGATCGTTATAAAGGTTGCCGTTCCACGAGCTGTTTAAGGTTTGCGGAAACACTAATCGTACATATCGCCTATTGTCTATAAACTCTTCAGCACGGTTGGCAACAATGGTTCTGGCAATTGTTTTTTGATATTCCCAAACTGTATTGCTTTTTTTATAACGTTCTATCCGGTATTGGTTGTGGCCCTCGTTGTTTGTAGTGACTTGCGCAACACTATCTTTAATTTGAAAATGATAAGTTGTGATACTGTTATTAAAATCACTGTAAACCGTCGAATCAACAGCGTAAATTGTACGACTACCCAGCTGTAGCGGGTAATAAGCTAAACCGAGGTTTTGAGGAGCTGAAAACTTAGCTTTTTGGCAGGCTGTGCAGTAAAAAACACATAAACATATTATATATAAAGCGGTCAGTTTATTCATGCAGTACAAAGATAATGAATTTAGTGTGCTTGTGTTTCTGTTATTGCAAAAGATAGATTCTTTTTAACCATTATCGTTTCAAGATGTTTAGTGATTTCTTTGCTTAAAGTATCGAGTAATTTTGATGAATTTAAAATATTAAAAACCAGGTACCTAAACTCATTCTCATCAATGCCTTCTGCATTTAATAATTCTGATAGGCCAATTAGTTGGGTAATGGGTTGTCTGAGATCGTGTGAGACTTTAAATAACAGATTGTCTAATTGTTGCAGACGGTACTTGTTGGTCTCTTCAGCATGTATACGGTCATCAATAGAGGTTTGTATGGCTAAAAATAAGTGCTGTCCACTATCCATATCCTTCATTGGCGATATAATTGTGTTAACCCAAAACAATTTACCGTCTTTTGATTTGTCGCATATATCGCCCTGCCAAATATGACCAGCCAGAATGGTGTCCCATAAATTACGATAGAAATCAGCTTGATGATAACCAGAACTTAATATACGGTGGTTTTGACCAATGAGTTCTTCATTGCTATACCCGGTTAGTTCGCAAAACTTATCGTTGACATAAACAATTGTACCCTGCTCGTCGGTCAATGAGCAACAAATGTTTTGGTCTGATTGATAGGAGCTTAAATCAATAGTTAGTTTCATTTATTGCAGCAAGTATTGTTTAATTAACAAAAATAGGGTTTACACTATCAGTAAAGTTAATCAAATAAAGTAGATTTGTATGAAATAATAAGGTAAAATTATGCTTAATTTAATTTTGGTTTTGATGACATTAATTAACGGAACAGCCGATAAGGCAAAGTCTATTTATGATTACTCGTTTAAAACGATTGATGGTCAAACGGTTAATTTTTCTTCGTTCAAAGGTAAAAAACTACTAATAGTTAATACCGCCTCGAAATGTGGATATACGAAACAATACGCCGATTTGGAGAAACTCCACGAACTTTACGGTGATAAAGTGGTTTTGATAGCTTTCCCTTCGGGTAATTTTGGAGGGCAAGAGTTCGAGGATAATGCACAAATCAAAACTTTTTGTACCAGTACGTTTAACACCAGTTTCACTATAGCAGAAAAAACAGAGGTAAAAGGTGCAGCAATTTCTGATTTGTTTAAGTTTCTTACCACTAGCGAAAATCCCGATTTTACCGGTGAAATTAAGTGGAATTTCGAGAAATTTTTAATTAATGAAGAAGGAAAACTTGTACATCGTTACCGTTCGGCAGTAAATCCACTCGATAACTCTATCACTAAAAATTTCTAGATGTTTTTGTGATAATTGCTAGAACAAATTCTAGAATAAAGTGATGGAGCATTTAGACGCTATAATTATAGGTGCAGGGGCTTGTGGCCTTATGTGTGCTGTGCAGGCTGGTTTTCTAGGAAAAAAAGTACTGTTATTAGAAAAAAACGATAAACCGGGTGCAAAAATTCTTATATCCGGAGGTGGCCGATGCAATTATACCAATTTGGTTTGTAGCCATGAACAGTTTATTTCTAAAAATGAGCATTTTGTGAAATCAGCCTTTTCGCAATGGTCGGTTGAAGATACCATCAGTTTTTTTGAGACTTATGGCATTTACGGTGCCGAAAAAACATTGGGACAGCTTTTCCCTATAGCAAAAAATGCTAAAGACATAGTAGGTGTTTTTACATCTTTATGTGCCGATTTTGACCAAAAAATTATTTGTAATGCCGATGTACAGCAAATTGTTCAGAGTGATAAAGATTTTGTTGTTAACTATAAACTGGCAGGGAAACTCTATAATGTAGTTGCACCGAAACTGGTACTTGCTACAGGCGGTTTGCCCATACCCAAAATGGGTGCTAGTGATTTTGCACTAAGTTTTGCAAAAACAAGGGGGCTTAATCTTGTTGAGACTGCGCCGGCATTAGTACCACTCACCATCACCGGAAAAGACGAGGGTTGGTTTGCCCAATTAGCGGGTAATACCGTTTTTTGTAGGGTGAGCAATAAACGGATTAGTTTTGAAGAAAACCTGCTCTTTACCCATTGGGGGCTTAGCGGTCCTGCCATCTTGCAAATTTCTAGCTATTGGAGGCCTGGCGAAAGTATAGTGCTGGATTTAATGCCACACCAGCAAGTTAAAGATCGGCTAGAGCAGGCTAGGCAAAAGAATGGAGCTTTATCATTTTTAGGTTTTCTGCAGCAACATTATTCAAAAAAGTTTACAGAAGCCTTGCTCAAGTTTATGCCTTTTACCAAAAAAATAGCCGATTTGTCTAGTGCCGAAATGGAAACTATTATAAAGACGATCCATCATTTTGAGCTAAAACCTGCCGGTACAAAGGGATATGATAAGGCCGAAGTGATGAGAGGAGGCATAGATACCGCTGAACTTTCATCCAAAACATTAGAAAGCAAGAAAATACCCGGTTGTTATTTTGGAGGCGAGTGTGTAGATGTGACCGGATGGTTGGGTGGCTATAATTTTCAATGGGCTTGGGCTAGTGGATATGTAATTGCACAAGCGATTTGATCGAGGAAATTTTTAGCCTTGTGGAATTGTAAAGTTGAATCTGCGCAAATAAAAATAACAGATAATTTTTTAATTTTCTTTGAAAAAGATGTATCTTTGCCTGGCAAATAATAAATCTTAATTTATTTGCTATGCAACTCGATCCACAAAAATTTCCCGCATTAGGTTTAACGTACGACGATGTTTTGTTGATACCGGCCTATTCTGAGGTATTGCCCAGAGAAGTCAACACCAGCACCCAGCTAACAAAAAAAATTCAACTTAATGTTCCTCTGATTTCGGCAGCAATGGATACAGTTACCGAATCTGAGTTGGCTATTGCCATTGCACAAAACGGAGGATTAGGTATGCTGCATAAAAACATGAGTATTGAGCGTCAGGCTGAAGAAGTACGAAAAGTGAAGCGTTCTGAAAGCGGAATGATACAAGACCCGGTTACCTTACTAGAAACCGCAGTGGTAGGTGATGCCTTCAAAATCATGAAAGAAAATAAAATTGGAGGCATACCAGTGGTCGATCAGCAAAACCATTTGGTAGGTATTGTCACCAATCGCGATTTGCGTTTTCAAAAAAATATGGCTACACCAATAGCCCAAGTCATGACCAAAGACAATTTGGTAACAGCACCGCAAGGTACTACCTTAAAAGCAGCCGAAGAGATATTACAAAACCACAAAATAGAGAAACTGCCCGTAGTAAACAATGATGGTAAATTGAGTGGCTTGATTACTTTTAAGGATATTATAAAGGTAAAAAACTACCCAATGGCTTGTAAAGATGAAATGGGTCGTTTAAGGGTTGGGGCAGCAGTAGGCGTAACGGCTGATACCATGGCTCGTGTAGATGCATTGGTAAAAGCCGGGGTAGATGTGATAGCTATAGATACTGCGCATGGACATTCAAAAGGTGTGATTGACAAGTTGAAAGAGGTGAAAGCCAAATATCCAGATTTGCAAGTAATTGCCGGCAACATTGCTACAGGAGCAGCAGCTAAGGCTTTGGCTGATGCTGGTGCAGATGCGGTAAAAGTGGGTATTGGACCAGGGTCTATTTGTACTACTCGTATCATAGCAGGTGTGGGAGTACCACAACTTTATGCAGTGTTTGAGTGTGCAAAGGCACTAAAAGGTACCGGTGTTCCGGTTATTGCCGATGGTGGAGTAAAACACACAGGTGATATTGCAAAGGCTATTGCAGCAGGTGCCAATGTGGTTATGGCTGGCTCCTTATTTGCCGGGGTAGAAGAGAGCCCAGGTGAAACCATAATTTATGAAGGACGTAAATTTAAGTCGTATCGTGGTATGGGCTCAATAGAAGCCATGGAGCAAGGTTCAAAAGATCGTTATTTCCAAGATGTAGAAGACGATATTAAAAAGCTAGTACCCGAGGGCATTGTAGGCCGTGTACCCTACAAAGGTACTTTGGCCGAGGTTATGTACCAATACGTGGGCGGATTGAGGGCTAGTATGGGTTATGTAGGTGCTGCAAGTATAGACAAGCTACAAGAAGCACAGTTTGTACAAATTACTGCAGCCGGAATGAGAGAAAGCCACCCACACCATATTACCATTACTAAAGAGGCACCCAACTACACCAGTAGATAATTGATTTATAAAGTATCTTATAAAGCCTGAAACTCATCCAGTTTCAGGCTTTTTTGCAAATTTAAACAGCTAATAAATAGTGTAACGAAAGGTTATTTTCGGTCTTAAATAGTGATTGATTGTATTTAAAAATAGATTTATATAAAAGTCATATAGCGATAGCTAGCTTACAGGCTGTGAATATTTGCTTTTATCAAAACAACTTTTAGTGTTTTTATGAGACATTTTTTACAGTATTGCTTGCCTACTTAAAGCCCTTAAATTACTTAGGTGCTATACAAAAAAAAAGTGATTTGAACGGAATTCAAATCACTTTACGTAAAAAAAAAATAGATTAATAAATCGCTCTTTTGGCTGATGCCAAGGTGTTTTTTAATAGCCCAACAATAGTCATAAGTCCAACACCTCCCGGTACTGGGGTAATGTAAGAAGCCTTAGGTGCTACCTGCTCAAAATCAACATCACCATATAGTTTAAAACCCGATTTGCTTGTTGTTGAAGTTTCTCGGTTTATGCCCACATCAATAATTATTGCACCAGGTTTTACCATGTCGGCAGTAATGAAATTTTTCTTCCCAATAGCTGCAATAATTATATCGGCTTGTAGGGTTTGTGCTTTTAAATCTTTGGTTTTGCTATGGGTAAGGGTTACGGTACAATTACCGGGATTGGCATTGCGTGCCATCAAAACACTCATTGGACCACCCACAATATTGCTTCGGCCAACTACTACACAGTGCATACCACTTGTATTGATTTGGTATTCTTGCAACATCAAGAGAATACCGTAGGGGGTAGCGGGGATATAGCAGGGTAGGTTGCGCATCATTCTGCCCAGATTGATAGGATGAAAACCATCGACATCTTTTTTGGGATCAATTGCTTCGGTAATTTTCTCTGGATCAATATGTTTAGGTAAGGGTAGTTGAACAATCAATCCATCTACATCTTCGTCAGCGTTCAGTTCCTTAATTTTGTTTAACAATTCGATTTCGCTCACGTGGTCCTCATAACGGTAAAGCGATGATTTAAAACCTACTTTTTCGCAATTTTTCATTTTGCTGGCTACATAGGTTTCGCTACCACCATCATGTCCAACCAAAATGGCCACCAAATGGGGCTTACGTCCGCTTTGCTCCAAAAACTCGGTAGCTTCTGCAGCAATTTGAATTTTAATTTTCTCTGAAACCAGTTTTCCGTCTAGTAATTGCATGGTATTGTGTAGGTGAATAGGTAAATTAATCAAGTTTAAGAACTGCCATAAATGCACTTTGTGGAATTTCGACATTGCCCACCTGGCGCATACGCTTTTTCCCTTTTTTCTGTTTTTCTAATAATTTGCGCTTACGTGAAATATCGCCTCCATAACATTTAGCTGTAACATCTTTTCTGAGTGCACTGATGGTTTCGCGGGCAATCACTTTGGCACCGATAGAGGCTTGTATTTTAATCTCAAATTGTTGGCGAGGCAAAAGTTCTTTGAGCTTTTCACAAATCTTTTTACCGAAATCATAAGCGTTAGAACGATGTATCAATGAAGAAAGTGCATCAACAGGTTCATCATTCAATCGGATATCGAGTTTTACTAAATCGGATTTTTTGTAGCCTATGGGGTGATAATCAAAAGAAGCATAACCTTTTGAGATGGTTTTTAATTTGTCGTAGAAATCAAATACAATTTCGCCCATTGGCATTTCAAAAACCAGTTCTACACGATCTGAAGTGAGGTAGTGCTGATTGATGATAACCCCTCTTTTTTGGATACAAAGGCTAATTACAGGTCCTACAAACTCGGCTTTGGTGATAATATTGGATTTGATAAAGGGTTCTTCAACAAAATCAATTTTGCTAGGGTCGGGTAGGTCAGAAGGATTGTTGACCACTACCAACTCTTCTTTAGTGGTATAAGCTTTGTATGATACGTTGGGTACCGTTGTAATAACGGTCATATCAAACTCTCGCTCCAAACGCTCTTGGATAATTTCCATGTGCAGCATACCCAAAAATCCACAACGGAAACCAAAACCCAACGCAGCAGAGCTCTCCGGCTCAAACACAATTGAAGCATCGTTGAGCTGTAGCTTATGCATACTTTCTCTCAGCTCCTCAAAATCTTCGGTATCTACCGGGTAAATACCTGCAAAAACCATTGGCTTTACTTCCTCAAAACCCTGAATGGCTTCTTTGGCAGGTCTGTCAACTGTTGTAATAGTATCACCTACTTTTACTTCTCGGGCTTCTTTTATACCAGAAATGATATAGCCTACATCACCGGTTTTTATAACATCTCGGGGCGACATGTCTAGTTTTAGTACACCTACCTCATCGGCAGTATATTGTTTGCCGGTATTGATGAACTTTACTTTATCGCCTTTTTTGATTTCGCCATTTACTACTTTGAAATAGGCAATTATACCTCTAAAAGAATTGAAAACACTATCAAAAATAAGGGCTTGTAGCTCATTGTTGGGTTCGCCTTCTGGAGCAGGCACCCGTTCAACTATTGCTTTTAAGATATCAGGAACACCCATTCCTGTTTTGCCAGAAGCCGGTATAATATCTTCTCGCTTGCAGCCAATCAAATCAATAATTTGGTCTTTTACCTCTTCGGGCATAGCTCCAGGTAAATCCATTTTGTTCAAAATAGGTATAATCTCCAAATCGTGCTCTAGTGCCAAATACAAATTGGAGATAGTTTGAGCCTGAATACCTTGCGAAGCATCAACGATTAGCAAGGCACCTTCGCAGGCGGCTATAGATCGAGATACCTCATAAGAAAAATCTACGTGCCCAGGGGTGTCTATTAGGTTTAATACGTAATCTTGGCCATCTAATCGATAGTTCATCTGTATAGCATGGCTTTTTATGGTAATACCTCTTTCACGCTCCAAATCCATATTATCTAAAAGCTGGTTTTGGGCTTCTCGTTGCGAAATAGTGTTGGTAAACTCTAAAAGACGGTCGGCCAAGGTACTTTTACCGTGGTCTATATGTGCAATTATGCAAAAATTTCTAATCTGCTTCATTTTTCTGCAAAGATAATTTTTTTAGTGTAATTAATGCAGCGAAACAATATTTTGAGAATAGGCTGCGGTTGTGGTATAATTTATTGATACTTAGTTGATTTTTTATGCTGAGGTGTTGGTTTGTTTTAGGGTCTTTACTTGTAATATCGAAAAAAATCAACAATTTTTCGGTTTAATCTTTTTTGTCTATTGGGCTGATTGATTTATAATCCTTAAGTTTGTGAAAACATCTAACCACTTGAAAAAATGAAACTATCTTTGAACTCTTTTTGTTGTAAATCCTTGTGGCTTGTTCCTTACACAGCCTTGTTTACAAAGTAATTCCCAGTTAATTAGCAATTCATAACAAAAAAACACCATCTATTTAAAACATAGTCATGTCCTATCAGTTTATTTCTAAACCATTTGGTTTTGCAGCCCTATCTTTGTTTTCATTAATCGCAACTACTACTATTAGTCATGCTCAAATGCTCGAAGCAGATTTTAAAAGAGCCGAACAACAATACGAGATATTGTTGAAAGATCAGACTAACCTAAAGCGTTTTCCTCGTACCATTAATAAAGCCGGAAAAGTAACCGGAGTTAGTGTTTGGGATTGGACTGGTGGATTTTTCCCTGGCTCATTGTGGTATATTTATGAATATACCCAAAAAGAAGAGTGGGCAAAAGCTGCTGAAAAATGGACTAATGCACTTGAAGAGGGTAAAAACATCAGTCAACACCATGATATTGGTTTTGTAATGTATTGCTCATATGGTAATGCGATACGTTTGGAGAAAGATCCCCAAAAAATAGAGGCTTACAAGCAAATTCTTATCCACTCTGCCAAAACAGCTTTAACACGTTTTGATCCTAAAGTTGGTCTAATAAAATCATGGAACAGCAAAACTTCTTGGGATGGTAAAACTAAATGGAAATATCCCGTAATTATAGATAATATGATGAATCTAGAGATGTTGTGCTACGTTTCGGATATCACGGGCGACCCAATTTATAAGAATGCTGCTATTAGCCATGCACTCAATACCATGAAAAATCATTTTAGACCTGATTTTAGTACCTATCATGTGGTGGATTACGACCCTCAAAACGGAAAAGTTTTACACCAACAAACCAATCAAGGCTATGCCGACAACTCTACTTGGGCAAGAGGTCAAAGCTGGGCTATTTATGGATTTACCATGATGTATCGCGAAACCAAAGACAAACGTTTCTTAAAAGCGGCTCAGAAAGCAGCTAATTTTTATATTAATCATCCTAACTTACCCAAAGACAAAATTCCATTTTGGGATTTTAACGTTGGACAAGCCGGCTATACCCCAGATTGGAACTATAACGATAGGGTAGATGTGAATGCAGTACCTAGAGACGCATCAGCTGCAGCAATTACGGCTTCGGCATTGCTTGAGTTGAGTAAATACAGTGGGAAAAAAGGAAAGGTGTATTTTCAGAATGCTGAACAAATGTTGAAATCGCTATCCAGTGATGCCTATTTGGCCAAAGTTGGAACAAACGGAGGCTTTCTGCTTGAACATTCTGTGGGTAGTTTTCCGCATAATGTTGAGATTGACGTACCATTAACCTATGCAGATTATTATTTTCTGGAAGCATTGTTGCGTTACCAAAAACTAAACAAATAATCGAAAATTAATAGACCGTTAGTTGTAATAAAAACTAACGGTTTTTTTATAATTTGAATTTCTCGGAGACTGGAATTTCTATGCCACAACATGCTTGTATTAGGTAATAAATCAGCCTACATAAGTTGTGTTTTTTTTAGTAATCGGATAATTTGAATATCTGTACCAAACACACAAAATCTATATTTACACTCCAAAAACCATGAAATGAAAGACTTCTTATTTTTTATTGTATTGTTATGTAGCATCAACTTTGCTTTGGCACAAGAAATAGTGCCCATTATTCCCAAACCCCAAAAGGCTACAAAATCTGAGGGCTATTTCAGTTTTGACTCCAACACCCGTATTGTGTCAGACCCAAGCAACTCAAGTCTGGCCAATTACTTACAAACCGAATTACTGAAGCATAACAACCTGAGTTTGGCTCTAAGCAATAAAGAAGCAGCCAATACCATAGTTTTTCAGCTACTAAACAAAAGTAAATTGGCCGCCGAGGCTTATGTATTACAGATTTCGGATAATAAAATTGTAGTCAAGGCGGCAAGTACACAAGGTTTGTTTGCTGGTACGGTATCGCTTTTACAGCTAATTCGTCATGAAAAAAATAGTAAATACAAAATAAAATTACCCTGTTGGACAATAGAAGATCAGCCACGCTTTGCATGGCGAGGCATGATGCTCGATGAATCAAGACATTTCTTTGGTAAAGAGAAAGTGAAACATTTGTTAGATTGGATGAGCTTTTATAAGCTCAATACTTTTCATTGGCACCTTACCGATCAACCTGCTTGGCGTATCGAGATAAAAGCCTATCCAAAGTTAACTGCAGTAGGTGGAGTTGGGAATTTTAGCGATTCGTTGGCAGCACCACAATATTATACCCAGGCAGATATCAAAGAGATTGTTGCCTATGCTCGTGATAGATTTATTACGGTAGTTCCCGAAATTGACATGCCTGGTCATGCCACGGCTGCCAACCGTGCTTACCCCCAGTTTAGTGGTGGTGGTTCAGAAAAACACCCCGAGTTTACTTTTAATCCCGGAAAAGAAGAAACCTACCAGTACTTGACCAATATTCTTAAAGAAATTGATGTTCTTTTTCCTTCGCAAGCCATACACATTGGTGCCGACGAGGTGCAATACGGAAATGAGAAATGGAAAACAGACCCTGCTGTACAAGCTTTGATGCAAAAAGCTAATTTGAAAAATTTGAGCGAGGTAGAAGCCTATTTTGTAAAACGTATGGCCGACAGTATCAAAAAACTAAATAACGAGGTGATGGCTTGGGATGAAGTTGTAAAAGGAGAGATAAGTCCCGAAAAAACGACTGTATTCTGGTGGCGACACGATAAGCCCGAGGTCTTGAAAGAAGCTTTGCAAAAAGCTTATCAGGTAGTGCTTTGTCCGCGTTTGCCACTTTATTTTGATTTTGTGCAGGATGTTGCTCATCAAATAGGTAGAAAGTGGGTGGGAAAATACGTGCCTTTGCAAGATGTTTATCAGTTCCCGGGTAGCACAATAACCAATTTGCCCAATGCCAATAAGCTAATTCGTGGTATACAGGCTAACCTTTGGACAGAGGTTATAACAGATAACCAACAATTAGATTTTAAGGTTTTTCCGCGAATTGCAGCTCTTGCTGAGGCTGCTTGGACACAGGACGAGAACAAAAATTACGATGATTTTAGTGAACGACTAAAAAAACACTTGGTTTATTATAATGCCGAAGGCATTAATTTTTACAATCCTTTCAGCCCCAAATCAAGCCCCGAGTGGTTAAGTCCAATACAACGCAAGGGCAAACGAATTAATACCGAAAGTCTAACCCAGCAAGAAACCAAAAATAAATAACAGTAGGAGGGTACGACTTTTTAAAACGTACCCTTTAATATCGCTTAGAGCCTTAACTTCGAGAAAAAATCCCAAAGTACAATACCGGCCGAAATTACAATGTTGAAAGAGTGTTTAGTGCCAAACTGAGGTATTTCAATGCAATTGTCTATATTTTCCATTACCTCGTCGGCTACCCCGTTTACTTCGTTGCCAAAAATTAATACATATTTTTGATTGGTTTGGGGTTGATGTTGATGCAGCCATAAACTGCCTTGTGCCTGTTCTATTGCTACAATACGGTAGCCCATTTCACGGTATTTCTCAACTGCTGCAAGGCTATTGGGATAGTACTCCCAATCAACCGAGCTAGTAGCTCCTAGAGCTGTTTTTTCGATATCGCGGTGCGGTGGCTGAGCTGAAATACCACAGAGCAATATTTTTTCTACTGCAAAACCATCAGCAGTTCTAAAAATAGAGCCAATGTTGTGCATGCTTCTTACATTGTCTAGCAAAATCACTACCGGTAATTTCTCTTGGCTTTTAAAAGTATCAACATCTACCCGGTTAAGCTCGTCCAGTTTTAACTTTTTCATGTTATATTTTCACAGGACCATTACCAATATCTTGTATGTAAATGGTTGCATGATAGCCAATTTTATCGAAATAATATGCTGAAAGTTGTTGAGCAAAATCTGTTTCTTGGCCTTTTTTCAGCAAAGCTATGGCACAGCCTCCAAAGCCGGCACCAGTCATACGGGCACCAATTACATGTGGGTAGCTAGCACAAAAATCAACAACTGCATCAAGCTCTTTGCCGCTCACTTCGTACAGCTCTCGCAAAGATTGGTGCGAAGCATACATCAAACGGCCAAACTCGCTTAAATCACCATCGTTGAGGGCTTTTGTAGCTTGGTGCACACGATCATTTTCTTTAATAACGTGGGTGGCACGTCTCAAATTGGTTTCGTTGCTAATAAGGTGACTGTGAAGAGCAAACTTATCGGCAGTAAGCTCACACAAGTAGTTGATGCTGATTGCTGTTTGTAATTCTTTTAAAGCAGTTTGGCATTCGGCAACACGTTCGTTATATTTTGATTCGGAGAGCTCACGGTGTTTGTTGGTATTAATGATGGCTAGTACGTAATCACCCAAATTGCACTGTACCATTTTGTGCTGCAAAGTATCGCAATTGAGCAAAATAGCTTTGTTTTGTTCGCCAAATGCAATGGCAAACTGATCCATAATACCTGAATTAACCCCAATAAAATTATTTTCGGTGCGTTTTGAAAGTTTTACCAGTTCTAGTTTGTCTAAGCCAATTTGGAAAATATCGTTCAGGGCATAAGCTGTAAGTACTTCTATCGATGCAGATGATGAAAGTCCGGAGCCAATAGGGATGTTGCCGTAATAGAGCAAATCCATACCACTAGCCTGCCAACCGTATTGTTGTAGCTCGTGAATAACGCCTAGGGGATAATTATACCAAGATTTACCGATTTTACTGTATTGATCTTTTAGCTCAATCTCTGCGTATTCATCCTCAAAATTTACACTGGCAAAACGTATCAGCCCATCGTTATTTGGTGCTACAAGCAGCCACGTACCCGAAGTTATGGCGCAGGGTAAAACCAAACCACCGTTGTAATCTATATGCTCGCCAATCAGGTTTACACGACCGGGTGCAAAATATTTGTATTGATGTTCTTTATGGTATCTATTTTTGAAAATTTCGTTAAGATTGTTTTCCATATTGTTGTAGGATGATGGGTTTTTTGGTTAATATTGTAAATAGTTTTTCGGCATCTAAGATACAACAATGAAAGCAAACCAGACAAATACAGGTATATTTATTAAAGATAAAGAAGTAATAGCCGTTGAGTTAGAGAACAACAAAGGAACTTACGTTAAAATATTCAACTACGGTACCATCATCAATAAGTTTGTGGTTGTAAATGCCAAGGGCAAAAAACAAGATATTGTATTGGGATTTGATGATTTTGAATCATATATCAGCGAAGCTTATTTAGCCAATTATCCTTATCTAGGTGCAATAATTGGACGTTATGCCAATCGGATAAAAAATGCTAGTTTTAGTATCGACGATGATACCTATCAGCTACCTCAAAATTCAGGTAAGGACTTTACACACGGTGGCTTTGAAGGTTTTGATAAAAAAGTATGGGACCTAATTGACCTAAGTTCGGAACCTATGCCAAGCGCAACATTTCAATATTTCAGCCTTGATGGCGAAGAAGGTTTCCCTGGCGATTTGGGGATACAATTGAAATTCACCTTAACACCAAACAACGAGTTGATATTAAGCTATCAGGCCGATACCGATGAGGCTACTCCAATCAATCTAACCCACCATAGTTATTTTAACTTGTCTGAAAATTTAGCAAGTGTAGAAAACCATTATCATGTTATGCCAGCTTCAAATTGGTTGGAGCAAGATGATAACTACGTGGTTACCGGTAAGCTAGTGCCTGTAGCAGATAGTCACCACGATTTTAGAAATGGTAAACGTATAGGAGACGGATGGGATGCTGAAAATGGCTATGACCAAACCTATGTTTTAGATAAAACCTACGATGAGTTGAGCTTGGCCAGCCAAACTTGGGAAAAAAATAGTGGTTTGCGACTTTCTGTATATACTACCGAACCGGTTGCCCACCTGTACACGGCAAAGTATCTCGATGTAAAAAATGCAAAAAATGGGCAAAATTACGGAGCTTTTACTGCTTTTTGTGTAGAAACCCAACATGCACCCAATTCGGTAAATTTACCCGATTTTCCGAGCACTATTCTATATCCTGATGATTTATATCACCAAACTACTATTTATAAGATAGATACGATTTGAGTTAAATTCTTTCCAAAACGGTTTTAATGGTGTTTTCAATAACTACCTTAGGCTCTTTGGCAAACTCAAAATTCACTCGACTAGCCAAAATTCCATTTATGGAGAGGGCATTGTGCCCTAAAACATTGGCCAATGCGTAAATAGCCGAAGTTTCCATCTCGAAATTGCTTATTCGGATATTGTTGTGGTTGAAGGTGTTTAGCTTTTCAACAAAATTTGGTATGGCGTTAGCAGCTCTTACCTGCCTACCTTGTGGGGCATAAAAACCCGGTGAGGTTGCGGTTATGCCTTTTGGTAAGTCAAAGGCTATGCGGTTCAGCAAAGTATCACTAGCAGGGTAGAGGTAGGGATCTATTTTAGGAACATTGCCCAAATGTGATTTAAAAGCTTTTAAAATAACTTGACAACTTTCCGGTATATCGTTTACATAAAAATCCATCAGGTTGTCAAATCCCATTCCGTGGCTCGAAGCCAATACGCTCCCGATGGGAATATCGGTTTGCATTGAGCCTGATGTGCCAATACGGATGATATCCAAAGCTTTGAGCTGGCTTTTAATCTGCCGGGTATCAAAGTCAATATTGGCAAGGGCATCAATCTCGTTAAAAACAATGTCGATATTGTCTGTACCGATACCGGTAGAAATTACGCTAATTCTTTTTTGGCCCAAATATCCGGTATGCGTAATAAACTCTCTTTTGCTTTTTTTGTGCTCAATACGGTCAAAATATTTGCTTACTTCGGCAACTCTACCCGGGTCGCCAACTACAATTACGGTATCGGCCAGTTCATTGGGTAATAGGTTCAAATGGTAAACACTGCCATCCTGATTAATGACAAGATCTGCTTCTGATATTCTAGACATATCTTTTTCAAAATTTTAAAAAATAAATATAGTCAATTTTTATTAAGCTGTACCACTATAAAAAATGTAGGCGACGAACCTAGTTCTGTCGCCTACGGGCTATTTTGAAAACTAAAAAAGGCTATTTAGTAAAGGAAGATGATTTTGACCTGACCAAGTTACACAAAAGATTTATAAAAATCGGGTTTTAAATACATAATTAAATAGAACAAAGCAAAACCAATAAACATAATGAGTAGTGCCCATACCCAAGCTGGTATTGCCTTGGGGGTTTCAGATCCGGTTACCACAAATACATCGTTTCTTTCGCTGCCGTACGCATTGATAGTGATGGGTATTTGCTCATTAACTATTTCGTTGTCTTTCAATCCTACTACTGCTATAGCAGGGCCGTTCCTCACCTCAAAAGGGATGGTTTTAACCCCCTCTACATTATCGGTAGATTTGGCCACAATTTTCAAAATGTGCTTACCATCAGGTATTTTAGTAGTGTCAAAAATAAATTTTACCGGAGGTGCAAATTCTGCAAAAGGTTTGGGGTCATCGTCTAAAAAGACTTTTATTGTTCTGTTATCTTCCATTGTTCTCTAATATTGTTCAACGGTAATATTCTTTATGTGCCCAATTTTGTCCTCGTTGGGTTTTACCAAGTATTTAACGCTGAGGTAGAGGGTTACAGTTACCACTACAATTGCGAATACAATTATGGCATAATCAAAATCACTCTCCGGGCCCGAACCGTGTGTAATACCTCTGAGCACTTTGGGTTGTTTGCTCTCGCAAACATCACAAGCCAATGCTAAATAGGGTAAAAAGCTTAAGCAAAACATTAAACAGGCTAATATCTTTTTCATGTTTAGTTGTTTTCAAGATGTTTCCAATAATTGTTAGCTTGAGCAATAGTCTGAAATTCTAATGCTACAACTTGTGCCGAAGCAATTAATTGAGCGGTATCTTGTGCGTATTCTGCACGAAGTGCTTTTCTTACTTCGGGATCGGTTTGTATTGCTGCAATTGATTTTCGAGCCATTTTTATTGCAAGTTCACGGCCTTCTTGTGGGCTTTCGGTGATTAAGGATTTTAACCAAATTTCTTTGTTTTCCATAATATATTTTATTTATTGGTTTTTAAGAATTCTCTAACTTTTTTAACATCGTCGGCGCTTACGGCAGGAGCTTTGTTGCCCCAACTACTCCGCTCATGGGTCGTTATGGCGGCAATATCCTCATCGCTAAGGCTGGCTCCAAACGGAGGCATAACACCGTACTCGGCACGGGCATCATAGCCTTGCAAAACTATTTTTATTAAGGTCTCCGGATTGGGGTCATTCACAATAGGACTACCTGCTAATGGAGGGAAGGCTCCGGGCAAACCTTTGCCATCTGCTTGGTGGCAGGCGGCACAAGTACTGGTGTATAAGCTGGCTCCATCGGGCAGGTTAGATGCTGCTGCACCAGTAGTTTTGGCTTCGGCTGGTTTGCTTGATGGGATAAACTTTATTTCGGGTTCACCGCTAATATTAGCCTGTTTTAGTGAACGTAGGTAAGCTACCAAATCCAACACACGTTGAGAGGCAACAACCTTATTTTTAGGATTTTTAAGATAAGCCGCAGGTACTGCTACAAGTACATCTGTTTTCGATACTTCTTTTTCAGATTTTTCTTCAAACATCCATTGGTAGCTAGGCATAATTGACTCTTTTACTACGATACGAGGGTTGTAGAGGTGTAAGAGGTGCCATTCTTCACCTGCTTGCCTTTTTCCGACATTGGTCAGGTCAGGTCCGGTACGTTCGCTGCCTAATAATGAGGGCGATTGACGCCAAAAATCCAAACGTTTTTTGCTGTAATAGTAATCGGATGGTAGTGATGGTCGGTCGCCCCATACCTTATCCATTTCTATATTGCGTACTTGTTGAGTATGGCAGGCGGCACAATTCTCGGCGACATATACGTTTAGGCCTCTTTGTTCTTGTTCGCTCAGTGCTTGCATGCTGGGTAGGGGTTGGGTACCTTGCATTTGATAAGCTGGTATTACAGCAATTAAAATACTTAACCCCAGATAAACCAATATAGAGGTATATACCAAGCTTTTGTGATTATTGTGTAGATTAAACATATTGATGTCAGATTAAGCGTTTACAGATGTGTGGATTGCTTTTGTTTTAATTCTTATTTCTTTTTCTTTCTTTACCATAACATAGAAATTAAAAGCAAACATCAGGTGTGATAGAAACATGAGTGAGCCTCCTATTGCACGCCACACCCAATAGGGTTGCATTAACACCACAGATTCTATAAAAGGTTTGCCTTCTATCCAGGACAGTCCACGTAGGGTGCCGCCGGTCATTAATGAAATCATATAGGCAAAAAGACCTATAAAAGCCAGCCAGAAATGCACCCCAACAAAAAATTGTTTGGGTTCTTTACCGGTAAGTTTAGGTAAAATGGCATATATACAAGCCCAAAGTATAAAGCTGATAATTCCGTACATGGTCATGTGTGAGTGTGCTACGTTAAAATCGGTAAAGTGCCAAACGAAATTAGTAAACCTAAATGCTTGAAAACTACCTTGTGTAGAACCCACAAAATAAAATATCACACCAACTAAGAAAAAAGGTAGTACATAACTTTTAGTTATTTCGTTCCAACTGCCACGCATGGTCATCAAAAAATTGGTTGTGCCTGCTACTACCGGTATAAACATGCCCGCACTGAACACAATTGCTACCGTTTGCAACCACCAAGGCAATGGACTGAATACAAAATGATGTGTTCCGATTAAGGTATAAAACAGCATTTGTGTCCAGAAAGCTAATACACCCAATGAGTAAGAGTAAATAGGCTTATTGAGCGATGAGGGTAAATAATAATAGATAAGTCCCAATGTAAAAGTCATAAACCACATGCCTACACCTTGGTGCATGTAATAGCCTTGTATCACGGTTTCTCCTAATCCATCCTGAAAGTTGGGTATATAACCAATTATTGCTAAAATAATTGTCCAGCACAAACCACCAAACAAGTACCAGTTTGACACATAAATATCACTTATTTTTCTACGTGCAACGGTCTTATAAAAATTGATGAGTGTAATAATCAGCCCTAAGCCAAACAAAAGCGCTATGGGCCATATATATTCTCTGTATTCACCACCACCGTTGTTTATACCGGCCATAAGCGAAATGTTTCCTAAAAAAACAGAGAGATTAATGAACCACCAGCTGCGCCAGGCTAAACTGTACTTGTATATTGTAGTGTTAGATGTTCGTGCTATTACAAAATAGGCTAAACCTATCATAGCTAACGATGCCCAGCCCCAGAATACAGTATTGGTATGCACCGGACGTAAGCGGCCAAAGGAAAGCCATGAAACGTGGTCGAGCTCAGGCCATACGAATTTCATACCCAGATATTGACCAACCATGGTGCCAAATACCAACCAGAATACGGCAGAACCCAAGTACCAAATTACAACTTTTTTAAGTGGTGCCGGGGTTTCTATGTTCAGACGGGCTCTTTTTTTCTCATCAACTAGTGGGTTGTCAGGCTCATGGGTTACTTGTGCCACTATGCCTTTGTGGTCATCTGCAACTAAATTACTTCCTAGCTCGTCACCTTTTAGTTTATACCGAAGTGCCGATTTGCGTTTTTCCAAAATATCGTCAATATCTGTTTCTTCCAAAGCAATCAGATTTTCCGTGAAAACCTGTTTATCTTCTGCTTTAGTTCTTTTTTTGAGGATATTGATGTAATTGGCCAGTTTTAAATAAACAATAAATACGGCTATGAGTAGTACTACCCCAATGAGAATGAAAGTACCAATTATACCCGAGTTTAAAATCCAGTTGTCGGTACTAGGATTGGGTATTGGTTGTTGAGCAACAGCCGAACTACTGACCGTTATTAATCCAATAAAGGATAATAGGGTCGTTTTATTTTGGATAAAAATGTCGGAAATAGAGTTAAATTTTTTTTTCATCTCAATAAGATTGATTTTCCTAATTTAATATTATATGCTAAATCGTGTATACTGGTTGTTTTTAACATCTGTTTTAGATCGTTACGTATATGTACAAATTTTTCGTGCATAGGGCAGGGCTCTTGAGCATTGCACTCACTAAGACCAAGACCACAGCCGTTGTATATGCTATCGCCATCAATTGCGTAAACAATTTCACTAATACTGATTTCTTTCATTCGGTTAAGCTCTATGGCAAAACCACCATTTGGACCTTTAATAGAGTTTACAATGCCTTCTTTGGTAAGTGCACTCATAATTTTTGCTGTGAAGGCTTCAGGCGAACCGATGTTTTCTGATATGTCACCAATTTTTACACGATTGCCGTCTAAAGATTTTTGGGCAACGTATAAAATAGCTTTTATACCGTATTGACAAGATTTAGAAAACATGTTGACTGTGTAGTTGCAAATGTAAGAGATAAATTTTATTTGCGACAATAATGTCGTAAAGAAAAATAAATAAATTAAAATTATAAAAAATAAACAGTTGATTTTCAATATTGTTATAATTGCAGGTAGGTTTAAATTTTTAAGCCTACCTGCTCAATATTCTAAATTAACTAGCCAAAAGTTCATCCATTATAGCACTGACTTTGTCTTCGAGTTGTGCTGCTACGTGGGTATATTCTTCTTTAGCTGCCAAAGCTGAGTTGACACTGCAATAGAACTTTATTTTGGGTTCTGTACCACTTGGGCGGGCAGAGATGATACTACCGTCGGCAGTGATAAACTGCAATACATCTGATTTGGGATAATTAAGCTCGCTTGTGGTGTTGAGCTCTAAATTGTGCTGTTGCCCTTTCTCATAGTCTTTTAAAAGAACTACTTTTGCACCGCCCAAAGTTTTAGGCGGATTGTTGCGGTAGCGTTCCATCATTGCTTTAATTTCTTCGGCACCTGCTTTACCCGTTTTGGTAATTGATATTAGTTTTTCTTTGAATAGGCCGTACTCGATGTACATATCAACCAATGCCCCAAACAAGCTTGATCCTTGGTTTTTGTAGTAGGCGGCCATTTCTGCTATAAAAGCGCAAGCTGTCACTGCATCCTTGTCACGCACCAGCTCGCCAACCAAGTATCCATAGCTTTCTTCGCCTCCGGCAATGAATGTTTTTTTACCTTCTAGCTCGGTCATTACTTTACCAATCCACTTAAATCCGGTTAAGGTATCGTAATAGCTAATCCCTTTTTTATCGCAAATAGTTTTCACCAAAGGTGATGAAACAATTGTACTGACCACATAGCTATTATCATTAAGTTGTCCTTTGGCTTCTCTGGTTTTTAGCATATAGTTGACCAGTAGGCTAAGTGTTTGGTTGCCACTGAGTAAAATAAACTGACCTTCATCGTTTTTGATAGCCACACCAACACGGTCTGCATCAGGGTCGGTGGCCAATACTAAATCAGCATCAATGGCTTCGGCTTGTTTTAAAGCCAGTGTTAGCGCTTCTTTTTCTTCGGGGTTGGGATACACAACGGTCGGGAAATTACCGTTGGGCTCGCTTTGCGCTTCAACAATCTGTACATTGCGAAATCCAAATTTTTCTAGTGCTTTGGGTACCAATGTTATGCCAGTGCCGTGTATAGGCGAATACACAATTTTTAAATCACTTTGCTGCTTTATGGCTTCAGGTGATACGGACAACGAGGCTATTTTATCAATATATACTTGGTCAAAACTGTCGTTGATGTATTGGATGTGGTCTGCATTACGCTCAAATTTTACTTGGTCAATGTTACTGATTGCATTGACTTCATCCATTACCATTTTATCATCGGGTGAGGTAAACTGCCCACCATCAGCACCATAGGCTTTATAACCGTTGTACTCTTTGGGGTTGTGTGATGCCGTAAGCATAACTCCGCTTTTGCAACCCAGCTCACGCACTGCAAACGAGAGCATCGGTGTAGGGCGAAGTGCTGCAAATAAAAATACTTTTATCCCATTGGCAGAGAGTACATCAGCAGTGATATTGGCAAAATAATCCGATTGATTTCTACTGTCGTGTGAAATGGCTACAGCAATATTTTGGTTTGGATATTTCTTAAGCAAATAGTTAGCCAAGCCTTGAGTAGCTGTACCAATGGTGTATTTATTGATACGGTTTGAACCAATTCCCATTAGCCCGCGTAGGCCTCCGGTGCCAAATTCTAAATCCTTATAAAATGCATCTGTCAATGCAGTTTCAGCGTTTTCAGCAATAAGTTGTTTGATTTCCTTTTTGCTTTCTTCATCGTAATTACCCGATAACCACGATTGTATTTTTGCTTGGGTGTTGCTGTCTAAATTCATTTTATTATTGTTTAGCTAGGTCAAAATCAGAGCTGTAAATTAATTAAATTGACGGTTATTTTTAATTATTTGGTTGATTTTAACGGTCTTTTACTTAATTTCACGCCCCGTTACAATATTAATAAAAATCTAGTCACAAGATAAGAAAAATGAAAATTTTAAAATTTGGTGGAACTTCTGTAGGTAGCCCCGAGAGAATGCGGGCTTTGTTGGATATTATCAATCCAACAGAAAAACAAATTGTGGTTTTATCGGCCGTATCGGGCACTACCAATAGTTTGGTAGAAATTTCTACGGCACTGCTAAATGAAGATAAAAATAAGGCAAATGACCTGATAAAGGCTTTACATGAGAAATACAATGTTTTTAATGCTGATTTGTTGCCCGAAACCGAGTTTAAAGCACAAGGACAAGAAGTGGTCGATTACCATTTTAACTTTTTATTATCATTGGCTGCCAATGTTTTTACACCTATAGAAGAGAAAATAGTGCTAGCTCAGGGCGAGTTGCTCTCTACCACTTTGTATCACATTTACCTCAAATCTATTGGTGTTGCTTCGGTATTGTTGCCTGCACTCGACTTTATGAAAGTTGATGAAGACCACGAACCCATCGTGCCTTTTATTACTGCACATTTGCAACCGTTAATCGAAAAGCATCCCGAAAATACTTTGTTTATTACCCAAGGCTATATCTGCAGAAATAGCTTTGGCGAGATAGATAATTTGCGAAGAGGGGGGAGTGATTACACTGCATCGTTAATTGGGGCGGCCTTATTAGCCGAAGAAGTACAGATCTGGACCGATATTGACGGAATGCACAACAATGACCCACGAGTGGTAAAGGGAACTAAGCCAATATCTAACCTTTCTTTTGATGAAGCGGCTGAATTGGCTTATTTTGGTGCAAAAATCCTTCACCCACAATCGGTTTTTCCGGCACAGAAGTATCAAATACCTGTACGTTTACTCAATACAATGGAGCCTCAAGCCAAAGGTACGCTTATTGGTTCCGAGAGTGAAAAAGGTCGTATCAAAGCTATTGCTGCCAAAGATGGCATTACGGCTATTAAAATCCACTCGAGCCGTATGTTGTTGGCCTATGGTTTCTTGCGTAAAGTGTTTGAGGTGTTTGAGCGATACAAAACCCCAATTGACATGATTACCACTTCTGAGGTAGCGGTGTCTTTAACAATAGATATGACCGACAACCTGACGCAAATAGTAGAAGAGTTGAAACAATTTGGTAGCTTGGAGGTAGATGAAAATCAGACGATTATCTGTGTGGTAGGTGATTTTGGAGCAGAGAAACACGGCTATGCAGCCAAAGTACTCGATTCGATTAAACATATTCCGGTACGGATGATTTCTTACGGTGGTAGTGCTTACAACGTTTCGGTACTAATTAACACGGTAGATAAAGTAGAGGCGCTTAGAAGTCTGCACAACCGTATTTTTGAATAACAAGTCAAAAGGGGTTAGCTCTTGCTTATTTGTAGTAGTAGTAAATAAATATTAAGATTACAAGCAGTAGCAAACTTAGCCTTATACGGCGTTCAAATTCACGGCGGGTGATACGCTGGCTACGATAATCGAGATAATTGCCCAGATAAATAATGGCCATAATGGCTAGCAAAAAGATTAAGATAAATTTCAAAACAATGTTTTCCGGTAAAGATATCGCTCAATTTTCAAATATAGAAACTCCTTTCTATTATTATGATTTGAAACTGTTGCAAGACACCTTAAATGCTTGTGATCAAGCTGCAAAGGTTTATGGCTATCATGTGCATTATGCAATGAAAGCCAATTTTAACGACAAAGTTGTATCGGTAGTGCAGCAACAAGGTTTGGGTGCCGATTGTGTGAGTGGTGGCGAAGTAAAAAAAGCTGTTGAAAGTGGTTTTTCTAAAGATAAAATTGTTTTTGCTGGTGTAGGCAAATCCGATCGGGAAATTAACTATGCTTTAGATCAAGATATTTTTTGTTTTAATGTAGAGTCGCTCCAAGAATTGGAAGTGATAAATGAACTGGCCAATCAAAAGAATAAAAGGGCAAAGGTTGCAATCCGCATCAATCCCAATGTTGATGCACATACCCATGCCAACATTACGACGGGTCTTGATGAGAATAAATTTGGAATTAACTCATGGGATTTGCCAGCTTGCGCTGAATTGCTTACTCAATGCAAAAACTTGGAGTTTATTGGCATTCACTTTCACATCGGTTCGCAAATTACCAATTTAGATGTTTATAAAAATCTTTGTGTACGTGTAAATGAATATGCTACTTGGTTTGAAAATAAAGGCTTTCAGGTAAAGGTGCTGAACGTTGGCGGTGGTTTGGGGATTAATTACCATCAACCCGACAACCAGATACCTGATTTTGAAGCTTATTTCAAGATTTTCGCTGATTTTATTGAGCTTAAGCCTTATCAAGAGGTTCATTTTGAACTGGGAAGGGCATTAGTTGGTCAGTGTGCCTCATTATTAACAAGAGCCTTATATATCAAAAAAGGTAAGCGCAAAAACTTTATTGTTTTGGATGCCGGTATGACCGAGTTGATGCGCCCAGCATTATACCAAGCCTATCATAAAATTGAGAATTTAAGTCGTAGCACCGAGAGCAATCTAGTTAAATATGATGTGGTAGGGCCAATATGCGAAAGCACCGATTGTTTTGCTAAAGAACTGGAATTACCAGAGAGTTTTCGAGGTGATTTGTTTGCTATCAGAAGTGCTGGAGCATACGGAGAGGTCATGGCCTCAAGCTACAATTTGCGTGATAGTATTCGTTCGGTATCCAGTCTCGAATTTTAATTGAGGTATAGATAGTATTGAAATAGTTTAGATTTCACTAATACTTGATAATAAACTAAGGAAAATAATCTTCAGTTAGCTTTTTTTTTCAAAAAAAAGTACGAAAAAACTTGTATTATAGGTTTAAATGATATATTTGGACTTTAAAATAAATAATAAACGTAATGGAAAAATTCTCAAAAGTTAAAGAAGTTATCGCTTCTATCGAAGCTGATGTAGAAAAGTTTTACAATGCAGGCAACAATGCTGCCGGAACCAGAGTTCGTAAAGCTATGCAAGATTTAAAAGGATTGGCACAAGAAATTCGTGCAGAGGTTACTGAGAAGAAAAACGCAGCTAAATAATCCTAAACCAAACCAACAAAAAAGGGGCATCCAAGTTAGATGCCCCTTTTTTGTTGCACAAGTGTTCAGTATTACTGAACACCGTGCATAAGTTTTTTAAGTATTGGGGTCAATAGCATAATAAATATGCCCAAGCCAAAAGGAATAAGCGTGAAAATCAAGAAAAATGTTTTCATCGAGTATTGTGCGGTAATCTCATCTATCATGCCGCCCATAGTACCTGCTAACTTGTTGCCAATTGCAATGGCCAAATACCAAATACCAAACATTATAGCAATCATTCGTCCAGGTACTAATTTGCTTACGTAAGATAATCCTACCGGAGAGATAAATAGCTCGCCCAATGTATGGAACAAATAGGCCAATACCAACCACATCATACTTACCGATGCAACTTTTGCTCCCGAAGGAATATCCATAGCACCGTAAGCTAATACTGCAAAACCGATCCCCAGCAAGAACATACCCAAACCGTATTTTATAGTTGCAAACGGGTTGTATTTGCTTTCCCAAAGTTTTGATACAATAGGAGCCAATGAGATAATAAACAAAGAGTTGAGAATACCAAACCATGAGGCAGGAACTTCAGCTTTTACATCGCTATATTGTTGTTTGAGCATGTAAATAACAATTACCCATATAATCAAGAAACCTGAGGCTAAAATAATATTACCTAGAGCAAAGCGACCAAATGTTTTGGTGAATAACTTAAATAGTACATAGGTAATAATTACTAAAGGTACTATGGTAATGAGGGTATTGGCTACGTTGAAGATAATTTTGTGGTTGCCCTCTAGCACTCTGGCGGTATAATCTTTGGCAAAGATAGTCATCGAACCACCAGCTTGTTCAAAGGAGCCCCAAAAGAAGATAGTAATAAAAGCCATTACAATAACGGCAATCATTTTATCACGTAGTACTGGGGTGTACTGGCTGATGCGTTTTACCAACACAAATACAAATAAAATAAGTGTAGTAATAATAGCAGCGTTACTGCCAGAAAAAGAACCAACAGAAAAATTGAACAGGTTGATGCTGGTTATCTTAGATAATGGATCGTTGATAGTCCAAAGAAGACCTACAATTGCAATTATGGCAATCAAGCTCAAATCAAACTTAGAGAAAGGGTTTCTGGTCGCTTCTTCAGGGCTTTCTTCAAAATGTGTTTCATTTTCTTTATTAGGTTTCAGTCCGATATCACCAAAAATATTTCTGGTGAAATAAAATTGCAACATACCTATAAGCATAAAGATTCCAGCTAATCCAAAACCATAGCTCCAGCCCCAATCGGGGTGTTCACCAATATAACCACAAAGCAACATACCTAAAAATGCACCAGAGTTTACACCCATGTAAAATATGGTATAAGCGCCGTCTTTCTTTTCGGGATGTTTTTTGTACATGTGTGAGAGGATAGAGGTCATGTTAGGTTTAAAGAAACCATTACCTAATACTAAGAGCACCAAACCCAGGTACATAAAAATTGGATTAAACTCTAAGGCCATAGAAGCATGACCAAGGGTCATTAATATAGCGCCAACAATTACCGCAGACCGATAGCCTATAATTTTATCGGCAATATAACCACCCAAAATAGGGGTTAGGTAGGCCATAGAGGTATAAGAACCGTAAATGGCTAAGGCTGTTTCTCGTGGCCAGCCCCAACCAGGGTTTGCCCCAGTTATGGACGTTGTGAGAAACAACACCAGCAAGGCCCGCATACCGTAGTACGAGAAACGTTCCCACATTTCTGTAAAGAACAGTACAAAAAGACCCGCAGGGTGTCCAATAACTCTATCACTGAAGAAATCATTGGAGTCTTTAGAAATAGCTGTTTGCATAAATTAGAATAAAGGATATATAAGTTAGTTTATAATTTTTCAGAAAAAATTGTCGCAATATAGGCGAATCAAAGTAAATAATAAAACTTAATGTTTTCCCTTTTTGAATAAACTCGAAGCTTTTGTTGGGGTGAGATATTCATCATCGTTAGGTTTTGCTTCATTTTTTAGCTGAACATCTTTCTTTAGCTCCAGTTTACCGTTTGTTATAGCATAGGCATCAAAACTCGAGTCGGAACCGTAGAACTCAAATTGTCCTACTAACTTCGGTTCTAGTGGCACAAGATGATCAAATACGATCATAGCAGCTTTTTTATCGTAAAAAAGGCTCATAGCATTTCGCTTGCTGTACTCAAAAATTACCCGGTTTTTATACAAGCCTTTGGTATCAGTACCAAACACTGGTTTTCCAAACACAGCATCACCTTTGTTAAATGAGAGCACTTCTAGCACTTTTTTATTGGTTTTGCTGCTGTTGCCTTTCCATCCCAGCAAAACGTAATAAGGTGTTTGGTTTTGCTGGTTTACGGTTAAGATGTCGTAATAGCGAGCACCATACCATTTTTTTTGGTTGGTGATTTCATTTTCGGCTATATGCTCGCTTTGGTCACTGAGGGCAATTAGTTTTAACGTACCATCTTTACTATTCATTTGTATAGCGCCATAATATTTGTAAGTACCGTCATTGAGCGGTAGTGACCATGAAAAAATACGAAACTGTTTGTTGGATGCTTGCGTAACCGATACGTTGTTTAAACGTTGATAGGGATACTGAAATGAATAATTGGTTTTGAGGCTTTGTACTAATTTTTTGACGAAAAGCCCGTTTTGTGCGATACGTTCAATATCATCACTCAAACGATATATCGAGTCGCTCAGCAGTATCAGACTGTCTTCTTGTGCTTGCAATTTTTGTTGAATATTTGGGCTGATATTTTGTGCTTTTGCAGAGAACAGTACAAGACAAACTACAAAGTTTAGAAAACAGAAAACAACAGATTTTTTTTTCATATTATGATAAAACATTTTAACGCAGAAGCTCAATAACTATTGCGCTAGCGCCACCACCACCATTACAAATTGCGGCCACACCTATTTTCCCATTGTTTTGCTGCAAAACACTTATTAAACTTTGCACAATACGTGCTCCCGAAGCTCCCAAGGGATGACCAATAGCCACTGCACCACCGTTAACATTAACCTGGTTTTCGTTGAGCGCTAGCACCTTGTTGTTGGCCAAAGCAACTACCGAAAAAGCTTCATTAATTTCATAAAAATCTACATTGCTAGGGTTTAATCCGGCTTTTGCCAAAGCCAATGGAATAGCTTTTGCTGGAGCCGTGGTAAACCATTCAGGAGCCTGTTGAGCATCGGCATAAGCACGAATTTTTGCGATAGGTGATAAGCCCAGTTCATTTGCTTTGCTGGCACTAGCCAATACTAAAGCTACCGCACCATCATTGAGTGTAGAGGCGTTGGCTGCGGTTACAGTACCATCTTTCTTGAAAACGGGTTTTAATTTTCCAATTTTATCAAAATCAACCTGTTGAGGCTCTTCGTCTTGCTCAATTAAAGTAATATTACCTTTTTTGTCTTTAAGTTCAATAGGGCAAATTTCGGATATAAATTTTCCACTTTGTTGTGCTTGTTGTGCTTTTTTGTAAGAATTTGTGGCAAAACCGTCTTGCATTTCACGGTTAAGGCTGTAATTCTCTGCACAGAGTTCGGCAGCCATACCCATGTGATAATCGTTGTACACATCCCAAAGACCGTCTTTTACCATGCCATCTATCAGTTGGCCGTGACCTAAACGGTAACCGCTGCGTGCTTTATCAAGGTAGTAGGGGGCATTACTCATGCTTTCCATGCCTCCGGCTATTACCAATTCATTATCGCCAATGGCAATACTTTGTGCAGCTAACATAATGGCTTTGGTACCTGAGGCACAAACTTTGTTGATAGTAGTGGCTGGTATATCGCCAATCTCTGCAAATTTAACAGCTTGTGTTGCCGGTGCCTGTCCCAAGTTTGCCGATAATACATTTCCCATATACACTTCTTGCACCAAATGTGCTGGTACTTTTGCCCTTTGTAAGGCAGCTTTGATAGCTGTAGCTCCCAACTGGGTGGCCGATAACGATGATAATGCACCGCCGAAACTACCAAAAGGAGTGCGGGCAGCCGATAATATAACAACTTCTTTCATAACAAAAACAAATAGTTGGTTGCTCCGCAATTTAGGTATATTTAGGCTTTGTCCGAAATATCTTTTAGCTATTGAGCTATTATTTTGCTGTAATTATAAAGTTCTTATATGGAAAATATTGGTACTTTTGATTTAGATAAAAGCAAAGAAATTGGCAAAGATTAAAAGAAATTCGCATAAGATACTTTATCGCAAGTACTCTTCAAAGTTCAAATATCTGATGATGCTGCTAAGCGTATTAGTCATTGTTACCTATTTGCCAAAAAATCCCCGTTTCCGATACGAATTTGAAAAAGGAAAGACCTGGAACAATAAGGATTTATTGTCTCCATTTAGTTTTCCTGTACTTAAATCGAGTGAGCAGCTAGAAAAAGACAAAGCAGCAGTGCTCGAAAATATTTTGCCTGTGTATCGTTTTCATCCCGAGGTAGGAGAGGCCCAACTTTTAGCCTATACCAATGAGTTTGATGTGAAGTGGAAGGCCTATGGTTTGCTAGAACGAGAGAAAGATCATTATCGAAACAAATCGGTAATGTTATTGAAACATATTTACCAGAAAGGTCTCATAGAACTTAGCCAAAAACTTAAGAAAAACGAGTTTGAAGGTGAATTCTCGGTGTTGCAAGGTAATTTGTTGAATACAAGCAATCTCAGCCAAGTTTATACCTATGCTAGTGCGCTTAGGCACATTCTGGATGAGCTAAATACTGAAAATCCTTTGGCCGTAAAACTGATTAAAAACTTGTCAGAAAGCCATCTAAAGACCAACTTAATTTTTGATGAGCAAAAAACCACTCTAATTGAACAAGAAGCCTTGAAAAATGTGTCACAAACCCGAGGTATGGTGCAAAAAGGAGAAATTATTGTGGCAAAGGGTACGGTGGTTGATCAGGCTACTTATCAAAAGTTGTTGTCGTTCAAAAAAACGTATGATGCCCAAGCCAAAAATATAAGTAGTGACAATTATGTGTTTATAGGTCAATTTATGTTGGTGGGCTTTATCATTTCACTATTGATTGTTTTTTTGTTTTTGTTCAGAAAAGATATTTATGCCGATAACCGTCAACTGTCTTTGCTGCTGTTGGTTATTACATCGATGCTCTTGGTACTTACTTGGGCTATACAATATCAGATTAATAGTATTTACTTAATCCCTTTTTGTATAGTACCCATCATAATACGAATACTTTTTGATAGCCGTCTGGCGCTCAATTTGCATTTGCTAGTCATACTTATTGCTGGATTTTTTGTGCCCAATAGTTTTGAATTTGTTTTTTACCAAACAACAGCAGGTATGGTGGCAATTTATAGCATCAAAAATCTGGTACGTCGCGAACAGCTTCTGGTATCTGCATTTTTTATACTAAGTGCATATTTTGTTTGTTTTATAGGAATAGCCTTAATTCGTGAGGGTTCATTAAACAATCTTGAGATTGAAAGATTTTTACCTTTTGTATTTAGTGTACTTCTGTCTTTGCTGGCCTATCCGCTAATTTATGCTTTCGAAAAAATGTTTGGTATAACCTCTGATGTGGCACTGATAGAACTTACCAACACCAATAGTAAGCTGTTACGAGAATTGGCTTTTAAAGCTCCCGGTACTTTCCAACATTCTTTACAGGTAGCTAACTTGGCCGAGGCTGCAATTTTTAAGTTAGGAGGTAATGCATTACTGGTGCGTGCCGGTGCGCTTTATCACGATATTGGTAAAATGGAAAATGCTCAGTATTTTATCGAAAATCAAACCGGTCAAAGTCCACACGATAAATTACCTTATGATCAAAGTGCACAAATTATCATTAGGCACGTGTACAAAGGTATAGAAATGGCCAGAAAACACCAATTGCCCGAATCAATCATTGATTTTATTCGTACACACCACGGCAACACCCGGGTCGATTATTTTTACCAATCTTTTTTGAAAAACTCCCCCGAAAAATTCATCGATGAAAACATTTTTAAGTATCCGGGGCCAATCCCTTTCTCTAAAGAAACCGGGGTACTTATGCTGGCTGATTCGGTAGAAGCAGCATCACGAAGTCTGAAAAATCCGGATGCAAAAGGTATAAATGATTTGGTAGAACGGATTATTGACTACAAATTAGAGCAAAAACAATTGGATAATTGTGATTTGACCCTAAAAGATTTAGAAACTATCAAGTTGATATTCAAGACTATGCTAATGAGTATTTATCATGTGCGAGTTGATTATGCACAAACAATGTAATTTTTTTTGGCAAAAATCAATGAATTACTATATTTGCAACCTCGAAACGCAGACGGCGTGACGAAAGGTGAGGTGCCTGAGAGGCCGAAAGGAACAGTTTGCTAAACTGTCGTACTGGTAACGGTACCGCGGGTTCGAATCCCGCCCTCACCGCAAAGGTGATACCACCATCGGGGTGTAGCGTAGCCCGGTATCGCGCCACATTTGGGATGTGGAGGTCGTAGGTTCGAATCCTGCCACCCCGACAAAAGCCACTAATTTTAGTGGCTTTTTTTGTTTATGGACATTTTTAGACTGGTTGTATCTAGATTATAGATAGTAAAAAACTAAACAATCTAATATCTAACTCACGTTATTTAAGTTGTTTTTTGCAAGTCTTTTCTTTAAAACACAAAGGCCAGCTTGTTTATAAGCTGGCCTTTGTGTTTAATATATTTTTTATTTAAAACTGTGCATAATCGGGCGATTCTCTTTTTTCTAATTCTACTTGTACAGCTCTCAAGTTTTTGGTATTCAGTACGGCCAAACTGTTGGTGGTGATGGTGTGGTGACGTGTAATGCCG
>JBDHXL010000012.1:0-67911 GCA_039810685.1 Pedobacter sp. | reverse complement strand
CGGGTACAGCTACCGGAAAGACAGGCAGTCCTACCGACCGTACTGCAGGAGTTGCATTTTCGGTAACTGTACGTGCAGTAGATGCGAATTGGAATCTTGTTAACACGGCCACCGATGTGGTATCGATATCGAGTACAGACCCTGCATTTATAGCACCGAGCAATCGTACCATGGCCGCCGGAACAACCACCTTTACCAATCTTATTACTTTACGTACTCCCGGTTCATTTACCCTTACAGCAACAGACGTTAGTGATGGCGGTAAGACCGCCAATACGAGTCCAAGTGTGAATGTTATTTCAAGTGGTTTTGTTAAGCTTCAGTTGTTGATGCCTGGTGAGACGGCAGCTCCGGGTACACCAACTGGAAAGACGGGCACACCAACAGCACAAGTTGCAGGTACACCATTTACAGTAACGGTTCGAGCAGTAGATGCTTCTTGGTATCCGATCAATACTGTTACAGATGTTATTCATTTGGTGAGTAATGATGTGAATTCTACGATGCCATCCGATCAGGCGATGGTAGCAGGAGAGGCGAGTTTCAATGTTACGATGGTTACGGCACTTACCAACCGCACCCTTACGGCAAGTGATGTGAGTGATGTCGGGAAGACTCCCAATACCAGTCCAATCTTTACGGTAACGGCAGGTTCATTTGTTAAGCTCCAGTTGTTATTGCCGGGTGAGACGGCAGCACCGGGTACAGCTACCGGAAAGACAGGCAGTCCTACCGACCGTACTGCAGGAGTTGCATTTTCGGTAACTGTACGTGCAGTAGATGCGAATTGGAATCTTGTTAACACGGCCACCGATGTGGTCTCGATATCGAGTACAGACCCTGCTTTTATAGCGCCGAGCAATCGTACCATGGCCGCCGGAACAACCACCTTTACCAATCTTATTACTTTACGTACTCCCGGTTCATTTACCCTTACAGCAACAGACGTTAGTGATGGCGGTAAGACAGCCAATACGAGTCCAAGTGTGAATGTTATTTCAAGTGGTTTTGTTAAGCTTCAGTTGTTGATGCCTGGTGAGACGGCAGCTCCGGGTACACCAAGCGGTAAGACGGGCACACCAACAGCACAAGTTGCAGGTACACCATTTACAGTAACGGTACGTGCAGTAGATGCTTCTTGGTATCCAGTAAATACGGTTACAGATGTTATTCATTTGGCGAGCAATGATGTGAATTCTACGATGCCATCCGATCAGGCGATGGTAGCAGGAGAGGCGAGTTTCAATGTTACGATGGTTACGGCACTTACCAACCGCACCCTTACGGCAAGTGATGTGAGTGATGTCGGAAAGACTTCCAATACCAGTCCAAACTTTACGGTAACGGCAGGTTCATTTGTTAAGCTCCAGTTGTTATTGCCGGGTGAGACCGCAGCACCGGGTACAGCTACCGGAAAGACAGGCAGTCCTACCGACCGTACTGCAGGAGTTGCATTTTCGGTAACAGTACGTGCAGTAGATGCGAATTGGAATCTTGTTAACACGGCCACCGATGTGGTCTCGATATCGAGTACAGACCCTGCTTTTATAGCGCCGAGCAATCGTACCATGGTAGCCGGAACAACCACCTTTACCAATCTTATTACTTTACGCACTATTGGTTCATTTACCCTTACAGCAACAGACGTTAGTGATGGCGGAAAGACAGCCAATACGAGTCCAAGTGTAAATGTTATTTCAAGTGGTTTTGTTAGGCTTCAGTTGTTGATGCCTGGTGAGACGGCAGCACCGGGTACACCAAGCGGTAAGACGGGCACACCAACAGCACAAGTTGCAGGTACACCATTTACAGTAACGGTACGTGCAGTAGATGCTTCTTGGTATCCAGTAAATACGGTTACAGATGTTATTCATTTGGCGAGCAATGATGTGAATTCTACGATGCCATCCGATCAGGCGATGGTAGCAGGAGAGGCGAGTTTCAATGTTACGATGGTTACAGCGCTTACCAACCGTACCCTTACAGCAAGTGATGTGAGTGATGGTAGTAAGACTCTCAATACCAGTCCAAACTTTACGGTTAATCCAGGAGCTTATGCTAAACTATTAGTGTTGATGCCAAGTCAGAATAGTGCGCCAGGTACATTGACTGGTGTTTCAGGTAGCCCGGTTATCCCAACTAGAGGTACTGCTTTTCAGGTGCGTGTAAGAGCTGTTGATGCCCACTTCAATTTAGTTGCTGATAATGTGAGCACACATACATTACATTACACTTCAGCAGGCAATACTGTTCCTGCCGATGTGAACATGGTGACAGGGGGTTATAGAACATCTACTGTTAACATGTTGATTGCTGGTCCACAAAATCTCAAAGTTGAAGACTTAACTGCTGGCTTTGAAACAACAATTAGTGTCCCCGATCCAAATCCAGCATCTTTAATAACAGATTATTTTAGAACTGCAGCTAGTGGGCTATGGACTAACTCGGCGAATTGGGAAAGCTCAACTGATGGAATAAGCGGTTGGCATCCAGCAACGCTCAGTCCAAACAGCAATTCGGCCACTATCACAATATTAAATGGTCATACTATTGATATAACTACTAGCATCTCATTAGATCAGGTTACAATTGACAATGGTGGAGTTGTTGATTTGTTAAGCGGAACATTAACTATAGCAAACGGTGTAGATCCTGTTGATTTTCAGGTAAACGGAACTTTAAGAAGTAAATCTACAATTACTACTACAGGCGCAATCAATTTCGGATCTACTGGTAAATATCAACACAATTTTACAACAACTAGTGGTACTATTCCTACGGCAACTTGGTCAAGTGGTTCGGTGTGTGAAATTATTGGATATACCAGTTTTGTGGGTACAGTAACCGGTAGTGGTCAATCTTTTTCAATATTTAATTGGAATGGTCAAGATCAAAATATTAGTGGTAATGGACCAGTTTTGGCAACAGGTTTCTCAGCTGACAACCTGACCGTTTCATCAACTGGTACTGGAGTTCTGCATTTGGCTACTACAGGTGGGACGATAAATCTTGGGGATTTAAACCAAACTGATGGAACTTTGGTGCTTAATAAAACGAGTGGTACTTTAACTTTAAATATTACAGGCGATTTCGATGTTCAAAATGCAAATTTTGAAAAAGGAAGTGGAAATAGTACCATATATTTTAATGGAACAAATGACCAAAGTCTCTCAGCAGTAAATATGAACAGTTTACCAAGTTTGTCGTTGTGGAGTGTGGTAGTAGGCGGAGGGCATACAAAGACACTTAGTGGTGGAGCTTTCTCAATTACTTCTAATGGCACATTGACTATGGAGGCAAATACTACGCTAAATGCCAACGGTCGTTTAACGCTACTTTCCTCAGCTTCGGGTACGGGTCGAATTGCATCCATTCCTGCTTCTGCAGCAATTACGGGCAACGTTACGGTGCAACGCTACGTTTCAGGCGGAACAGCAGATCCATACCGAACCAATAGAATGTTCTCATCGCCCGTGTATGATAATGGGGATGGAGGTAACAGACAATATAGCTTTGCTCAATTTATAGATGATATCATTGTGTCTGGTCCTGGTGGTGCTAGTAATGGTTTTGATACAACACCTTTGAATAACAATAGTGCTTGGACTTATACTAACGGTTTTGTAGCAATTCCAAATATCAATACTTCTGTAATAATTGGTAGAGGAGCATTTATTTTCTATCGAGGGGATAGAACTAATATTTCTACTAAGATAAATGCTCCTTTTGCAAACCCTGAAAACGCAATAGTAACATTTAATGGAGAATTAAATCAGCAAAGTGTTACTGTTCCATTAAGTGTTGCAGGTGGTCATTTGGTTGGTAATCCTTATGCTTCTAGCATAGATTGGAACTCTGGTAGTATAACCAAAACCAATTTGACTAATAATATTATCCGTATTTGGAATCCAGCATCAAGGAATTATGCTACTTATGATGGTTTTGTAGGGGTAAATGGGGGGTCTAATATTATTCCATCAGGTCAAGGTTTCTTTGTACAGGCAGCTAACGCTTCTGCAAGTTTAGTGTTTGAAGAAGCAGCAAAAACTAGCTCAGAGCCTGTCACCTTATTGATGTCTGGCCCAACTAATCATTGGTTGACACTTGAAGGTGTCTCAAACAACAGTGCTCTAGAACAAGCATCGATATTAAACGTTTCTCCTGCAACAAAACTACGCATGAGTTTAACCAGAAGCGCTTGGTCTGCTGCAGAAGAGAGTGTTGCCGTTTTCCAACAAGGGAAATCAGCTAATTTTTCGCCAGCAGAGGATGCAGGCTATATGACAGATAATAAAGAGCAGAAATTGTTTTTCTCTACTTTGTCAGCTAACAACGTGAAACTTGCCATTAACTATCAACCGGCAATTGACGACGGGTCGGTGCTAAAATTGAATGTTGATGCTAACAATGTGAATGACAACTATAGCCTTAAATTTAATATTCAAGATTTACCTTTGGGCTATGTTGCTAAATTATACGATAAGTATCTGGGCACTTATACTATGATTTCTGATGGTGCTGAGTATAACTTTACAGTAAACAAATCAATTGCTGGAAGCTACGGTCTCGATCGTTTAAGTGTATTGTTTGAAGCGCCACAAACACTCCCTATAAAAGTAGGTTCATTTATAGCAACAAAAGTTGCCGCTGGGGTAAACTTAACATGGCGCACAACTGCAGAGGATGCATCGAGCAGTTTTGAACTGTACCGCTCTGCTGATAAGACAAATTTTGAACTACTCGCTAATCAACCAAGTAAAGGCGTCGCATCGCTATATAATTACTTAGATACAAAACCTTTGTTAGGTAATAATTATTATAAACTGGTAGAGAAAGATGTCAATAATAACTTGACGACATTAGGTTTGGTATCGGTGAACTATCAAGCTGATAATTTGCAGGCGGCAATCCTTTATCCTAATCCGGTGAAAACGAAGTTTACAGTTCGTATCAGTGATATAGTACAGGGTAGTTATAACTTAGTTGTCACAGATATTTCTGGGCGACAAGTGTTGAGCAAAGCAGTTTCAGCAAGTAATTTGGAGATAGGTCAGGAAATAGATTTTTCACAACACGCATCCGGCACCTATTTGTTGATGGTATATGATAGTAAAGGAAATTTAGTGGATAGAACACGCTTTAGCAAAGAATAAATGTTGATTCTCTTGCCAGACAGCAAAACGTCTGGTAAGAGAATGAATACCTACAAAACACTTTTAGTAGCTTAAAAAAAATACTTAAAAATTAACCAAAACTATTACTTTTGTTTTGTTTACAATAAAAGTATTTAATTAATTAGTTTGTAAATTAATACAGAATACATTGAAAAGACTTATTTTAATATTGCTGTTTTCTTTGAGTTTTAATTTCTTATTCGCTCAAGAAGATCCATGTGACCCGTTTACAGGTGAGGGCTGTGATGATCCTTACGATCCGGACGTTCCTCTTGACGGAGGTGCAAGTATTCTTATTGCCGCTGGGGTAGCTTATGGCTTAAAGAAATACAGGGACAGCCGCAAAGTTGATGAAAATAAGAGTTAGTTTTTTATTCTGTAGCAGCTTTAAGCAAAATATAATCTAAAATACCTTCAATAGGTGTTTTTACCACTTTACCTACCAGTAGGTTGTTCTTGTTGAAGGTTTCTCTTAGCTCTGTCTCGAAGTAATAACTAATTGATCCAACAAAATTACACGCTAAACTTTTGTAATTCTTATAACTCTTCACATTGGTGTCTATAAACTCTTGAAACCCTTCTTTTAAGAGGTTTTGGATATAAGGGTGTTGCTGATGTGAATACATAAATCGGCTAAAACTGGCCAAATAGGTGTTGGGAAAGGCTCGCTGATATAACTGCTCAATCACCGAATCTTTACTTATTGCATAACTAGCCTTAAAATCTTCTGACAGTTCTTTAGGTAATTTGCCGTATAGATATGCAGTTACCAGTTTCTTGCCGAAATAGGAACCCGAACCTTCATCGCCTAGCACATAACCAAGCCCGTGCTTACCACTAAATACAGTTTCACCGTCAAAGTAGGCGATGTTTGAGCCTGTACCCAATATGCAAGCTAGCCCTTTGTTGTTGCCGCATGTGGCGTATGCAGAACCCATCAAATCATGATCTACACTGATGAAGGCATTTTTAAAAACTGCCGACAGGCCGTTGGATACAATCTCCCTTTTGTCAACATGTAGGCAGCCTGCTCCAAAAAAATAAACTTCCTTAACCTCATCGGCAATATTGTTTACTTCTTTTTTTTTCAGAAGTATTCGGGCAATATCTTGTGCATTTACAAAAAAAGGGTTTAAGCCTTGGCTACTAAAGCTAATTTTCTGTTCTGGCTTATATGCAATCCAATCGGTCTTGGTCGATCCACTATCTGCTACAAGAATCATACGGCAAACTAAAAATTTTATCTATATCTACGAAAACAAAGTAATCATTTTGCTGATTGCACAAATGTACTAAGCTTTTTACAAGTTTAAAGGGCTAATTATTCGTTTAAGTCTTAATTAAATCTATTTTTGTAGGTATTAGTGCAAAAATATTAAGTGCTAATACCTGCTGATTTAAACCGTTATGAAAAAAGTTGTTGGTATTTTGATTTTATGTATGTCTCTTATGAGTGTTAAAGCACAAGTTAAGATTGATTTTGAGGTTTCATTTATCGAACCTCAGGCTCATTACGCCGAGGTAGAGATGAATATCTCTGGGCTAGTAAATAAAGAGTATGTTGACGTGAAAATGCCTGTTTGGGCGCCTGGCTCTTATTTGGTGCGTGAGTTTGCAAAAAATGTAGAAAATTTTTCGGCTAGTGTACCGGGTAAGCAGCTTGCTTTCGAGAAGATACGTAAAAATACTTGGCGGGTATTTCATGCTAAAAACAAAAGCCTGAAAATCAAATACCGTGTATATGCCTTTGAGGTATCGGTACGTACTTCATTTGTGGACGAATCTCATGCCTTCTTATCTTCTACAGGTATATTTATGTACCCAGATGGGATGATAAAGCAACCAAGTACAGTTAAGATTGTACCTTTTGCTACATGGACTAAAGTGAGTACAGGTTTAGCACCAGTAGCAGGTAAACCTTTTACCTATTTTGCGGCTGATTTTGATATTTTGTTTGATTCGCCTATAGAAGTGGGCAACCAAGATGTTTTTGAGTTTCAAGCTGCTGGTGTTCGGCATGAAGTAGCCATGTACGGTGGAGGAAACTACGATAAAGAACGTTTGAAAGTAGATATGGCAAAAATTGTTGAAGCCGGAACAGCAATTTTTGGCGAAAATCCCAACAAGCACTACACTTTTATTGTACACAACTATCAACGTGGTAGCGGAGGTTTGGAGCATTTAAACTCTACCGTATTGGGTGCAAGTAGAAACGGCTATACCAATGAAAGAGCTTATAATGGTTTCTTGAATTTGGTTGCACATGAGTATTTTCACTTGTGGAATGTGAAAAGACTAAGACCTATTGCCTTAGGCCCTTTTGATTATGATAATGAAAACTATACCACCAACCTTTGGACAGCAGAGGGCTTTACCTCTTACTATGCTACAAAGTTGTTGTTGCGTACAGGTGCATTAGATAAGGCCGCTTTCTTAAACGATATTATGGGTAGCCTCGGTACAGTAATTAATAGCCCTGGGGCAAAAGTTCAGTCTTTGGCCTCATCTAGTTTTGATGCTTGGATAATCGGTTATCGCCCTAATGAAAACTCGAATAATAGCTCAATATCTTATTATACAAAAGGTGAAGTTATTGGATGGGTCATGGATTTGGAAATTGCACAAGCAACCAAAGGCAGTAAGAGTCTTGATGATGTGATGAAAGCAATGTACCTACAAGGCAAACAACTTAAACGCGGCTATACCGATGCCGAATTTAAGGCTATGGTTGAGAAAGTAAGTGGAATAAGCTTTACTAATTTCTGGAAAAAATATATTAACGGAACAGATGATGTGGACTTTGCTAAGTACCTGGCTTTTGCCGGTATTAGTGCAAAGGCCGAGTTGGCAAAACCAAATAGTCCGTATTTGGGGGCTGGTATTAGTCTTGGTAACCGGGTAAGTGTTACTTCAGTGCGTCGTAGCTCACCGGCTTGGAAAAGCGGACTAAACGTGAATGATGTGATAATTAGTATTGATAACAAATCCCTTAAAGAACTCTTAAGCGAGATGACTTTTGTACCTTCGGCAATGAGCTTAGACGCCTTATCACAAGTAGCCTCTAAAAAGGTGGGAGATAGTGTAGCAATCAAAATTTCCCGTGATGGGGTAGAAAAAGACCTAGTGTTGAAAATTGAAGAAAATCCGAGCCTCAGGATAAAAGCAGAATACTTGCAAAACCCTAGCGAACAGCAAGCAGCCGTTCAAAAAGGGTGGATGGGTCTTTAAGAAAACAATACCCAACTAAAGCTGATGAGAGATGTCATCAGCTTTTTTTTGTGATATTAGTCAAATAGCAAAAAAAGATTATGCATGCATATTAATTTTTATAAAAATTAGTGTAATTTAGGAGGGAAAGCTAATTTATTCATCTAACTCTTATTTGTTATGGCACGGGCAATTACACGGGTTTTCGATCTCTTGCAGCACAATCTGGAACACGACCCACAGAAAACCTTCGTTGGCGCAAAGCAGCAAGGTCAATGGAGAGACTACACTGTTGCTGAATTTTGTGAACTTACAGACAGTTTAAGCCGTGGACTGGTGTTGCTGGGGGCAGCTAAAGGTACACGTATAGCAGTAATGTCACCAAATAGGCCCGAGTGGAATATCTGCGACTACGCCATTATGCAACTTGGAGCCTATCAAATTCCTTTGTATCCAACCCTTGCCGTACATGATATAAAATTTATTATTGAGGATGCGCAGGTAGCTATGGTTTTTGTGGCTGATAATGCATTGCTCGAGAAAATACTTGAAGTACAAAAGCAGTTGAGTTTTGAACTCAAGATTTTTACTTTTGAGCAAAATGACAAAGCTACTTGCTGGACAAACCTGCTGGAACAAGGTAGGGTACATCCTGAAATTGATTTGATACCTTATCGTAATGCTGTTGTAGCGGATGATATTTTGACTATTATCTACACTTCGGGAACAACCGGTACACCAAAAGGAGTTATGCTTAGCCATGATAATTTAGTGCAGAATTTCAAAAACTCAGCCGTATTACTTCCACATGATATTCAAAAAGCCTTAAGCTTTTTACCACTCTCGCATATTTTTGAGCGGATGGTCAATTATCTCTATGCGTACTTGCACATTGCTGTTTACTATGCCGAAAGTATGGAAACCATAGTAGCCGACATACAATTTGTAAAACCCAGTGGATTTTCTACGGTCCCTCGGTTATTAGAAAAAGTCTATGATAAGATTGTGGAGAAAGGCAAAGCCCTCAGCGGTATAAAAAGAGCAATTTTCTTTTGGTCTTTGGCTTTGGCAGAGCAGTATGAGGTTGAAAACTCTTGGTGGTATAACCTGAAATTGGGAATTGCCCGGAAATTAGTTTTCAAAAAATGGCAAGAAGCCTTAGGCGGAGAGGTAAAGGTGATTATTTCGGGAGGTGCAGCGCTTAATCCACGTTTGGCTAGAGTGTTTTGGGCGGCAGGTATGCCGGTATTTGAGGGCTATGGGTTGACGGAGACTTCGCCTGTAATTTCGGTCAATCATTTTGATGCCATTAAATTTGGCTCAGTAGGCCGACCTATTGAAGGTGTTGAGGTGAAAATTGCAGCAGATGGCGAAATATTGGTCAGAGGGCATAATGTAATGTTAGGATATTACAACAGACCCGACCAAACCGAGCAAAGTATTGATAAGGAAGGATGGTTTTATACCGGAGATATTGGTGTGTTGGAAGATGGTTTCCTGAAAATTACTGACCGTAAGAAGGAGATTTTTAAAACTGCCGGGGGTAAATATGTTGCCCCGCAAGTTATTGAAAATAAAATAAAGGAAACTCCTTTCATAGAGCAGGTAATGGTTTTGGGAGAAAATAGGAAATTTCCGGCTGCGCTGATTGTGCCCAACTTTGTGGCTTTGCAAGCCTGGTGCGATTTTAAAGGCATCCCTTTTACTAATCGGACAGAGGTGTTAGCAAATGCTCAGGTACTAGATAAGTACAAACGATTGGTAGAAGAGGCTAATAAAGAGTTTGGACGCTGGGAGCAGGTAAAACAGTTTGCTTTGTTGCCTGATGATTGGACAATTGAGGGAGGCGAATTTACCCCAAAACTGAGCCTAAGGCGAAAGATAATACTAGAAAAATATAAAAATAGAATCGAAAAAATATATAAAGATGCAGAGAACTACCATTCAGAGAACCCTCAGTAAATTTAATTTAGGCTCGGCCTGTTTATTACTGTTTGTTTTTTCTTACAGCGATGCCAAGGCCCAAGATCGTAACAAACCAGAATTTGAATTTGAAAACGGAGCAGTTGTTTCTGCTCATCCCGATGCTACAAAAGTTGGGGTTGAAATTTTGAAAAAAGGAGGTAACGCTGTTGATGCAGCAGTTGCCGTACAATTTGCTTTGGCAGTAGTGTATCCCAATGCTGGTAATATTGGCGGGGGTGGTTTTATGGTCTATCGCTCTGCAAAAGGACAGATTGGTACATTAGATTTTCGTGAAAAGGCTCCATCAAAAGCCTATCGGGATATGTATTTGGATGAGCAAGGCAATCCTATTACCGATAAAAGTTTATACGGACATTTGGCTGCTGGGGTACCAGGTTCGGTAGCAGGTATGGTAGAAGCACATAAAAAATACGGTAAACTAAAATGGGCCGAATTGGTGCAGCCTGCTGTAGAGCTAGCCGAAAAAGGCTTTAAATTGACCCAACAGCAAGCCGGTGAGTTGAATAGAAGAAAAACGAAGTTTCAACAATTTAATCCCTTGGGTACAGCACTCGTAAAAGCAGAAGGGCAATGGTCGGCAGGTGATTTACTGGTACAAACAGAGTTGGCTAATACCATGAAACTGATACGAGATAAAGGGCGTGCCGGGTTTTACGAAGGTGAAGTAGCCGATTATATCGTAGCCGAGATGAAGCGTGGTAAGGGTATCATTTCTAAAGAAGATTTAAAAAATTATCGTGCCGTATGGCGCAAACCGATCATAGGCAATTATCGTGGTTATAAAGTTATTACCATGCCACCTACCTCTAGCGGAGGGATAGCTTTGGTGCAACTTTTGCAATCTGTAGAACCCTATCCGCTAAAACAATGGGATATAAACTCAGATTCGACTGTACAGGTGATGGTTGAGGCTGAGCGACGTGTATATGCCGATAGAGCCAAACACCTTGGCGATCCCGATTTTTGGGACGTACCACAGCAACAACTCTTAGAGAAAAAGTATAATCTGAGCCGTATGGCAAATTTCAATTGGGACAGAGCTACCCCAAGTACAGCGATTGAAGCTGGAAATTTTGCCCGCAAAGAGAGTGAGCAGACCACCCATTTCTCTATTGTAGATAAAAATGGCGATGCTGTATCCATCACCACCACCATCAACGCATCTTACGGCTCGTTAGTGGTAGTAAAGGGAGCCGGTTTTCTGTTGAACGATGAAATGGATGATTTTTCTGTTAAGCCAGGTTCTCCTAATTTGTTTGGCTTAGTGGGCGATAAGGCTAACGAGATTGTACCCAATAAACGAATGTTAAGTTCGATGACCCCCACAATTTTAGAGAAAAATGGTAAACTTTTTATGGTGGTAGGCACACCCGGCGGCTCTACCATCATCACTTCTGTTTTTCAGACCATCGTAAATGTAATTGACCACGGGCTTTCTATGCAAAATGCCGTGAATGCCTATCGTTTCCATCACCAATGGTTGCCCGACCATATAGATGTAGAAAATCAAACATTGAGTGATTATACTCGCAAAATATTGGAAGCTAAGGGTTATAAAATTAACAACAGAGGCCCAATAGGTAGGGTTGATGCCATATTGGTTACACCAAAAGGAAAATACCAGACCGGAGCAGACCCAAGAGGAGATGATACTGCAGGAGGTTGGTAAACTAAAAAATTGAATAAGAGGGGTTTTGCCCCTCTTTTTATTTACAATCGGTAGGGCTAAATACAAACTTGCCGGCTGTATAATTGATGGGTTTATCTTTAGCAAAGTAGGAGCGACCCATATAGGTCTCTATTACACCTACCCCCATGCTGAGGCTATCACCTTGTTTTAAGAAAGCAAGCGGATTAATAAACTCTTGAGGGTTATTACCTGTTTTAAATGAATAATCGACATAAAGGGTGTCGCCTTTAAAACTCCCTTTAAACGTACCTTGGTTTTGTGGTTTGTCGGCATAATGAATTTTCAGACTACCAATCACCTTTATTTGGTCAATAATCCCAATTTCCATTTTGGCAGTGTCATGCTCAAAAATTGCTGTATAGCATTGTTTAACTGTGTCTTTAGCTACGGTTTTAGTCAGTTCCTTTTCTTGTTTAGGTGTGTGAGAGGTACAGGATAGACCTATGAATAGGATACACATACCAAAACCTAATTTGAGTGTTTTTTTCATCTTGATATAGATTAATCTATTAAAGTTAGTGAAAAATCTTACGAAGTACAAAAGCTGATCTATGCTGAAATTGTTTAATTCAATAGGTAAGTGCATGTGATTTATTATGTATGATAATTTTGATATTAATTTTGGAATTAACAAGATATCAAAGTATTTTAAGCGCAAAATTTTATACATCAATTTACCAAAAACTCTACCTTATGAAATTCAGAAAATTTCTGATACTATTCTTATGTGTTTTTAGCACTATTTTTACAAGCACTTATGCACAAAATTATGCTGTATTTGGAACGGGCACACACCTTCAGCCGTCTCCAATTTTACCAATAAGCAATAAATTAACTGTAGCAGCCTGGGTGTATGTAAACAGCACTAGCGGCGACCAAACTATTGCCAGTTGGGCAACAGCTGGCAACCCACAGCTTTTCTTCCGAATGGAGAATATTAATTCGGCATATCGTCCAGTTATGCGTATGTGGAACGATGCTCCTACTGCTATTACTACCAGCAGTTCGCTGCTTGCAAACACTTGGTATCATATCGCAGTATCTATAAATGATGGTAAGGCTACAATTTATGTTAACGGCTTGGACGAGACCGATTCTAACCCCGTAGCAGGCACCAACAGTTTTCCGGCTTTTAGTACTGCTCGTTTTTTTATAGGTGCAAATACTGCAGGTACAAATGATTTTTTGAACGGCAGGATAGACGATTTGAGTATATGGGATTCTTCGTTACTACCCTTGCAGGTAGCACAGCTTATGAGTGGAACCAAAACTGTCGATGGGCAAAAACCCTTGGTGTACTTAGATTTTAATACAGATGCAACAAGCAATAGTAGTGGGCATACAACTGCCTACACACTCAATAACTCGTCTAGCCCTGTACTTACAGCAAATGCAGCTCCTTTAGTTTCCTTGGGAGCTACACCACAAAGTATTAGCTTTGGTAGCATTCCCTCTTCAATGCTTACCACTGATGCTGAGTTTAGCACCACAATTAGTTCAAACTCAGGTTTGAGGGTGGGCTTATCTAGCTCTAACCCCAATGTTGCTGCTATAATTGGAAGCAAGATAAAGCCAATTGCTCCGGGTGCTACCATAATTACGGCTTACCAGCCCGGTAACGCTAGTTACGCTGCAGCAACACCAGTAAGTCAAAACCTAACGGTAAATCTGGCTAGTCCGGGTGATTATGTGGCTAAATTTGATGGTTCAAACTATTTACATCCGGCAACTAGCACTTTAGCTCCTTTTGGTGCTAGTTTTTCTATTTCTGCTTGGATAAAACCTACTACTGCAGGCACTACTCGTACCATTGCTAGTTGGGGATCATCTTCAAGTGGTAATATTGCACATTTTTTCAGACTTGAAAGTGACAACTACCTGTACTATGGGCAATATGATGGTGCTTTTAACAAAGCTAGAGGTAATGTAGTTGTCCCGGCCAATACTTGGTCGCACGTGGCTATGGTTAAAGACAATGGACAAATTACCTTTTATGTAAATGGTATTGCCTGCACCACAGTTTACACGCATGGGGCTGCACCGATGAATAATGATAGTCTTGGTGACACTTTTTCTTTCGGAACTCTCAATCAGGATGGGACCACTAAAGAAACTTTTACCGGGTCAATGGATAACCTGAGCTTTTTTTCTATTGCTAGGAATGCTGCAAGTATTGCAACAGAATTTAGTGATGGTGTCAATACTTCTGAAAACGGAATTTGGGGGTATTGGAACTTTGACAATTGGTACACACCCATAACAGATTTATCCGGTAATGGACATGAACTGCTCTACTCGGCCAATGCAGATTATGAGTTGTCAGACATTAGTATAGTGCCTGTATTGAGCGAAGTAAGCACAGGCTTTGTCAAGAACACAACAGCTAGGGCCTATGTAAAATCAAACGTAGGGGGTAAGCTTTATTGGGTTGTTTATGATGTTTTAAGTCCTAGTCCTTCTGTAAATGATGTAATAAGCGGTATCGGAGCAGTTAGTAGTGGAAATTTTGATTATCAAGAGGCCAACCTACTCGATTTTATCAATATTAAGTCGTTAAGTGCTAACACGGCATATAAGATTTACATGGTTATGAAACGGGTAAACAATACCAGTACGGTATATAGTGCAAGTTTCACCACAACCAACACGGTAAAAGATATGAGTGCCGAGATAAGCGCAGTACAAGCTTTGCTTGCACGTATGCTTCCGGCAAATGCAAGTGATTTTGAATTGTCTTATATTCCTGCGGTTGACGATAGTAGAGATGTATTTGAAGTTTCAACTTCGGGCGGAAAGGTACAGATCAAAGGAAGTTCTGCTTCGGCACTTACCTCGGGCATAAGATGGTATTTGGGCGAGTATGCCAATGCTAGTTTTTCATGGAGTGGAGATCAAACAAATTTGCCCAGTCCATTGCCACAAGTCAATGGTACTATTCGTAAAGAATCGCCTTATCAATACCGTTACTCGCTCAACTACTGTACCTATAATTATACCATGTCTTTTTGGGATTGGAATCGTTGGGAAAGAGAGATTGATCTGATGGCCATGCAGGGTATCAATCTTGCGCTAGCCCCAATTGGCAGCGAGGCGGTATGGCAACAAACACTTGCCCAGTTTGGATATAGTTTTGCTGATGTTCAGAACTTTATTGTAGGTCCGGCCTATACGGCTTGGTGGCTTATGGGTAATTTGCAAGGCGAGGGAGGTAAGGTTTCTCAGGCTTATATCGACTCACGAGTTGTTTTGCAGAATAAAATATTAGCTCGAATGCGTTCGTTAGGAATAAAACCAATATTGCAAGGTTATGCAGGTATGGTTCCAATTGATTTTAAAACTAAGCAAACCTCTGCTGATGTCAATAACCAACCCCAATGGGGTAGTTACCAAAGACCTCCAGTTTTGACAGGTGCTTTTGCTGACCAAGTAGCCGAAGTTTGGTACCAAAAGTCTAAAGCTTTATTTGGTGATGTTGAGTTTTATGGTGGCGATGTCTTTCATGAAGGTGGAACTGTACCTGCTGGTCTAAATCTAAGTGACTATGCAAGCCAGCTGCAGGCTAAGATGTTCGAGGCAAATCCAAATGCTACCTGGGTGTTACAGGCTTGGCAAAGCAATCCTAAAACCGAATTTTTGAAAGGGCTTAAAAAAGATCAAGTTCTCATTTTAGATTATAGTAATGATAAATATGGCTTTTGGCAAAGTAGAGGAGGTTTTGGAGGTTATCCTTGGGTGTATGGTGTTATCAACAATTTTGGTGGCAGAATGGGTATCTATGCCCGTTTGAATCGGGTAGCCAATGATGTACACAATATGTTAAATAGCCCCCAAAAAGGCAATAATGTAGGTATAGGTATTGCTCCTGAGGCTATAATTTACAACCCGGTATCTTTTGACCTCATGTGGGATTTGGCTTGGGAGAGTAATCAGCTCAATACAGCCAACTGGGTGCAAAAATTTGCTAGTAAGCGATATGGTATCAGTCTAGATAATACCCAAAAAGCTTGGGCAGTGTTGCACCAAACCGCACTAAACCCTAGTGCATCGGCAGAAGGTGCACCAGAATCTATTTTTAATATACGACCTAGTTTCCCTTCTGGAGATAATCCTTCGGCTTCTTGCTGCTCAGATACACAAACCCATTATGATTTTAAGGATTTGATTCCCGCATGGATAAACCTATACAATACTATCGATGTGTTGAAATCAAAACCTAGTTTCAGGCATGATCTGGTTGATGTAACCCGTCAGGTCATCTCAAATTTTGGTAAAGACGTTTATTTAAGAATGAAAACAGCCATCAATAGTACAGACATGACTGCTTTCACAAAGCATAGCGACCTTTTCTTAAAATTGATGCTGGATCAAGATAGCCTGTTGCGTACCAATGAAGAGTATTTATTGGGAAAATGGATAGACGATGCTCGTAAACTGGGTACAACGAGTGATGAGGCCGACCTTTTCGAACTCAATGCAAGGGCATTGCCTACCACTTGGACTACAACGACCGATGACGGCATGTTGCACGATTATGCTCACCACGAATGGGCCGGCCTGATTAAAGATTTTTATCGCGAACGATGGAAATTATATATTGATAAATTAAAAGCAAATAGCCTGAATTTATCGGCAAGTGCAACAAATTTCTATACCGAATTTGAGCAAAACTGGATTAACAGAAAAGGCAATGGATATGCTGTAGCACCACAAGGTGATGAAGTAGCCATGGCAAAATACATGTATCGTAAATATGCAAGTATGCTTGGCTATACACTAAGTAATCAGAGCCCGGTGGTTGAATACCAACAGTTTAATTTGCCAGTTCATTCAAAAGCAAATACGATAGTAGGCAGGGTTTTGGCTACAGATGCTGATGCCGGCCAAGCACTAAGTTACATTATATATAGCCAAGCAAGTGCCGGAGGTTTTGGGATCGACTCGCAAAATGGTACACTTACTTTACTTAATCCGGCAGCATTGTCCGGTCTAAATGGTTCGGCCTACAAGCTGATAGTTAGAGTGGCAGATAATGGTACACCAAGTTATGCAGTGTACAGAGAAATTAGTATTACAGTAGGTGCTCAAAATGGCCCAGGTGGTATTGGTAAGACTGATGGTTCGTCTTCTCTAAAATTATGGTTAGATGCCGATAATATTACCGGTAATCCGGCTAATAACCCGAGTAATGGCGCAGGGATTTTGAGCTGGTCCGATTTGAGTGGAAATGCTAACCATTTCATAGGCACTAGTTCTAATGCTCCTAGTTATCAAACTACGGTTCTTCCAGCTGTAAATTTTGATGCCGGAAGTGGACAGTTTTTAAATGCCTCTTCGCCACAGTCTTTTGCCAAAACCAGTGCATTTGTACTGGCCAAGTTAACAAAGAATGGCTCATCACAAACTATCTTTGATAGCGATAATTTGGCACTGAGGACAGAGATGAACCCCAATACAGGGAAACTGGGAATGACCCTAAAAGGCATTGCGGACTATGTTTCTGATGTGCCCAGTCCGTTTGGAGAAATAGCACTTTTGTCATTCGAAAAATCAGATACCTCGGCCAATGTCAGACTAAAAGCCAAGAATCTAGCTCAGCATATTGCATTGCCCAATGAGAACAGTACACTAAATTATACCCGTTTGGGGACTAACAATAATGCCGACAAATTAAATGGTGAATTGTATGAAGTGTTGGTGTTTAATGATACGCTAAACACCGCTCAAAAAATTATTATTAAGAATTATTGGGGTGCCAAGTTTAATATAAGTACTTTGGGACACAAAATCTATGTCAACGATTTGCCAGCTTATGGCAGTTATAAATACCATGTAGCTGGTATAGGTAAAACTACACTTGGAAATGTGCATCCCAATGCTCAAGGTACAGGCATCTTAGAAGTGTCAAACGCCCAAAACCTTAGCGATAATAAGTTTTTGTTGTGGGGCGATAATGGTGGTACAGTTACACTGGATGCTGTAAATGGTTATCCGTCAGGAATAAGCCATTTGTTAAATACTACTTGGCGATTTAATGAAGTAGATAGTTTAGGTAGCTCGGTGGATATAGGTGCAATTGATTTGACATTTGATCTATCAAAACTAGGCAGTCAATTGAATAATAAAGAAGTTAAGCTGTTACTAGATCGAAATGCTAATGATTTGTTTAGTGATGAAACCCCAATAGATGCATCTCAAGATTTTGGTTCGGGTCTTGTACGTTTTGAGCAAGTAAGCGGAGTTAGCAATTTCACAAAAATGGCTTTGGGTTTTAAAGATATTTCGCCTTTATCTGTAAGCGGCTTGGATTTTAAGGCAAAAGTAGTAGCTATGCACAAAGTACAATTAAATTGGACTACCCAAAACGAGCAGAATAATGCCTATTTTAGGTTAGAGAAATCCATAAATAATAAAGACTGGATTAACTTAGCCCAAGTTAAAAGTAAAGGAGCTTTGGGCGGATTTTATACGCTTGATGATACTCATCCCTTTATTGGTAAGTCTTATTACCGTATTACACCTGTTGATTTAAGTGGAGTAGAAACCAATGTAGCCCCTGTACAAGTAGAAGTAAAATCATTAAACGAGCAGGCTTTAGTTTATCCAAATCCAACTGATGGTATTGTTTACCTAGCAAAACCTATGTCTAGTACAATAGAACAGTTAAAAATATTTAATGCAGCTGGACGTGATTTGAGCCGTCAAGTTATCGTCATAGACCAAGGGAGTAGCCTTCGTATAGATTTATCTCAATTGCCTTCAGGGATGTATCTAATAAGTTTGGGTTCACAGAGTTATAAGGTGATGAAAAACAAATCTGCGAGGTAGTAGAGGATCTTAGTTGTTAGTATCAATAAAAAATCCATTGAAAATGCTTTCAATGGATTTTTTATATAAGGGTATCTCTATTTTAAATACCAGGCCTTGTAGCGAGCCAAAGCCTCAAGGTAATAATAGTCGGCATAGGTAAGTGGCACATCTACCTCGCTGTTGTGTGGCAATGAACCCACACTGTGTTTTAGTATAAAGCCTCCATTTTCGCCCAGTTTTGCTTTGTAGGTGTCACTAGAAAGATTAATGAGTATTTGTTTGGCTACTTTCACGTAGTATTTGCTTTCTTTTTTGGTATAGCGTGCCAGCTCAAGCAAGGCCGATGCATTGATAGCCGCAGCAGAAACATCACGCAGGGCATTGGGAATATCGGGAGCATTAAAATCCCAATAAGGCACATAATCTTTTGGCAAGTTTGGATTTTTGAGGATATACTCGGCAATGTGTTTGGCCTGATCCAGGTATTTTTGATCTTTGGTAAAACGATACATCATCGTATAGCCATACAATCCCCAGCTTTGGCCTCTGGCCCAAGCAGAACCGTCAGCGTAGCCCTGGTGTGTAGCTTTTTTGAGCACATTGCCATTTTTCATATCGTAATCTACCACGTGATATGAGCTGTAGTCGGGTCTAAAATGATTTTTCATAGTGTGGTCGGCATGGCTAATGGCAATGTCCCATAATTTTTTATTACCACTTTGTTGACTGTCCCAAAGTAGTAGCTCCAAATTCATCATATTGTCAATAATAACAGGCCCGTTAAATTTGGCACTTTTGTTCCACGATTGGATAACGCCAGCCCCCTCACGATAACGGCTTGCTAAAGAATTGGCTGCGGTGTCTATGGTAGCCAAAATAGACTTGTCACCAAAAATACGGTAAGCGTTGCCAAAGCTACAGAACATCATAAAACCCAAATCGTGATTGCCTTTGTAATGCTTTTCGGGCTCAAGTATAGCTAAGCGTCTTTTGGCTTCGTTTAGTGTGGCGGTATCTTTGGTTTGTTCGTAGATGTACAACAAGGAACCCGGATAGAAACCACTACACCACCATTTGGTAGATGAGTTGACCGATTTGTTGCTTTTGGGGTAATAGGTTTGGGGCATCCGATTGGCTGGGGTATTTTTGGCCAGATAGACGTATTGCTTTGCAGCAAAGTCAAATTCGCGGTCAATTAAATTGGCCATATCCACATTTTTCTTGCTTTTTTGAGCGTTTGTACTAGCTAATAAGCCAAATGTAAAGGCAATAACTAAAATTGTTTTGTAATTCATGGTTAATGATTGATGTTTATTTCACCTTAAAACTATCTAAAAAAAACGGAGACATTGCTTTTAAGTGAACGCAAACGTTTGAATATAGGTCTGGCTTACATAAACGTTTTGAGCATAATTATTGGTATTTTCTTGGTTTTTGTAGCCCCAAAATGCTAAATCGATTAGTGATTTTTTATGTATAACATGATTTTAAAAATTTTAACACAAACGTTTGTTTAGTGATGGAGCTTACAGAACATAGGCTGCATAAATTGGGATCTAAATATCTTTTGATATTATATTATCTAGGAAAAGTAAAGCTAAAACCCATAGCTAGCGCTTGATTGCTTTGTACTTTTAAATCCATGTCTCTGTCGTATAAAATTACACCGGTGAGCGATACGTTGAGGAAACGGTTAATTCTAGCTGTAGTAACCAAATCTAAACGGTGGTCGATGTGCCCAAAATTATCATAAGGGATAAACATATTATATTTTGCCCTCAGAATGGTGTTTTTCATCAGCTCCTTCTCAAAATTACTCACCACCTGAAATGCCAAATCGTTTTTTATACGGCTACCTTTTGATACCCCGAAATTTTTAGGGTTGGTTTTGTAGATTAAGGTGTCCAAAACAAAGGTTTGTCGGGCGGTACCTGTACCGATACGGGTTGAGAATATTTTGCTCGGTTTGAACTCGAGACCAATAGACTCAGTAAGATAGCCGGGCGACATAAATCTAGAAATCAGTTTTGGCACTTCGTTTCCTTGTTTATTCTTAGAATAAGAAAAACCTTTGTCAAATTGTGATTCGAAATTTAGCGAAGCAAAGAAGTACCAATGTTTTGACAACTGAATAGCTGCCTTATTGTCCCAGTAAATACGGTCGTTGGTTTTCTTCTGCAATTGGTTTTTATTTTTTACTTTTCCGTATTGCAAAATTACCTCGGCAGTATAGCTAAGGTTTTCTTTGCTGTACTCGGCCTTGTAGTTAACCAAAGCGCCTAATGCTATAGAGTTAACACCACCCCCTTTCCAGTTATCGCTAAAAGATGCTTGATTGGCATTGATACCTATTGTAGCCCGTGTTTTCCAGTTGTTTAGTTTTGCATTAACCGGCATAGGCTGTAAGTCTATCGGCTGATATTGCAGTACTCCCATTCTGGAGGGTAGCGGATTACGTTTTAGTTTTAGTCCCATATCTTTTATAGGGATGGGAACGGTATCAATCTCTTGTGCCTTCGTTGCTAGAAATGTTAAGCTTAAAAATAAAGTAGCGAGTAGGTAAAGTCTCATTTATGTTTAAGTTTATTTGATAGTAAGTCCAAGCGGATAACTGGCTTCGCTTTCGTTTTTAATACGATCTAGGGCTGTTACTACGTAATTGTAGCATTTTCCTTTCTCAGCAGTTTTATCTGTATAGCTCAGGTCGGTATTGTAACTGATGTGAATAATATTTTGAGCATTTAGCTGGGTCAAATCTTCGGTTTCAGTAAAACGGTAAACAACATAGCCTGATGCGGTTTCGCCGTCTTTGGCTTTTTTCGGTGTCTTCCATTTTAGTGTTAAGCCTGTTTCGCTTTGTTTGGCAGAGAGCTCTTGTGGTGCGTTTGGAGGTACGTCATCTAGCCAAGGCATAGTTGGTGGTAGAGCAGGGTATTTGTAATAAGTATTGCGTAGCGAGTCGGCAAGGCCTTTTGCAACTGTGCTAAACGATTTGGAACTGAAGAAAACACTGCCTTGTGCATGTGGGTTTGCTCGGATAGCCTTTAACTGATTCGGGATTTCACTTGGTTTAGCCCAAGCTGCTTCTTTCTTAGTTTTGCCGTTGTGTATGAGGTAGGCAGCCTGCCCAATATACAAATGGCGACCAAAAGTGTTGTTCCCCCACCAGTCTAGCAACACTTGAAAAGGTGCGGCTGCACGTGTAAATGAAAAGTAGATTTGTGGGTTGATATAATCTACCCAACCTTCAACCAACCATTTTCTAGCATCGGCAAATAGCCCGTTATAATTGCTTAGTCCGTTTGTTTTCGAACCTAGGGTGTCTTCCCTAAAGTTTCTCCAGATCCCAAAGGGACTTATGCCAAATTTTAGATATTTCTTATAGTGATGTACACTATCGTTTACTTTTTTTACCAATAAATCAACGTTGTTTCTACGCCAATCGGCTATGTTGTCAAACCCATTCGGGTATTTGGCAAAACTAGCGCTGTCTTTAATACTTTGACCGGCTATGGGGTAGGGATAAAAATAATCATCAAAATGAACGCCGTCTATATCATAGCCTTTTACTACATCTAAAATTACCTGAACAATGTATTCGCGGTTTTCGGGCAAACCAGGGTCGAAAAGTTTCTGCCCTCCATAGGTATAAAAAAGCTCAGGTTTTCGGTTTACCAAATGGTTGCTATCGGTAAGCATGTCCTTGTTCATGGTTACCCTATACGGATTAAACCAAGCGTGTAATTCCATCCCTCTGTTGTGCGCTTCTTTTACCGCAAATGCCAAAGGGTCAAAACCATCAGCTGGGGCTTGCCCTTGTTTACCCGTTAGCCAATGGCTCCAAGGTTCGCGAGACTTTGCGTACAAGGCATCGGCGGTAGGTCTGATTTGTAAAAATATGGCATTTAGTCCGTTTGATTTATGTTGATCCAGTATGTCAAGCAGTTCCTCTTTTTGTTGATCGACACTCAGGTTACGTTTCGATGGCCAGTCGATATTGGCAACGGTAGCTATCCATACCCCTCTAAACTCTCGTTTGGGGCTGGCTGTTTCTTGTGCTCTAGCAACGGTGAGAAAAGTGAGGCTAAAAGAAAATAATAGAATTAAAAAAGCGTTATTCTGAACAGAAAAATATTTATTTAGCAGCATTATTTGAGATAAACTAACAATTAAACGGAATCTATTAGTATAATGTACAAAAATGCCATTATTTTTTTAATTATTCCTTTTTTTCTTAGCTTAGCCCAGCAACAAATTTTATTCTAACTATAACTAAAAACACAAAACAAATGGCAGTTGAAAACAACAATAATGGAGTTAAAAATAGTGGCGATAAGAAAAAAATCTATTTTCTTATTGTAGTCATTGTAATTCTTGCAGGTATCAATGGATATTTGTATTTCAAGGGCAAGCAGCAAGATCAACAATACACCACCGTCAATGTAGAAAAAGATAGGTTGAAGCTCGAGGTTGAAAAAATAGAAGTAGAGCTAGATCGTGTAAACAATTTAAATACTACTTTAAACCAGCAACTTACCGAAGAGCAGGAAGTAGTGAGGCAAAAAATTGCTGAGCTGAAGAGAGCTTTGCAAAAAGGCGTTTTAACCGAAAAAGAATTGAAAGCGGCGAAAGACGAAATAAGCACCTTAAGAGAGTACGTAGCCAATTATAACAAGCGTATCAACGAGCTCGAAACCGAGAACTCTGGTCTAAAAACACAACGTGATAGTTTGAAAACAAGTGTAGCTGAGTACAGCAAAAAGACCGAAGATCTTACACAAGAAAATCGCAACCTTAACCAAAAAGTAAAAGTTGGTGCCGCACTAAAAGCAGCCAATGTAAAGGTTACAGCTTTCAAAGTGAAAAGCAATGGGAAAGTAAGTGAGATGAACCGAGCATCAGCAACCAATAAGTTTGCAATAGATTTTGAGATTATTCCCAACGAGTTAGCCGAAAAAGGATATCACAAGGTATATTTACGTGTTATTGACCCTGCTGGTAACCTGATTGCCGATGATGCTAATATTTTTGAGGCCGAAGGTCAACAAATGCAATACAGCAAATATACCGAGGTGTCTTATGGTGCTAGCGATAATTATAACTTTAAGATAGATTGGGTTAACCCGGCCAAATTTATTAAAGGCACTTATAGCGTGTTTTTGTATGCTGATGGTTATTTGATGGGTAAATCTACTATTACCTTAAAATAAAGCATCGCTATCATATACCAATACAGTACAAGCTGTAAAATTATTACAAAGCCCGATATTCTTATTAGAAAATCGGGCTTTGCTTGTTCTAGCAATTAAGTGCTCAACTTTGTTAGTTCAGGGTAATTCACGATGGTGGTACGAACCTGTTCTCTTCTTTACGGCAATATGATTTTGTGTTTATATAGCGTTTGCCGACACAGAATTGTTTATTCCATATTATATGGAGCCAAAGCAATAATTAACAGATTTTAGAGAGTAAGTTACTCGACAAAGGAAAGCTTAGATGTTTTGCATGTTGAATTATCGCCAAATCAGTTCATATACTGTCTTGCGATATTTATTCGAAATACGGGACAAGATTTTTTGCCTTGTCCCGTATTTTTCAAATTATTTACCAGTACACGGTGTACAAGGCAGTAATAATGATGATGACCACCAATGAACCTATGGTGAATGCTCGGTTAGTTTTAAACATAGAAGGGTCTATCTCAAGACCTTTGCCTGTATTTACTTTGTTACGCTCGGCAATAGAAATAAAATACATACCCAACACACAAAGTAGAAATACTATAGCCATCCTGTCCATAAACGGAATTTCATAAACACCATTGGCGTTTGGAATAGCAAAGTTTATAGCACTCAAGAAAGAAAGATCCATAAACTCTGGTGCAAACTTTAGTAATACCGAGAATACAAAGCCTCCAATGGTGGCAAATAAGGCTGCATTTGAGGTCGTTTTCTTCCAAAAGAAACCTAGTAAAAACATGGCGAATATACCCGGTGATACAAACCCGGTGTACTCTTGTATGTATTGAAAACCTTGTTTCCCTTCACCCATTAGTGCGTCACCTACAAAGAGTGCTAATGCCGTACCGATTAGCATTGCTACGATTACCGAAATTTTACCGATACTAACCAATTTTTTCTCAGAAGCTTCTGGATTAATGGCTTTTTGGTACACGTCGAGGGTGAATATGGTAGCAATACTATTGGCCTTACCAGCTAGTGAGGCTACAATAGCTGCCGTTAGTGCAGCAAATGATAGTCCTTTTAGCCCAACAGGTAATAGCGTTAGTAGGGCGGGGTAAGCCTTATTTGGGTCTTGTGTGCCCGAGGCGGTTAACAAGCTGTCGGCACTGATGGCGCTCATATCATTTTTAATGATATAATAAACCGCAATACCCGGAATTACCACAATAATAGGCATCAATATTTTAAGGAAAGCAGCAAACAACAATCCGTTGCGGGCTGTAGGTAGTGAGGCACCCAAAGCCCGTTGGGTAATGTATTGGTTACACCCCCAATAGCTAAGGTTGGCTATCCACATACCGCCAATTAGCACACTAATTCCGGGCAAATCCATATAATTGGGATTATCTTTTTTGAAAATTAGATGAAAATGCTCAGATGCTCCTTTTTGTAGATTTGCAAATCCGTTAAGTGCTCCTTTTCCTTCTGAAATGATGTCTAATGCCAAATAGGTAGCAACCAAGCCACCTAATACTAATACAAACACCTGAATAACATCGGTATAGCCAATTACTTTCATACCACCCAAGGTGATGATGATGGCAAAAGCAGCTAGTACTAAAATACAGAAACTAAGGCTGAGGCCAGAAATACCGCTAATGGCTACCGCCCCCAAATAAAGGATAGAGAGCAGGTTGACTACAATGTAGAGCATTAGCCAAAAAATAGCCATAATCATAGCTACGGTACCGTTGTAGCGCTGATGTAGGAACTGGGGCATGGTAAAAATCTTGTTTTTCAGGTAAACGGGCATGAAAAACACCCCTACTACCACTAGGGTAATAGCAGCCATCCACTCGTAGGCTGCAATAGCCAAGCCCATTTTAAAACCAGAGCCACTCATACCAATAAACTGTTCGGCAGAAATGTTGGAGGCAATGAGCGAAGCACCAATTGCCCACCAAGTTAATGAGCCCTCGGCTAAAAAATAATCTTTAGAATCGGCAGTTGCAGATTTCTTTTTGTAATAGATGTATAATCCGTATCCGGCTACTATTACAAAATAGACGAAGAACACAATGTAGTCTTTTACGTCCATCAGGTTGTTTGTCATAGGTTTAGTTTTAATTTAGATTTTATTAACCTCCAAATGTAAATTTATCGGTTAAATTAAACAACAGTAACGATTAAATAATACATATTTTCTGCTTAAATCATGTTTAGGCTACTTCCTAAACAATACTTCTTTCGTTAAGTGCTTTAATATAGGGTATTGGCTGCTATTACAAACAGATATTGTAAGGCCATAGTGCCGTCTAGGTAGAGGAAATAGAAATATTCGTTGCGTTGTATATTCGATTTGAAGATGAGCCAACCTGTAAGCACTAGACTTAGCCCAAGCGCAATAACATCGATATTGAAACTTTTAGTGAAAACAACTAGTAAAACGAAATAGAGCCCCAATAGAAATTGGCAAAATATCCAAGCTTTTTTCTCGCCAAACATCACAGGAATAGTTTTCAATTCGTTCAGCTTATCATCAAACATATCTCGGATATCAAAAGGAATGGTAATGGCACAGATAAACAAAAAGCGTTTGGCTATTAACAAAAGAGTCTCCGAGAGGGGTAAAATTACTTCTTCACTACGCTCTAGCTCAACAATTGGTAATAAAACACAACTAACCGCCCACACCAGAGCTATTAGAAATAGTTTGATGCCGGGTAGGTTTCTTAATCCAATCTTTTTATTGTTAAATTTTAAGAATGGAATGCTGTAACCAATTGATAAAAACCCAATTACAGATAATAAGGCTAGACTGTTAAAACTAAGGTAGAGAAAAGCTATTGGGACGATACCTAAAGCAGCAATAAATGTAGTAGCAATAGTAAATTTATGATGAGAGAATATCCATCTTACCCTTCTAAAAGGCGATTTTTCGGGCTCGTTTGGTTTTGCCAATAACATACTAACGTTGTAAACAATTAGCGTAGAGCAAAACAATAGTGCAAGTACATAGGGGTTTGGACTTTGATTGAGTAGGTGGTAGGTAAGTAGGCCTTGTGCAACGGAACAGCTGGCAATAAACAAATTGCTAAAGAGTAAAAAATCTATAAAGGCGGCACCTATTTTTTTCAGCATATTTGGTGGGGTAAGCCGGGGCTGGTATTGCTAAGCCTGTTTTAGCGTAAATATCGTAATTTCTGGTAATATTCCAAGCCTACCCGGGTAACCCAAAAATCCGTAGCCAACGTTTACATACAATTGTTGGTCTTGCTCTTGATACAAACCAGCCCATTCTTTGTAGATGTATTGCACTGGGCTCCATTGCGTATGTTCTAAGCGTACACCAAACTGCATGCCGTGTGTGTGACCGCTAAACATAGCATCTATTTGTGGGTAGTGTTGCAGCACCTGTCCACGCCAGTGAGAGGGGTCGTGAGAGAGCAGTAGTTTCACAGGGAGGTCTTGCGTATTTTGTGTAGCCAGTTCCATTTTGCCGTATTTAGGAAATCGGCCCATACCCCAATTCTCTATACCCAATATGCCAATCTCTTCGCCATCAACCTTTAATCGTCTGTTTTCGTTCATGAGCAAATTCCAGCCCATAATTCGGTGACTGTCCACCATGTCTTTTAGGTTTTTTACTTTAGCAGGCGAGCTGCCTTTACCAAAATAATACTCGCCATAATCGTGGTTACCTAAAACAGAGTAAACCCCGAGGGGTGCTTGCACTTTATTGAATATGTCTTGATAATCTCGAAGTTCATTGGTTAAGTTGTTAACCAAGTCGCCGGTAAAGAATACAAAATCGGGTTTCTCTGCCAACAACATATCTACGCCACCTTTTACGGCTGTTTTGTTGTAGAAACTGCCCGAGTGGATGTCAGATATTTGTGCTAATCGTATGCCATCAAAGGCTCTAGGCAAATTCGGAAGAACCAAGTTTACCCTTCGTATGCGGTAATCATACGCTCCTGATACGATACCCCAACTTAACGAACTAAGAGGGATAGCTCCGGCTACTAGTCCGGCTTTAACTAAAAATGCTGATCGGCTAATCGGTTCGCCAGCAATCTTTTGCTCATTATTTTTAGCCTTTCTCCCCCAACGTTGTTTTGCTTTGATGATCAGACGACGAATATCGTCAACGACTAAAAAAGGCAGCATAGCCAGTTTACCAATGGTAGTCAAGAAAAATGCAACCAAAATAACAGCTCTGGCCGATAAAAAAATATTGAGATATATGGCACAAAACACCCCAATAATTAAAGCGATGTTGTACACCCACCAAAATTTTTTGAAAAATTGCTGTGTACTTGTTTTCCAACGTTTAAAAACAGCCAAAATAGCTCGCAGGCAATAATAGTCAAATAGCAGTATAGCTATGCTGAGTAATATCAATAAGGGTAATCTTCCCATGGTAAAAATCTAACTATAAAAAATCTAGGCCCTCTATCTTAACGATATAGAGAGCCTAGCGGTATAAGGTTAAGCAAAAAAAATCGACTTAGTTGCTTTGAGCATGTAGTCTAACTCGCAGTCCATCCATTTCTGGTTTTAGTTGCAACTGGCACGAGAGTCGAGAGTTGGGCAATAAGTCGGGTAAAGTATCGAGCATAGCATACTCGTCATCACTCATTTCATTTAGTTTTTCTTCGCCCTCCAATACATCAACACAACAAGTAGCGCAAAGGGCCATACCTCCACAGGTAGCCAAAATATCTTGTTCGTTGGCTTTTAAAAACTCCATCAAGCTCAGCCCCATGTCGGTAGGGGCTATCAATTCCGATACGTTGCCTTCTCGGTCTTCTACGGTAATGGTAATATCACTCATGTTTTAAAATTCGCTAACTCCGTTTACTGTGGTGTATTTCATGGTGTATTTTATTCCGGGGTTCATGTACTGATAGGCGCTATGGCTCATCAATGCAGCCTCATGAAAACCACAAAGTATTAATTTTAGTTTATTGGTGTAGTTGTTGATATCGCCAATGGCATAAATACCGGGTATGTTGGTCGAGTAATCATCAACGTTTACATCAATGGCGCTTTTGCTGATGTTGAGCCCCCATTTTTCTATAGGGCCAAGCTTTGGGCTTAGGCCAAATAAAGGGATAAGGTGGTCGGCAGCAACACGGGTTGTTTCCATAGTTTTGTTATGGATGATTTCTACGTGCTCTAATTTGCCTTCTCCTTCAACAGCATTGAGGTTGCTGTTCAAAATAAGGTTAATCTTTCCTTGCTCGGCCAGTTCCATCACTTTGTTTACCGAGTCGGGGGCACCTCTAAAGCTTTCGCTGCGGTGTACCAAGGTCAGCTCGCTACATACATCAGCCAAGAAAATAGTCCAGTCTAAGGCCGAGTCGCCGCCTCCGGCAATCACCATTTTCTGATCGCGATATTTTTCCGGATCTATAATCATATAGTTTACACCTCGGCCATTCTCGTATTTCTCCAATCCTTCTACAGCTGGTTTGCGTGGCTCAAAGCAGCCCAATCCGCCAGCAATAACTACTACTTTGGCCTCTATGGTAGTGCCCATATTGGTTGTCAACAAAAAGTCGGCTTCGCCACGTTTCTCCAAACTCTCTACACGTTCACCTAGGGTAAAACCCGGATGGAAAGGCTCGGCTTGTTTCATCAAGTTATCAATGAGTTCTTGAGCCAACACCGAGGGAAAACCCGGAATATCATAAATGGGTTTTTTGGGGTAAATCTCTGATAACTGGCCACCTACTTGGGGTAGGTAGTCAATTAAGTGGCAGCGCATCTTCAATAATCCGGCCTCAAAAATTGCAAATAACCCAACGGGACCAGCACCAATTATAGCGATATCTGTAGAAATCATGTTTTTTAAATTTGTGCAAAAGTACAAAATTAAGTTTTAATTAAATGAGTTATTTAGAGCAATTCCAAACAGAACGATTAAAAAGTCTATTAAATCGGTGGTTTATATAGAGTTATAAAATTAAAATAATTTAAAAAAGTATATAAATAGCAGCTAATCACTAGGTTTTGTTTGGTTTATCTGTAATAAAATCACAAAAAAAATAGTTAAAATGAGATTGATTTTGTAGGTAAAACTTAAATTTAGTCTTGGTTTTTTTACCGAAAAATGAATTAATACTCAGGCCTTAATGTGGTTTGTGTAGCCTATTGTAAAATCCTTATCTTTGGCCTTTATGGATAAGTACATCTATTTTGCTTCCGATTTTCATCTAGGAGCTCCTAACTCTGCAAAAAGTAGGGAGCGGGAGGATAAGATTGTACGCTGGCTAGAATGGATAAGGCCAACCTGTAGTGAGTTGTTTTTGATGGGCGATATTTTTGATTTCTGGTTCGAGTATCGTTATGTGGTGCCCAAAGGTTTTGTGAGGCTCTTTGGTAAATTGGCTCAATTGAGTGATGAAGGTGTGCAAATCTATTTCTTTAAAGGCAACCATGATATGTGGGTAAAAGGTTATTTCCAAGAAGAGTTGGGAATAAAAGTGCTGAGTGATGAAATGATAATGGAGCGCAGTGGTAAAACTTTTTATTTGCACCATGGTGATGGTTTGGGCCCAGGAGACAAAAAATACAAATTGTTGCGTAAAATCTTTAGAAACCCACTTTGTCAATGGTTATTTGGCATACTGCCCCCAGCAATCGGCATAGGTATTGCGCAAGCTTGGTCGGGGCATAGTCGTGCAACACAAGGTGCTACCGAGCAGTTTTTGGGTGCTGACCGCGAATGGTTAGCTATTTATGCCAAAGAGATATTGGCTGATAAACATTTTGACTATTTTGTATTTGGTCACAGACACCTACCTATGGATTTGCAACTTAGTGATATGTCTCGTTATATCAATATTGGCGAGTGGCTAAATTATTGCTCTTATGCAGTTTTTGATGGTAAAGACCTAAAACTATGTTATTTCGAGGCTTAAACACCGTGCTGCCAAAGTTTGCTAAAACACTGCTTAGCGTGTTTGTGTTGATTTTACTTCTCGGACAGTTAGCCCTGAAGGCACAATACCAACTCGTAAATCAGATCAATGTAGATGCCAAAGCGGTATTTATGGATCATCTTGATCAAATATATGTGTTGCGTACAGATGCAGAATTACTCAAATACAACACCAAGGGCCAACTTTTAGCCCGTTACAACAACAAGCGTTATGGCTCTATTTCGGGTATAGACGTGTCCGACCCTTTACGTGTCAAGCTTTTTTATTCCAATTTTCAGCAGTTGGTACTGTTAGATAATAGATTGACCCAGCTAGGTAACCGTTCTTTTGCCAATATAGGTTTTACACAAGTACAAGCAATAGCCACCAGCTCCGACCAGTCCCTATGGCTTTTCGACTATTCGACCCAACAGCTCATAAAACTAAATGTGGCTAATACCGTCGAGGCTCGTTCTGCCAACCTTTCGCAGCTATTGGGTCAAATGCTCAGTGCAAGACAGCTTTTTGCAGACGATGATTTTCTCTATCTTTTAGCACAAGATGGTTTGGTTTACCAATTTGACCGTTTTGGTGCGTTTATAGCTACTTTGCCTATTGACCCTATAGATAACTTAGCGGTACGCAACCAATCCCTGTTTTTTGTAAAAAATAGTGTGATACAAGAGTTTGGGCTTAAAGAAAACAAACAAAACAACTTGCAAATGCCTGCGCTTTCGGCAGTAAGCCAGGTAGCCGTGGGCAATAAATTTATTGCGGTGTTAGCCGAAAAAGCCGTATTTTTGCTGGCCAAATAACGAGCTGCAGTTTTGTTTAGCAATACCTATAGCACTGTTGCCGTATTTTGGATCATAAATGATTTCTTAAAAAGATTATGTTAGATAAACTTGAAGCCATAAAAATTCGCTGGGAAGATGTAGAGGAGCAATTGAGCAACCCGGATGTAATACAGGATATGAAGCGCTTTGCGGCATTGAACCGTGAGTACAAAGAGTTGACAAAAATTGTAGAAGAATATAAGGTCTATAAAAACGTAGTTAGCAATATTGAGGCTAATAAGGAGATTTTGAGCAATGAGAAAGACCAAGAATTGCGAGAAATGGCAAAAGAAGAGCTTGATTTGTTGCAAGCTCAACAACAAGAAATGGAAGAGCGCATCCGCTTGATGTTAATACCCAAAGATCCCGAAGATGCTAAAAATGCCGTTTTTGAGATTAGAGGGGGTACCGGCGGTGATGAGGCTGCACTTTTTGCCGGTGATTTGTACCGCATGTACACCCGATATTTCGATACAAAAGGCTGGCGTGTAGAGGTGATGGATGTAACCGAAGGTACTGCCGGTGGATATAAAGAGGTGGTGTTGAAAGTGAGTGGCGACGACGTGTACGGCACCCTCAAATACGAGAGTGGTGTGCACCGTGTACAACGAGTACCCGAAACTGAAACACAAGGCCGTGTACATACCTCGGCAGCATCGGTAGCGGTATTGCCCGAGGCCGAAGAGGTGGATGTGTACATTAACCCGGCCGATGTTGAATTACAAACATCCAGATCGGGAGGTGCCGGCGGACAGAACGTAAACAAAGTAGAAACCAAAGTACAGCTCACCCACAAACCTTCGGGTATAGTGGTGGTATGTCAGGTAGAGCGTTCTCAATTGGCCAACAGAGAACTGGCTATGGAAATGTTACGTTCTAAACTCTACGACTTGGAAGTACAGAAAAAACACGGCGATATTGCTGCAAAACGTAAGACCATGGTTTCTACCGGAGACCGTTCAGCCAAAATCAGAACCTACAATTATCCGCAAGGAAGGGTTACAGACCACCGTATCGGTTTGACCTTGTACAACCTCCCAGCAATCATGGATGGAGAGATACAGGAGCTGATTGATAAATTACAATTTGCCGAAAATGCCGAGAAGATGAAAGAGGGGGCGGTAAACTAAGCCACAAAATGCAACAAGGTAACGTCAATATCTCTCGTAAGAAACCCATTTTTCCGGTAAGCGACAATCTACGCAAGTATTTGCATCTGTACCAACGTGATGCCCGTTTGCCAATCTCTTATGAGGATTTGCTGGCTTTTACCGAAAGTTTTCCTATTCTCGATAAAGAAGGGAAAGATACCCTTTGGGAGCAACCCATTTACACCCAACAACAGATGGACGAGTTGCACCATGGGCTAAAAATCATCTACGCCGAACTAAAAGCCTCAGGTAATCGGCGCATTGTAGAGCACAAATACATTGAGCGGATAGAATACTGTACCTTTGGCAACACACATCCTTTTCGTATCAAAATTGTGAACCGCCTCAACGATGTTTACGATTATTTTTATGTAAAAAAAGCCGATTCGTCTCGTATTTATGGCCTGGAGCTAGAAGAAGTGCTATCGCCCAACCAGGTCAACTATTTGGTTGATGGCCGTACCATGATAGAAGAACACATTGTTGGTATTCCTGGTGATGTGTTTAATCAGGGTAAGATATACCAAGCCGACTTTAATCCAACACGTATTGCCAAAGAGTTTGTAAAATTCAACGAGCGTTGCTTGGTTACGCTTTTGGGCGATATGCGTTCTTATAATTTTGTGGTGCAGGTTACCCCTGATTTTGACGATATACAATTCCGTATTCGGGCAATCGATTTTGACCAACAGTTTTTTGAAGGAAACATCAAAGTCTATATGCCACAATTTTTTAAAGAAAACTATCCTTTGGTAAAACTTTGTATGGATCATCTTACCGAAAAAACAGTACAGCAATATAAGCAAGAGGAGCTATCTTCTTTGGTGCACAGGGTAAGAAGTGAGCGCCATCGTTTGGCCGATTTGCGAGATGTTTCTTCAAAAGAAGAACTTACCACAGCCGAAAACATTGTAAAACTGAAAGAAAGCATGGCCGAGTATTATGATAACAAAGAGTACCTGACCTGCAGCAATATGACCGATATTATTGAGCTCAACCTCAAAAACATCATCAGGCAGGTGCAGCTCTAATTGCTGTCACATTGGCTGTAAAAATGTCAATAGCACTTTTTTAATAAAAATTCGTACATTTATAGGTCAAAAAGGCAATTTACAACGCTTTGCAAAGTGTGTAATAGAAATGTTGTCGGCCTTTATTGTATTTTGCACACTTTTTGATAGATAATCTGAAAACTAAAACCGATACAGAAAAATTAAAAAATGGAAAATTATCAAATTCAAGATCCTAATGTAATTGTACTCGAAGAGGGACAAGTAGCCAAGCAATTTTTTGCCAAGGTGTTCACTTGGATGTTTGTAGCACTAAGTTTGTCGGCGGTTGCAGCCTATCTTTTTGGTACCAATGCTACTTTGATGCAATACTTAATTAGTACCAACCCGCAAACAGGAAAAACCGGTATGTCTATTTTTGGATATATAGTAATGTTTGCCCCTTTAGGCTTAGTAATGGCTATGGGTTTCGGTCTGAGCCGTTTATCATATTCGGCCTTGGTAGGTATTTTTGTGCTTTATTCCGTTTTAACCGGCTTAAGCCTTAGTTTTGTTCTGATGACCTACACCGCCGGCTCAATTGTAAGTTGCTTTGTGGCTGCTGCCGGTATATTTGGTATTATGGCTGTAATGGGCTACACTACCAATGTTGATTTGAGTAAGTTTGGGCCTATCCTGATGGTAGGTGTCATTGGCTTGGTCATTGCTAGTTTGGTGAATATGTTTATACAAAGTGAACAATTTAGCTTGTTCATGGCTTTTGTTGGTATAGCCATATTTACCGCCCTTACTGCTTATGATGTGCAAAAAATTAAACGCATAGGTCAAGGTTTGGAAACTAACGGCGAGGTAGTCTTGCAGGTAGAAAGCAAGAAAATGGCTATCGTAGCTGCTCTTTCGCTTTATCTCGACTTTTTAAATATCTTTTTATACCTACTCCGTATTTTCGGAAACCGCAAATAATTATCGCCAGATGGGTGTTTTAAGAAGCTGTTTAAAAAATTAAGCTTAAGCCGTCATTTCTACTATTAACAAAGAGAATTCTCACATGTAGTCGAAATGACGGTTCTTTTTTATACAGCTTTTGGCTTTTGCATAAGTATCTTCAAAAAAAACTTTCTATTTGTTGTCATTTTTTGGGTACCCCAACAGTTAATTTTGGAATTGACCGCCAGATGTTGCACCTTTGCAGTGCTTATAAAGAAAGGCGGAGGGAATGGACCCTGCGAAGTCTTAGCAACCTGTGCTCACAAGGTGCTACATTCTACCCCGGCAACACTTCAAAATGCTGGGGATAAGATAAGTAATTGGGTGTTTACCCACTCCATCTTTTAGCGATAAGCCATTTTTGAAATGCTATAAAGCAGGTGCTTTATTTGTTGCATTTCTTTTTTATAGAAATAATGGATATTAGACAAGAACTAGAGCAGCGCATCTTGATTATTGATGGAGCAATGGGCACCATGATACAGCGCTATCAACTTACCGAGGAGGATTTTAGAGGCGAACGTTTCAAAGATCACCCTTGCGACGTAAAGGGCAATAACGATTTGTTGAACCTTACCCGGCCGGATATTATTAAAGCGATACATACCGAATATCTACAAGCTGGTGCAGATATTATTGAGACCAACACTTTTAGTACCCAAAGAATTTCGATGGCCGACTACAAGATGGAGGATCTCTCTTACGAAATGAGTTTTGAGGGGGCTAAAATTGCCAAAGAAGCGGTAGCCGAGTTCACGCAGCAACATCCCGACCGTTCTTGCTTTGTGGCTGGTGCCATTGGCCCTACCAACAGAACCCTCTCACTTTCACCCGATGTAAATGACCCCGGTTTTAGGGCTATCAGCTACGATCAACTCTTTGATGCTTATTACGAGCAGGTACGTGGTTTGGTGGATGGTGGTGCCGATATTTTATTGATTGAGACCATATTTGATACCTTGAATGCTAAGGTAGCAATTGCAGCCATCAAACAATACGAAGAAGTGATTGGTAAAAAGCTGGAGATCATGATTTCGGGAACCATTACCGATGCTTCTGGACGTACCTTATCCGGACAAACTGTCGAAGCTTTCCTAAACTCGGTAGTGCATGCAAAGCCCCTGAGCATTGGTTTTAACTGTGCGTTGGGAGCCAAGGAAATGCGTCCGCATATCGAAGAGTTGGCAGCCAAAGCACCTTGCTACGTATCGGCCTACCCTAATGCCGGCCTACCCAACGAGTTTGGTGCCTATGATGAGTTGCCGCATGATACCGCTCATCTAGTAGAAGATTTTGCCCTCTCGGGTTTTGTGAATATAGTTGGGGGCTGTTGTGGTACTACCCCCGAGCACATCAATTGCATAAAAGAAAGTGCAGGTAAGGCCGCACCACGAAAACTACCCGAGGTAGCTCCATACATGCGTTTGAGTGGTCTCGAGCCTTGCACCATTACGCCCGATAGTATTTTTGCCAACGTAGGGGAACGCACCAATATTACCGGATCACCAAAATTCTCTAAATTGATTTTGGCAGGTGATTATGAGGCAGCCTTAGCTATTGCTCGACAACAGGTAGAGGGCGGAGCACAAATCATAGACGTGAACATGGACGAGGGTATGCTCGATTCGGAAGCGGCTATGACTAAGTTTCTTAACCTCATAGCCTCCGAACCAGATATTGCTAAATTACCCATCATGATCGATTCGTCGAAATGGTCGGTAATTGAAGCAGGACTAAAGTGTCTGCAAGGAAAAGGAATTGTTAATTCAATTTCTTTGAAAGAAGGCGAAAAACCATTTAAAGAACAGGCCAAGAAGATTATGCGCTACGGTGCTGCAGTGGTAGTGATGGCTTTTGATGAAGAAGGGCAGGCAGGCAGCTTTGAGCGCAAAATAGAAATTTGTAAACGTAGTTACGATATCCTTGTAAACGAGGTAGGCTTTTTGCCGCAAGACATCATATTCGACCCCAATATCCTTACCGTTGCAACCGGATTGGAAGAACACAACAATTATGCAGTAGATTTTATTGAAGCCACCCGGTGGATTAAACAAAATTTGCCTCATGCCAAAGTAAGTGGTGGGGTTTCTAACATCTCGTTCTCATTTAGGGGCAATAACGTAGTGCGAGAAGCCATGCACTCGGCTTTTCTATTTCACGCTATAAAGGCCGGTCTAGACATGGGTATTGTCAACGCCGGCATGTTAGAAGTTTACGAAGAGATAGAACCCGAACTACTTGAAAAAGTTGAGGATGTATTGCTCAACCGTCGCAACGATGCTACCGAGCGTTTGGTAGAGTTTGCTGAGACTGTAAAAAACAAAGGAAAGGTTGTTGAAAAAGACGAAACCTGGCGTAAAACATCGGTACAAGAGCGTCTATCACATGCCTTGGTAAAAGGAATTATCGACTACCTCGATGAAGATGTAGAAGAGGCTCGTCAACAATATGAGCGTCCTTTGCAAGTAATAGAAGGGCCACTAATGGACGGGATGAACATTGTGGGTGATCTTTTTGGCTCGGGCAAAATGTTTTTGCCTCAGGTGGTAAAATCGGCCAGGGTAATGAAAAAAGCCGTCGCCTATTTACTCCCTTTTATAGAGCAAGAAAAACTAGATAATCCCGAATTGGCTCAAGGCTCAAGTGCAGGTAAGGTATTGCTGGCTACTGTTAAAGGCGATGTGCACGATATTGGCAAAAATATTGTTGGCGTGGTGCTGGCCTGCAACAATTTTGAGGTGGTTGACTTGGGTGTGATGGTGCCGGCTCAAGAAATTATAAAAAAGGCCAAAGAGATTGATGCCGATATTATTGGGGTGAGTGGACTAATTACGCCTTCTTTGGATGAAATGGCTCATTTTGCTAAAGAAATGGAACGTGCCGGGCTCAACATACCTTTGCTAATTGGTGGCGCTACAACCTCTAGAATACACACCGTGGTGAAAATTGCACCCAACTATTCGGGCCCGGTTATACACGTTTTGGATGCTTCTAGAAGTGTAACCGTGTGTAGCACTTTAATGAATGGTGAGCTGAAAGAAGGTTATATTGCTCAAATAAAAGCCGATTACGATAAGACCAGAGAAGCTTATCTCAACAAAAAACCAGATAAACGATTCAAGAGTTTGGCTGAGGCTCGCGAGCAAAAATTTCAGCTCGATTTGGCTAAAGTTGCACCTGCACCCAGCTTTATTGGTACAAAAATATTTGATGATTTTCCACTCGAAGAATTGGTGCCTTATATTGATTGGACACCTTTTTTCCATGCTTGGGAGCTGAGAGGACATTATCCTCGTATTTTTGAGGATAAAGTGGTTGGCGTAGAGGCCAAAAAATTGTTTGATGATGCACAAGTAATCTTGCGACGCATTATTGACGAAAAACTTTTGAAAGCAAAAGCTGTTATCGGGTTTTGGCCTGCTGCTGCCATAGGCGACGATATTGAAATTGATGTATTGGCTGATAGTTTGAAAAAATCGCCTAAACTAAAGCTGGGTAAGGCCAAGAAAGTGCGGATACATACTTTGCGCCAACAATCGGAAAAATCTGAAGGACAGGCCTACCATGCCTTGGCAGATTTTGTAGCTCCCAAAGATAGTGGAGTACAAGACTATATTGGCGCATTTGCCCTAACTGCCGGTATAGGCTGTGATGAGTTAGTTGCCGAGTACCACAAACAATTTGATGATTACAACGCCATAATGGTTAAAGTGCTGGCCGATCGTTTTGCCGAATCGTTTGCCGAGAAGATGCACGAGCTGGTACGTAAAGAGTATTGGGCTTATGCCAAAGACGAAAATTTTGATAACGAAGAGCTGATAAAAGAAAAATACACAGGCATACGTCCGGCTCCGGGTTATCCGGCCTGCCCCGAACATACCGAGAAAGGGACCATATTTGCCCTGCTAGAGGCCGAAGAGAAAATAGGGCTATCTATTACAGAAAGTTATGCCATGGTGCCCACTGCTGCGGTGAGTGGTTTTTATTTTTCATACCCCGAGTCGAGGTATTTTGGGCTAGGTAAAATCACCAAAGAACAGGTAGAAGAATATGCCTTGCGTAAAAACCTTAGTTTAGAAGAAACCGAGCAATGGCTTGCACCCAATTTGGCTTATTAATAGCAATAATTTTTACTCCTAAAACAAGTACCACCAAAACAAAAAACAAGCATGAAGATTACCGAGCACATCCACAACGCCAAAGGCAAAACCCTGTTTTCTTTTGAACTGTTGCCACCCATTAAAGGGCAGAGCATACAATGGATATACGACGGGATTGAACCTTTGCTCGAATTTGAACCTCCTTTTATCGATGTGACTTCTTTGCGAGAAGACTATATCTACAAAGAGCACCCCAACGGCTTGTTGCAAAAAGTGTCCTATCGTAAACGACCAGGCACTATTGCTATTTGTGCGGCTATCATTCACAAATATAAAATAGATGCGGTTCCTCACCTTATTTGTGGAGGTTTTACGAAGGAAGAAACCGAAAATGCACTGATAGACCTACAGTTTTTGGGAATAGATAACGTATTGGCCCTACGGGGAGATGCCCGAAAGGCTGATGCTACTTTTATACCTACTGCTGGCGGACACAATTATGCTTCAGACTTAGTGCAACACATTAAGAACCACAATGAAGGTAGATTTTTGCACGAAGACGTAGAGACCTTTAAGAGCGATTTTTGTATAGGGGTGGCCGGTTATCCCGAAAAACATTTTGAGGCTCCCAACCTCAATACCGATTTTCAGTACCTGAAGAAAAAAGTTGAATTAGGAGCTGAGTTTATTGTAACACAGATGTTTTTTGATAATCAGAAGTTTTTTGATTTTGTGAAGAAATGTCGTGAAAATGGTATCAATGTGCCCATTATACCTGGCTTGAAACCCATAAGTTCACTCAGTCAGCTAACCATGTTGCCCAAAATTTTTCATATCGACCTACCCGACGAGTTGACCGAAGCCCTATCTAAAGCAAAAACCAATGCAGAGGCCAAGGCCATCGGTACGGCTGCTATGATAAAACAATGCAAAGAACTTATTGATTTTGGTGTGCCTGTATTGCATTTTTATACTATGGGCAAACCCGACCAAACTAAAGAAATAGCTAAGGCAGTGTTTTAGACTCATGAAAACAACTGCCTTTGGCTATATCACTAAATTTTTTTCAGAAGCCAAGTTTTGAAGTTTTCGAACTCAGTATCCAATGAATCGACCTTTTTGCTCTTGCCCTCAAGCTGTTTTACCGACTCGGGGATAATCATTTTGTCGGCAATTTCTTTTGGAAATACATCTGGAAATTTGCAAGCATGTGCGGTAGATAGAAAAACTCGGGCACTTTGCTCGTCTTTGGTGGCTTGCCGATAGGCTTCTGCACCCAGCCAGGCAATTGCAGTATGCGGACAGGCAATGTATTTATATTGCTTGTAAAGCGTTTTTATTGCTGCAAGGGTTTGCTCGTCGTTGAAACTAAAAGCGCTAATTTGTTGTTTTAGGTCTGCTAAGTTTTGGCCAAAAAGTTCCATAATACGTACCCAATTACTTGGTGCGCCAACATCCATCGCATTAGCGTAGGTTTGTACAGATGCTTTGGGTTGATAGACGCCAGATGATAAGAAACGGGGCACGGTATCATTAACATTGGTAGCTGCAACAAATTGTTTTACGGGTAGTCCCATTTTATTGGCCAAGAGCCCTGCCCCGATATTGCCAAAGTTTCCGCTGGGCACCGAAAAAACAATTTCTTCGTAGCCCTGCCGCTTCAATTGGGCATAAGCATGGAAATAATAAAAACTTTGAGGGATTAAACGTGCGATGTTGATTGAATTGGCAGATGTTAGTCGCATTTTACGATTCAGATCAGGGTCTGCAAAGGCTTTTTTTACCAGTGCTTGGCAATCATCAAAAGTACCATCTATCTCTATGGCTCTTATGTTTTGCCCGTTGGTGGTAAGTTGCAATTCTTGTATGGGGCTTACTTTACCTTTGGGGTATAAGATGGTTACACGGGTATTGGGTACACCTAAAAAACCCAAGGCTACAGCGCCACCGGTATCACCAGATGTGGCTACCAACACATCAAGTAGTGCCTCGTCATCATTTAAGAAATAGCCCATTACCCTGCTCATAAATCGGGCACCAAAATCTTTGAAAGCCAAAGAAGGACCGTGAAAAAGTTCGAGCACAAAATTATTATCTCCTAGTGCTAGGGCAGGAGCATCGAAACTTAGAGTTTCGTTAATAATCTTTTTTAAATCTTGAGTAGGGATTTCATCGTTCAGCAAGTTATGGGCTACCTCAAATGCTAATTCCTGAAAGCTAAGTATGCTAAGTTGTTTGAAAAAGTTGTCGGGTAGGGGTGCAATTGTTTTGGGCATATACAAGCCTCCATCTAAGGGCATACTGTTGAAAACGGCATCCTTAAAAGTTGTGTATTGCTGTCGATTATTGGTGGAGTAGAGTTTCATTTTTTTTCGTTGTTCGTTGATCGTTGATCGTTGTTCGTGCTTCGTTTTTCGTAGTTCGTTTCTCGTTGTTCGTTTTTCGTTTTTCGTGGATCGTCTTTCGTTTTTCGTGGATCGTCTTTCGTTGATTGTTGTTCGTCTTTCGTTGATCGTTTTTCGTTGTTTGATTTTTGTTGCTTAGAGGGTTTGTGGGCCTTGGGTGTTTACTGCTGATACGAAGGCGTGGCTTTTGATAGCTAGTTTTTGTAAATGCGCTTGTTGCGCCTTGGTAATTTGCTCGGCACTTGTCTTGTCTTTGGTGAGGGCAAATACTGAAGGACCTGAACCGGATATACCAAAACCTACGGCTCCATGCTGGGTGGCTATGGCCCTGAGTTGCTCAAAATCGGGGATGAGTATTGAGCGTGTGGGCTCTACCAAAACATCTTGCATACTGCGTCCTACTAGGTCTAGGTCGTTGAGAAAAAGTCCGCTTACCAATCCGGCTATATTACCCCATTGGGTTACGGCATCTTTCAACTGTATTTTCGAGCGTATCATACGGCGGGCATCTTTGGTAGGTACTTCAACTTCTGGATACACAATTGCTGCATGCATACCCTGTGGTACAGGAAGTGAAATAACATCAAGCGGATCGTAACTTCTAATGAGTACAAAACCACCCATCAGTGCCGGAGCTACATTGTCGGCATGGCCATACCCACAGGCTACTTCTTCGCCTTTCATGGCAAATGGTAAAAGTTCTTGCGGGCTAAGCTTATTGCCCATCAGTTGGTTAATGGCATATAGTCCAGCAACAGTACTGGCCGAGCTTGAACCCAAACCACTTCCAATAGGCATTTGCTTGTGTAGCTCAATTTCTACCCCAATATCTTCACGCCCAATATGTTTGAGGTAGTGCATCACCGAGGCACTTACGGTGTTTTTTTCACTACTCATCGGCAGTTTCCCTTCGTCGCCGGTTATCTTTACCAATTTCACTCCGGGGGTGTCAACCAAACGCATCACCACTTCATCGCCTGGGGCGTTGACGGCAAAACCCAGCACATCAAATCCACAGACTACGTTGGCTACTGTGGCAGGGGCAAAAACACGTATTTCGGTCTTTTTATAGCTCAAAACGCAATTGTTATTATAATCTAATTCTTTCACCTTGTTCATTTTGTTATTTTATCGGGTTCCTACATTGATGATGTCTGCAAATACGCCGGCTGCAGTTACTTCTGCTCCTGCGCCGGGGCCTTTTACTACCATGGGGCGTAGTTTGTAGCGCTCGGTTGTAAAAGAGATGATGTTGTCGCTGCCTGATAATGCGTAGAAAGGGTGGGTTTCATCAACCATTTGCAAGCTGATACTTACTTTACCTTGCTCTAGTTTACCAATATAACGCAGTACTTTTTTCTCGCTGGCAGCTTGTGTTTTCAGTTCTTCAAAATAGCTGTTGTTGTTTTTTAGTTCTTGGTAGAAATCGTTCACGTCTTTTGCGCTCAAACAGCTTTGTGGTAAAATATTTGCTATGGCTACGTCCTTGGCCTCTAGCGCATATCCGGCATCTCTGGCCAAAATCAACATCTTTCGCATAAAATCCATTCCGTTCAGGTCGTCTCTAGGATCGGGTTCGGTATAGCCCAAATCTTGTGCTTCTTTCACAATCTCGAAGAATTTTCTATCATCTTTAAAATTGTTGAACAAGAAAGAGATGGTGCCCGAGAGTATGGCCTCTATGCGAACAATGCGATCGCCACTCATCATCAAATCTTTAAGGGTTCTGATGATGGGTAATCCTGCACCGACATTGGTTTCGTAATAGAAATCTACACCGTGTTTTTTGGCTGTTTCTTTAAATAGTTGGTATTGTGCATAATCGGCAGAGTTGGCTCTTTTGTTGCAGGCCACAATTGATACGCTGCTTTCGAACACTTCTTGGTAATAATCTATGGGGCTGTCGCTGGCTGTATTGTCCACAAAAACACTGTTGGCCAAATTTTGCTGGCGGATACGAGACACAAAGTTTTTCAGATTGGCTTGTTCGCCTTGTTTCTCAAGCACCTCGGTCCAGTTGTTCAGGTTGATGCCTTCGGGATTAAAATACATTTTTTGGGTGTTGGATATGCCTACCACTTTTACCTGAAGGTCATTCTGTTCGGCAAGTAGTTGTTCTTGCTCTTTGATTTGTTGGAATAGCGTTTTGCCAATGTTACCGGTACCCAAACAATAAACATGCAGTGTACGTTTTAGCTCGGCAAAAAAAGCATCATGCACAGCGTTGAGTGATTTGGCCAAATCGTGCTTACTGATGATGACAGAGATGTTATACTCGGATGAACCTTGAGCAATGGCCCTTACGTTGACCCCATTGCGACCTAAGGCGTGGAACAGTTTGCCCGACATGCCCGGAGTACGCTTCATGTTTTCGCCAACTATTGCCAAGGCCGATAAATCTCCCTCAACTTCGGGGTAGGCCAGTTTTCGGGCAGCCAGTTCAAGCTCAAACTCTTTGTTTATGAGGTTAACAGCACGGGCTGCATCGGCCGGATTTACTGCAAATGTGATGCTGTGTTCTGATGAGGATTGTGTAATCAAAACCACGTTGATTTGTTCTCTCGACAGTAGCGAGAACAAGCGTCCGCTAAAACCCGCCTTGCCCACCATACCACTACCACTTAGGTTGATAATACTGATTTGATCGATTGATGAAATGCCCTTTATAGGGTGTTTTGAGGCTTTTGTTGTTTCGCGGATATAAGTACCAACAAAATCGGGTTCGAAAGTGTTTTTGATGACCAAAGGTATTTTTTTGGAGAAAGCCGGCACCATAGTGGGGGGGTAAATGACCTTTGCACCAAAATAGCTCAGTTCCATCGCCTCGATATAACTCAACTCTTCTAAGGAGAAGGCTTTTTTAACGATGCGTGGATCGGCAGTCATCATTCCGTTTACATCTGTCCAAATTTGTATTTCTTCGGCATGTAGTGCGGCACCCCAAATAGCGGCGGTATAGTCAGATCCTCCACGTCCCAATGTAGTAATTTTATCTTCTTTGGTGCTGCCAATAAACCCGGTAACAAAGAGCACTTTATCCTGGTTGGCCTCGTAAAATTCACGGATTAACAGATTGGTACTCTCAAAATCAACCTTTGCATTGCCAAAATTTTGGTCTGTTTTTATCAGTGCCGACCCGTCCACGTAGCTACCTTTGGCAAAATAGTTGGCCGATATATGGCTGACCATCAGGTTCGAGGCTCGCTCACCAAAACTCACAATATAATCCTTGCTCCGAACGCTTAATTCTTTCAAGCTGCTAACTGCTTGTAGGGCATCTTCCAATTCATTGAAAAGTATTTTAAGCTTGGTGAGTATGGGATTTTGTGCATTGGCGGGCAGCAGTGCTTTTACCGTATCGAAGTGGCGTTTCTCTACCGTTTTAAAAATTTCGGTATAATCTTCTGTTCTTTCGGCCATTTCGGCCATTTCAATGAGCTGGTTAGTGACACCTCCCATGGCCGATAGTACTACCACAGGTTTCTCTTTTTCTGCTTTCACGAGGTTAAGCAGGGTGTTGATGTTTTCGGCAGAGCCTACCGAAGTTCCTCCAAATTTTAATATTTTCATTTTTCTTGCAAAAAAAAACGCCCCCGATTTTTCGGGAGCGTTTGTCGTTTTAAGTTTAGGTTCAATTAAAACAATACCTTAGCTCCCGATGACCTAGTCCCGGTAATAATAATGGTAGCTGTAATAATTGATTGGGTTAATTTCATTTTCTTATTGTGCTGCAAAGAAGAAAAATAATTTTTAATTATACAAACGTTTGCGCAAAGAATTTAAAGAAAACTTCAAATTATTGAAATTTTCATAAAATAAACAAAGGTTTAATGTGTGTTTTGAAAGATGGATGCAGAGCTTAGCACAATAAAACTACTTTGCTCAAATTTTAAGAACCTCAATGAGCTTTGCTGTGCTGTATTTTAGTTATAATGTGCTGCTTATTACCTATTTTATTGGTTTATTCTTCTTATTTTTGGCCATCTTAAAATCAAATGATGAAAAACACAGCACTTACAGCAAAACACATTGCACTAGGCGCAAAAATGGTGCCTTTTGCAGGTTTCAATATGCCAGTTCAGTATGAAGGGATTAACGTTGAACACGCTACGGTACGCAATGCCGTTGGGGTGTTTGATGTGAGCCACATGGGCGAGTTTATCCTTAAAGGCGAACATGCACTAGATTTGATACAGCGAGTAATCAGTAATGATGCTGCAAAACTATACGATGGGAAAATACAATACGCTTATTTGCCCAACGAAAAAGGAGGTATTGTGGATGATTTGCTGGTGTATCGGATTGATGAAAAGACCTATATGTTGGTGGTAAATGCCTCTAATATCGAGAAAGATTGGAACTGGATTCAGCAATTCAATGATAAAGGTGTTGAGATGCATAATATCTCTGACAAAACCTCATTATTGGCTGTGCAAGGGCCCAAAGCTGCCGATGCTTTACAAAGTTTGACTAGTATAGATTTGGCTGCTATGGAATATTATACTTTTCAAAAAGGGGTGTTTGCCGGAGTAGAAAACGTGTTGGTATCAGCTACAGGATATACCGGAGCCGGCGGCTTTGAGATTTATTTTGAAAACCAGTATGCCGATAAAATTTGGGATGCTATTTTCCAATCGGGAGCCGATTTTGGCATAAAACCTATTGGTCTCGGTGCAAGAGATACCCTACGTTTAGAGATGGGTTTTTGCTTATACGGTAACGATATTGATGACAGCACCTCGCCGCTAGAGGCCGGCTTGGGTTGGGTTACCAAGTTTACCAAACGCTTTACCAACGATCAAGCTTTATTGGCTCAGAAAGAAAATGGGGTAGATAAAAAATTGGTTGGTTTTGAAATGATTGATCGAGGTATCCCTCGCCACGATTATGCCATTGTTGATGCCGAATCAAACGTAATTGGCCGGGTAACTTCTGGCACACAATCACCCTCCTTGCAAAAAGCCATTGGTATGGGCTATGTCAGCAAAGACTTTGCAAAAGAAGGCTCAGAAATTTACATTTCTATTCGCGATAACAAGGTGAAGGCCAAAGTAGTGAAGTTTCCTTTTTATAAATAAAAAATATAACTGATGGATGGTTAACACTTGCTATCCATCAGCATTTTTTTCTATCTTTAAGCACCCTAAAACATCAATATGCCCAAAGTTGAAGTTTGTTTAAGTCCGGCTTTACTGCACCTGCATGATATTGCCGAAAGTATTGTGGTAGTGATTGATGTTTTAAGGGCTACTTCTTCCATCACCTACGGTATAGAAAATGGTGCTGCTGCCATAATACCCGTTATGCGTGTTGAAGATTGTGCTAATTACGCCGGTAAAGGCTATTTATTGGCCGCCGAAAGAAACGGCGAAGTGGTGCCAGGCTATGATTTTGGTAACTCACCTTTTTCATATACGGCAGATAAGGTAGCGGGCAAAACCATTGTGCTAACTACTACCAACGGAACCAAAGCTATGCGTATGGCACAAGAGCGGGCAGCACAAGTAATTGTAGGTTCCTTTTTAAATTTGTCGGCAATTTGCCAATACCTTATTGGCGAGAATAAAGATGTGTTATTGCTTTGTGCGGGTTGGAAAGACAATTTTAATTTGGAAGATACGCTGTATGCCGGCGCCGTTGCCCAACAGTTACAAGGTACTTTTAGTCTAAATGATGATGCCAGTGTAGCTGCAATTGATATGTACGAGTTGGCAAAAGATAATTTAAGGGCTTATTTGCAAAAATCGTCACATAGTCATCGACTGGTAAAACTGAATATAGAGGCCGATGTACAATTCTGTTTAAATATCGACTCTTGCAAGTGTGTACCTATACTTCGAGAAGAAAAAATTTTGCAGCTCAGTACGGTTGCGGTTTAAGCATGTGAATATGCCGTACTTTTTTTGGGGAGCTTACCAAAGCACCTCATTTTTACCATAACGGATAAAGTACTCGCTTATATCGAAGATATGGAGCTCTGAAAATTGGTGAAAAATAAAGTTTTTTACAAATTAGGTAGTTGTGCAACGGTTACCCTTGTTATAAGCCGCTATTCTTTTCAGCCGTTCCATTCAGTCAGTTTACTTTTATCAATTGTTTCACCAATTTTGTTTTCAAATGCTCTTACAATTTTTCCATTTTCAATGTCAAAAAACAGAGCTCCAAAGTCATTAAGAATAACACAAGGAATTTGTTTGTCTTGGTTGGAATAAATACCAACTTTAGTTGTCATTCCTTTCCAACTTTTTCTCTCTGCATATATACTATCAATGAAACTCTTTTTTGTCTTGCCGAAATATTTTCCAATACAAACAAAACTGTCTGAAAGAAAATCATATAGTCTTTCAAATCCCTTAACATTACAACAGTCAACAAATAGTTTTACAAACTCAAGGGATTCTGATTGGTCAAAAGGATAGGTATAATTCTTATGATTAATAATTCGGTCAAGTGTTGCTACTGTATTTTTAAGTTCGTTTTCGTCAGGTCGTAAGTCAAGTGCCAATTTGAAATATTTTAGAGCTATCTCGTCTGCAATGTCATTGTGAAAACTGAGGTTTTTTTCAGCTGTTTCAATATATTCTTCGTATAATTTTTGGTCGCTCATTGTCTTTGTTGTGTCTGTCATTTATAGTGGCATATCGGTTTGCAGCTTGGCGATGTGGCGGAAATCGAAGCACAAATGTTCAGTTTTGCACTAAAGTTCAATCGAAGAACTGAACTCGGATTTAGCACTAAACCCGCCATTGAGCCAAACGCCTGTTACCTGCTGCCCTTCTTCTGTCTGTCAATACTTTATTTATTAATTGTAATGTCTGTCAAGTTTAATGCAATTTGACCGTCCCCTTCTCTTAATACGTCATAATATTCCTCGTGGTCGCGTGGGTCGTAGTAATCATTTGGGTCATAATCTGGTTCATAATTGTAAACACGTTCTAATTTGTCTTTAAAATCAGTTGTCAATGTTTTAACCTTTTCGTCTTTGAATAAAACCTTAGCAAAGATTTCATATTCTGTCGATTTATTAAGTGTAATGAACTTTTTGAACTGCTCAAATTCAATGAAAATATGTCTGAAATTTTTGAACTTAAATACTGGATGAACAACTTCAATTTGACTTACAACGGTCTTGCCAAATTCAAAATTGAAGTTTTTGCAAATGGCTTTTGAAACAGGTTGTGGTTGACCTGTAAACTTCACTTTCAATTTTATTTCTCGTCCAGAGTATGCAGATGGAACGAGGAAAAACATATTTAGGATTTTGTTTGTGTTGTCGTATTCGTCCTCAATAACTGCTGTAACTTTAGGCGTCAATAACTCCTTAAATTTCCTTTGAAGTTTTGTTACTAAATCTTGTGAATTTGAAAAAGTGTCAACCGTGTGTTTGTCTTTAAGAATGGCTTTGAAATTGTTTAGCTTCTGGATTTTGTCGAACTGAATTAAGTTAGGTGTTACTGCTGAACTTTCTTCGTCTATAAGATAGATAAGGATTTCTTTGTTTTGCTCAATAGCTTTTTCGTATTCTAACTGGGAATATGATTTTCCACTGTTTGGTTCTTCACTACCATATCTCATACCTATTATGCCAACATAAATATCTGACTGCTCGACCTCAGAGATGCAAGTTGCCAATGGATTGGTTGTTCTTGCACCAAATTGTTCCATTCCTTTGACTACAACGTCAAATTTTTCAAGGCTGTCCCAAACTTTTTTTCTTTCCTCTTTTAGGTCAACAAAGGTCGATGAGATGAAAACTATTTTTTTAGCTGTATTTTTTGGTTTCGGCATACTGTTGTGTCGTTATAGGGTTGCAGGTAACGGTTTGGGTATTGTCGAAGACGGGGCGTTTCAGCACAACTGTTCATTTGAAAATCTAAAGTTGAATATAGCACAAAAGTTTCAATCGAAGCCCTTCAGCCCCGCTTTTGGCAATACCGTGTGCTTGTTGCACAACTAAGAAATAAATCTAATAAATATACTTTGATATAACAATTAATATTGTATAACTATTTGATATGTAAATGTTTATTAGTATTTTGTGGCATGCAAGGGCGCAAACAATTTACAGCAAAACTCTTCTATCAGACTAGTCTAGAAGATCTGGTACCTCAAGACAATATCTATCGATTGATGAATAAAGAGTTGGATTTACATTACTTGTATCAAAAGACTTCCAGCTATTATGGTACAGAAGGTCAGGATGAAGGCTTCCCATTTTTATATTCTCTTCTAATTTCTAAATCGTCAAAGTCAAGTTGCACAAAGTCAAAAACAGATAAACCTGTTTCATTTCCTAAATTCTGAAATTGGTTTTCTTTGAAGTATATTTTTATAAATTCTTTTAAAGCAAAGTCACCCAAATTGTGGCTTTCTGTCGGGTTGAAAAACCAAGCCAAGAAATTTGAATGTTGCAATTCTTTGTGCGATACTCGTAAAATGTCCATTAGATTGACTTCTTCGTTTACAAGGTTCTGTAAGCTTGTAAAATCTTCGTCAAGCATTAATTCTTTTAGTTCTATTTCTGTTCTGTCTGTCATTTTACGGAATGTCTGTTATGGTTGCAGGTAACTGTTACTTTTAGGCTGTTTTACTGAGCTTTCAATTGGCCCGAATATTCGATGCCTTGCTTGTCGTTGCTATTTAAGTAGAGTGAGGCAAAACCATTTTCGGCTATTTTAAGGTTGAGCCGATAACCCTCGCTTATATCTTTGGTGTATATACTTATGTCCCAAATTCCCTTCTTGTTTTTTTGGGCTTTATAATCAAAATCTTTACTGTTAAACTTCACCCCGCCTTCGTTGTTATAGGCCTTGGCACTATACGAGCGACCAAAATAAGGCAAATAAGCAACAACACTATCCGGATACACCCTTAGCTCGTAATAACTCTCTGTTAGGTTGATAATGCCGCTTGCATTGCCTCCGGTCATTTTGCTGGTTATCTTGCTAATCTCCATCGAGTTGTTGGGCAAGGCACTATTGGCAACAAATGTATAACGCTGTTTGTTTATTTCTTTAGCGAAATTGCTTTTTTGGCCAAATACGGTATTTAGCTGTAGTAAAAAGACAAAACAGAGTAAAGCAAGACTTTTCATAACTAATTTTTTCGCCAGTTTTTATATTGATTAATCAGGCCGTTGGTGGATGAATCGTGTGAGTGGATTGCCTCGTTGCTTTTCAGTTCAGGGTAAATTTTTTGTGCTAATTGCTTACCCAATTCAACACCCCATTGGTCGAAACTAAAAATATTCCAGATAATACCTTGTACAAAAATCTTATGTTCGTAAATGGCAATTAGGCTTCCTAATGTATAGGGAGTAACCTTTTTGAGGAGTATAGAATTGGTTGGGCGATTACCCTCAAATACTTTGAAAGGGCAAAGTTGGGCAATCTCTGCATCTGATTTTCCTGCTTTTTTCAGTTCTGCTACAACTTCTTCTTCTGTTTTACCATTCATTAAGGCTTCGGTTTGTGCAAAGAAATTGGATAGCAGTATGGGATGATGTTCACCAATAGGGTTGAGGCTTTGTGCCGGAGCAATAAAATCGCAAGGGATGAGCTTAGTACCCTGATGTATCAATTGATAAAAGGCGTGTTGCCCATTGGTGCCGGGTTCGCCCCAAACAATTGGGCCTGTTTCGTAATCTATTCTTTCACCGTTTCTGTCTATGTATTTCCCGTTGCTCTCCATGTCGCCTTGTTGAAAATAGGCTGCAAAGCGATGCAGGTATTGATCGTAGGGCAGTATAGCCTGGGTTTCGGCTTCGAAGAAATTTACATACCAAACGCCTAGCATGGCTAAAATTACAGGCAGATTTACTTCAAAACTACTTTTTTCGAAATGCTGGTCGGCAGCGTGTGCACCAGCCAACAGTTGTTTGAAATTGTCGAAACCTATGCCAAGAGCAATAGAAAGACCAATGGCACTCCATAGGGAATAGCGACCGCCTACCCAATCCCAAAAAGCAAACATATTGGCGGTATCTATACCAAAATCGGCAACAGCCTTAGCATTGGTAGAGAGGGCTACAAAATGCTTGGCAATAGCCGCTTCCGATGCTCCGCTGTCTAGAAACCAGGTTCTGGCCGTATGGGCATTGGTCATGGTTTCTTGTGTGGTAAATGTTTTGGAAGCTATGAGAAACAAAGTTGTTTCGGGGTTTAGCTTTTTCAGGGTTTCGGCAATGTGAGTACCGTCAACATTGGATACAAAATGGAGGTTTAAATGGGTTTTGTAGGCTTTTAAGGCTTCGGTAACCATTACCGGCCCTAAATCAGATCCTCCGATGCCAATATTTACAACATCGGTGATGGCTTTATTGCTATGTCCTTTCCACTGTCCCGAGATAACACGCTGGCTAAAATCTTCCATTTGTGCCAATACCGCATTTACTTTGGGCATAATATCTTCACCATTTACAATAATAGGTGTTTGGCTACAATTGCGTAGTGCGATGTGTAACACCTCTCTGCCCTCAGTTTCGTTAATTTTTTCGGCACTATACATGGCTTTTATGGCCTCGTCTAGTTTACACTCTCTTGCCAATTGCATTAAAAGTGCCATGGTTTTTTTATCAACCCTGTTTTTGGAATAGTCCAATAGAATGTCATCCAGATAAACCGAGAATTTATCAAACCTTTTGGGATCTTCGGCAAACAATTCTTTTAAATGTTTACTGCTTAAATCAATAAAATGGTCGGTAAGGTATTGGAAGGCTTTGGTTTGTGTAAAATTTATTTTTGGTAACATATTCTAATTTCTTGAGCTTATAAAATTACAAAATAAAGCAGTTTCTTTTAAATATTTGTGCAGTCTAAACAAACCTTAGCTCTTGTAAGAGGTCTAACTAAAACAAGATTTGAATATTGAATAGCATGAAAAAACTATTGTGGTTGGCCCTTATTTTTTATAGTGGAACGCTGGGTGCGCAAGAACTGATTAGCAAAGAATGGCTAATAAATGGTGTAAATAGACAGGCACTTATCTATGTGCCTGCACAAGCTAAAAAGCAAAAATCACCGCTCATATTTGCTTTTCATGGTCATGGAGGTACTATGAGAAATTGTTATCAAGGGCGTAAATTCGAAAAATTTTGGCCAGAAGCAATTACGATATATCCACAAGGGCTTAATACCCCAGGCACACTTACCGACCCCGAAGGCAAATATCCGGGATGGCTTATCAAAGACACCACCTTGAACAATAGAGATTTGCAGTTTTTTGACCAAATGTTGTTGAGCCTTAAACAAGAATTTCAAATAGACGATAATCGGATTTATGCTACGGGGCACTCTAATGGTGGAGCATTTGTTTATTTTTTGTGGGCTACACGGCCAACTGTTTTTGCAGCTTTTGCACCTACGGCTGCTTCGGTGTCTCGTTTCTTTAGCCTTCGTGTTCCTAAGCCTGCTTTGCACCTTATGGGCGAGCAAGACCCACTCGTTAAACCTATTGTACAGCGTTTCACTATTAACAGAGTGAAAAAACTGAATGACTGCAGCACCAAGGCCGAAGTGCTTAGCCCTAACTTGCAACGTTTTGAGGGCAATCAACACAACGATTTGTGGGTTTATACACATGCAGGAGGCCACGGTTATCCTGCTGCAGCCAACGAAATTATCATCAACTTCTTTAAAGCTTATCAGAAGCACTAATTGCCAATAGAGGTGGTCCCAAGGGGGATATTTTAAGTCTATCCTTAAACAAAGCGGATAGATCAATATGAAAATCAAGTTATTGTGCCTACTTTGTGGCCTTAGCCTGTTAATTGCTTGTAGCAAAAAAACAGCGACTAGCCCCAAAAAGGATACCGAAACTGCATCAGGAAATTATTTGCCCGGGCAGAGTTATGTGTTAAAAGTTAGTAGCACCGATGGCAAATCGAGTGCTACGGCTATCGAATATATTGCAGGCGACAAAAGTAGTCAGTTGATTATATCCGCCCCGCATGGAGGTGGCACCTCGCCCAGTTTTATGCGTAGCAGAACCAGTAGTTACAGTTACGGCTACCTATCTCCCGATCCTTATAATAATGATACAGGTTTTAGTAGTACACAAGACTCGAAAACTAAAGAAATGGCTGTTGCTATTGCCGACAGTATTAAGAAAATTACCGGAATACGACCTCATTTGGTTATCAATCATCTGCATCGTTTAAAATTAGATGCCAACCGTAAGGTTGAAGTAGCCGCCCAAGGTGATAAAGAAGCCGAAAAAGCTTGGAATGCCTACATGGCTTATTTAGAAGAGGCAAAAAATACGGTAATCAGTAATAATGGTTCGGGACTTTTGATAGATGTACACGGCAATGGTCACGATCCGCAAAGAACAGAATTAGGCTATTTGCTCTCGAAATCTGATTTTACCAATTATGTTAATAACCTTGATGCTTTGGCAGATCAATCAAGCATCAGAGCTTTAGCAAAAAACGGCAATACGTTTGCAAGTCTAATTAAAGGAGATTTTGCCTTGGGTACACTCCTCAACACGGCATTGAATGTGAAGGTGACACCCAGTAAGGCTTACCCAGAGCCCGGAAACACTAGTGTCTTTACAGATGGTCAATATTTTAATGGGGGGTATATCACCGCTAGGTTTGGCTCAAAAAAAGCCGGGCAATTATCGTCTATACAGTTAGAGTTTAACTCGTCTGTACGAACCAATGACAGCACCCGACCAAAATATGCCGGGCAGGTAGCTCGCTCACTCAAAACTTTTATGGAAAAATATTTGCCTTAAATGTTAGCAATGTGATTTTGATTTGAAGGTCAAAAAAACAGCCGGGTTACATTTTATAGCAGAGGTTTTGCTATCTTGTGGTCATTGCTGTTTTTTTGTTGAATGAACAATAGTTTTGCCGATCGTGTTATTGCGTTCAATCGCCAACTAGCTTATGCCGGAGAACTCCCCCAGGGTTTTAAGGTGTTAAACCCCTATTTGGAATTGCCCGAGACCATGCAGGTGATGCAGCAATTTTATAAAAAGTATTATGCCGATTCGGGACCTCGCAAGTTTATAATAGGAATTAATCCCAGCCGACACGGAGCAGGGATTACGGGTGTACCCTTTACCGACACCAAAAGGCTAGAGCAAGTTTGTGGCATAACTATGCAAAGTGCCTACAGCCACGAGCCTTCGTCGGTTTTCCTTTATGAGGTGATTGCGGCTTTTGGAGGCCCTGAGGTTTTCTATAAACAATTCTATATCAACTCTCCATTTCCCTTGGCTATAGTACGTTACAATTCAAAAAAGCAGTGGGTCAATGCCAATTATTATGACGATAAGGCACTTTTTGAGTCGGTAAAAGATTTTATGGTACAATCGTTAAAACAACATATTAAAATGGGGCTCGATACCGATGAGGTATATGTGTTGGGGAAGAAAAATGCAACATTCTTAGAGCAGATTAACAAAAAAGAGCATTTGTTCGGGCGTATGCAAGTGCTCGAACACCCTCGTTTTATACAGCAATACAAATCCAAGGAGAAACAATATTATATTGACAAGTATATACTGAAATTAACAGCGTCAGCACAAAGTAATCTTGATTTGGATGGATACTAGTTATATTCTTCGGCCTTGGCAAAGCACTGATTTAGACAGCCTCGTTCATAATGCAAATAATTGGGAGGTAGCCAAAAACCTTAGCGACCGATTTCCATATCCCTATACCGAAGAGGCCGGAAAAGCATTTATTGAGCAAGTAAACCAGACCCAACCACCCCGCCATTTAGCTATTGTTGTGAGTGATAAAGCAGTAGGAGGTATTGGTGTTTACCCTCAAGAAGGAATACATCGTAGAAATGCAGAACTGGGTTACTGGCTGGGCGAAGCCTTTTGGGGTAAAGGAATAATTAGCAAGGCCATCCCACAAATTATCGACTATGTGTTTAGTAATTTCGAACTAGATCGGGTATTTGCCCGTGTTTTTGATACCAATATCGCCTCACAAAAAGTATTGCTAAAGAGTGGTTTTAAGCTAGAGGCTCGTTTTGAGAAAACACTAATTAAAGACAACAAACTATTTGAAGAACTAATCTTCGCAATCAGGCGCCCAACGATAAACGAACAACGATAAACGAACAACGAACAACGCCCAACGATAAACGATAAACGAACAACGAAAAACGCCCAACGATAAACGATAAACGAACCAACGAAAGACGAACAACGAACCAACGAACAACGAACAACGCCCAACGATAAACGATAAACGAACAACGAACAACGCCCAACGATAAACGATAAACGAACCAACGAACAACGAAAAACGAATCAACGAACAACGAACAACGCCCAACGAACCAACGAACAACGAACCAACGATAAACGAACAACGATAAACGAACCAACGAAAGACGAATCAACGAATCCCCTCCCCCTCCTCAATAATAAATTTGTAAAAAAACTTCAATTATATTGCACAACTCGAAATTTATTTAAACCTTTGCGCCACAATTTATTCTACAAAAAGAATAGTACATAAAAATGAGTAAACAAATCTTTCATAAACTATCCATCCTCGAGGCAAAGAGCATTGCCCCCAACGGATATTTTATTGAGCGTTTACGTCCCATCTTTTTTATTACTACAAGCCGGCAGCACTTTACGCCGCGGATTTAAGTCTCTGTACCCGGGCACTTAAACCCATGAGGAATTGATTCTCAATAAATAATCCAATTAACATTTTTTATCCTTTTCGTTAAAACATTAATGAGCATTAACGATTTTATAGTGCAGGTAGCACTTCCGGAACACCGTATATTTGCAGAAGAGATTGTCGAGGAAATGGCAGAATCGGCAAAAGCTAGAGGTACCGGTATAGCCAAGCGTTCGCCCGACTATGTTGCCAAAAAGATGCAAGAGGGCAAAGCGGTGATTGCTTTTCACAAAGATGGGACATGGGCTGGTTTCTGCTATATCGAAACTTGGACCCACGGCGAGTTTGTTGCCAACTCCGGTCTAATTGTTAGTCCAAAATTTCGTAAATCGGGATTGGCAAAGGCTATCAAAGAAGAGATTTTCAAACTTTCGCGTAAGCTGTATCCCAAATCAAAAATATTTGGTCTCACTACGGGCTTAGCCGTCATGAAAATCAATTCAGACTTGGGATACGAGCCCGTTACTTACTCAGAGCTTACCCAAGACAAAGACTTTTGGAAAGGTTGTGAAAGTTGTGTGAATTTTGAGATTCTAAAATCCAAAGAATACAAAAACTGTATGTGCACCGCCATGTTGTATGACCCGGCCCAAAAGAAGCACGAAGAAGCCAAAAAGTTTGCCGTAGAGCTAGAGCGTAAGCCAAAGCTTTATGAGCGTTTTATGAGAATTAAGCAACACTTGGTACAAAAATCAAAAGGAAAATCAGATTTGAAATCCTTGTTGTTGATGTTTACATTTTTAAATAAATAATACCCCACAAATAAAATGAAAAAGAAAGTTGTTTTGGCATTTAGCGGAGGTCTTGACACCTCTTTTTGCTGTATATATCTGAATAAAGACCGTAACTTAGAGGTACACTCTGTAGTGGTAAACACCGGTGGATTTTCTGAGCAAGAGCTGAAAGAAATTGAGCAAAAAGCCTATAGCCTAGGGGTGGCTTCACATGCTGTGGTTGACGAAACCGAGAATTATTACAAAGACAGTATCAAATACCTGATTTTTGGTAATGTACTTAAAAATGCTACTTATCCTCTTTCGGTAAGTGCCGAGCGGGTATGTCAAGCTACTGCTATCGCTAATTATGTTAAGAAAATTGGAGCAGATTACGTCGCTCACGGAAGTACCGGAGCCGGTAACGACCAAGTGCGTTTTGATATGATTTTTAACATACTCATCCCCAACGTAGAGATCATTACCCCGATTAGAGATTTGAAATTATCACGCGAAGCTGAAATAGAATATTTGGCTAAACATGGAGTAGAATATACCGCCGAAAAAGCAAAATATTCGATTAACAAGGGGCTTTGGGGTACTTCTGTGGGTGGAGCCGAGACCCTAAGTTCGCACCAAAGTTTGCCTGAAAGTGCCTGGCCTACACAAGTAACCGCTACCGAGCCACGTAGAGTAGAGCTTAGTTTTGAGAAGGGCGAACTAGTAGCTATAGATGGGCAAAGCTATGCTCCGGTAAGAGCAATACAGCACCTACAAGCTATTGCGGCTCCTTACGGTGTTGGACGAGACATCCACGTGGGCGATACCATTATCGGGATAAAAGGTAGAGTCGGATTTGAGGCAGCAGGCCCAATGGTGATAATTAAAGCACACCATGCCCTCGAAAAACACACCCTTACCAAGTGGCAACTAAGCTGGAAAGAAAATTTAGCATCATTCTATGGCAATTGGTTGCACGAAGGACAATTTCACGACCCGATTATGCGTGATATTGAAGCCTTCCTAAACTCGAGCCAACAAACAGTAAACGGTAAAGTTTTTGTTGAGTTATTGCCCTATCGTTTCCAAATTATTGGGATAGAGAGTAAGAATGATTTGATGAGTAATAAGTTTGGGGCTTATGGTGAAATGAATAAAGCTTGGAGCGGCGAAGATGTGAAAGGATTCTCTAAAATATTTGGCAACCAGGTAATGATCTGGCACAAAGTAAACGGAGAGAATTAGTTAATTTTTGAGCATCAAATTTTTAGGATTGCTCTATTACCAAAAGATTATGATTAAAGTAGGAATAGTAGGAGGGGCAGGCTATACCGGGGGCGAGTTGCTCCGTATCTTGCTCAACCACCCCAAAGTAGAATTGGCCTTTGTGCATAGCAACAGCAATGCCGGCAATTTGTTGTCGGATGTGCACACCGACCTGTTTGGCGATACCGATTTGCGTTTCACCGACCAACTTACACCAGATATAGACGTTCTTTTTTTATGTGTGGGTCATGGTGATGCTAAAAAATTCTTAGCAGAAAACCCTATTGAAGATCGGATTAAGATTATAGACCTGTCACAAGACTTTAGGCTCAAAGCCAATGCGGTGCTGGGTAATAAGACCTTTGTTTACGGTTTGCCCGAGCTAAATAGAGCTAGCATACTTACAGCACAGAATATTGCCAATCCGGGTTGTTTTGCTACTTGTATCCAATTGGGCTTATTGCCTTTGGCGGCTAAAGGTTTGTTGAATGCCGAGGTGAACATCAATGCTACAACCGGTTCTACAGGGGCTGGCCAGTCTTTGAGCAAAACCTCTCATTTTAGCTGGAGAAACAACAACCTTTCTATCTACAATGCTTTTGGTCATAGACACCTGAACGAGATTGGCGAGAGCCTAAAACAATTGCAAGGTGAGGTGAAGGAGGCTTTAAACTTTATACCACAACGTGGCGATTTTACCCGAGGTATTTTGGCGGCCATGCATACCGATTGCTCGTTGGACGAGGATGAGGCTTATGCACTTTATGAGGCCTATTATGCTGCACACCCTTTTACCCACGTTAGCCGCAAAAATATTGATTTGAAGCAGGTAGTTAACACCAACAAATGCCTTATTCACCTACAAAAACACGGCAACAAATTATTCATCATCAGTATTACGGATAATTTGTTGAAAGGTGCTAGCGGACAGGCCGTACAAAACATGAACTTGATGTTTGGCTTAGAAGAACATTTGGGTTTGAAGTTAAAAGCGGTTAATTTTTAAGAATTTCTCATGTCGAGCCGTCAATAGCTCACAGATTTTAGAACAACATGAATTTATACGACGTATATCCGATAAATGATATAGAAATTGTAAAAGCCCAAGGTAGCCAAGTTTGGGATGCACAGGGGCAAAGCTACCTTGATTTGTATGGTGGTCATGCTGTAATTAGTATTGGGCATACCCACCCACATTATGTACACCGTTTAACCGAGCAGCTGGGCAAAGTAGGTTTCTACTCCAACTCGGTGAAAATACCTTTACAACAGCAATTGGCCGAAAAACTGGGTCAAATATCGGGCAAGACCGATTACCAATTGTTTTTGTGCAACTCAGGAGCCGAAGCCAATGAGAATGCACTAAAATTGGCAGCTTTTTACAACGGTAGAAAAAAAATAATTGCTTTTAAAGGAGCCTTTCACGGTCGTACCTCTTTGGCCGTAGCTTGTACCGATAATCCTAAAATTATTGCTCCTGTCAATGAAAACGATCACGTTATCTTCTTACCCCATAACGATGAGCAGGCGCTAGAGGCCGAATTTGCCAAGCAAGGTTCGGCAATTGCTGCCGTAATTATTGAGGGCATACAAGGTGTAGGGGGTATCAAAGAAGCCTCGAAAAGTTTCTTACAAAAAATACGAAGCTTGTGCAACCAATACAACGCAGTTTATATTGCCGATAGTGTGCAATGTGGCTACGGACGTACCGGGCAATTTTATTCGCACGATTGGGCTGGCGTAGATGCCGATATTTACACCATGGCCAAAGGTATGGGCAATGGTTTTCCGGTAGCCGGTATTGCTATTTCGCCCAAGTTTAAACCTTGGCACGGTCAGCTGGGCACTACCTTTGGCGGCAACCACTTGGCTTGTGCGGCAGCATTGGCTGTGTTAGAAGTGATAGAGAAAGATAGTTTGATGCAGAATGCCTCTGAGGTGGGCTCTTACCTGCTCGAGCGTTTAAGGGCATTTCCTGCTATCAAAGAAGTAAGAGGTCGTGGTTTAATGATAGGGATAGAATTGAGCGATGAATTTGCACACGCTAAGAAAGAACTGCTGTTTACCCATCATATCTTTACCGGCGAGGCCAAACCCAATGTAATACGTTTATTGCCTGCGCTAAATCTAAGCAAAGCACAAGCTGATGAATTTTTGCAAGCGTTAGCCAAAATTTTGGGACACAACATTTAACTTAGAGCAGTGTTGTTTATATAAATCTTTTAAAAGACATGAAACTTTTTACCTCTGTTAATGACGTTAGCGATATAAGAAAATTAGTAGCCAGTGCTTTGGCCCTCAAAGCCAGCCCCTATGCCCATGCAGCATTGGGTAAAAACAAGACCCTTGGTCTGGTTTTTATGAACCCTAGCTTGCGTACACGCCTGAGTACACAAAAAGCCGCCCTCAACCTTGGTATGAACGTGATGGTGATGAACATGGACAAAGAAGGTTGGGCACTTGAAACCCAAGATGGCGTTGTGATGAACGGTACTACTGTAGAGCACATACGAGAGGCCGCTGCGGTGATGGGGCAATATTGCGACATATTGGGCTTGCGTTCTTTCCCAAAGCTACAAAGCAGAGAGGAAGATTATAGCGAAGATTTCTTCAATAAATTTGTAAAATACAGCAATGTGCCGGTAATAAGCCTGGAAAGCGCAACCCGCCATCCTTTGCAGAGCCTTGCCGACCTAATTACCATTACCGAAACCAATCCAATAGCCATGGAAGACCGTGCCAAAGGCAAAAAGCCCAAGGTAGTATTGGCCTGGGCACCTCATATCAAAGCGCTTCCGCAGGCTGTACCCAATTCTTTTGCCGAATGGATGTGTAGGGCACAAGCCGAGGGGATGTTGGATTTTTGTATTGCCCAGCCTCAAGGCTATGAGCTTTGCGATGAGTTTACCTCGGGGGCTAAACTTTATTACAATCTAGATGAGGCTATTGCCGATGCCGATTATGTGTATGTGAAAAATTGGAGCAGCTATAAAAACTACGGACAATTACCTCCGGTAAGTGGAGAGTGGATGATGAATAACCAAAAACTCGGTTTAACCAAGCAAGCTAGGGTAATGCATTGTTTGCCGGTACGCAGAGATTTGGAATTGGCTGCTGAGATATTGGATGGCCCACAATCTTTGGTGATACACGAAGCCGGCAACCGTTTGTGGTCTGCACAAGCCGTGTTGAAGGCTATGCTAGAAAACTTGTAAATTGCAGAAAATTTTTGCAAATGAGAAAACTTGCTTTACTTTGCTTGCTGGTGTTGGCATACAGCCTAAACGGCCTTGCACAACAAAAAACAGTTGATAGTTTTACGGATGGAAAATACATCACCGTAAATGGAGCCAAACTATGGGTACTCACTATCGGTGAGGGCGACCCAATAATTTTTATTGCCGGAGGCCCGGGCGGTGCACATTACGGATTAAGAAGTTTTGACCCTTTGGCCAATGCCGGGCATCAACTCATCTATTTTGATGGCTTTGGTCGTGGCAAGTCTGATACGGCAAAGTTGGTAAGCGAGTATAGCCTTAGTCGTGATATTGAAGACATAGAAGGATTAAGAAAAGCACTAAAACTCAACAAAATCTCTTTGCTGGGGCATTCTTACGGTGGTGTAGTTGCACAAGGTTACGCCATCAAATATCCACAAAACATGAGCCACCTAATACTGGCCAATACTTTTCACAGTTATGCCATGTGGCAAGACAATTGCGACAATTCTAATCACGAAATCAAAACCAATTACCCGGAGGTTTGGGCAGATTTGATGAAAATACGTGAAAAGGGAGGGGTATCATCAGATCCAGACCATGTTGAAGTGTATGGGCGTGTACCCTACGGATTTTTGTACGCCTACAATCCCGATCGGTTTGTAAACAGAGCAAGCAACAGAAAAAGATACCCCAATGCCTACAACAATAAGTTGTACTATCAGATGGTAGGCCGAGACGGCGATTTTTATGTAACCAGTGATATTGGCACTTTCGATTATAGGAAACAACTAAAAGACCTAAAAATGCCCATACTTATTTTAGCAGGGCGTTTTGATCGGGTTGCCACACCTTGGATGATGGTGAAATACAAAGAATATTGCCCTCAGGCCGAGTTCGTGATGTTTGAAAAATCGGGGCATAACCCGCAGATAGAAGAGCCCGAAAAAGAGTTTCAAATCATTAATAATTTTTTGAAGAAGAAATAAGTGTATGGAGCAACTCAGCATCATTAAAATTGGGGGTAACGTCATTGATAATCCGGCAGCATTAGAACAGTTTCTGCATGATTTCTCGCTACTTGAAGGTAAGAAAATTTTGGTGCACGGAGGCGGAAAAATAGCTACAGAAATTGGCCGATCTTTAGGCGTAGAAGCCAAAATGGTAGAGGGGCGCAGAATAACCGATGCGGCCAGTTTAGAAGTTGTTACCATGGTGTATGCAGGGCTCATCAATAAAAATATAGTAGCCCAGTTACAAGCCCAAAAATGTAACGCCATAGGGCTAACCGGAGCCGATGGCAATATGATACAAGCTCATAAACGCCCGGTTGCTACTATCGACTACGGTTTTGTAGGCGACCTCAATACAGACAGCGTAGCAAGCAATAGGTTAAGCAATTTGCTCGAAAGCGGTTTTGTACCGGTGTTTAGCGCCATCACACACGATGGGCAAGGCCAGCTGCTCAATACCAATGCCGATACCATTGCTTCCGTGTTGGCCGTAGCCCTATCTCAGCAATACCAATGCCGTTTGGTTTACTGTTTCGAGAAGAAAGGGGTATTGCGCCAACTAGAGGATGAAAGCTCTGTTGTAAGAGAAATACCGGCCAAAGATTTTGAGCAATTAAAAGCAGAAGGTATTGTTGTCGGAGGGATGATACCCAAATTGCAAAATGCTTTTGAGGCTATACAAAAAGGGGTCGATGCGGTTTTTATTGGCAAAGCCGATGAACTGAAAGACCTCAACCAAGGCGTATTTGGAACCAAATTACTGAAATAGCAGAACCATACTAAACAATGAAAAAAATAGCGATAATTGGTAGCGGCAATATTGGCCTCTCACTAGCCAGAGGATTGGTAAAGTCTCAGTATTGCAATGCTCAAGAAATTGTACTTACCCGCAGAAACTTAAAATTGCTTGCTGATGAGCAGAAAGCAGGTTTTGTGCTCAGCAATGACAACCTAGAGGCAGTAAAAGATGCCGATATTATTGTACTGTCTGTGCTGCCTCAACAACTTAAAAAAGTGATGGAGCAGTTTGCAGCTGCCTTGTTGCCTAGCCAACTGATTGTTTCGGTAGTGTCTGGCGTAAGCTGTGCAGCAATTAAAAACGTAATTGGTGCCGACAAACAAGTGGTGCGAGCCATGCCAAATACCGCTATTTCTATTGGGCAAAGCATGACCTGCCTAGCTACCGACCAAGCTAGCCCCGAAAATATGGCTAAGGCCGAAAAACTTTTTGAAGCCGTAGGTTCGGTAATTGTAATTAACGAAGATTTGATGACCTCGGCCACAGCACTCAATGCCTGCGGTATAGCTTTCTTTCTGCGAGCCATTAGAGCTGCCTCTCAAGGTGGTGTAGAGATTGGTTTTCATGCTCATGATGCGTTGAAAATGGCTGTACAAACTGCCAAAGGTGCTGCCGAGTTGTTGTACCAAACCAATAGCCATCCCGAGAGCGAGATAGATAAAGTTACCTCGCCAAAAGGTTGTACCATTGCCGGACTAAACGAGATGGAACACAATGGCTTTAGTTCGGCTTTTATAAAAGGAATTAAGCTGTCGGCTAAACAAGCCGGGGGACTTTACGAAGATTAACAACTACCTATGTTTGCAAAACTGGTTCAAGACAGTACCGAGCTGTTGAAAGCAATGATAGCTATCCCCTCGTTTAGCAGAGAAGAGGATAAGACAGCCGAGCTGTTGGCTCGTTTCTTGGCAGAACGAGGGGTACATTTTCACCGAAAATTGAACAACGTATGGGCTTTTAATCGTCATTTCGATGCCCAAAAACCCACTTTGCTTTTAAACTCGCATCACGATACGGTGAAACCCAACCCGGCCTATACACGTGATCCTTTTTGTCCTGCAGTTGAAGACGGCAAACTTTACGGATTGGGGAGTAATGATGCTGGGGGCTGCTTAGTTTCGCTTATTGCAGCCTTTTTGTATTTTTATGAAAAGCCCAATTTGCAATACAACCTTTGCTTGGCGGCTACGGCAGAAGAAGAAATTTCGGGCAAAAACGGTATTGAACTAATCCTGCCCGAACTAGGAAAACTTGATTTTGCCCTAGTTGGCGAACCAACAGAGATGCATTTGGCCATTGCCGAAAAAGGGCTGTTGGTTATAGACTGTACAGCCCAGGGCAAAGCCGGGCACGCCGCCCGTGAGGAGGGCGAAAATGCCATTTACAAGGCCATGCAAGATATAGAGTGGTTCAGAACCTATCGTTTCGAGAAGGTATCGGAGTATTTGGGGCCGGTGAAAATGAGTGTCACCATCATCAATGCTGGTGCACAACACAATGTAGTGCCGGCAAGCTGTACCTTTACTGTTGATATCCGAATTAATGATGTCTATACACACGAAGAAGTGCTAGACATCATTCGGCAGCATGTGCAAAGCGATATTAGTCCTCGTTCGCTACGGCTACGTTCATCAGCAATTGCCAAAGAACACCCGATAGTGCAGGCAGGCTTAGCATTGGGTAAAAACACCTATGGTTCGCCCACCACCTCCGATCAGGCCTTATTGCCCATTCCCTCATTAAAATGTGGGCCAGGCTTTTCGGGTAGGTCACACGCTGCAGATGAGTTTATCTTTGTGGACGAGATTAGGCAGGGAGTTGAGGGGTACATCGCTATGCTAAGCCCCTTGGTGTTGGGCTAGCAGTTAGAGCTAAATTTAACCCACAGCAGTTAATGTTATCAGCAGCATAAAACGTAAATTTGTATCATCCAAACCCGTAATAATGAAAATCTGGCAAAAAAATATAGATGTTAATCAGTTTGTAGAACAATTTACCGTTGGTAAAGACCGTGAGTTGGATTTGCTTATGGCCAAGTTTGACGTGTTGGGCTCATTGGCGCACACGAAAATGCTTGCTACAATTGATTTGTTGAGCACCGAAGAATTGAACTTGGTACAAAAAGAGCTCAAAAATATCTATAAGGAGATTGAGGCCGGAGATTTTGTAATAGAAGATAGTGTAGAGGATGTGCACTCGCAAGTAGAATGGTTGCTAACCCAACGCATTGGCGAGGCTGGCAAAAAAATACACAGTGGCCGCTCACGCAACGACCAAGTGCTGGTAGATTTGAAACTGTATTTTAGAAGCAGCATTGAAGAAATGGTGAACCATACCGAAGCGTTGTTTCAGCAGCTGATTAGCTTGAGCGAAATGCACAAAGACAAATTGCTGCCCGGGTACACCCATTTGCAAATAGCTATGCCATCATCTTTTGGGCTTTGGTTTGGAGCCTATGCAGAGAGCCTGGCCGATGATATGGAGATGTTGCTGGCCGCATGGAAAATTACCAATAAAAACCCCTTGGGTTCGGCTGCCGGTTATGGCTCATCTTTTCCGCTAAACAGAAGCTTGACGACCCAATTGCTAGGTTTTGATGCCTTGCACCACAATGTAGTGTATGCACAAATGGGACGTGGTAAGACCGAGCGGATATTGGCGCAGGCCATGTCTTCGGTAGCGGCTACACTAGCCAAAATGGCTATGGATGTTTGCTTGTTCATTAACCAAAATTTTGGCTTTATTAGTTTCCCGGCCGAGCTGACTACCGGAAGCAGTATCATGCCCCATAAGAAAAACCCCGATGTTTTTGAGCTGGTACGCTCTCGCTGCAACAAGATACAGGCACTGCCCAATGAAATTGCCATGATGATTACCAACCTCCCCTCGGGCTATCATCGAGATTTGCAATTGCTCAAAGAAAATCTTTTCCCGGCTATCACATCGCTCAATGAGTGTTTAGCAATCAGCACCTTTATGTTGCAAAATATCAGTGTAAAAGATGACATTTTAAAAGACCCTAAATACGATTACTTGTTTAGTGTAGAGGTAGTGAATGAACTGGCTTTGCAAGGTGTACCTTTTAGGGAGGCCTACAAAATAGTTGGCGAGCAGATAGAACAAGGCACTTTTAAACCCAATTACCGGCTTAGCCATAGCCACGAGGGAAGCATTGGTAATTTGATGAATGCCGAAATAGCAGCAGCCTTTGCACATACTCGCTCTCAGTTTAATTTCGAGAAAGTTAAAAAAGCCATCGCTAGTTTAGTAGCATAAGCTGCTGATGCTGCTAAAAAGTACAACCCCTTGCAGTAGGGCGACACATACCTACGTGCTAAGCAAATTGGCTATGGATATTATTGTTTAATAATTTTAATGACTTGTTGGTGGTTGAAACCACTTAGCTTGATGGTGTATAGGCCATTTGCTTGGGTAGATAGATTAATTTTAGCTGAGTTCTCGTAAGCGTTTATCGCTTGTTTTTTGATAAGTTTTCCGCTGCTATTGTAAATCAAGATATCTGTATATTCTCCGTATAGGCCACTTATCTTTACTTCATCGTAAGTTGGGTTGGGATAGGCTAAAACCTTTTGTTCGGCTAAAATGAAGAGGCCTCTAATAGCTAAAACATGACGGTCACCGTTGAGATCAAGCTGCTCTAACTTATAGTAGTTTTGACCCTGAAAAGGGTTTTTGTCTAAAAAACGATAGGTCTTTGTTGTAGAAGAGTTGGGTTGATCAATTGTAAGTAGGTGGATGGGTTGATAGTTATGCCCATCGGTACTGCTGCTAATACAAAATTGTTTGTTGTTGCTTTCACTATAGGTAGTCCATTCAAGTAATACACCGTTGTGCTTGGTACTTAAACGAAAAGATCCTAAACGAACGGGGAGGCTTATAGTGCTTAGGTCTAATAAGTCGTTTTTCTGTATGTTGTAATCTGCTAAGGTTCGGTTGTTTAAAAGTTCTACTCCATTAAAGTATAAAATTTGTTGGTTTTGGGGTATTCCTTCTTTGTCTTCAATCTTTTGTTTAATCTGATCTATGGTATCGCTACTTTCTGCCTCGAGAGTTATAATTCTCCCATTGTTTATCCGTACAAAAATTTGCATGGCCAGTAAAGGTGTCAAAGCAATTAGTAGGAAGAGTAAGGTACAAGCTATCTTTTTCATCAAAGATCTTAACTTTTCTACTCAAAGTTAGGTAATACACCAGTAGCCTTTGTTAGATGAATATAATTTTTTGCTTTTGTGTTAGTACTATATTTGATGGATATGCGAAAATCCGACTGTTTGAAAAGCTTTTTATGAGCTTAAAAGTGCCATTTTAAACCACGATTAAAATTTAAACCCCACTTAAACCGCAGTTATGCTAGCTGTTTATAGTTCCTTCTTTGGGGAAAGGGCTTGGGTAAGAGTTATTGATGTTAGGCTTACTTTTCTGTCAAGCAAGTTTTACAAAGTTATCTTCTAATGCTGTCATTGGGTGTTGACGGATACACCAGGCTCACATCCACCTTTAATTTCGATACATCAATATCGACAAATAATTTATAATTTCTCATAACTTTGATAGTTAAGAAAACAATGATGTTGATTTAATTAAAGCCTTTATAGTTCTTAGAAAAATCATTCTATTGAAAGCCGATAGTTCATTTTGAAGGCTTCCCATTTTTAGTACAATTCAAAAGTAGAATATTTTATTCATTTTCTTTTAATTCGTTAATATTTCGTTCAGGGCAGAGTGTAGCGAAGGCGTAGCCGAAGCGGAACGAAGCC
>JBDHXL010000011.1:0-69505 GCA_039810685.1 Pedobacter sp. | reverse complement strand
TGCTCACTTGCACGAGGTCTTTTGCAGGGTTGGGGCTCAACAAAAAGGAGGTAAGCAAATTGAGGTTAAGCGCAATTGTTTTGCTGTACTCCGAGCGCCCATCTTTATCTACCATTTTAAGGCGATAATAATGTTTGGCTTGGTTGTTTGTACTGTGTTGATAGTTGTAACGTTTAATAGCGTTGCTATAACCTTGCGCTAAAACTTGACCTACTTTTACAAATTCGCTTCCATTGTTACTATATTCTATATCAAAATGACTGGTATTTACTTCTGTAGCAGTGCTCCATAGTAAAGTAGTAGTTTTGTTGTTTAGTTTAGCTGTAAAACTGCTTAACTCTACAGGCAATGTCTCTTGTGCATACAATGCTGCTACTTCAACAGCACTTAATTCACGGTCATAAATTTTTAAATCATCTATTGTAACGATAGAAGAAGCGTTTGAGCCAATACTAAAAACACTATTACCTGTATTTAATGTATAAGCTTGAGATCCTATTAATGTACCATTCATATACATTTTTATGGTACTTCCATCGTATGTTACTACTGCATGATGCCAAGTATTAGCAGCATAAGAACCTCCAAAATCTTTATCCATTCCATAAACATTAAACATAGGATTACCATTAGAGCCTAAATACAGTCCAAATTTTTGATTGGCTGCATTTGTTCCATAAGAAAATATTGTAGGATAGTTATAATTGCTGCTAGCTTTATACCATACAGATACAGTTCTTGGAGACTGCGATCTAGGTATATAAGGAATAGTAGCAGTACTAGTTTTAGTTGCTGCTATTTGCAATGCTTTATTAGCTACACCATATCTGTCATTTACAAATGTGGTATTTGCAGCTGCAAAACTATATTTACCTACAGTATTGTATAGAGTACTGTTAAAAGTATATTCAGCATAAAATGGCTCCTGAACAGCCTTAAAATTATCAATATAAACTTGTATATTACCAGTTACCCAGCCTAATTCCAGTATAAATTTCACAAGAGAACCATTAGGGATAACACCTTTAGCTATATTTCCTTCTAATGTTTTACAGCCTGGACTGAAATCAGTACTAGTGGCAAATTGTACCCATGTACCGCTGTTATTTAGTTCATAATACAAATTAGCATATCCTGTAAAGCTACCAATTCCACGATTGTAATTATATGAAACGGTAATGGGATTCCCATCAGAAGTATAATTTGGTGTTATAACCGATGAGTAAGTATTACCGTTATATAATGTTGTCTGCATTGCCCATGAACCATCACAAGCATAAGTTGGGTTATTAGTTCTTGAAAAAGCAACACTTTGAAATATAGTTGACCAACCAGAAGGGAAACTTGTTTCAAAACTTTCTGAAACATTTATTTGTGCATGGGTAATTATAGACCAACCAAGCAAAAAGAAGAAAAGTAATTTTGTTTTCATATATTTTAAAATTATACCATAAAAGTAAAAGACTATTTACAATGGTATGCACATCAGTTTACCAAACCGCATTTTCAGTTTAGCAAATTTAGATTTTGGTTTGTTGAGCGATGGGTGAAGTAAAGCTATTGCAGTAGCGAGACAGCGAGTAGGGATTGTCTGTTTCGGGACAAATACTGTAGTAATTCACTACGTATATGAAAATCGATGACAACAATTATAAAATGTTTTTACGTTTTATGTTGCCTAGTTTTTGTGATTTTGTAGCCGAACAGAAAAATAAGTAATGTCTAAATTGTGGTTAAAATTATATTTCCGTACAGTTATTTGCTTAGTTTTTTTAGGGGTGTAAGCACTAAATTTTTAAATTCAACCTCACTGCCTTCGGCCTGTAAGGCAATTTGGCCTTTGCTTGCGGTACAATGATATCCATCGTTTACTAAGGTGCCATTTACCCAAACCCTAATTTTATCTTTCAGGCATTCTATGCGCATGGTATTCCATTCGCCTAGAGGTTTTTCAGAACCATCAGTCAAATTTTTAATGCGTCTGCCTTTTTTTGCGTTGATGCTCCACTCGGCTTTTGGCCCTCTGCGTTCTTCCATGTTGGGTACGGTAATATCTTCCTCTATGCACCAAAAATCGCCGGCATCCAGGTGTTGCATTTGTACTTCTATAGACTGTGGAAACATTTTGTACAATGCCCTTGGGGTAGAAGCGTGTACCAATACGCCACAATTGCCCGGTTTGCCCGCAAAGCGATATTCGATATCTAAACGATAATCTGCGTAACTGGCATCGGTAATTAAGTGTCCACGAGGGTTGCCCAAACTCACCAATAGCCCATCTCTTACAATAAATGAATCAGCCGTATCGGGGTTTTTATCTTTGCCGGGTACATCGCTATGCCAGCCTGTTAAATCTTTACCGTTGAAAAGTTGAATGCTTTTTTGGGCATTGCTAAAAAGAGTTATACAGCTTGCAAACAAAACAAAAAAGAAGTGTTTCATGGTCTTAGTTGATTTGGGGTATGCCCAAATGTAAATAACCGAAAGCATAAAAAACAAAAAATCCATTATTTTTCTCAATAATGGATTAATTAGTATGCTTTTTTCAACTATTCTTCAACACTCTCGTTGTTGAGGCCAATTTCATCTTTCACTTCCTCTTTAAAATAGGTTTTTTGGAAAATGAGGATAATGATTACCCCAATAGAGATGGCTGCATCAGCTAAGTTAAAAACCGGTCTGAAAAACTCAAAGGGCTCACCTCCCCAAAAGGGAAACCAGCTCGGGAAGGTACCCCTGAGCAGGGGGAAATAAAGCATATCTACCACTCTGCCATGAAAAATGGTTTCGTAGTCATAAATAAGGCCATAAAATACCGAATCGATGATATTGCCTAATGCACCTGCAAAAATTAGGGAAACGCACAAAATTAACCCACGATGGTATTTGTGTTTAATCATATAATGCAGGCCATAGCCAATACCGCCAACAGCAACAATACGAAACAGTGAAAGTGCCAGTTTACCAAATTCGCCACCAAACTCAAGGCCAAAGGCCATACCGTTATTTTCGGTGAAATGAATAATAAACCAGTCGCCAAGAATATGGTATTCTTGACCCATGTACATGTTTGTTTTTACCCAGGTTTTGAACAACTGGTCGGCAAGCAGCACAAAGAAAATTAAGAGGAGGGGTTTGGTGTATCCTTTCATTAATTCTGCTTCAGCTTGGCTTCCATACTTAAAGTGGCATGTGGCACGGCACGTAAGCGCTCTTTAGGGATCAGCTTTCCGGTTTCGCGGCAAATACCATAGGTTTTGTTCTCGATACGCACCAAAGCTGCCTCTAGGTTGTCCATAAATTTCTTTTGGCGTGCAGCCAATTGGTTAATTTGCTCTTTTTCTAAAGTAGCTGAACCATCTTCCAAAGTTTTGTAAGCACCAGAGGTATCTTCGGTACCGTTTGCGTTTGGCGAGCTTAAAGAAGTAGTCAATGCCTGTAATTCTTCCTTGGCTATATTTAGTTTTTCAAGGATCAGTTCCTTAAATTCTTGTAATTCACTGTCGCTGTAACGTGTTTTTTCTTGTTTTTCCATAATGTTAAATTTTGGCAATCAATACTTCAAGTTCTTTGTCTTCAATAATTATAGTTTGGCTCGAAAAGCCTTTGTTTTGCAATTCAATAGCGTTGGCAAGCACCTCGTTGCAAATGTATGCCCGGTTGTTGTTCAATACTTCTGTCAACCAGTCTGCGTTTTGCAGTTTCACGCTAATGCGGTCGGTTACTTCCAAGCCTTGTTCTTTGCGCAAGTTTTGCAAACGGTTAATCAACTCTCTCGACAGCCCTTCTAGTTTCAGCTCTTTGCTGATGTTGATGTCCAGAGCTACCGTTAAGTTGCCCATATTGGTCACCTGCCAGCCCGGTATATCCTCGGCAATGATTTCTACATCGCTAAGTGCAATGCTGTAATTGCTGTTGGCGATGGTGTATGTGCCACTTTTTTCAAAATTAGCCAATTCTTCTTGGCTCATTTCGGCTATGGCTGCTGTTACCATTTTCATGTCTTTGCCCACTTTTGCTCCCAAGGCCTTGAAATTGGGTTTTATCTTTTTCTTGATGAAACCCGTGGTGTCCGAAATATAGTCAATTTCTTTGATGTTGGTTTCAGAAAGTATTAAATCTTTTACAGCCTCTATTTTTTGCTCCAGTTGGGGCTCTAAAATAGGGATTAAAACTTTGGCCAAGGGCTGCCGCACGTTTATGCCCACTTTTTTTCTGAGCGATAGCACCATCGAAGAGATGTTTTGTGCCAGCTCCATACGCTCGTTGAGTTGGGTGTCCAAAAGTTCGGCTTGTGGCTGTGGCAGCAGGCTCAGGTGTACTGAGGCTACTTTCTCGTTTGCGGGCAATACCTCGCTGAGGTTTTGGTACAACCAGTCGGAGAAGAAAGGAGCTATCGGCGACATCAATTGGCTGATGTTTAGCAAGCAAGTGTATAAGGTTTCGTAGGCCGCTTTCTTATCATCAGTCATTTCTCCTTTCCAAAAACGACGACGTGACAGGCGAATGTACCAATTGCTCAGGTGCTCATCCACAAAATTCTCTATTGCTCTAGCAGCTTTGGTGGGTTCATAAGCCTCATAAGCGCTATCAACTTCGGCTATTAGGCGTTGCAATAATGAGAGTATCCACCTATCCAACTCAGAGCGTTGCTCAACCGGACTTTGTTGGTTGAGGTCAATCACAAAGCGGTCGATATTGGCATACAGTGCAAAAAACGAGTAGGTATTGTAAAGGGTGCCAAAAAATTTACGGCGCACTTCATCCAGCCCTTCAATATTAAATTTGAGGTTTTCCCAAGGTGATGCATTGCTAATCATGTACCAGCGGGTAGCATCGGCACTGTATGTTGCTATGGTGCTAAACGGATCAACGGCATTGCCCAAGCGTTTAGACATTTTATTGCCATTTTTGTCGAGTACCAACCCGTTTGATACCACATTTTTGAAGGCAATACCTGGGTTGCTTACTTTCTGGTTGATGGCTTTTATCTCTTCACTGCTTTCGCTCAACATCACTGCAATGGCATGCAGCGTGAAAAACCAACCTCTGGTTTGGTCCACGCCTTCGGCAATAAAATCGGCCGGGTAGGCATGCTCAAATTCATCTTTATTCTCAAAAGGAAAATGCCATTGGGCATAAGGCATGGCTCCGCTATCAAACCAAACGTCAATTAAATCGCTTTCGCGGAACATTTTCTCGCCCTTGTCAGAAACTAGCACTACATCATCCACATAGGGACGGTGCATATCTTTCAATACAAAACCTTGTGGCATAAATCCGGCCGCAATAGCTTTGGCAATTTCGTTGTTCAGTTCTTCAATAGAACCGATACATTTTTCTTCGGTTCCGTCTTTACTACGCCAAATTGGTAATGGGGTGCCCCAGTAGCGAGAGCGAGAAAGATTCCAATCAACCAAATTTTCTAACCAATTGCCAAAACGTCCGGTTCCGGTGGCTTCGGGTTTCCAATTGATGGTTTTGTTCAAAGCCGCCATTTTGTCTTTTACGGCGGTGGTGCGTATAAACCAGCTGTCCAGTGGGTAATATAGCACCGGTTTGTCGGTACGCCAGCAATGTGGGTAGCTGTGTACGTATTTTTCTACTTTGAAGGCTTTGTTTTGCGTTTTTAGTAAAATGGCAATTTCAACATCTACCGATCTTTCAGGAGCCTCGCCTTCGTTGTAATATTCGTTTTTAACATATTTGCCACCAAAGTCTGAACCAATGGCAGCTACAAATTTTCCTTGCAAATCTACCAGAGGGACGGGGTTGCCTTTGTCATCCAGTATCAGCATGGGTGGTACCTCGGGCTGTGCTGCTTTGGCTACTCGGGCATCGTCTGCACCAAAAGTAGGAGCAGTGTGTACTATACCCGTACCGTCTTCGGTAGTTACAAAATCACCACCAATAACCCTAAAGGCGTTTTCGGGGTTTTGGTAAGGAAGTGCCCAAGGTAGCAATTGTTTGTATCTAATACCAATTAGCTCATCGCCTTTGCAAGTTTTTATCACCTGATAAGGAATTTTCTTGTCTTCGGCTTTGTAATTGGTAAAATCATCGGGGTTTTCTGTGCAGAAAAATTTGCCAGCAAACTGTTTGCCCACCAAAGCTTCGGCCAAAATTACGTGGATAGGCTCAAAAGTATATTGGTTAAAAGTTTTTACCAATACGTAATCTATTTTAGGGCCAACGGTTAGGGCTGTGTTGCTGGGCAGTGTCCAAGGGGTAGTGGTCCAAGCCAATAGCGATATAGAACCAAAACCTTTTAGGCTTTCGGGTAGGCTTTCGGCTAGGGCACTAAACTGTGCAACAATAGTGGTGTCGCTCACATCGCGGTAGGTGCCGGGCTGGTTGAGCTCGTGCGAGCTTAGTCCGGTGCCAGCTGCTGGCGAATAAGGTTGTATGGTATAGCCTTTGTAAAGGAAACCTTTGTTGTAGAGTTCTTTAAGTATCCACCACAGGGTTTCGATATACTCGTTGTGGTAGGTTACATAGGGTTTTTCCAGGTCAACCCAGTAACCCATTTTTTCGGTTAGGTCATTCCATACATCGGTATAGCGCATCACCTCTTCGCGGCAAGCAGCGTTATACTCGTCAACAGAAATTTTCTTGCCTATATCTTCTTTTACAATACCTAGTTTTTTCTCTACAGCCAGTTCTATGGGTAGCCCGTGAGTGTCCCAGCCGCCTTTACGTTTTACTTGGTAACCCTTTAAGGTTTTGTAACGACAAAAGATGTCTTTGATGGTACGGGCCATTACGTGGTGGATACCGGGCATGCCGTTGGCAGAGGGTGGCCCCTCATAAAAGGTGAAAGGTTTAGCTTTCGGACGGCTATTGATGCTTTTTTCGAATATGCCTTCTTTTTTCCAAAAATCTAATATCTCCTTACCAATTTTGGCTAGTTCCAGTTGTTTAAATTCCCTATACATCAATCAAGTATAACTCAAAAATTAAAAGTCGCAAATTTAAGCTATTTGAATCATAAATGGTAGAGGCCAAAGTATTTTGTTTTTAACAGGTTTTTGAGGTGCAATTGCCATAATTTTGCCATGAAAATCTAATATTGAAACAAAAGCCGTATTTTTACGTCTATATTTGCGTACGATTGTTATTTACATGGCATTAATAAAATTTCTTTTTGTTTTTATCTTAATCCTTTGGCTGATACGTCTATTGGTCAGGCTCATTCTTCCTTCGGTTTTGCGCAACGCTTTTGGTAAAATGCAAAACCAAGCGCAGGCTCAGCAGGCTCGCCGCCCTGAAGGCTCTATCTCTATCGACTTTGTGCCGAAAAGAGACAAGAAAAAGGGTAATCTCAATAAAATGGGTGAGTTTGTTGATTACGAGGAGCTTAAGTAAGCTTTTTATTCAAATATTTTCTGATGGGTTGGTCGTAATATTTCATGGCCAAATATGCAACGGCTAGCTGCACCAATATAGCTGTGGGGATGACCCATGCCAAGGTAGCATGATCGGGTTTTGCTGCGGCATAGTAATTGCCAAAGGCCCAAAGCATAAAATAATGGGTGATGTAGAGCGGATAAGAAATATTACCCGAAAATATACTGATTTGTTTGAATTGATTGTTTGGCACTGCACCAGCCCCCAAAGAAACCATGAGTGGAAAGAAGCCGATGATGATTAAAGGTTCGCTGAGCCAGTTCCAATCCGGTCTAAAAGGGAAAACAAAAGCCAATAGCAGCATAAATGCCAATATTGGAAAATTTAATTGGTTTTTAATTATCCATTGATAGCGGAAAATGCTCATTCCCATCAAAAATGAGAAGCCAATGCGGGCTGCACCGTGCCAGAAATTTTCACCACTCCATCCGCCAGTTATATTACCAGCCGTTTTGGTTACCCCAAATAACACTCCGGCCATTACCACAGCACCCGCTAGCAGCCATTGTTTTTTTAGTTTGTGCAAGAAAAGGGCATAAAGTACATTGGCTACATATTCCCAAAACAGAGTCCAAGCGGGTGCGTTTAGCCCAAAAAGGTTGAAGGCTCGCTCTGGCATTACCGGATAGGGGATGAGTAGCAATGATAATAAGCTAATCAAAGCCAATTGTAAAAAGCTGTTGCTCTGCGGGTTGGTGGCAAAGGGGTCAAAAAGTAGAGCCAACAAACCAAATATTGTACCCAACACAACTAGCGGATGCAGGCGTATGAGCCGTAGGGTAAAAAATTGTTTTAGGCTATAAGATTGTATCCGGTCATCATAAGCGTAGGCAACCACAAATCCCGATAGGCAAAAGAAAAAATCAACAGCCAAAAAGCCATGAGCAATAAATATTTTGGTAAAATCGGGAATAAACATCTCCATAAAATGGAAAATCACAACGGCCAATGCTGCTACGCCTCTTAATCCGTCTAATAAAATAAAATGTGTCTTGCTTTTAAGTTGATTGGTGTCTGTGCTCATAAGGTGTTGTTGTATATAAAAAGTCAAGGATACACAAAAGAATAAGCAAAAATTCAAATGCTCTGTAACAATCTTTTTGCTTTTGATAAGCTTGTGTAAGAGTTGGTAGGAAAATCAAATAACCAAATAAAATTTGGTAGTCGAGCTCTTGTACTTGATGAGTATAGGTGTGCTTATTGAACGATTAGAATTTGAAAGAAGATATAGCTATTATTTAAGTTGAAATAGAGAAAAATTATGTGCTAAATCACACTCTTTTTGCGCTTGTAATTACCAATAAAGAAAGAAATTAGTTAGCTTTGCTCTCGAAAAAAAATAACATCAAAACATGAGTGCAGTAGAAATAAATAAAGACACCTATTTGAAGTGGTTCGAATCGATGTTGCTGATGCGCAAGTTCGAGGAGAAAACAGGTCAATTATATGGTCAGCAGAAGATAAGAGGATTTTGTCATCTGTATATTGGTCAAGAAGCGGTAGTTGCCGGAGCAATATCGGCAATGCAGCCAGGCGATTCGATGGTGACTTCTTACCGAGACCACGCTCATGGTTTGGCTTTAGGTATGAGTGCCAAAAGCATTATGGCCGAGATGTACGGCAAAGCTACCGGCTGCTCGAAGGGCAAAGGTGGTTCGATGCACATTTTTAGTAAAGAACACAATTTTTACGGTGGCCACGGTATAGTGGGCGGACAAATGCCTTTGGGTGCAGGTATCGCCTTTGCAGAAAAATACAAGGGCACTAACAATGTAAATATTTGCTACATGGGCGATGGTGCTGTACGACAAGGCTCATTGAACGAAAGTTTTAACATGGCCATGTTGTGGAAACTACCCGTAGTTTTTGTTTGCGAAAACAATGGATATGCCATGGGTACTTCGGTGCAAAGAACTACCAACATGCAAGATATTTATAAAATAGGTTTGGCTTTTGATATGCCTTGTGCTCCAGTTGATGGTATGGATCCTATAGCGGTACACACTGCCATGGACGAGGCTTTGCAACGTGCTCGTAGAGGTGAAGGCCCTACTTTTTTAGAGATTAGAACCTATAGGTACAGAGGGCACTCGATGTCTGACCCTGCAAAATACCGTACCAAAGAAGAGTTGGAAGAGTACAAAGCTAAAGATCCTATTGAGCAAGTGCGAGAGATTATCCTTAAAGAAAAATACGCAGACCAAGCTTGGATAGAAGAGGTAGAGGCCAAAGTGAAAGCAACAGTAGATGAGGCGGTTAAATTTGCCGAAGAATCACCATGGCCACAGCCCGAAGAGTTGTTCTCGGATATTTATGTGCAGAAAGATTACCCTTTCCAAGAGATTTAAACATACAAGTATTTAGCATTATAACAAGTTAATAGATGGCTGAAGTAATTAAAATGCCAAAAATGAGCGACACCATGACCGAAGGGGTTTTGGCAAAGTGGCACAAAAAAGTTGGCGATAAAGTAAAAAGCGGCGATGTTTTAGCCGAGGTAGAGACCGATAAAGCTACCATGGACATGGAATCTTATTGGGAAGGCACTTTGCTTTATATCGGTGTGCAAGAAGGACAGGCGGTAGCTATTGATGCTCCTATGGCCGTAATTGGTAAAGAAGGCGAAGATTATCAGGCTGCATTAGCGGCTGAGGTAGCCCCTGCAACCAATACAGCCAGCGAAGCACCTACTGAAGCTCCGCAAGCAAGTGCTGCCGAGGCTGGAGCAGGTTTGAGTGATGAAGAATTGGCTGCAAAAGGTATTAGCGTAATCAGAATGCCTTTGTTGAGCGATACCATGACCGAAGGCGTTATTGCTGTTTGGCACAAAAAGGTTGGTGATAAGGTGAAGGATGATGATGTATTGGCCGACGTAGAAACCGATAAGGCCACTATGGAGGTGATGGGTTACGCAACCGGAACTTTACTGCATATTGGTGTAGAAAAAGGTGCAGCGGCAAAAGTAAATGGTATTATTGCAATTGTTGGCCCAGAGGGTACCGATGTTTCGGCAATTTTGGCCGCAGGTAATGCTCCAAAACCAACGCAAAGCAATAGCGCTAGTGCGCCTAGTGCGGCAGCTGTTGTTGTGGCTCCTGATAGCTCCGTTGCAGCTACTCCTGAAGTTAGCAACAACGGACGTATATTTGCTTCGCCATTGGCCAAACGCATAGCTAAAGAAAAAGGTATTGACCTTAGCCAAGTTGTGGGTAGTGCAGAAGGTGGAAGAATTATCAAAAAAGATATAGAGAATTTCAAAGCCGGTGCTGCACCAAGTGTGGCAGCTCCACAAGCAGAAAGTGCTGCGGCTAGCCCGGTTGTTATACCCAGCTATGTTGGCGAAGAGCGCTATACCGAAAAACCGGTTTCGCAAATGCGTAAAACTATTGCCAAACGTTTGGCTGAAAGTTTATTCACTGCACCGCACTTTTATCTCACTATCAGCATAGATATGGACAGTGCCATGGCTGCACGTACCCGCATCAATGATGTGGCTCCGGTAAAAGTATCGTTCAACGATATTGTTATCAAAGCAGTGGCCATTGCGCTGAAAAAACATCCGGCAGTCAACTCTTCATGGGGTGGCGATAAAATCCGTTTCAATGAGCACACCAATATTGGGGTAGCTATGGCGGTTGAAGATGGTTTATTGGTGCCGGTAGTACGCTTTGCTGACGGAAAATCACTATCGCAAATTTCTGCCGAAGTGAAAGAGTACAGCGTACGAGCTAAGGCTAAAAAGCTACAACCCGCAGATTGGGAAGGCTCTACCTTCACCGTATCTAACTTGGGCATGTTCGGTATAGATGAGTTTACTTCTATCATCAACTCACCCGACGGAGCTATTCTTTCGGTAGGAGCTATACAGGCCATTCCGGTATTGAAAAACGGAGCAGTTGTGCCGGGCAATGTTATGAAACTAACCTTGGGTTGCGACCACCGTGTGGTTGACGGAGCCACCGGAGCTGCTTTCCTTCAAACCTTAAAACAATTGTTAGAAGAACCAATTCGCCTTTTGGCCTAATCGTTTTTCTTCATTTTATTATAAAGTCGGTTGGGGGAAAACCCTAACCGACTTTATTTTTTTAACGACTTAGTAGTTTAGTCAAATCGTATCGTTGGCCGGCCTTGGTATTTAGGCTTATTGTTTTTGCTTGATATTTGACTTTACATTTACCACCAATTTTGCTGAATAGGCTGGCTGTTTCAATTTTATTGTCTTTCCATTGGATATCTACCTCAAAAGCACCTCTAGCTACCAAACCTTTTACGGCTCCTTTGCTCCATGATTTTGGAAGTGCAGGCAATAGTTCGATGTAGCCGTTGTGGCTTTGCACCAGCATTTCGGCTATACCTGCTGTGCCACCAAAATTACCGTCAATTTGGAAAGGAGGGTGGTTGTCAAAAAGATTGTCGAGTGTAGATTTTTGTAAAAGCATTTGTACATTCTCGCCTGCTTTTTCGCCATCAAGCAAACGAGCGTAGAAATTGATGATCCATGCTCTGCTCCATCCGGTATGACCGCCTCCGTTGGCCAATCTGCGTTCTAAGGTCTTCTTTGCGGCCTCAAATAGATTGGTGTTTTCGGGATGGATGAGATTGGCTGGGTATAAGCCCAGTAAATGCGATATGTGGCGGTGTCCGGGTTCGGCTTCTTCGTAGTCTTCTATCCATTCTTGTATAGCACCTGTGCGCTTACTGATTTTGATGGGGGGCAATTGGCGCAAGGTATTGTTCAGCTCTTTTATGAACTGCTTATCGTCTTTGAGCAAGGTGCCGGCTTCTATGCAAGCTCGGTATAGCTCCTGTATCAGCATAATGTCTATGGTTGGGGCATAGGTTATTTGGTCGCTCTTGCCATTAGGTAGTTTAAAAGTGTTTTCTGGTGACATAGAAGGAGCCGTAACCAAAAAGCCGTTTTTATCGCGAATTAAGAAATCTTGAACAAATTGTGCGGCTTCTTTCATTATCGGGTAAGCCTGTTGTTGCAAATATGCTTTATTGCCCGTAAACCGATAATGTTCCCATGCGTTGAGGCACAACCAAGCAGCAGCCAAGGGTGATGTTCCCCAATGTATTCCGGAGATAATTCCGGTGCGTCCAAAAATATTGGTAGCGTGATGTAGCATCCAGCCTTTAGCACCATACATCTGCTGTGCAGCAATACGTCCGGGCTCTCTGTAGGCATCAACAAAATTTACAAAAGGAGCTACGGTATTGCTGATGTTGGCTACGTCACTAGGCCAATAGTTCATTTGCAGGTTAATATTGGTGTGGTAGTCCGATTTCCAAGGTGCTTCGTAATGCTCATTCCAAATGCCCTGTAGGTTTGCCGGAAGTATGCCCGGAGCTCTTGAGCTACTGAGTAAGAGGTAGCGCCCATACTGAAAGTACAAAGTCGTAAGCGGCAAATCAACTGCTCCTTTACGTATTTGTGCCATACGCTCGTCGGTTGCTAGTTTTGATTTATCTTCGCCATCGAGCTCAAAACTCATTTTAGCCATCAAAGGGCTAAACTCTTCTAAGTGACGTTGTAGCAATTGTGCGTAGCTTTTCTCGGAGGCTTTTGCCAATATGGCTTCTACTTTATTCTTGGGGTCGATACTACGATCGAAATTGAGCTTTTGCAAATTGTAGTCGCTAGCTGCAGTAACTAAGAGTAATACCTCATCGGCTCCTTCAACCAAAATACTATTGTTGGCGGTTTGTACGCGGCCCCCTGTGTTGATGACTTTTAGCAAGGTGTTGAATTTCAGTCCGGGACCACCCTCGCCAGTAACCATCGAATTGGTAGCTAAAATTTGGCCACTCATCAAAAGTGTGTTTGAACTGGGATTACTTACCGAGGCATCGTACTCACGATATAAATTAGCTTTGAAACTGATACTTTTACCCTTGTTGGCCGATAGGCGAATAACTAAACAATTATCCGGAGCCGATGCAAAACTTTCTCTAAGATAGCTTACACCATTTTGGTTATAGCTTACTTTGGCTACACCGCTACCAAGGTCTAAACTGCGTTGATAGTTGCGGGCAGAAAAATTACTCCCAAAATCGAAGCGGATATTCCCGAGGGTTTGGTAGGATCCAAAATTGGAAGGAGTGGCTAACATGTATTTTTTCATCAGCTCGTGTGCCTTGTTGTTCTCACCGTTGAGGAGTAAATTTTGGATTTCTTTGAGGTGAGCCAATGATTGGGGGTTGTTGTCGTTGATGCGGTGTCCGTCCCAAATACTTTCTTCGTTGAGTTGGATGAGCTCGTTGTCCACTTTCCCGAAAATCATAGCACCTAAGCGCCCGTTACCGATGGGTAGTGCATCATTCCAAGTTTTAGCGGGACTCTTGAACCAGATTTTGAGATCCTTTTGGGCTAAAGTTGAGCCTAAACTCAGGACAAAGATAGCCAGTAATGATAATGTTTTTTTCATGGTGTTTGTTAAGATGATAGGTAAAATAGCCACGAATGTAGCCAAAAGCTTTTGAAGTACCAAGGGGATTGAACTCGGGTATAAGGGATAGATTAGTGATGAAAAATCGGGCTTAGTGCTCGGGTTTTTGCTGCTCTTGTTGGTATTTTGTGGTCAAAGAATCGGTCGAGTCGCGATAATAGATATAGGAAGGGTGAGCTGTTTTTTGGATGGTATAACCTGCTTTTTCAGCTCTTTCAAACAAATCGGCATCGGTTCCAATTGGCATTTTATGGTAAAGACCCAAACGCACAAATCCCTCAGGGCGCATAAAGAAAGTAGCCCCGATTACACATTTAGAGAGGTGTATCAGTTTTTTGGGCTGATGCCGATCCGGAACGTAGGCATTGCCAACAATACGCACCCCGCCGTGCAAGAGGTCGATGCTGGGGTTCTTTTCTAATATTTGTAGGCGATGTCTTAGGTGATCGGTTTCATAGGCATCGTCCGAGTCGAGGTAAGTAATGTAGGTGGCCTGAGCTAAGGCTATTCCTTTGTTTCGAGCTGAGGCCTCGCCACCATTTTCTTGGTAGTGGTAATGCACCCTACTGTCAATTTTTTGGTACTCGGCCACCACTTCACGACTGTTGTCGGTGCTACCGTCATCAATTACCCAAACTATCCAATCTTTTTCGCTTTGCGCCAAAACCGAATCCAAGGCACGGTGCAGTAAATTTGCTCGGTTATAGGTAATGATAATGACGGCTACCTTAGGCATCTTTCTCCATTTCATCTATCGCAATGGCCGAGTGGGCTACCGCTGCTCCGGCTCTCATTTCTGCTGCAATCCAAATAGCCTCCATAATTTCAGCTTTGCTCACTCCTTTTCGTAAGGCCTGTTTGGTGTGACTACGAATGCAATAGGGACACTGGGTTACATGAGCCACAGCAATGGCTATGAGCTGTTTGGTTTGTTCAGATAAATGTCCTTCGGCAAAAACACTTTTGCTAAAATTGCGCCAGGCTTCCAAATTTTCGGGGCCAAGCTCAGCTCTTTTCTCGATAATTTTAGAACTGTACTTTGGGTATAGACTTTCTTCGCTCATCTTAATGGGTTTTTTATAAAGTTAAGTAAGATATAGCTTAATCAAAAGTAGTAATTGTCCTGCTATTGACATTTTTAGCCTTCGTTTCTTTTGAAGATAGAGCCAATACCCTTACCAAGTTTTTGTACGGCCTCTATACCCTTGCTAAGTGGCTCGTTAGAAAAATCGGTATATTGCTCGCTGTTGTGCGATTCGGCATATTGTTGTGGGTAGATAAGAATACGACTGTTAACAGGGAAGTATTTTTTGATTTTGGCCGGTATGCTGTCAAATTGGTTGAGGTAAGATGTAGCTCCTTTACGAGCCGATACGAGAACCATTAAGTCTTCTTCTTTGATGTGGCGAGACAGGATAAGGAAATCATCCCAGTCTTCAAAATGGCTGTAGCTGATGGCAGCAGATAATTTTTCTTTTTCCATCACCCTCTCAATTGCTTTTTGGGTGCCTTCGCTACCATAGAATTGTACTGGTACACTGAGTTCTTTGGCTAGAGCCAGCACTTTATTGAGCCAAAGTACAAAACCATTTTCATGCTCGGCCAGGGGCGCAACGGCAACAACCAGTTTTTTGTGGGTAACCAAAGGTCGCTCAAGATGGCAAACCATTATGGTTTTATCTGTACTCTCAACAATGCTGTCAACCTTTTTGCCTACCAGCCTATCCAGAAAATTTCCACCTCCTTGCGACCAACCTAACACAATGATGTCGGTCATCAGTTCGCGAGAGATACGGGCAATTCCGCTGGCGGCATTGTGGTCTATTGTGGTAACAATATTGACTTTGGTTTCGGTGGCCGAGGCCTGTCTTACAAACTCTTCGAGCTTATTACGAGTTTTGATGATATTTAATTCGGCCTCACTATCGTTAGACACGACTGATAAGATTGAAACGGGATTGACTGATTTTTTATCGCGAATAAAAGTGGCAAACTCTAAGATTTTGTCAAATGAGGCCACATTGGCAATAGGCAAAAGAATATGTTCGTTTGAACTAGCATCAACCTGGTTTAAAGCTTCCATGTCCTCATCCGATTCGATGAGCACCGTTTTGGCAGCCTTTTCGGTTGCAAATGAGGCTATTACACAGGTAATCAGAATGAGGATAATGGTGCCATTAAGTATGTTTTCATCAATTATCTTTGCCTCATAACCTACTAAAATTATTGCCAATGTAGCAGCAGCGTGGGCACTACTCAATCCAAAAATCAATTGTCCTTGCGCTCTGCTGTATTTAAAAACCAGTCGGGTAAGTAGGGCGGCTAGCCATTTCCCCGTTAGGGCTACCAAGGTTAAAGCTCCGGCAACTATTAAGGCCATTGGACCACTCATAATCACGCTGACGTTTACAATCATGCCCACACTTATTAGAAAGAACGGGATAAACAACGAATTGCCAATGAACTCTATTCTGTTCATCAATGCTGATGAGTGAGGAATGAGCTTGTTGAGTGCTAAACCGGCCATAAAAGCCCCAATAATGGGTTCAACACCGGCAACTTCGGCCAAAAAAGCCGCAAAAAATACTACAGCTAATACAAATATATAGTGCGAATGTTTTTCACTTTCGAGTTTTTGGAAAAACCACTTGGCTACTCTGGGAATCACTAAAAACATGATAGCGGTGAAGATAGCCAGCGATATGCTGAGTCTTAGCCAAAATTGAGCATTGAGGTTTCCGCTGGTATTGCCCATTATCACAGCCAAAATAATCAATACAGCGGTATCGGTTAAAATGGTGCCACCCACGGTAATAGCTACGGCTTGGTTTTTGGCAACGCCCAGTTTGCTCACAATGGGGTAGGCCACCAAGGTATGGGTGGCAAACATACTGGCTGTTAGAAAGCTGGTATTGAAATCGTAGCCCAAAAGGTAATGGCAAACAGGATAGCCTATGGCAATGGGAATGATGAACGTGAAAAAACCAAAAAGCAGACTTTTGTTCTTATTTTGTTTAAACTCGTTCAGATCCAATTCAAGACCTGCAATAAACATGATATACAGTAGGCCGATGGTGGAGAACAGGGTGATGGCCGAGCTTTTTTCTAGGATATTGAAACCGTGCGGACCAATTACTACCCCGGCAATGATAAGGCCAATAATACCCGGTATGTTCAGTTTTCTTAATAAGATTGGCGACAACAGAATAATCAGCAGGATGAGCGAAAATACCAAGATGGGGTTGCTCAAAGGTAGTTCAAATTCGTGTGCCCAATGCTGGAAAAAATCGGTCATAATACTCGTGTTTGTTCAAAGGAGCTACTAAAATAAGTAAAATTTTAGTTAAAAAAGGTAGCCTACTGCAAGTGTACTGATACAGAGCCTGCTAGCAGGTGGTACGGTGAAAGAACAGAAAAATAAACGTATTTAACTTTTTTTGATTACCTTATACCGAGATTACAAAGCGATTAGTTTGAATGTACGAAAAATTACTTCGTCATATCATTAGTTTAAATCATTGGCGCAAGCAAAAGGTTTCACAAGATAATTTTCTGATTGTGGCAGCCTGTATTGTAGGTGCGTTTGGCGGTCTAGCAGCTTCTTTGCTCAAAAAGCTTACCCATGCTATTGCTAGTTTTTTACAGAACGATTTCCATTGGCCCTACAAATATTATCTGTATCTGTTTTTTCCACTAATTGGTATTTTACTAACAGTATTATACATTAAGGTTTTTATTCGCAAGAAAGCGTTTCGGCATGGTATTCCTCCTTTAATAAAAAGTGTGACAGCCGAAAGAAGCAAGCTTGATTTTCACAACATCTACAGCCAGGTTATTAGTAGTGCGCTTACTGTTGGTATGGGTGGTTCGGCAGGATTAGAAGCGCCAGCTGTTGCCAGTGGTTCGGCAATTGGCTCTAATATTGGGCGTGTGTTTGGGCTCAACTATCGTGAAACTACACTTTTGTTGGCTTGTGGTGCTGCTGCGGGTATTTCGGGTGCTTTTGGTAGCCCCATTGCCGGGATGATTTTTGCTATTGAGGTTATTTTGCCTTCTTTTTCTATACCTGCCTTCGTTCCTTTGCTAATTGCTTCGGCAATGGCCTCGGTAGTGTCTAAGCTTTTGCATAGCGAACCTTTATTTTTGTATGTAAGCAACGACTGGCAACTCAACGATTTTGGGTTTTACTTGTTGTTTGGTTTGCTTGCAGGGCTATATTCGGTATATTTTAGCTTGCTGAACGAGAAAGCACATCAGTATTTTGACAAAATTAAAGGAACGTTTACAAAGGTCGGTTTGGGAGGGGCTATCTTGGGGTTACTGGTTGCTTTCTTTCCGGCGGTTTATGGCGAGGGTTATATTACTATACAGAACTTTCTTGAGGGCAATTACTCCTCATTGTTGTCCAATAGTTTCTTTGCTTCCTACAACCAAAATACTTGGCTCTTAGTTCTCTTTGCCCTGCTAACATTAGTTGCAAAGACAATTGGTAGTGTAGTTACCATGAGTAGCGGAGGCAATGGAGGTATGTTTGGCCCTAGTGTGGTAGTGGGCGGATTGTTGGGTTTTGTGTTTGCATTTGGTCTCAACCTAACGGGATGGACTACATTGAATGTTACCCATTTTATTATTGCAGGCATGGCAGCTTCTGTTGCCGGGGTGATGCATGCTCCGCTGACTGGAGTTTTTTTGAGTGCTGAAATAACAGGTGGGTACACACTAATTGTGCCCCTAATGTCTGTATCGGCTATTTCTTTCTTTGTCAACAAAAGAGTACGCAAATATTCTATCTATACCAAAAAATTGGCAGAACAGGGTAATTTGTTAAGCAATGAAAATACCGATGAACACATATTGATGCACCTCAAGCTTAAATCCTTGTTAGAAAAAAACTATGTAGTATTGTTAGCCGCAGATAGCCCGCATGAGTACAAAGAGGCTATTGTGCGGTCGGAGAAAAATGTTTTTCCGGTGGTGGATGGGCAACAGAAATTGATTGGTGTGCTAGGAATGGAACAACTTTTGGAGTTTTTTGTTGACCCGGGTTTAGGCAAAACTACCTGTGCAGATTTGGTACAGCCAAGCGATGAATGGGTAGGTGTAGATACTCCATTGCGAGAGGCTATACAATTGATGGATAAGAAAAATATCCGGATACTAGCCGTTGTCGATCAGGAGAACAGGTACCTAGGCTTTGTGTCGAAAAACGGTATATTTATCAAATACAGAAAGTTGCTAATCAAGCAAGATGCGATGTTATAGTAGAGGAAAAGTTTGTGATTATAAAATTTATCACTAGCCTTATTCGACCTTATACGCAGCTATTTCATTAATAGTGTTACATCTTCTCAGCAATAATTACGATAGCCTGCATTTGCTCTCGATATTGCTGAAAAGCTTGCCGAATGGCCACAACACGTTTGCGAGCAGCCTTGTTGCTTAAAAGTCTGACGAGTATTTTAAGCGCTCCGAGCAAACCTTCATCGGCCACAATTCTTTGGGGTTCTAATAAACGCATGTGACCAGTCAGTACTTCTTTGATGGTAAAGCCCTCTTTCATCAAAAGTTGTTTCCATTCTAGTTCGGTCAAAGGGCGGGTGTTTACTCGGCTAATCAACGATAAATTGCGTTGGATATCGGCTTTTTGTTCTGTGTCCACATCTTTTAAGCTCAACTCGTGTATGGCGTATAAACCACCTTTTTGTAAAATACGGTACGACTCGCGAATAATTTCGGCTTTACGGTGATCTGCATGCATAGTCAACATGGCTTCAGATACAATCTTGTTTTTGCAGCCTTGTTCTAGTCCGGTATTACTAACATTGGCCAAGGTAAAGGCTATGTTGTTCCCAGAAAATTTTCTTTGTAGCTTCAGCACTGTGTTTTTGTCGTGGTCTATACCCAAATAAGATTGTGGTGCTTTTTTGATGATTAGTTGGGCGGTAAAACCTAAGCCAGGGGCAAATTCTACCACATCATCACCAGCTTGGATAGCTAGTCGGTCAATCAGCCTAAGTGTGAGCTCTTTACCGCCAGGGCGTAATACTTTTTTGCCCAATTGGGCTAGTAAGGTATAGGCTTGAGCTTTGCTAGGGTCTTCTCTAAACATGGTAAAATATTAGCGTTAGCTTTATGTGTTGTTCACAAAAATAACAATCGGGTACAGAAAATAAACCTATACTTTTTTGGATTTTGTTGTGCATGTCTAATTCGGTAATAAAGCCTTGCGTGTAGAACGAGGCACCAAACCGCCTCCGGTTGACCATACTACATGGCAAACTTGCTGAGCTTTAATACCTTGTTTTGTCATATAGTCTGATTTGCCCACTATAGCAGGCCCAACCAAACCTACAGTAGCCGAAGGTTCAACAAAGATATTTTCGGATTGGTAAAGTTGCTGCAATAGTGGAATCAGTTCGTGGTCTGCTAAAGTATAAATACCGCTCACTAATTTTGCAATAAAGCTGCTGGCAAAGGCAGATGCTCGTCCAACAGCTAAGCCATCAGCCTCGGTAAGGTTATCTAAACCAATGTCTTGTACGCATATTTGGTTCTGCAAGCCACTGGCTATGCCAAGTAATACTGCAGGAGCATGTGTAGGCTCAACCATAAAGACATGTACGGCATCACCAAAAACCATTTTCAAACCCCACATTACACCTCCGGGCGAACCACCAACCCCACAAGGCGAGTAAACCATCAAGGGATGTTCTTCGTCAATTTTAATGTTTTTCTCTTCCAATTGTTCCTTCAGTTCTATTGCAGCCAGGCTATAACCCAAAAATAGCAGCTTACTTCTTTCGTCATCTACAAAGTAGCCAAAAGGATTGGCTAGCGTTTCGTGTCGTCCTTGGCTAATAGCCTTACTAAAGTCACCATCTTCTTCTATTACTTCAGCCCCATTTTTTCGTAAAAGCTCTTTCTTCCAGGCTTTCGCATCATGGCTCATATATACTTTGGCTTTAAATCCTAGTTTAGCACTGATGATACCAATACTTAGTCCTAGGTTTCCGGTTGAACCTACGCCAATGGTATATTTGGCTAGTAATTTTTTTACTTCTTTATTAGTGAAATCTGCCACCTCATCATCACCAATTAATTTTTGTTCTACACATAGTTGATGGGCAAATTGTAATACCTCAAAGAAACCGCCTCGGGCTTTTATTGAACCAGCCACAGCAAGGGCATGATCGCCTTTTAGTAGTAATTGTCCTTTTAGTTGATGACCAAATTGTTTTTTTTTAAAACGTTCAATCTCAAATAAAGGAGACTGGATACGACCTTTATCTTTAGTGGTTTCTGGGAAGATTTGAGTAATACAAGGGGCATACTTTTGCATAAACTTGGCAGCCTCAAGCAAATCTTTGTAATGCAATTGTTCACTTTCAAAATCTTTAACCTTACATAAATTGGGGTTGAGCCATAACAAACTTTTGGCCTTTTGTAACGAGCTTAATAAAGCCGTATCCATATGGAGAGTTGATAGGTCGATTGGAGCAGACATGATTATCGGTATTTTGGCTATGATTGCACTTTCTGTGCTCAATCAATGCAATTTACGGATAAAATTGTCCGAATTAAACTTTAAAGTATGAAATGAAATATCAGTGACAAAGACGGCTGACAAGCTTTGGTTAATCGAAGAAATTATCGGATAGACCGCTTAAGCCTAAGCCTGCTGCATTGCTGAGTTGATAGCGTCCATTTTCCATTTTAGGATTATCGAATGGATTGTTTACCGTGAGCCAAGGCCCGTCCAGATCGGCCCAGTCGCACAATGGGGCGAGGTGAGCTCCGGCTAAAGTAGCAATAGAGGTTTCGCTCATACAACCTATTAGTACTTTCATGCCCAATTGTTTTGCTTTAATAATCATCTGATGTCCTTCGTACATTCCTGCACTTTTCATCAGTTTAACGTTGATACCATGGTAAGCTCCCTTTATACGGTCTATATCGCAGAGGCGTTGTATGGCCTCATCTGCCAATAGTGGTATTGGGCTGCGTTCGGTTAGCCAAGCGTTCCCATCCAGATCGTTCTTGTCCATGGGTTGCTCTATCAATACCACACCTTGCTCGTGCAACCAATAAATCAGGTCTATAGCCTGTTTTTTGTTGCTCCAGCCTTGGTTGGCATCTACAAAAAGGGGTACATCGGTTTTACTTCTTATCGTTTGGATAATTTCCCTGTCGTTATCTCTTCCCAATTTTACCTTTATGGCTTTAAAGCCTTGGGCATCATCCAGTTTCTTGAGTAGCACCTCGGGTGTGTCTATTCCTAAAGTAAACGAAGTAACTGGCATTTTGCTAATTTCGGACCCATAAATCTCATAGCAAGGCTTGTTCAGTAGTTGACCGTTCAAGTCGTTTAGTGCAATATCAATTGCTGCTTTAATAGCCGGATTGCCAGGAGCTAGGCTATCGAGATATTGGATAATCTGTTTGAAATCAAAAGGGAAACTAAATCTACTCCAATCTACCTTGGCCAAAAATTGTTTAGCGGTTTCGTAATTTTCGCCCATGTATGGTACCATACTGGCTTCTCCATAGCCTATTTTTCCTTGGTACTTTATTCTTAATAATAACAGTGGGGTGCTGTTGCGAGTAAATTTTGCGATAGAAAAAGCGTGTTTCAGTTCTAAACTGAATTCTTTGATCGATACTTCCATAAATTGTTTGCAAGTTATCGATTTTTCTTAAATCTATAAATTAACGAATATTTATTTGCCCGTTTTGATACCCACAACCCGTTTAAACCGAATAACATTGCTAGCTAAGTAATTCTAAAGTTAAAATTGTAGGGTCTTACAGCAAGAATTGGATGATTTTGGTAATATTGCAGCAATGAAACATAGCCTTTACCAAGCATTTCAACGTTTTGATTTTAGGAATGACAAATGCTTTTTGAGCGGTAGTCCCGAAAACACCCTTATGATTGATGTTTTGCCCGAATGGTTGATGAAAATGGCCAATTATTCGGGGCACGAAAAAATCAAGCTGTTGGATGAAAGTATAAAAGAATTTAAAGATCTGAGGGTGCCCATTCATCCTCAGTGCTTTAGTGATGCGGTTGCACCCTTAGATTTTCGCATAGCTCAAGCTTTTGAGAAAGGTTATGCAGCGGTATTGGAATTGCCCGAGTTGGATCTTTTTCATTGGATGGGTAAATTGCTTTATGGCATGTTCTATGTAGAAATGGAAAGTGCCTTGCGCCAAGGTCAATTGAGTAACAAAGGCAACAACATGTCGCAAAAACTCATGTTTCGCTTCAATAATCTACATTTTATGCTGCAAGGTTTGTTTAGACCCTTGCAATATGAGGGTTTCAAGCCTTGGTCTATAGTGGTGGTACCCCTGCAAGAGAAAAATATGCATTTTGCTTTTCGCGACGAGCTAAACAGCCTTAGTTTTTCTGTGAAATTTAAGGATTTTGGTATTGTAGCTTCTTTGCAAGACAATGGTTACGGGCTAAAATACCACCATGAACTGCTCAAACATATTCAAGGCCAGGCTCTAACTGATGTGCAGTTCGAAGAACTGTCGGCAAGATTTTTTTACTCATCTTATTTGTTGAACCGTGTGCCCGAGTACCATATTTTTGAGCTAGATGAAGTAGTTTATATTGATGCAATGCCCTTAGAGGGGATGCAGGCTATGCCTATTTTTGAGGTATGGAAACACGATACTTACGGACAGGTATTGGCTAATTTTTGGGAGTTCCATGGGATTACTAAATTTGAGATTGCTAAAGATCCGCAGTCGCCACTTAGCTTTTTCGAGCCTCCATTGTTACCGCAAGAGGTGATTTAGTTCGGCAAAAAAGTGTGAAATAATTCCAGGGACTAACAATACCGTTAATATTAATCCGGCTAGTGCGCCAAAAAAGTGCGCATCGTGATTGATGTTATCGCTAGAGTTTTTGGACATATAGGCACAATACACCAGATAGAGTACGCCAAAAACTAAAGCGGGCATGGGTATAAACATAACACCGATTAGACTAAGCGGTTGAAATAAGATATAGCTGAACAGTACTGCACTGATAGCGCCCGAGGCTCCTAGACTAGCATATTGATAATTGTTTCTATGGCGGAGGTAAGTCGGAATATCGCTAAGTATCAATGATAAGATATAAAGTATCCCAAATTGCACATGTCCCATCATTTGCTCTAGCGGAAACGCAAAGAAAAAGAATGTAAACATATTGAAAAACAAATGCATCCAGTTGGCATGTATCAATCCACTACTCAAAAAGGTATAGTACTTTCCGCCACGAGCGATCTGGTAGGGGTATAGCATTAGGCGGTTATACACCTCATGATGTTTAAATGCGTAGATGCTTGTAGCAAGAGTAAGTATAAAGATAATTGATGAAACAGGTGCGGCATTCCAATAAGCAAGAATCATGTTATTGTAGGTTTAAGTTTGTACTGTGCTTAATTCGCCCTATTGGATAACGCATATAGGTTTCTTCAAAATAGGGAGAGTTTTTATAAATAAACTCCAATTGTGCATAGCCGTTTTGGGCTAGTTGAGGGTTTTTAGCTTTTTCATCTTCCAGCTTTTGTTTCAGATCTGTTTGTTCTTGCAATAATTTGGCAGCAGTATCTTCAAAAATATAGGGCGAAAAATGTTCTTTCATACTCAATATAGAGTCGAAGAAATTCCAAGCAAAGAAAGAATCGGGGGCTTGGGGTTCTAAACATTCTATCAAGTACCTATTGGCTTTTTGGTTGGTAATAGCAATATAATCGCCCTTGTAGCAGGTAAGGGTTTGATTTTTAGTTTTCAACTGAACGTCCGAATGAAGGTAGTGACCTTCATAGGGGCGGCTACTAGTCTTCATTTGTTCTATGTAGTACATTTCCATGTTTAGCAAGGTGTCATTACGAAGTTGTTGAAGTTTAACACCATTCAGTTTAAGTAAATCTATTACTTTTGTCCACGCTTGGGGTATGTAATAGGCATAAGGCTTTTGTACCTCAATGCTTGGAACAAAGGTATTCCATTGTTTTATTTTTTTAGTATATGGCTCGTTTCTATCGTAATATAAACGAAGCTCATTACTAACCTCGCTTTGTTTGTATTTTGCTGTATAACCTTTAAACTCTATTTCTTCATATTTCTTAGTGTCTAGTTTCCAATCAAGCACAAAAGTATTTTGCTTGCTGGTTTGGTTTTCTGCTTCTGCTTTCAATACCCCAATTTGTTGAGCATCTTGTTCTATTACATTTATATAGGTTTTAAGCAATTTATAGGTGGCCTCTACACGTAGGTTGAAGGGTTTTAACATGTGGGTTTCAGGCATAAAACCAATGCAATTGTGCAATGCTGCATAGCCAGTACTATAACGAGGACTCTCCATAAAGCCCATAATACCATCATCGGGGGTGCTTTTTACAGAGTTGATATAAGGAGCAAGCTCAATTCCTTTTTGTTTCATCCCAAGTTGTATAGCAGGCAGCATTTTTTCTGTTAGGTATTTTGCAAGTATTGGGTGCAGTTTGTCTTTTTGTGCCGGGATAAGGGTCATGGTGTAGGAGTAATCTGCACCGTTACTGGTATGCGTGTCTACAAAAATATCAGGTTGCCACAGATTAAACAATTGTTGGAAAGACCAAGAATTTTTACTGTCGGTTTTGATAAAATCTCGGTTTAAATCATAGTTTTTTGCATTGCCTCTAAAACCATAGGCTAATGGCCCATTCTGATTAGCTCTAGATGTTCCAGTACGGTTGTGACTACCGCCAATATTATAAATAGGTATGATAGCAATTACCTGATTATTTGGTAGTTCATTCTTCATTAAGAGGTTGCGGGCCAACATCATCGAGGCATCTATTCCCTCAGGTTCGCCAGGGTGTATGCCGTTGTTTATTAGTAAAATTCGTTTACCCTTTGCTTTTATACTTTTGGGATTAAAATCTCCATCTCTACTCAATACCATGAGGTGTAAGTTTTTTCCAAAATCTGTTTTTCCATAAAGGAGCAGTTTGGCTTGTTTGGGATATTTTTTGCTGAGAATTTGATAAAAAGAGATAGCCTCTTGGTAACTCGTAGTTTGTATGCCTTTGCTTATTTCAAATGGACTTTGTTGGCCATACACCTTAAAGCCAAAGAGTAATATAATAAACAAGGGTACAATTTTGTTCATCGGTTTAAAATTTTGGTAAATATACCTCATTATCAGGCATGTTAAACAGTATCCTAATAGATTTTTTTAAACCTTGACCAACAAAAACTTAGCGAATAGATTTGTTTGCAATACCAGTTGGGCCAAAATGGATTTTTAAACCAACAGACAATACGTTATACATGTCAGGAAATTGGTTTCTCATCGTGGTTTTGGGGTCGTTATAACCATCTAAATTATCAGCAAAAACAAAATTGCTTTGGAAATTAACATTGAAAGTGTAGCGGATATCTCCCCATCTATCAGGAATGAAAAAATCCATACCAATGTTGATGGGTAGGTAGATACTCGATCCTTTATCTTCACCCGGGAAAACGTAACCACTTCCATCTGGTTTTACCCGTACAATAGAAGTCATGTTATTTTTGATGTATCCCAAGCCGGTTCCCAAGTAAAAGCCTTTTGTAAGATTTAAAAAATCGTTGTAATAGAAATCTGTGATTTCTCCGGCTCTAAATTTAAAATTTCCGGCAAAGGCCATATAAGAATTGGTAAACTCACGCATGTGTGGGTCGGTATTGACGTTACCACCACGTACCATTCCTTTTTGAATTTCTAAACCAGCTGTTACAAAGGGGGAAAAATTATAATCAATATTGGCTAATGCGGCATAACCAATTCCACTTTTGTAAACGTCGGTAAATGAAAAAGTACCACCCAATCCAACTCCGCCACTTAGCTTATAAAAGTTTGATTGTGCAATTAATAGAGGACTAAAGCCCAAAAAAAGAATTAAAGTTAAGTAGTATCTTTTCAACACGTTAATTGGTTTTGTACAAAGTATAGCAAAGTTAATATGTTTATTCAGTAAAATAAATAATAACTTTGGATTTATGCAAGAAATAAAAATAGATTTATCCTCATTAAGCGAACGCTTTTTTAAATATGTAAGGATTGATACCCAGTCAGATCCTTTATCATTAAGCACACCATCAACAGAAAAACAAAAGAATTTGGCTAAAGTTCTTGTTGAGGAGCTGAAAGAAATTGGACTGGTTGATGCCGCAATGGATGAACATGCTTATGTGTACGCCACCTTGCCGGCAAACACCAGCAAGAGCAATATTCCTGTTATTTGCTTTTGCTCACACATGGATACCTCGCCCGATTGTAGTGGAGAAAATGTAGTGCCAATCCTGCATCGCAATTACCAAGGTGATGATTTGATATTGCCCGATGATAATAGTATTGTGCTCAAAATGTCAGAGCACAAAGACTTGAAAAACCAAATAGGCAATGATATTATTACGGCTAGTGGTACTACGCTTCTGGGAGCTGATAACAAAGCAGGTGTAGCTGAAATTATGGAAGCGGCAGCTTTTTTGATGAAGAACCCACAAATTAAACACGGTACAGTGAAAATTTTGTTTACGCCCGACGAGGAGATTGGGAGAGGAGTAGATAAAGTTGACCTTAATAGGCTTGGAGCCGATTTTGCCTATACTGTAGATGGTGAGACCTTAGGCTCTATTGAAGATGAAACCTTCTCTGCTGATGCTGCAAAATTAATTATAAACGGGGTGAGTGCACATCCGGGATTTGCGAAAGGCAAAATGGAGAGTGCTATAAAAATTATTGCCGAAATAATTGAGAAACTACCCAAAAACCGAATGAGCCCAGAGAGTACCAAAAACAAAGAAGGTTTTGTACATCCGGTAAACATCAGTGCAACGGTAGAAAGAGCAGAAGCCAGTTTTATCCTGCGTGATTTTGACAATCAGGCTCTGCAAAATCTAGGTCAGGTTTTAGAAGATATTGTTTGTTCGGTACTAGAAAACTACCCTCACTCGAACTATGAGTTGAAAATAAGTGAGCAATACCGAAATATGAAACAAGTTTTGGATAAATATCCCGAACTCATTACTAATGCAATAGAGGCCATGAAACGGAGTGGTATAGAGCCAATACGTCAGAGCATACGTGGTGGTACGGATGGTTCTCGTTTGTCCTTTATGGGCTTGCCTTGCCCCAACTTATTTGCCGGAGAACACGCTTTTCACGGCAAGCAAGAGTGGGTATCTGTACAGGATATGGAAAAAGCGGTGCAAACTATCGTGAATTTGGTGCAAGTTTGGGAAGAAAAAGCTTAGCGATAGCTTTATCGGCTTAGCCGAGCCAAGTATTGGTCTTGGTCATCACGGAAAACAATTTCACATTTCCAGCCTTTGGCTTGGCTGTATTTAGCTAAGGTGAGTGGGTCAATGTACAACCAATTGAACCACTCGCCCTTTGTGCCTTGGTATTCGTAGCAAAAGCTAATTTCGCCAAAATATTGGTCGGATGGCAAAACCAAATCTTCGTACAAATAGGCAATATCAGAACTATCAAATAGCAGTTGACCATTGGGGTTGAGCAGTTGTGTAGCATAATCCAATAGTTTGTTTAATCCATCAAGGCTACCACACAAACCAATGCCATTCATCATAAACAAAAGGGTGTCAAACTTTTGGGTGATATTGAAGAAATCTAGAAGATGTACATTTCTTAGGCCTCTTTCCCGCATCAGTTCTACTGCACCTTTAGAGATGTCTATAGCCTGCACATCAAAACCTCTTTCTTGTAGCACAAGACTGTGGCAACCAGCACCAGCACCCACATCAAGCACTTTGCCTTTGCACAAAGCCAAGGCCTGCAACTCCAAATCGGGCATATCTTCAGTTTGCCGAAAAAATACATCGAGGGGCATATCTTCAGGATCGCCATACGAATTGTGGAGAAGTAAGATTTCGTTGTTGGCTTGATGGTAATAGTCTAACAGGGCCTTGCCGTAAACATCCATCGCTTATTCGGCATCGTCTTTAAGGTCAAACTGGGTCTCTACAATTTTACCGCCAGAGCGCAATTGGTTTGCCAACATCTCTTCGTGCTCACGTCGATTTTTTACGATATGAATTGCCGAAAACAAAGCTTCCATAAACGAAGTAGGGTTGGCTTTATTTTTTCCGGCAATGCCAAATCCGGTACCGTGGTCGGGTGATGTACGAACAAACTTCAAACCAGCGGTGTAGTTTACCCCATAATCAAAAGCTATTGATTTGAAAGGGATTAAGCCTTGGTCGTGATACATAGCCAACACGGCATCAAACTGTTTATAGGTGCCATTGCCAAAGAAACCATCAGCAGAATAGGGGCCAAAGCAGATAATACCTTTATCAAAGGCCGCTTCAACAGCTGGGGCAATTATTTCCAGTTCTTCCTTGCCCAATAGTCCATTGTCTCCGGCATGTGGATTTAAACCCAATACGGCAATTTTTGGTTTATCTATCCAAAAATCTTTAACCAAGCTGTCGTTTATAAGTTGAATTTTCTTGATAATTCGCTCTTTGGTAATGGATTTGGGTACTTCGGCAATAGGGATATGTCCGGTTACCACCCCAACTCTCAATACATCGCTAATCAAAAACATCAAAGCCTCGTCTCCGGCACTATGTTGTTGAAGGTATTCGGTATGTCCTGGAAATTTAAAATCTGCTGACTGAATATTGTTTTTGCTGATAGGGGCAGTAACTAAGGCATCAATAGCTCCTTTTGCTAAATCGTCTGTAGCTCTTTGCAACGACAGTAACGCATATTTGCCTCCTATTTCGTTCTCTTCACCCAGTTCTATTTTCACATCTTCAGTCCAGCAGTTAATCATGTTGGCTTTATTGGCTACAGCTGCTTCTGCATTTGCAATAACATTGAACATAAACTCGTTCAAATGCAAGGCTTTGCGATGAAAAGAGGCTACTTTGGTATGCCCATAAACAATTGGAATACAATAATCCAAAATTTTAGACTCAGAAAGTGTTTTCAAAATCACTTCTAAACCAATTCCATTAATATCACCTACAGTTATTCCTATTTTTACCTTATGACTCATATTCAAATTAAAAAACGCTGCAAATTAATAAATTAGTAACGACTATTCTAGCCTTTAGCCAGAATTAGCGTAAAATTGCCATTTAGCTGATAAATTTAGGTAGCCATCTGCTTTTTCTTGACAGATATCTTAACTTTGTCAAAAATCCCATAAAATACGATCGGATGAGTTTAGTTAAAGCCAAAAAGCATCTTGGGCAGCATTTTCTTACCGATAAGAAGATTGCTCGTCGAATAGTGGAAGGATTGATACACACCGATCAATACACACAAGTACTAGAGGTAGGGCCCGGTATGGGTATCTTGTCTGATATTCTTTTGGAGCGTGAGGATCTTCAAACATATTTAATTGATATTGATGTTGAATCGTTTGAGTTTCTCCGAGCCAAATATCCCCATTTGGGCGATCGCTTAATTAATGGTGATTTCTTAAAACTCAGTTTTGAATCTATTTTCCCTGGTAAATTTGCCGTTATAGGTAATTTCCCGTACAATATTTCTTCTCAAATCTTGTTCAGGGTATTAGAAAATAGGCAGCTAATTGTAGAAATGGTTGGCATGTTCCAGAAAGAAGTAGCCGAGCGCTGTATGGCTAAGCCCGGCACTAAGGCTTATGGTATTTTGAGCGTGTTGTTGCAGGCCTATTACGATGTAGAGTACCTCTTTACCGTTAAACCCGGCACTTTCAACCCTCCGCCCAAAGTTAATTCGGGCGTAATCAGGATGAGCCGCAACTCAATAGAACAACTGGCCTGCAACGAAAAATTGTTTTGGCAAGTAGTAAAAGCAGGGTTTAACCAACGGCGCAAAACACTTCGCAATGCGCTCTCGGTAGTGATTAGTAAAGATAAAATGGGCGAGCACCCTTTTTACGAGTTGCGAGCCGAGCGTTTAAGTGTTGCTGATTTTATAGAACTGACCAATTTTGTTGAGGAAAGGATATGAAGGGAAAAATATTAATTGTTGACGACCTGCATCCTTATTTTAAAGAAACCGCACAACAAATGGGCTATCAGGTTGACGATTGCCCCCGCATTAGCCGCGAAGAAACTTTAGCACGTATTGGCGAATACGTGGGGATTGCAGTCCGTACAAAATTTAGGATTGATCAGCAACTTATTGCAGCAGGTAAGCAACTGCAATTTATTGCTAGGGCAGGTGCAGGTCTTGATAATATTGACCAAATTGCTGCGGCAGAGCGTAATATTGTACTTTTGGCAGCCAATGAAGGTAATTACGATGCTGTAGGCGAGCATAGTATGGGCTTGCTGCTGATGCTTTTGAACCATTTAAGAAAGGCCGATGCAGAGGTGAGAAACGGAATATGGGATCGAGAAGGAAACCGAGGTTATGAGCTGGCCGGCAAAACTGTTGGGATTGTAGGATATGGTTTTATGGGCCAAAGTTTAGCTCGCAAATTGCAAGGCTTCAACGTAAAGGTGTTGGCCTATGATAAATATAAGTCTGGTTTTACAGACACTTTTGCCACCGAAGCCGATATGCCAAGCCTTTGTGAGCAGGCTGATATTTTGAGTTTGCACATCCCGCTAACGGAAGAGACCCGACAAATGGTAGGCAAACAATATATCGAACAGTTTAAAAAACCGTTTTTCTTACTAAATACAGCAAGAGGAGAGATTGTAAACACTAGCGAACTGCTCGAGCAGATTGATGCCGGACGCATATTGGGTGCTGGATTGGATGTTTTGGAAGTTGAGAAGTTTCCGGCATTGCAAGCTCAAGATTGGTATAGTAAACTGATACACAATACAAAAGTTGTGTTGAGCCCCCATGTGGCCGGTTGGACTTTCGATTCGTACCGAAAAATTTCTGAAGTTTTGGCCAAAAAGCTTTCACAAATTCAGTGATAAATGCTTAAATTGCCATCAATAACAAAACGAACCACGCCTTATTTAAGGAATTTTGAAATATCCTTTTAAGGGCTACTATTTTTAAGAAATTACATCATGGCACGAAAACATCTTTATGAAACCAACTTAAATTGGACCGGTAACAAAGGTTCTGGGACAATGGATTACCGATCATACGACAGGAGTTATACCGTTGAGATAAAAGGGAAACCCCTCATCTCAGGCTCTTCCGACTCGGCCTTTATGGGCGACAAATCTAAGTACAATCCCGAAGATCTCTTGCTCGCATCAGTTTCATCGTGCCACATGTTATGGTTTTTGCATTTGTGTTCCAAAAACGGGATTGTGGTAATCGAGTACAAAGATCAAGCCCAAGGTACCATGCTTGAAAATGCTGATGGCAGTGGAAAGTTTACCGAGATATTGTTGCAGCCCGAAGTAATCATCTCCAAGCCCGAAGACATATCATGGGCCAACTCTTTGCACGAAGAGGCTAACAGGATGTGCTTTATAGCCAGTTCACTAAATTTCCCGGTTAAGCACAATGCAAAATGTACTGCTCTCGATAAGTAGTAAATCCTTGAGCAATGCTCTAGATTAACTATTGACATCAAATCAATAATTCCTCTATTTCGCTGATTTTGAGTACAGCAAAATTTTGGCTATACACTCGTTTGGTACGTTTTTAAAAAGGCTATTTAAACGAGGTTTAATTGCTTGATAAAATTGATTCTCGTTTTGGTCGAGGCTGTCTTTTGCTTTTAATCCAGTGTTTGGGTTAAGACTGTTTTTTGTAGAGGTTCTTATCATAAGCTTAACAAATTGGTATTTAGACCTAAAACGATGTTTTGTAAGCTTTATTTCGCAGAGCAAGTAAAATATTTTTTTGTTGGTCGCTTGTGTATTAAAGTGTTGAGTTACGCTGGCTTATTGGGGATGTGTAGGGCTATTAAAGTCCCTTTTCCTTCAGCGCTATCTACATCAACAGTTCCTTTAAGTAGCTCTACCCGAGCATAAAGATTGCTTAGCCCAATACCCTTTTTACTGCCCAATTTACTTTGGTCAAAGCCTTTTCCGTTATCTTCAATGGTAACAGATATACCTTCTTCATCTTTGATGATTTGGATATTTAGTTTAGTAGCCTTAGCATGTTTCACGGTATTGTTTACAGATTCTTGTATAGCCCGGTAAATGACCGTCTCGGTTTGTTCGTCCAAGCGTTCGTTTAGCCCTATAGTTTCCAGTCCTACTTTTATTTTGTCGCTGTCTAGTTTACTCAAAAACTCTTTTACAGCACTGGCCAATCCCGATTTGATGAGGGCGTTTGGCATCATCTGGTGAGAGATAGAGCGCATCTCATCATAGCTTTCGCTAACTAGCGCTAAGGCTTTTTCCGTATTGAGGGCAAGCTCAGATTTGGGGTCAATCTTGCTAATTAGGCCGTTCATGTTCATCAAGGCAGCAGAGAGCATCTGACCCACACCATCGTGCAAATCGCCAGCTATGCGCCTTCTTTCTCTTTCTTCGGCCTCTAAAACAGCTTTAGTAGCTAGGTCTTGCTGTTTGATAATTTCTTGTTGCAGCTCGGCTTTGGCTTTAAGCTTTCTTCGGTTTATGGTGGCTATTGCAAATGCAATTACAATAAGCAATGCCAGACCCGAAAGTAGTAAATAAAGGTTGCGGCGTTGCAATTCTAAATTTTGGATAATATTTTGCTGGTTTAACGATACAATTTTTTGTTGGTGTTGTATCGAATCTTGTTTTTGCCTGGCAATTGTATTTTCTTTTTGCTTTAAATTGAGGTTTTTGTTTTCGATTTCCAGATTTTGGTTACTTAGTTGTAGGTCTTGTTTTTCGATGGTTAGCTGGTTGTTAAATAACCTTAGTTGTTGTTTGATATTTTGCTCGTTTAAAAGTGCTATCTGGGCTTGTTTTTTTTCGGTTTCATATTTGGTAATTAGCTCGTTAATTTGTTTAGAGTTTGTTTCGTTCAAAACGCTGTCGTTGAGTTTGTTGGTGGCCAACAGGGTGTTAAAAGCCTCGTTGTAATTGCCTTGGGCTGCTCTGAGTAGGGCAAAGGCTTCTAGTACATTCTTCTTTTGTGGCCTGTATTGGTGTTTTTGTGCAATGGCCAATGCACTATCCAAATTGGCCTCGGCCTGTCGAAACTGCTTTTGTCCAATCAGTATTTTACCTCTTGTGGTGTAGGCACCTATCAAATTGATGGTGTTGTTAATTTGTTTAAGTCCGGCAATAGCTTGGTCGGCATACTTGCCTGCTGGTACATAGTTTTGCAATACCAACTCTATTTCGGCAAGGTTATTCAACGAGTTGTAAATCTGTCGGGTATCGTTGAGGCGCAGGTTGAGTTGATAGGCATCTAGTAAATATTTTCGGGCAGTTGTGTTCTCGTTAAGTGCGGCATAGCCGGCACCTAAGACACTCAAGGCAGAACCTTGTCCTTGCACATTATTCAGTCCAACAAAAATTTCATTTGCTTTTTTTGCGTAATCTATGGCCTCCTTATAGATTTTGCGCCCATTTTGTATGAGGGCTAGTTGCAGATAAACATTAGCCAGCAATACTTTGAAATGATTATCCTCACCCAATTTGCTGGCCTTCAGCAGATAAGAAACGGCAATATCGTATTCGCCAGTTTGCTTGTACAGATAGCCCAAATTTACCAATGATACGGCAATGGTAAATTGGTGTTTGCTCAAATAGGCCATGTCTAACGAGCGTTTGTAGCTATCGAGAGCTTCTTTTTGTTGACCTATTTCGATATAAACATTGCCTTGGTTGCGAATACTCTGTGCTTTTTCGGCATAATCTTTGGCTATTGCTTCTTCTTTTTTAAAAGTTTGCAAAGCTTGGTCAAACTGGCTTTTGGCATATTGGGCTCGGCCAAGATACTCTAAGGCGGTAATATGAAATCGTTGTATTTTTAGCTTTTCGGCTAGTTGGGTGGCTTGCAGAGCATATTTGTGGGCCGAGTCACTTTGTCGCTCCAGGTAAGCACCAGCTAGTTGAAGCAATAGTTTTACCCGGTTACTGTCTAAAATTTTATGCTGTTGTAGTTCTTGTTTTAGTTCGTTAAGGTTCAATTGGGCTTTTTGGGCAAAAGTATAGCCCTTGGGCAAGATGAGTAATAGCCATGCTAAACCAAATACTAAAACAAGGTGGCGAAGCTTGATACTTTGGCGGTATATTAGGGTAGCTTGCTCGTTCATGGGTGTTTATTTGTATTTTAGCAAGGCTTTTTAGACCAAAAGCCTTGCTAAAATACAAAAATTAAGCAGTCCGCCAATTTACTTAGGGGTATTTTGTGTTGCTTGAGTAACTTTTGAAGTTAGATGAATGCAATTACCTAACAACGGCAATTTTTACTGTCATCATTTTGCGTAAATTGCTCAAGGCGTAGCGCATTCTGCCCAGTGCCGTGTTGATGCTTACATCGGTAAGTTCGGCAATTTCTTTAAAACTCAGGTTGCCATAGTGGCGCATAATCAGTACTTCTTTTTGCTCGTCGGGCAATAGCTGTATCATGCGGCGCAAATCGTAGTGATTTTGCTCACGTAGCATACGGTCTTCGGCACTCTCCTCATGTATTTGGATAAAGTTGAGCACATCTACACCTTCGGTAGTAGTAATAGCAGGGTTTCTTTTCTCTTTCCTAAAATAGTCGATTACCAAGTTGTGTGCAATGCGTAGCACCCAAGGCAAAAATTTACCTTCTTCGTTATAGCGTCCAGAGCGCAAAGTATTGATGACTTTGATAAAAGTATCTTGAAAAATATCTTCGGCTAGATATTGATCTTTCACCAAAAGATAAATAGAAGTGAAAATACGAGATTGATGCCTTTGCAACAATATTTCGAGGGCCTGTTCTTTACCTTTGATGTAGTGTTTTACTAAATCCTGATCGTCTAAATTCTGTAACTTCATCGGAGTATAATTTGATTAAACTCTAGGGTTAAAATGCTTCTAGTAAAACTTTTTATCGATACAGATCCTCCTATATTTTTTGGTTAATGATTTTTATTTTAGCTAAATTACTGTTTCAAAGGAAATAAAAAAAAATAAATTAAAGTGATTTCTCTGTGTTAAAAAATGTGAAATCAAATTTCTTTCGTTCTATTCATCTTAAAAATTAGCCTAAAATCGCTATTATTTGGTGTTTTTTGAGCGATAGTTGGTTTTTTATTTTGTCTTTGGTTGATTTATGACAAGGCAAATAAATTTCTCTGCAATGAATGGTTATCTTTGCAAAATCGCATTCAAGCATTTATAATGAGTTCAAGCTTAGAAAAAGATCCACACCAATACATCATCATAAAAGGCGCAAGGGTACACAATCTCAAAAATATAGATGTAGCCATCCCCAAAAACAAATTGGTAGTCATTACGGGAATGTCGGGCTCGGGCAAATCGTCCCTAGCTTTTGATACGCTATATGCCGAAGGCCAACGCAGGTATGTCGAAAGTCTTTCGTCTTATGCTCGTCAGTTTATGGGGCGCATGAATAAGCCCGATGTAGATTATATTAAAGGTATTGCTCCGGCTATTGCCATAGAACAAAAAGTAATCAGTTCCAACCCCCGATCTACCGTTGGCACTTCTACCGAAATTTACGATTACCTCAAACTACTTTTTGCCCGTATAGGTAAAACCTTTTCGCCAATTTCGGGTCTTGAAGTGAAAAAAGACAGCGTAACAACCCTTAGCAATTACCTAGCAACTTTGGCCGAAGGGACTGTGGTAAGCTTGTATTGCCCACTGCATCCGCAAAACGATAGAACACTAAAAGAAGAGCTGGCCGTATTGTTGCAAAAAGGATTTTTGCGAGTTTTTTACCAAGAGCGGCTGTGTAAGATTGAAGATTTGCTGGATGATAGCAGTTTGGATGACCAAGGCTTGTGTGATAAGCAAGCCGTTTACATACTGATTGATCGTATAGTGCTAAGTGCTGATGAAGAAAGCCAAAGTCGCATTGCCGATTCGGCACAATTGGCTTTTTTTGAGGGTAAGGGCGATTGTTACGTAGAACACGATGGCCAACGACGCTTTTTTTGCGACCGTTTTGAGCTAGACGGGATGAGCTTTGAAGTGCCTAGTCCCAATCTCTTCAGTTTCAACAATCCCTATGGGGCCTGCCAGCGTTGCGAGGGTTACGGCAAAATCATTGGGATAGACGAAGATTTGGTGGTGCCCGATAAAAATAAAAGTGTTTACGACCATGCCATTGCGCCTTGGCGTGGCGAGAAAATGGGCGAGTGGCTACAGAAATTTATAAAAGCATCGGCTCATTTTGATTTTCCCATTCATCGTCCCTACAACCAACTGAGCGACGACCAACAGCGTTTGCTGTGGACCGGAAACAAGTATTTTAGAGGACTAGATGATTTTTTTGCCGAACTAGAAGAACAGACCTATAAAATACAATACCGGGTAATGCTCTCTCGGTACAGAGGCAAAACCAATTGCCCCGATTGTAGGGGTACTCGTTTGCGAAAAGATGCCGCTTATGTAAAAGTAGCAGGTAAATCTATTGTAGAGTTGGTGCTGATGCCAATCAGCCAGCTTTTGCAATTTTTTGAGCAGATAAGTTTAGATGAGCGTGAGCAGCAAATTGCCAAAAGGCTATTGGTTGAACTAAAAAATAGGGTTTCTTACCTCAATGAGGTAGGTTTGGGTTATCTGACCCTCAATCGTTTATCCAATACGCTGTCGGGCGGCGAGAGCCAACGTATTAACCTGGCTACTTCTTTGGGTAGCAGTTTGGTGGGTTCTATCTATGTGTTGGACGAGCCCAGTATAGGTTTACACCCAAGAGACACCCATCGTTTAATCGGGGTATTGAAATCGCTTCGAAATGTGGGCAACTCGGTATTGGTAGTAGAGCACGAAGAAGAGATGATGAAAGCCGCCGATTACCTTATTGACATTGGCCCCGAGGCAGGCCGCCTAGGTGGAACCCTGGTTTTTAGTGGCAATTTCGAGCAAATTGTTAAAGACGACAAATCGCTAACGGGGCGGTTTTTGGCAGGTAAAGAACAAATTGAAGTACCCCAGCTTAGACGAGCTTGGAAAGATCATATCTTGGTAGAGGGAGCAAGAGAAAACAACCTCAAAAACATCAATGTAAAATTCCCTTTAGGTGTTTTTACTTGTGTAACCGGGGTTTCGGGTTCGGGCAAAACGAGTTTGGTGAAGCGTATTTTGTATCCGGCCTTGCAAAAAAGCATAGGCAATTATGCTGGCGAACAAACCGGGCAGTACTCTCGTTTGTTGGGTAGCTTGGACAGGGTAGAGGCCGTAGAGCTGGTTGACCAAAACCCGATTGGCCGCTCGTCAAGATCCAATCCGGTTACGTATGTCAAAGCTTGGGACGACATCCGTTCTTTGTATGCTACACAGGCTGCGGCCAAGGCCCAAGGCTTAAAACCCGCTGCTTTTTCGTTCAATGTGGATGGAGGTCGTTGCGAAGTTTGCCAAGGTGAGGGCGAGGTAAAGATTGAAATGCAGTTCATGGCCGATATTTTTCTGCCATGTGAGGCCTGCCAAGGTAAACGTTTCAAACAGCAAGTGCTTGAGGTGAGCTACCACGGTAAAAATGTAGCCGAAGTGTTGGATATGAGCATAGCCGAAGCCCTGGAATTTTTCGAAAAAGAAACCAAAATTGTACACAAACTGCAAGCTTTGGTTGATGTAGGTTTGGGTTATGTAAAGCTGGGTCAATCGTCCAATACGCTATCCGGTGGCGAGGCACAACGCATAAAGCTGGCCTCATTTCTCATCAAAGGTCACCATGCCCAGAAAACGGTTTTTATTTTTGATGAACCCACTACCGGACTGCATTTTCAGGACATCAAAAAGCTGTTGAAAGCTTTGCAAACCCTCATCGAGCAGGGCAATACGGTTATTGTGATAGAGCACAATATGGACATGATAAAATCTGCCGATTGGCTCATTGATATTGGCCCCGAAGGGGGCGATGGTGGTGGTCAGTTGGTTTTTGAAGGAACCCCAGAGGACTTATTAGCGGCAAAAAATTCCTATACTGCTCAGTTTCTCAAACAACACCTAAAAGCCTGATATGTTGCTCTTGACGTTTTTTATTGGATTGGTAATTAATGCCTTGGGTTACATACCGCCGGGCAACATTTCTTTAACGCTGGCTCAAATTACCATCAACAGAGGTATGCGTCAGGCATGGGGTTTTATCATTGCTTTTTCGGTGGTCGAAATCTTTTTCACTTTCGGGATGATGCGTTTTGCCCGTTGGTTAAGCAGCGACATTCGGATAGATACTTCATGGAGCTCGATACGCTTAGAAACGCTATTGGATATTTTTATGATAGCCCTTTTGCTCACCACCGGTACACTGGCTTGGGCAAAAAGGCATAAGGCCCGCCCCCAACAAAGTGATAGCCGTAGGGGTAGTGCACTCTATGGTATGCTTTTGGCGATGTTTAACCCCTTGCAAATTCCCTTTTGGCTATTTTGTGGCAATTATTTGGTACTGCACAATTGGATTGCGGTAGATTACCTTTCTTTGTCGGTATTTAGTTTGGGCTCTGCCTTTGGGGCAGGTTTGGCCCTATACGGTTACGCCCATTTTGCCCGTTTTATACAAGAAAAATTTGCACTTAGCAACAGCCTCATTAATACCAGTATTGCAATTTTCTTGTATTTGCTGGCCTTGTATCTTTTTGTTCGCTTGTGGTTCTGATAGGTGCTTGTTAGCTTAACTTTCGTTTGTTTTTTTAGGATTTTCCTAAATAATTAGACATCTTTGGGGCTACACTATGAAAACAAAAACCTTATTTTTAGTAGGTCTGCTTTTATTTAGCGGCCTAGTTCGGGCGCAAAATCAACTCGCAGCCCTGATGCCCATGCCCAACCATATCCAGCTTGCAAAAAACGCTGGGGCTTTTAAGTTCAATACGCAAACCATTATTGTAGCCGATACCCTCAAACTGGGCTTTGCTACCCGTTTGCTTAGCCAAAATATCAGCAACAGGCTGGGCTTGCACCTAAAAACTAGCCCAAGCAGCAAGCAAAGCAACAACACCATCCGTTTGGTGTTGGATGCTACCTTGCAGGGTAAAGAACATTATGTGTTGCAGGTTAACCAAAAAGAAATTCTGATAAAAGGGGCTAGTGCTGCCGCTATATTGTACGGGGTAATTACGCTAGACCAATTGATGGAGGGCGATGCACTTGCTACTTCTCAAAAAACATTGACAGCAATAACTGTTGATGATGAACCCATCAGCTCGTTCAGGGCTTTGATGCTTGACCCTGCAAGAAACTTCTTACCCATAGAAGGGGTAAAACGCTATATCGATCAGATGTACAAATACAAATACAACGTGTTGCAACTGCACCTGAGCGACGACCAAGGTTGGCGAGTAGAGATAAAAAGTCATCCAAAACTGACCGAGCTAGGAGCCTTTAGGCGAAAAGGTGCCGGAGCACAAGGGCCACACAATGGTTTTTATACCCAAGCCGAGCTGAAAGATTTGGTAAAATACGCCGCCGACAGAAATGTGCAGCTAGTGCCCGAAATAGATGTGCCCGGGCACACCGTAGCTTTGATGGTAGCCTATCCGCAATTGCGATGTGATATTGCTAAAGATGAGCAGTTTGATATGGAAAAAACCACCAACAAAATGCTTAGCGCCGCAAAGCCCGAAGTGTACCAAGTATTAGATGATGTGATTCGCGAGTTGGCCGATATTTTCCCTTCAAAAACCATCCACTTGGGTGGTGATGAATCAGCCATAGAAAGCAACTGGGCCAAAAGTCCGGAAAACTTAGCGCTAATGCAGCAATTGGGCTATACCCAAGCTGCCGAGCTGATGAACTATTTTTTTGGCAAGGTACTTTCATCAACCCGTAAATATGGGCTCAAGGCTATTTTATGGTGCGAGCTCGACAATATTCGTATGCCGGCCTCACGCTATTTGTTTGATTACCCCAAAGATGTTACCTTGGTAACCTGGCGCTACGGTTTAACTCCCAAGTGTATGGAACTAACCAAAGCTTCGGGGCATCAGCTTATTTTGGCTCCTGGCGAGTACGCCTATTTTGATTATCCACAATACAAAAACGATTTTCCGGAGTTTAACAATTGGGGCATGCCCACTACCACCTTGGAACAGACCTATAAGTTTGACCCAACGTATGGGCAAAAGCCGGCAGATATAAAACAGGTGATAGGGGTAATGGGTACCTTGTGGGGAGAAGCCATTCCGGATATTAACCGTGCCAATTACATGACCTGGCCACGTGCTTTGGCCTTGGCCGAAGCCGCTTGGACACGAATGGAGCAGCGCAATTGGGCCTCCTTTAAAAATCGTTTGTATCCCAATATTATGGCGATAATGAAGGCCGGAACAGCTGTGAGAGCACCTTTTGAATTGGCACCTTAACTAGGCTTTTGGTGCCGGGCTAGGGTAGCGCTAGCGCAATAACTCGTTAATACGCTTTTGGTTGCCCACTATCCACACAATATCTTCGTTTTCAAATACCAGATCCGAGTCGGGGTTGAGGATGCGTTGGCCTTTGCGTTCAACACCTACCACTAAGCCTTGTGTGTTTTCCCTTATTCCACTTTCACGGATACTTTGTCCATAAACCGGAGATTTGCTGTTGATGACCACCTTTTGCAAGCTCATGTCTTGTTTGGGGAAAGTATCGGTATAAGCCTTGTTGTTGTCGGCTTCTTCAAAAAGCGGTTTTACATTGGCCAGCTGGTCATCTGTACCAATAACCAATACTTTATCATTCGGGTACAAACGTTCGTCGCGGTTTGGTGTAGCTATTACACGGTTACCCCGTTCAATCATGGCAATGTTGATACCGTATTTTTCTCTTACAGCCAACTCTACCAGGCTTTGGCCCACTACGCTAGACTGTGGTGATACCGTTAGTTCTAGCAAGTGGCTGTCCCAAGGTAAATTTACTTTTGCCTTTTTGGCAGCCTCACGAGCATTGAAGTTGATGAAGAAACGGCTCTCTAGCCTTTCGTAGAATTTTTGTAGTCGCTGTGAGAAAATAACCAAGGCTAGTAGTGCAATACCAATGGCAATAATTGTGGCCAACCAAGTGTCAAAAAACTTGTACATCAAAAAGCCAACAAAAAACACCCCCAAAATCACCCTGAAAATTTCAAGCGCAATCAAAGGGCCGCGTCGATATTTTTTGTTCAACCAAAGGTGAGAGTAAGCAGTTTTTTGTATTCTTTTGATAGAAAGTGCCCACAAAAATGGCGACATAAGCAAGAGCGAGATTAAAACTCCCAACAAGGTAGCCAGATTTTGATTTGTAAAATTTTGCTGAATGAGGGGCTGTAGGTAGCGACCTGTAAAGGTAAGCACAGCAATAACCAAAACAGTATGTATTACCATGTTGATGATGTATGAGCGCAGCAGGATGCGCCAATCGCTCATGGTGGTAATACCATCGGTACTACTGCTGTAATGGTCTAAAGAATTGGACCAAGTTTGGGGTAAAATTTTAGCAATTTGTTGGTATATCCACTCCGAGTGTTTGATGAGGTAGGGGGCAACAAAAGTACTGATTGCCGATACGGCTATGGTAATCGGGTAAAGGAAATTGCTGGTGACATTTAAGCTTAGCCCCAAAGAGGCAATGATGAAAGAAAACTCCCCAATCATGGTGAGGCTGGTGCCGGTTTGTACCGAAGTTTTTAGGGGTTGCCCCGATAGTAAGGCACCGCTACCGGCCATCAAAAATTTACCTAAAATAAGTGCAAGCGTAATCAGTACCACCGGTTGCCAATATTGTAACAAGATAGCCGGATCAATCATCATCCCGACCGACACAAAGAATACTGCGCCAAAAAGGTCTTTTACCGATTTGGTCAATCGTTCAATAGTTTCGGCAAGCGTAGTTTCGGCCAAAATAGAACCCATGATAAATGCTCCCAAGGCTGCCGAAAAACCTATTTTAACAGCCAAAACAACCATCATTAGGCAAAGTGCTAGCGAAACCACTAAAAGCATTTCTTCGGTAATTTGTTTTTTGATGAGTTTGAGAAAACTGGGGATGATAAAAATACCTCCCAAAAACCAAAGAATAAGGAAAAAAGCCAGCTTAACAATAGAAACAGCCATTTCAACACCGGCAAATTTCTGGCTTACGGCAATGGTAGTCAACATCACCATCATTAAAATGGCGGCCAGGTCTTCTACAATTAATTCGCCAAAAACCAAGGTGGCAAACTTTTTATGTTTCACACCCAGCTCGTCAAAAGTGCGGATAATGATAGTGGTGGATGATACCGACAGGATGGCCCCGAGAAATATGCTGTCCATTTGCGACCACTGCAATGCCCTGCCCAAAAAATAACCGATTAGCGACATCCCCGATATTTGCACCAGGGCAATAATGGAGGACGAACCACCTACTTTTGCCAATTTCTTGAAACTGAACTCCAAACCCAAGCTGAACAGCAAGAAAATTACCCCAATTTCTGCCCAAATGGTAATGTTAGATTTGTCGGATACCGTAGGCAGGTAATCGACATGTGGCCCAACCAACAAACCGGCTATAATGTAGCCCAGCACCAAGGGTTGTTTTATTTTTTTGAAAATAATGGTTGTAATGGCCGCGGCGGCAAGTATAAGACCAAGGTCGGAGATAAGTACGGGCAAATGGGTCATAGCAAAAAACTAAGCTGGTAAGTAAAGCAGGCTGATGGGCCACGCTCGGGATAAATAAACAATTTTAGGCTAGCTAAAATACAAAAATGGCTGAATAATGAGAAACGATAAAGGTGAGCACTCGCAAAAAAAAAACAAGCCAAGCCAGCTTAAAAAAACCAATAAGCTAAGAAAATCCTTTGTTTGTAGCCTCAACAGCCGGGCTTTGTGCAGCTAAACATCCTTGCCGAACGGAGATTTATAAAATCAAAATCAAGCCAATAATTATTATTTGGCAAGCAACTAAAGTTGACCACCAATGCTTTTAAACTTATCTACAAAAGCTACTATTTTCTCGAAAACACTTTGTTTTTTGGTCAAATAAAGTGGGTTTAAAGGGCTCATTTTGGGCAAAATTTCATTGAGTGCTGTTCCGTTTTCATTGGCGTAGCCTTGTTTTAGTGCTGTTGCCAAGTAGCGTTTGGCGGCCTCTTCGTTCAGGTTTTCGGAGGCAATGAGTGCTTGCGCCTCTGCTTGCTGTTTGGCCTGGGCAAAAAGATAAAACGACTCGATAACACTTGTTTTGTCTTCAAGTGTGTCGAGCTCGGTTTCATGGATAAAAGCAATAATTAAACTTTCTTTGGCTCGGTTGCCAATACTTGCCCGTATTACCCGGCGTATATCCTCTATCAAAGCCGCTTTGTCTTTTGATTTTTTATTGTGTTCAAAAATCAATTCCAAAATATAATCCAGGTTAATTTCTTGCGATTTTAGCAAATCAATTTCAAAAACGATATCGTCCCAGTTTAGGGTTGATTTTTCTTGTTCTTTACTGTTATGCTGATTAAGCAACCAATCCCTAATATCGTTATAGGTTGAGCGATAATCTTGCACTTTGCGTTCAGGCAGTAGTTCTATACCTTGCATTGCTGCAATTTCTTCATCGCTTACAAAATAGGTTGATTTAAAATTCTCTAGTGCTGCAGTATCGTTGCAATCTATTTTTTGAAATGCTTTGAGGTGGGTAAACTCATCATAGTTTTGCAAGATGTTTTCTATCCGCAAATATTCGCCAAAGAGTTTAACGAAATCTTTTTTGTCGGCTTCTGTAAAAATTTCATCGTGGTTCGGGAAACGCTCGTTCAACTCTTTTACCACTTCAATATAGCCTCTGCGGGCTTCGCCGCTGATGAGGTCGGTAAAACCTTCCAAATATTCATTATAGTTCTTTTCGAGCAGCACATTTTTGGTATTTCTATCGCCAAATAAGGTAATGGCGTCAATGGTGGCTTGCTCCAAATCGCGAAACGTAATAATATTGCCAAATGTCTTATTAGGATAAATACGATTGGTGCGAGAAAAAGCTTGAATGAGGCCGTGGTAGCGCAAATTCTTATCAACAAACAAGGTGTTCAGCCTTGGCGCATCAAAACCTGTAAGGAACATTCCTACCACAATAAGCAAATCAATTTCTTTGTTTTTTACCCGCTTGGCCAGGTCACTATAGTAATTCTGAAACTCGCCTTCGACATTGAAATTCATTTGAAAAAGCGCATTGTAATCGTTAATAGCTCTGGCTAAAAATTCTTTAGCACTTAAATCCAATGCCGATGATTCAAAAGTTTCATCTTCAATATCGCCAATGGCATTTTGCTCCTCATTGGCTGCAAAAGAGAATATGCTTGCAATTTTCAGTGGTCTGTCGCTGTTTTTTTGCTGTTTGCATAATTCTTCGTAATACAATTTGGCAGCATCTACACTGCTTACGGCAAATAGGGCATTAAAACCGTCCTTGTCGTTTTGATTACGATGTGTTTTTATCCTGTAATTTTGCAAAATATACTGCGAAATTTCAGCAATACGGGCGGGGTGCAGCAAGGCCATTTTGTTTTCGGCCGCACTCAGTTTTACTTCGTCTTGTTCGCTTTCTATGGCTTTAAATTTCGGGCGAACATCGTTGTAATCTACCTTAAATTTCAGCACCTTATCATCTCTGATGGCGTCGGTAATTACGTAAGAGTGCAGCTCTCTGCCAAAAACACTTGCCGTGGTTTCTGCTCCTAAAGCATTTTGTGAAAAAATAGGCGTTCCGGTAAAACCAAACTGATAGAACTTTTTGAACCTCTTTTTTAGATTATGTTGTGTACCGATGATTTTTCCATCTTTTTTACTGCCAAATTGGCTACGATGAGCTTCATCAAAAATAAAAACTACTTGTTTTTGATAGATTTCTAAATCATCCTCACTTTTCAATAGATTATTGAGCTTCTGAATTGTTGTGACTATAATCTTATTATCATTCTTTTCTATATTCCGCTTTAAACCTGCCGTACTTGTAGAGCCATTCACACTATCGGGTGAAAACCGCTGATATTCCCTCATGGTTTGGTAATCCAAGTCTTTGCGGTCCACCACAAAAAACACTTTGTCAATAAAATCCAACTGCGTTGCTAAACGTGCCGCTTTAAAACTGGTGAGCGTTTTGCCCGATCCGGTGGTGTGCCAAATGTATCCGCCGCTTTCGGGTTTGCTCCAGTTTTTGGCTTCGTAAGAACTTCTTATTTTCCACAACATACGTTCGGTAGCCGCAATTTGGTAGGGTCGCATCACCAACAAGGTATCGCTGATATCAAAAACAGAGTAGGTCAGCAAAATTTGGAGCAAGGTGTTTTTCTGAAAGAAAGTAGCCGTAAAATCTTTTAAATCATTTATCGCTGTATTGTCTGCTCTTGCCCAGTTCATGGTAAAATCAAAACTGTTTTTGTTGCGCTTGGTGGTATTGGCAAAATAACGGCTGTCGGTTCCGTTAGAGATCACAAAAATTTGTATGTATTTATACAAAGAATTATCGCTATTGAAACTCTCTTTGCTGTAACGGTGCACTTGGTTAAAGGCCTCGCGTATGCTCACACCACGTTTTTTGAGCTCTATATGCACCAAGGGCAATCCGTTTACCAAGATGCTAACATCATAGCGGTTGGCATGTTTGCCTTTCTGTTCAAACTGCGAAATAACCTGCACTTTGTTTCGGGTAATGTTTTGTTTATCTACCAAATAAATGTTTTGGATATGCCCATCATCAAACACAAAATCGTGGATATGGTTGTCGTGTATTTTTCTTGATTTCTCAACCAGGTTATCGCTTGGTTTGTCCAAATATTCCTCTACAAAACGTTTCCACTCGCCATCAGTAAACACAACATTGTTGAGCCTTTGCATTTGCTCGCGAACATTGGCTAGCATAGTTTGTTGCGAGTTGATGGACGTTGCGAACTCATAACCTTGGTTTACCAAGTCTTGGATAAACTCACGCTCCATAGCATTTTCGGATTGGTAGCTGCCTGATGGTTCGTTTACCTGGTTGTATTTGGTGTATTTATCGAGAACGATAAAGTTGTTGGTTTCGGTGATGGGAGTGTATGTGCTCATATTCTGCTTTTTTTGTGTGATTGCGAAGGCTTTGCCCCTAACAATCTGTTAGCGTTATTTTTTTGAATAGTTAATAAGCTTTGGTTTTATATATTTTCAATTAATTGAAGCACCAACATTCCTATACCTACAGCAATTCCAAAGCTCAATAATGTTCCTATTAAAATGTATTCGGTAAGCTTTCTGTCTTTTGATTCTTTTAAATCTCCAAAGCGAAAAACTGATTTTGCAGCTAATAAAAATCCAATGCCTTCCCAATTTCCTGTTACCACAAAAATGAATACAAAAATTCGTTCTAACATACCAATGTATTTACCCGCATTGCTCAACGATTCATCATTGTTTTCACCTAATGTTTTAGACCAACTTGACATTAATTCTCTGATTACAATGCTTGATACTACAGTTAAGGAAAGTACAGCACTTGCATATATCGGTTTGGGTATTGCCGAAGGCGGGGTTTTTAGCACTAAAGTTCAATCGAAGAACGAACGTTGAACCCTGTACAAATGTTCAATCGAAGCCGTTCAGCCCCGCTTTTGGCAATACCTTGTTATATGCGTTTTCTCTTTTATCAATCAAGTCGTCCGTTAGATTTTTATGTTAAGTTCAAGTCGTCCGCCAAAACCAAGTTCAATGATTTTTTGAAGTGTCGAAATACGAGCTTCTTTTAAATTGTTTTCAATTTTAGAAATGTAGGATTTAGTTGTCCCAACTTTTTCAGCAAGTTGCTCTTGTGTCATTCCCATTTCTAAACGTGTGTCGTGAATTAACGCACCAATTTTAAATACTTCGTAACCCGCTTCAAGTTCGTCACGTTCCTTTGTTCCACGTTTGCCGTAGTTCTTTTCTTTGAACTCTTCGAGCGTCATTAAGTTATTATTTTTCGCTTTCATATTCTGCTTTTATTTTAAGTGCCATTTCAATTTCTTTCTTTGGTGTCTTTTGTGTTTTCTTTTGAAAACCGTTTGCTAAAACAACCAATTGTCCTTGGTCAAAAAAACAGAAAATTCTAAAAATATCGCTTCCTAATTGAACTCGGATTTCATACAGTCCATCCGTATTCTCTATATGTTTCAAATACGTTTCAGGAACTCTTTGTAAGTCTTCAATCAGGTCAAAAGTCCAAACTATTTTTGCTTTTACTTTCTTGTTTTGCTTAGAAAAGAAGTCTTGAAAATAGTTCTTATAAAACGCAATCTTTCTATGTTTCTGATTTTTGTCCACAATGCAAAGATAAGAAAGTTTCCCTAAAGTGAAACATAAAAAATCATTTTATTTTCTTTAGTTTTCTGTCGTTGTGGTCTGCTGAAATCGCATATATCCAAATTATTGAAGCGGACAACAGTGCTTTAATATCTATTTCGGGTTTGAAAAAAAACACCCATAAAGCTAAGATACTTATTATATGCAATGTTTGGTCTATAAAAAACCAATGCGTTTTATTGTTTTCATTTTGGGCGTATAGTTTAAGGGCATCAATTAAACCGAGTGAAATCATTAATAATAAGGCAAGTGGCCAATAATTAAAATCCCATAATAATAACAACACGATGAGGGCGTGGATTAATAGGTGTAGATATAGGTATGGAGATTTAGCTTTCTTTACTTCCTTATCTTTTACCCAGGCTTTAGGTTGTAGCAGAAAATCTCCTGTTAAATGTGCCAATATCAATTTTAGGAGTACAATCATTGGAGTAAAGATTTTATTTTGCTTCTATAAATAGCTTCCAATTCTAATACTTCATTTACATTGGCTCTGCTCCATCTTCCACTAACTGAATTTTGTTTTATACCCAGCTTTTTCCCAATTTCTTCTTGTGTGATGCCCGGATTATTAAAAATAATTTGCATCAGCTCTGCCGAAGAAACGGTCCATTTATCCATAAAAATTCCGGCCAGTTTTAAGTACAAATTCATTTCATCGTCAAAGCTTTGCCAAGGGCTTTTTATACCCATTGTGTAGTTTTCTTTTTTGAGTAATTCAAACTTTTCGCTTGAATATATAAAAGCCGAACCATTACTTTCTACGATGCTTTTTGCTTCGTAGTTTTTTTCTCCTACACCAATAGCCATTCTTACATTTATAGTGCTTATCTTTTTATTTTCGTTAAGTGGTGCTACTTTTTTGATTAAGGTTTTTATTTCAAAAGCTTTTTTAAGTGCTTCCTCTGGTTTTTTTATTTCTATTTGAAAAAAATCTCCGGAATGGATAAACCAGTCTTTGGGCGTTTTGCCCCAACTTGCCAGCAAATTTTTGAGTGGCAACAACCATTTTGCTTGGTTTACCAACTTTCTTGATGCGATAATATCTCCTTTAATAACTGCTATCATAGTGCCAATATCGTTTAAATAAGCGATAATTCAAAATATCGTTTAAATAGACGATAATCTAAAATATCATGGATTGTTGTGATGTTCACTCTGTTTTTTAGTTTTTAGTTGTGTGAACCCCTAACCCTAATCCCTAATCCCTAACCCCTAATCCCTAACCCCTAAAAACTAAGCAGCTTGCTGCGATAATATTCATACTGCTTTTGCCGCAACTCAATTTCCTTGGGTAAACCCTCGCTGATGCTGGTAGTTAAGGTATCAAATTTATCTAAAATAGCCACAATGCGTTCTTGCTCGGAGAGGGGTGGGATTGGGATTTTGATTTTTGCTAAATTATCTGCATTTACTCTTCTAACTTTTGTACCTGTAATATATGGACCTTTTTGTTTTTGGAATTGTTCAGTTTGGAAAAAGTAAGCTACATATTTAGGGTTCATTGAATGCGAATAAAAACAAGCATCACTACTAATTGCTATTTCTTCATTTCCTAACCAAACAACAGCTTTACAAACATCTTCATCGTTTTCACTTGTTGTTGCAATAATTAAGTTTCCATATTTAGCTTTACGAGCTTTTTTTGCAAACTCTTCTGAGACAAATGATTTGGTTGTGTTTGCTGATGTTCCATAATGAGTATAAATTTGACCATAATGAATACAACCTACACCAATTTCTGTAAAATCCTTTTTTTGCAAACCACCACCTCTTACAAATTCCCCCACTTCCCCCAGCGTTTTCCATTCAGCTTTAACGCCATTCATTAAGCCTTTATCATCTACGCTTAACAATTGCTCGCGGTAGTAATGGTATTGTTTTTTTCTTGCTGTAAGCTCTGCTGTAAGCTCTGCTGTAAGCTGTGTAAAAGTATCTAAGATACGAACAATTTCTTTTTGGACGGAAAGGGGAGGGATGGGGATTTGGAGGTTTTTTACAATCTGAGCATTGATGTTTGTCTGAGACCCTGCTCCAAGAGATTTGATATACTCGTATTGACTCAATAAAAAGTGATATACAAATCGATAATGAACAATTCCTTCGTTAAGCTGAATATTTGCACAAGCTTGATTTGTACATAATGGAATCTTATTTATGCCAACTTTACCAACAGTAGCACCATACATTGCAACTATAACACAATTTTCAGGAATCATTTTAGCACTTGAGTTTTTCAATCCTAACTCAGTAATTTTTATACCTGTATCCCAAATATCTCCATTGCCAACTTCTTGAGTTCTTAACCATGGGATGTTACCATTGTAATAATCCTTAATTCCTGTATTTGGCGTACCTCCAGAAGAAATTTTTACCGCCACTTCCCCCAGCGTTTTCCATTCTACGGTTGTATTTTGTAATAGATCTGTAATCTTCATTTTCAATTTATCATTAAGCATTAGCCATTAAAAAAGCGCTTTCCATTCTACATTTACGCCTTGTAACGATTAATGAATGTTGTTCATTTGTTATTCGTTTTTTTTAGTAATTCTTCAATGGCTTTTTGGTCTTCCAAATCGGCTTGTAAGGCTTCAGCTTTTTTGCGTTCGCTATCAAAAACTGCATATTGTTTTTCGGCAAAATCTTTGGCTTTTTCTTGGCTTATTTTTCCTTTATCTAGTAAAAGTGGTTTTCTGCTAAACTGTATTACGCTGTCTGCTTCTTGTTTCCAAAAATCTATACTTAACGGTATTTGTTCTTTTACCCGCAGTTCAGCTGTATCCAAAAACAGCGTTACCATTCGGTTAAGTGTATCTATTTCATCTTCGGATAAATAATTTTTGGCAATAATCACATCTTCTTTGCGTACCCGAGAACCTTTCCACGAAGTCAAGCCCATATTGAGTTCTTCGGCTTTGGCACGTTGCACAATAATCTCGGCTGCGGTATGTTGGGTTGTTGCAAAAAGCAATTTATTTTGTACTTCGGCAAAAAACAGTTCAGTTTTCTTATCGGTTTTGTCATAATCTTCACTCAACATAAACAAATCACGGATTTTTTGGTAAAAACGTTTTTCGGAAGCACGAATATCTCGGATACGAGCCAATAACTCGTCAAAATAGTCTTTGCCAAAGTTCTTGCCTTGTTTCAAGCGTTCGTCATCTAATACAAACCCTTTGGTAATAAACTCTTTGAGCGTTTGTGTAGCCCAAATACGAAACTGTGTGGCTTGTTTGCTATTTACCCGATACCCCACGGCAATAATGGCATCGAGGTTGTAGAAATCAATACTTTCGATTACTTCGCCTCTAAATCCTCTTTTTACGACTGTTTCCATTTTGGAAATAGTCGTAACTTCCGGGAGTTCACCCTCTGAATAAATATTTTTTAAATGCTTACTAATAGCAGGGACTTCCACCCCAAACAATTCAGCCATAGCTTTTTGCGTAAGCCAAAATGTTTCATCTTCAAACCGTACCGTAACCGATATTTTGCCCTGTGGTGTTTCGTATAATATAATGTTGTTCATTTTTTTAGGAATTTTTGAAGTGAATTCAACATTTTACCAACTTCGTGAATTAGATTGATAGCTGTTTCAATTTCTGAATTTTCCAAATATTTGATTTTAACACAAAGCAATAATTGAGTTTCTAATTCTGCTTTCGAACCTTTGGCAATTGCAAGAAAGTGGTTGTACTCTTTTTTTGAGTTTCTTCCTTGTCCTTCGGCTATGTTACTTGGAATAGAAATAGCAGCACGTCTTATTTGGTCGCTTAAAGCAAAAAGTTCTTCTTTGGGTAGCTTTTTGACCAATTGATATACTTCAGCCACAAGCTCCATCGCCTTTTGCCAGACTATTAAATCTTTAAAATCCTTTACCATATTATTTCTTTTTTAGTTTCTTGTTTTTAGGTTTTAGTTTCTAGTTTTTGGGTTTTAGTTCTTAGGTTTTAGGTTTTAGTTTCTAGTTTTTAGTTCTTAGTTTTTAGGTTTTAGTTCTTAGGTTTTAGTTTTTAGGTTTTAGTTTCTAGTTTTTGGGTTTTAGTTTTTAGAATTAATTGACATCTAATCCCTAATCCCTAATCCCTAATCCCTAACTTCTAATCCCTAACCCCTAATCCCTAACTTCTAATCCCTAACCCCTAATCCCTAACCCCTAATCCCTAACCCCTAATCCCTAATCCCTAACCCCTAACTTCTAATCCCTAACCCCTAATCCCTAATCCCTAATCCCTAATCCCTAACTCCTAACCCCTAATCCCTAACTCCTAACCCCTAATCCCTAACCCCTAATCCCTAACCCCCAATCCCTAATCCCTAATCCCTAACTGCTAACCCCTAATCCCTAATCCCTAATCCCTAATCCCTAATCCCCAATCTCCTTCACAATCTCATCAATATCTGCTCTCAACTTATTTATCTTCTCTACTGTTTTTGAAATTTCGGCATTCAGCACAGCAATATCTACCACTTCTCGATTGTCTTTTGCCTCTACATAAGAGCTCACGGAGAGGTTATAATCGTTTTCGGCAATCTTTGCATTGTCAATAGAAATGGCTGTATGTGCAACATCTTCCTTTTTATCAAAGATTTCCATTATTTGTTCAATATGCGCATCTTCCAACACATTGTTATTGGTGGCTTTTTTGAAGAAGTCTTCGCCACTGGCATCAATAAACTGGGTTTTGGTATCCGTTTTATGTTTAGAAAGCACCAAGATGTTTACGGCTATAGATGTACCATAAAACAAATTAGGAGCAAGTGAAATAACGGTTTCAACAAAGTTGTTATCTACCAAATACTTTCTGATTTTTTGCTCGGCACCACCACGGTAGAAGATACCAGGGAAGCAAACAATGGCTGCTCTTCCTTTAGGAGAAAGATAATGCAACGTGTGCAGTACAAAAGCAAAGTCGGCTTTTGATTTTGGAGCCAATACTCCTGCGGGAGCAAAGCGGTCATCATTAATCAAAGTGGGGTCATCATCACCAATCCATTTGATAGAATACGGAGGGTTAGAAACAATCGCATCAAAAGGTTTCTCATCACCAAACTGAGGGTCGAGTAGGGTGTTGCCAAGGGTGATGTTAAACTTATCGTAATTGATGTTGTGCAAAAACATATTCATACGAGCCAAATTGTAGGTGGTATGGTTGATTTCTTGCCCGTAAAAACCTTCTTCAATTACATGATTATCGAAATGCTTTTTGGCTTGCAGCAATAAAGAACCTGAACCGCAAGCAGGGTCGTAAATTTTGTTTACCTTTTCTTGCTTATGCATGGCCAACTGAGCAATGAGCTTGGAAACGTGTTGAGGCGTAAAAAACTCACCACCCGATTTTCCGGCATTGGCGGCATAATTGGAAATCAGGAACTCGTAGGCATCCCCAAAAAGATCGATTTGGTTATCCTCAAAATTACCAAAATTCAATTCTTCAATTCCTTTCAGTACCTTGGCTAGGGTGCTGTTTTTAGCTTCAACAGTATTTCCTAGTCGGTTACTGGTCGTATCAAAATCGGCAAACAAACCTTTAATGTCAGGTTCTGATGCATAGCCATTGGCAGAGCTTTCAATAGCATCAAAAATAGCTTTGAGCTCGGTGTTCAAATTGGGGTTGGTATTGGCCGTTTTGGCTACATTTACAAAAAGTTGGCTAGGATAGATAAAGTAACCTTTAGATTTAATGGTATCATCTTTTAGCTCGGGCGTAAAAATATCATCGCTTAGCGCTGCATAGTTGATGCCTTCTACACCACCTTCTATATAGTTGGCAAAATGCTCACTAATGTATCGATAAAACAGTGCTCCCAAAACGAACTGTTTAAAATCCCATCCATCTACCGAGCCACGCACATCGTTGGCTATTTTCCATATCTTATTTTGTAATTCTTGTCTTTGAGCTGTGCTTGTCATTTTTCTGTGTTTATTAAATCTTGTGTTCGAGTGGCTTTTTCTTGTTGCATTTTTTTATGCGTTTGTAAAGATAAATTTAAAACATTGTCTAGTTCCTATTTCCGTGTAAAAACTGGATGCAATTTGCCGATGTGATGAAGGTGCAGGGAGTACGATACTATGGCCAGCAACAAATTTTATTTAAACAATTTGGCCAAACTGGCATTAGTTGCCTTTGGGGTTAATGGTTTAAGATTTTTTCTAAGCTGCTGATTATCGCTATTTTATTGTTCAGTGCGAAAAGAATGAACAAGCCCAACAAGCCTTGGCGCAAAAGATTGCTCGATTTTTTGTGATACCAAGCAAGTCGGGTAGGCTAAGGCCTAAAATACCGAGCTAAAACAGTTTTTAAAAGCCTATCCACAAAACCTTAATTTTTTTTCAGCTAACTGTTTGAAAATTAATAAATCTTGTCTATCTTTGCCGTCCCTTTGGGGAAATTGTATATCCACCTTGAACGAAGCCCTACTGCTTCGATGGGTGTTAACTTAATTAAAAACATGTCAGGAATTATTGGAAAAAAAGTAGGAATGACCAGTATTTTCGATGCCGAGGGTAAGAACATCCCTTGTACAGTTATCGAAGCTGGGCCTTGTGTGGTAACACAAGTTAAGACCGAAGAAAAAGACGGTTATTCATCAATCCAGTTAGGATATGATGAAGCAAAAGAAAAAAACGTAACTCAGCCGCTTAAAGGCCATTACGCAAAAGCCAACACTACCCCCAAACGCAAATTAGTTGAGTTCGGTGAGTTTGAACAAGCACTTAGCTTGGGCGACACCGTAACCGTTGACATTTTTGCTGAAGGTGATTATGTTGATGTAGTGGGTACCTCTAAGGGTAAAGGTTTCCAAGGTGTGGTAAAACGCCACGGCTTTGGTGGTGTGGGCGGACAAACCCACGGTCAGCACAACAGAATGCGTGCTCCAGGTTCTTTGGGAGCCTCGTCTTGGCCTTCACGTGTATTCAAAGGAATGCGCATGGCCGGTAGAAAAGGTGGCGACAGGGTAAAAATTCAAAACTTACAAGTATTGAAGGTTTACGCCGAGCAAAACCTGTTGGTAGTTAGTGGTTCCGTACCCGGAGCTAAAGGTTCTTACGTAATCTTAGATAAGTAAGCAAGATGGAAGTTAAAGTAGTAAACATTTCAGGAAAAGAGACAGGTGCCAAGGTGCAACTTCCTGAGTCGGTATTTGGTGTAACACCAAACGACCACGCGATTTATTTAGATGTAAAACAATATTTGGCCAACCAACGCCAAGGTACACACAAGGCAAAGCAACGTAACGAAATTGCCGGTTCAACTCGCAAATTATACAAGCAAAAAGGTACTGGTGGTGCCCGTGCTGGTAGTATCAAATCGCCATTGTTCAATGGTGGTGGCCGTGTTTTCGGACCTCAGCCCAGAGACTACAGCTTTAAATTGAACAAAAAGTTGAAATCTTTGGCTCGTAAATCAGCTTTGAGCTATAAAGCACAAGACAACAACATCGTAGTTTTGGAAGATTTCGCTTTCGATAGCGTAAAAACAAAGAACTATGCCAACTTGGTAAGCGCACTAAATTTGGCAAACGAGAAAACTTTGTTGGTGTTACCAGAGCAAAACAACAATATTTATTTATCAAGCAGAAATATTCAGAAAGCAAAAGTAATTACTGCCAATGATGTAAACACTTATGACGTGTTGAACGCTGGCAAGCTTTTGTTGACTACTACTTCGCTTAAATCATTGGAGGAGGCATTTGCCAAGTAATATGGAAATCTTACAAAAACCAATTTTAACCGAAAAAGCATCTGCACTTACCGAAAAAGGTAACCGTTTTACCTTCAAAGTGGATTACAGGGCCAACAAATTGCAGATCAAGCAAGCTATCGAACAAATGTATGGTGTGTCTATCGTTGATGTGAACACCCTCATCGTTCAGGGCAAATTGAAATCCAGAAATACCAAAGCAGGTATGGTTGTTGGACGTAGCCCCAAATACAAAAAAGCGATTGTAAGCCTTAAAGAAGGTGAAACCATCGATTATTATGCGAACATTTAACATCAGTATTGAATATTAATTAACTATGGGCTTAAGAAAATTTAAACCAGTTACTCCGGGTACCCGCTTTAGAGTTGGGGCCAGCTTTACGGAGATTACCGCAACCAAGCCCGAAAAATCATTGGTTGTATCTTCTAAGAAATCGGGAGGTCGTAACAATACCGGTAAAATGACCATGCGCTATATGGGCGGTGGCCATAAAAAAGCGTATCGTATCATTGATTTCAAACGCAATAAGTTTGATATCCCTGCTACAGTAGCTACTATCGAGTACGATCCTAACCGTACAGCACGTATCGCCTTGTTGCACTATGCCGATGGCGAAAAACGCTACATCATTGCACCAGACGGGCTAAAAGTTGGACAAACAGTTATTTCGGGCGACAAAGCTACCGCCGAGGTAGGCAACACCCTGAAATTGGCCAACATTCCATTGGGTTCTATCATTCACAATGTAGAACTACAACCCGGAAGAGGTGCTCAATTGGCACGTAGTGCTGGCTCTTATGCACAATTGGCTGCAAGAGACGGCAAATATGCCACTATTAAACTTCCTTCAGGAGAGGTGAGATCTATTTTGACAACTTGTTTGGCTACAATTGGCTCGGTATCTAACGCCGACCACGCCAACGAAGTACTGGGTAAAGCTGGTCGCAAACGCTGGTTAGGCCGTCGTCCTCGTACTCGTCCGGTAGCGATGAACCCTGTTGATCACCCAATGGGTGGTGGTGAGGGTCGTGCATCCGGTGGTCACCCACGTTCAAGAAACGGCGTTTTGGCCAAAGGTTTCAAAACCCGCTCACTTAAAAAATACTCTAATCGTTTCATCATAGAGAAAAGGAAAAAATAATGGCTCGTTCAATAAAAAAAGGACCTTATATTGACCACAACGTAGAGAAAAAAGTAGTCTCTATGAATGATTCAGGCAAGAAGTCTGTGATCAAAACTTGGTCTCGCCGATCAATGATATCACCCGATTTCGTTGGTCACACTTTTGCTGTACACAACGGCAATAAGTTTATACCCGTATATGTAACAGAAAACATGGTTGGCCACAAACTAGGGGAGTTTGCTCCTACTAGAACCTTTAGAGGCCACTCTGAAAAGAAAAAGTAATTAAGAGATGGAAGCAGTAGCAAAATTGAACAATTGTCCAACCTCGCCGCGTAAGATGCGCTTGGTTGTAGATCTTATCAGAGGTGAGCGTGTAGAGAAGGCTTTACAGATTTTAAAGTACACCAATAAAGAAGCTGCCATAAGAGTTGAGAAACTATTATTGTCTGCCATCAACAATTGGGAGCAGAAAAATGCAGGATCTCGCCCTGAAGATAACCAGTTATACGTGAAAACCGTAATGGTTGACGGTGGCCGTCAGTTGAAAAGACTAAGACCGGCACCACAAGGTCGTGGCTACAGAATTCGTAAGCGTTCTAACCACGTAACCCTTATAGTAGATAGTAAAAACGTTGAAACTCAAACTAATTAACAGAAATGGGACAAAAAGCACATCCAATAGGAAACAGGTTAGGCATCATCAGAGGCTGGGATTCTAACTGGTTCGGAGGCAACAACTATGCTGATAAGTTAGTTGAGGACGAAAAAATCAGAAAATACCTTTCTGCACGTGTGGCCAAAGGCGGCGTGTCTAAAGTAGTTATCGAGCGTACCTTGAAACGCATCACTGTTACCATTCATACTGCCCGTCCGGGTATTGTAATTGGTAAAGCCGGACAAGAGGTTGACAAGATCAAAGAAGAGTTGAAAAAACTGACTAAAAAAGAAGTACAGATCAACATTTTTGAGATCAAACGCCCAGAGCTTGATGCACAATTGGTAGCCGAAGGCGTAGCCAAGCAGCTCGAAGCTCGTATCTCTTTCCGTAGAGCTATGAAATCTTCAATAGCTTCTACTATGCGTGTTGGTGCCGAAGGTATCAAAATTATGACCTCTGGCCGTTTGGGCGGTGCCGAGATGGCCCGTACCGAGCAGTACAAAGAAGGACGTATTCCTTTGCACACTTTCCGTGCCGATATCGACTATGCATTGGCCGAAGCTTTAACTACCTATGGTAAAATTGGCGTTAAAGTATGGATTTGCAAAGGCGAAGTTTACGGAAAACGTGATTTATCTCCAAACATTGGCGCAACTAACCAAGCACCTGGTCACCACGGCAACCGTGAGCACAGAGGTGCAGGTGATAGAGACCGCTCTAAACGTGGCGGATCACGTCCATCATCGGGCAGAGATAATAAAGGTGGGGCAAGAGGTCCACGCAAATAGTTAACAGAATCGTATAATCGATAATATTTAAAAAAAATGTTACAGCCAAAAAGAACCAAGTTCAGGAAGATGCAAAAAGGCAGAATGAAGGGTTTAGCCACTCGTGGCGCTGAACTCGCATTCGGTTCCTTTGGTATCAAATCGCTTGAAGCTACTTGGATCACCAGTCGCCAAATAGAGGCCGCCCGTATTGCAGTAACCCGTTACATGAAGCGTGAAGGTCAAGTTTGGATCAGAATTTTCCCGGATAAACCGGTAACAAAGAAACCTGCAGAGGTACGTATGGGTAAAGGTAAAGGTGCACCCGAGTATTGGGTAGCCGTAGTAAGACCAGGGCGTATTCTTTTCGAAGCCGAAGGCGTGCCTTTGGAAATTGCGAAAGAAGCTTTGAGACTTGCCGCACAAAAATTACCGGTACAAACAAAATTTGTTGTACGTAGAGATTACGTAGAAGCATAAAAAACAGGTAGCTCAATGTTGTAAGTAACTTGTTATTACAACCGCTAGACTATCATAAAAATTAAAGAAAATGAAAAACTCAGAAATCAAAGGGCTTTCTCAAGAAGAATTAGTAGCTAAGATTGCCGAAGAGAAGCAAAACTTAACAAAGTTGAAGTTTGCACACACCATTTCGGCGATTGAAAACCCTAACCGCATCACAGCCGTTAGAAAGACCATAGCCCGATTAAACACTGAATTGACAAAGGTTAAACAATCGGCGTCAGCTAACTAAAACTTTAGAGTTGAAATGGAAAGACAATTAAGAAAAACAAGGACCGGGTTGGTAGTGAGCAACAAAATGGATAAGTCCATCGTTGTCGCTGTTGAACGTAAAGTAAAGCACCCGATTTATGGTAAGTTTGTGAAAAAAACTACCAAATTTATGGCTCACGACGAGAAAAACGAATGTGGTATCGGTGACACCGTTTTGATTATGGAAACTCGTCCTTTGAGCAAGAACAAGAACTGGAGATTAGTACAAATTGTAGAAAGGGCTAAGTAATGGTACAACAGGAATCAAGATTAAATGTAGCCGACAATAGCGGCGCAAAACAAGTATTGGTTATCCGTGTACTTGGCGGAACCGGAAAAAGGTACGCTTCTATAGGTGACAAAATTGTAGTTACCGTGAAAAGCGCTCTACCTTCAGGAAATATTAAAAAAGGAACTGTTTCTAAGGCAGTCGTAGTGAGAACTAAGAAAGAAATCCGTCGTAAAGATGGTTCTTACATCCGCTTCGATGACAATGCAGCCGTGTTGTTGAACAACCAAGACGAGCCTCGTGGTACTCGTATCTTTGGTCCGGTAGCGAGAGAACTGCGTGAAAAACAATTCATGAAAATTGTATCATTAGCACCGGAGGTATTATAAAATGGGAATCAAATTAAACAAACCGGCAAAGTTGAAAATCCGTAGAGGCGATTTAGTGAAAGTTATCGCTGGCGACTCTAAAGGACAACAAGGCAAAGTGCTTGAAGTAAATGTAGCTACAAGCCGAGTACTCATCGAGGGGGTTAACCTCGTGTCGAGACATACCAAGCCAAGTGCAGCTGCACCCAATGGCGGAATTATTAAAAAAGAAGCACCTCTGCACGTTTCCAACGTAAAGTTGATTGATCCTAAATCAGGAAAAGCTACACGTGTTGGTCGTAAGTTGAACGCCGATGGTAAACTAGTTAGAGTGGCTAAAGTTTCAGGGGAGGAAATCAAATAATGGGATACACACCTAGATTAAAAAGCAAGTACAAAGAGGAAATTGTAGCCGCTCTTAAGGAAAAATTCAACTATAAGAGCGTTATGCAAGTTCCTAAACTGGAGAAAATTTCGATTAACCAAGGTGTTGGTCGCTACTCCGTTGCAGATAAGAAGATCATTGATACCGCTATTGCCGAACTTACCACCATTACCGGTCAGCAGGCTGTTAGTGCAAAGTCTAAAAAAGACGTGTCAAACTTCAAATTGCGTAAAGGTATGCCTATTGGTGTACGCGTAACACTTCGCGACAACAATATGTATGAGTTCCTTGATCGTTTAATTGCTGTTGCTCTTCCACGTATCCGTGATTTTAAAGGGGTGAATGATAAAGGTTTTGATGGTAAAGGTAACTACACTTTGGGTGTAACTGAGCAAATCATCTTCCCAGAGATCAACATAGACAAGATCAGCAGAATCTTGGGTATGGACATCACCTTTGTAACCTCGGCCCAAACCGATGTAGAAGCATTGGAACTTTTGAAACAGTTTGGAATTCCATTTAAAAATCAAAAAGCAGAACAATAATGGCAAAAGAAGGATTAAAAGCCCGCGAAGTTAAGCGCCAAAAACTGGTAGCTAAGTTTGCCGAAAAACGTGCAGCACTTAAAGCTGCCGGAGATTATGCCGCATTGGACAAGTTGCCTAAAAACTCTTCGGCTGTGCGCTTACACAATCGTTGCAAACTTACTGGTCGTCCTCGTGGTTATATGCGTACCTTTGGTATCTCAAGGGTTACTTTCCGCGAAATGGCACTAGAGGGTAAGATACCCGGTGTTAGAAAAGCTAGCTGGTAAAAGCTGATATCGCAAATATTTTTGGAGTTATAAGTTGTAGGTTGTATTTTTGCAGCCCGCAACTTATAGCTCTTTAGCGTATTAGTTGAAATAACGAGTATTAACCGACAAAAGGTCCGGAAGTCGATACAGATGCGTACGGAAACCATTGTCATAAATCAATCATAATGAATACAGATCCAATTGCGGACTATCTTACGAGATTGAGAAATGCGATTAAAGCAAAACATCGTATTGTAGAAGTTCCCGCATCAAACATCAAAAAAGAAATCACTAAGGTTCTTTTTGACAAAGGTTATATTGCAAACTATAAGTTTGAGGATACAACCGCACAAGGTACAATCAAAATTGCCTTGAAGTATAATGCCATCACTAAAATCCCGGCTATTCGTGTTTTGAAACGTGTTAGCAAACCAGGTTTGAGGCAATATGCTGGCGTAGAGAATATGCCAAGAGTGTTAAATGGTTTAGGTATCGCTATTCTTTCAACTTCTAAAGGAATTATGTCCGATAAAGAAGCTGCTAAATTGAATATCGGTGGTGAAGTTTTGTGTCACGTTTATTAATAGGAGGTTTACGAAATGTCAAGAATAGGAAAAGCTCCCATACAAATCCCTGCTGGCGTTACAGTTAACGTAAGTAGTGATAATACCGTGACGGTAAAAGGTCCTAAAGGTGAATTGACCCAAGCTGTAGATAAAGATATCATCATCTCTCAAGAAGAAGGTGTGCTTACAGTACAACGTCCAACCGACCAAAAAAGACACCGTTCTTTACACGGTTTGTACCGTGCTCTAATTTATAACATGGTAGTAGGTGTTACACAAGGTTACAAATTAGAACAAGAGTTGGTGGGTGTTGGTTATCGTGCAAGCAACCAAGGACAAGTTTTAGACCTTGTGTTGGGCTACTCTCACCACTATGTGTTTCAACTACCCAACGAGGTAAAAGTTACAACTACCTCAGAGAAAGGTCAAACTCCAAAAATTATATTGGAGAGTATCGACAAACAATTAATCGGTCAAGTAGCTGCGAAAATCCGTTCGCTACGTGCTCCTGAACCATACAAAGGTAAAGGTGTTAAGTTTGTTGGTGAAGTGTTAAGAAGAAAAGCAGGTAAATCAGCTTCTAAAAAATAATTAAAATGGCAGGAAAAAAATTATCACGCAGAGAGCGTATTAAAAAAGGTATCAGAAAGCGTATTTCTGGTTCTGAAAACCGTCCACGTTTATCTGTTTATAGAAGCAATAAAGGTATCTATGCTCAGATTATTAACGACGAGACTGGTAAAACTATCGTTGCAGCATCTTCATTGACTAAAGATTTCAACGCAACTGGCAGCAAAAGCGAACAATCTGTTGCCGTGGGCAAATTAGTAGCCGAAAAAGCTTTGGCTGCTGGTGTTAAAGAAGTTGTTTTCGACAGAAACGGCTATTTGTATCACGGACGAGTTAAGTCTCTAGCAGAGGGTGCTCGTGAAGGTGGTCTAGTGTTTTAATCTTAATTAAATAGAGAAAGATGTCAACTATCAATATAAAAAGAGTAAAAACAAGCGAAATCGAATTAAAAGATCGCTTGGTGAGCATCCAACGTGTTGCTAAGGTAACCAAAGGTGGTCGTACCTTCAGCTTCTCTGCCATTGTGGTGGTAGGTGATGAGAACGGTGTAGTAGGTTACGGTTTGGGTAAAGCCAAAGAGGTAACCGAAGCCATCGCTAAAGGCGTTGATGATGCAAAGAAAAATTTGGTAAAAGTTCCAATTCTTAATGGTACTGTTCCTCACGAGCAAATCGGTAAATATTCAGGCGGTTTTGTGTTAATTAAACCTGCTGCTGTGGGTACCGGCGTTATTGCTGGTGGTGCGATGCGTGCCGTATTGGAAAGTGCCGGAATACACAACGTATTGGCCAAATCTAAAGGTTCATCAAACCCGCACAACGTGGTGAAAGCTACTGTTGATGCTTTGACCAAAATGCGTGATGCTTACACTGTGGCCCAAAACCGTGGTGTTGATTTGAACAAAGTTTTTAATGGATAAAATTATGGCGAAGATAAAAATAACCCAGATTAAAAGCGTTATCGACAGAAGCGAGCGCCAAAAAAGAACCATGAAAGCACTTGGATTAAACAAAATAAGCCAAAGTGTTGAGGTAGAGGCTAATGCTGCTATCATCGGCATGGTAAAAAAAGTTAATCACTTGGTTGCTATCGAAGCAATTTAATTTTTTAAATCAATATGCCTAAGATTTTAATATCTTAGGCAAATTTTTGTTTAATCGTTGTTTCCTGTATAGTGAAAGCGAAGGGGCAACATAATTTATTACAATGAACTTAAGTAATTTAAAACCTGCAAAAGGTTCTGTTAAGGCAGGCAAAAGAATTGGTCGTGGTCAAGGTTCTGGACGTGGTGGTACATCAACCCGTGGGCATAAAGGTGCTGGCTCACGTTCAGGTACTTCAACAAAAGTTGGTTTTGAAGGTGGACAAATGCCTTTGCAACGCCGTGTTCCAAAGGTAGGTTTCAAACCCATCAACCGTGTAGAGTATGTGGGTGTTAACTTGGACGTACTTCAGGGCTTGGCAGAGAAATTCAATTTAAGTACAATAACCGTTAGCACGCTTCAAGAGCACGGTTTGGCCTCTAAGAAAGATTTAGTTAAAATCTTGGCCAGAGGTGAAGTTAAGGCTAAATTGGAAGTATCTGCACATGCGTTTTCAGCTGCAGCACAAAAAGCAATCGAAGCAGCTGGAGGATCAATCTCAAAACTGTAATTAATGAAGAAGCTACTTACTACTTTAAGTAATATTTGGAAAATAGATGAATTAAAAGAACGTATTTTATATACGTTAATGATTCTAGTTGTTTATCGCTTGGTTTGTCAAGTGGTACTTCCTGGTGTTGACCCTGCACAATTGTCCAATGCACACAAGTCTGGCCTTTTGGGCTTGTTAGACATGTTTGCCGGTGGTGCATTTTCACGTGCTTCGGTAGTAGCTCTTGGTGTAATGCCTTATATCTCGGCATCAATCGTCGTTCAGTTATTGGGGATAGCTGTACCTTCTTTCCAAAAAATGCAAAAAGAAGGCGAAAGCGGACAGAAAAAAATTACCCAAATTACTCGCTATTTAACTGTAGCTATAACTTTGGTACAAGCGGTAGGCTATATCAAAACTCAGGTACCTCCTGAAGCGATATTAATTAACCATACCCTTTTCTATTTCTTATCGTCTATTATTCTTACTACAGGTACCCTTTTTGTAATGTGGTTGGGCGAGAAAATTACGGATAGAGGTATAGGTAATGGTACTTCTTTAATTATCATGATTGGTATTATTGCCCGTTTGCCTGTTGCGCTAAGCCAAGAGGTGAGTTCGGCATTTGCCGGTACCGACGGTGGACTAATTCGTTTGGTAATTGAAGTATTGGCCCTTTATGGTATTGTTGTTTTCACGGTAATGATTGTACAAGGGGTACGTAAAGTCCCTGTTCAATACGCAAAACGTATTGTTGGTAACAAACAAGTTGGTGGTGTACGTCAGTACATACCTTTAAAAGTTAATGCTGCTGGTGTAATGCCTATTATCTTTGCTCAGGCACTTATGTTTGTTCCTGGTGCTTTGATTAGCGTGTTTCCTAATTTGCAAGAGACTTGGTTGCACCAATATTCTGATATTACCTCGGTAACATACAGTGTTACTTTCGCTTTGATGATTATCATCTTTACATTTTTCTATACAGCCATCACCATCAATGCCACGCAAATGGCAGATGACATGAAGAAAAATGGAGGGTTCATTCCTGGTATTAAACCAGGTTTGGCTACCTCAACTTTTATTGATGATGTTATCTCGAAGATTACTTTCCCTGGTTCACTGTTTTTGGCAGCTATCGCAATCTTCCCCTCAATTGCTGTAAGGTTTGGGGTGCAAATGGAGTTCTCTCAGTTTTATGGTGGTACTTCACTACTTATTTTGGTGGGTGTAGTATTAGACACCTTACAACAGGTAGAAAGTTATTTGTTGATGCGTCATTACGACGGGCTGATGAAGACAGGTCGTGTTACCGGACGTACAAGTATTCCGAGTGGTGTAGGTCAATCTGCGCTGTAACTAATGGCAAAGATTTATTATAAAAGTGCAGAGGAAATTGAACTAATTAGAGAAAGTTCCTTGTTGGTTTCTAAAACTTTAGCTGAAGTTGCTAAAGTAATCCAACCCGGAATGACTACCTTATCATTAGATAAGCTGGCATACGAATTTATCAGAGATAATGGAGCTGTGCCAGCTTTTCTCAATTACGGAGGTTTCCCCAATTCTTTGTGTATATCGCCCAATGAGCAGGTAGTACACGGTATTCCCGGCGCTTATGTTATTAAGGAAGGAGATTTGATTTCGGTTGATTGCGGGGTAATAAAGAATAATTACTTTGGCGACTCGGCTTATACTTTTGCTATTGGCCAAATCAGTGAAGAACAACAGTTATTATTGAAAATAACCCAAGAATGTTTAAACTTGGGAATTGAGATGGCTGTTGTAGGTAATCGTGTTGGTGATGTTGGTTTTGCTGTTCAACAACATGCAGAGAACAACCGTTTTGGTGTCGTACGAGAGTTGGTTGGTCATGGTGTAGGGGTACAATTGCATGAAAAGCCTGAAGTGCCTAACTACGGAAAAAGAGGTAGTGGGGTGAAATTGGAAGAGGGAATGGTAATTGCTATCGAACCGATGATTAATGCCGGTACAGCATCAGTAAAGTTTTGGAATGACGGTTGGACTGTCACTACAAAAGATCTTAAACCATCAGCACATTTTGAGCATACGGTGGCCGTTAAGAAAGGTAAAGCAGATGTTTTAAGTACCTTTTCTTACATCGAAGAAGCATTAAAAAATAAAAATTAGAAAATTACAAAAACATTTTTTAACTTTGCATCCCGTTTATTGGGCACTTAAATAAGTAAAAATCAATAAAATATGGCTAAACAAGCCTCAATTGAACAAGACGGAGTAATAAAAGAAGCATTATCTAATGCCATGTTTCGGGTTGAACTGGAGAATGGTCATGAGATAATTGCTCACATTTCGGGTAAGATGCGTATGCACTACATTAAAATTTTGCCCGGTGATAAAGTAAAATTGGAGATGTCACCTTACGATTTGACAAAAGGTAGGATCACATATAGATACAAATAAAATGAAAGTTAGATCATCAATTAAAAAGCGCAGCGCTGATTGCAAGATTATTCGTCGTAAAGGCAAGCTTTACGTTATCAACAAGAAAAATCCTAAATACAAGCAGCGTCAGGGTTAATTAACACATTGTAACGATTTCCGTACAACGGTGGCCCGCCGTTCGGTCGTTTAAAAGAAACAATTTATAAATATGGCAAGGATATCAGGTATTGATTTACCAAGAAACAAAAGAGGCGAAATTGGTTTGACTTATATTTACGGTATAGGTAAATCAACCGCACAAAACATTTTAACCCAAGCAGGCATCAGTTTTGACAAAAAAGTTCAAGACTGGTCGGATGATGAGTTGTCTGCAATACGTGGTATTATTAATGATCAAATCAAAGTTGAAGGTGCTTTGCGTTCAGAAGTTCAGCTCAACATCAAACGATTGATGGATATTGGCTGCTACCGCGGTTTGCGTCATAGAAAAGGTCTTCCGCTTCGTGGACAACGTACCAAAAATAACTCGCGTACACGCAAAGGAAAGAGAAAAACAGTTGCTAACAAGAAAAAAGCATCTAAATAATCAATAGATAATTGATAGGTGGCTTACGGTAGGGGATTACGCGATAGTCTGAGTTCGTAGAGTACACCAACATTTAAAAGAAAATGGCAAAAAGTAAAAAAGTAACCAAAAAGCGTTTAGTTGTTATTGAGCCACAAGGTCAAGCACACATCAACGCTACTTTCAACAACATCATTGTTACGTTGACAAACAATAACGGTCAAGCTATCTCATGGTCTTCGGCTGGTAAAATGGGATTTAAAGGTTCTAAAAAGAATACCCCGTATGCAGCCGCACAAGCTGCACAAGATTGTGGTAAAGTTGCCTATGACTTAGGTCTTCGTAAGGTAGAGGTTTTTGTAAAAGGCCCTGGAGCTGGTCGCGAGTCGGCTATCCGTACTTTGCAAGTTGCAGGTTTAGAGGTAACTGGTATTAAAGATATCACCCCACTACCACACAACGGTTGTCGTCCTCCAAAGAAAAGAAGAGTTTAATCAATTTATTTTTTAAAGCTAAGAATCGCCCAATGCGGTTGGGTTGATACTTTAAAATTACATAACAAATGGCTAGATACACAGGACCCAAGTCCAAAATTGCCCGTAAGTTCAGAGAGCCTATTTTTGGCCCTGATAAGGCATTAGAAAGAAAAAATTATCCTCCCGGTCAACACGGTGCTTCTAAGCGTAGAGGAAAGCAGTCTGAATACGCTATTCAGTTGCAAGAGAAACAAAAAGTAAAATACACTTATGGTGTGTTGGAGAAACAATTCCGTAATCTTTTTGGTAGAGCATCAGCTCGCCAAGGTATTACAGGTGACAACTTGCTTCAATTGTTGGAAGCACGTTTAGATAATACTGTTTATCGTTTAGGCATTGCTCCAAGTCGCTCTAGTGCCAGACAACTGGTAAGCCACAAACACATCACTGTAAATGGTGAGGTAGTGAACATTCCTTCTTATTCTTTACGTGCTGGTGATGTTGTTGCGGTTAGAGAAAAATCTAAATCATTAGAATTGATTACCGAATCGGTTTCAGCCCGTACTATCAACAAATACGCTTGGTTGGATTGGGATGCTAAGCAACTTAGCGGTAAGTTTGTAAACTACCCGAATCGTGATGAGATTCCTGAGAACATCAAAGAAAGTTTAATAGTCGAGTTGTACTCGAAATAATAGAAACGGTTAAAGCTCTAGTGGCTTTAACTGTTTTTTATGCTAAACACATTCATAAACGATTAAAAACAACAATAAATGGCAATTTTAGCGTTTCAGAAACCAGATAAAGTTATCATGCAGAAGTCAACTGATTTCGATGGTCAGTTTGAGTTTCGCCCATTAGAACCTGGATTCGGTGTAACTATCGGTAATGCCCTTAGACGTATTTTATTATCGTCATTAGAAGGCTATGCCATTACCAGTGTTCGTTTTTCTGGTGTTACGCACGAGTTTTCTACAATTAAAGGTGTGGTAGAGGATATGACTGAAATTATCCTAAACCTTAAACAAGTTCGTTTCAAGAAAACTGGTGAGTCTGGTGACACCGAGAAGATTTTTATCATTGTTAATGGTCAAGAGCAATTTCTAGCCGGAGATATTACGAAGTTCTCGAATAACTTTGAGGTACTCAACCCCGAATTGGTTATCTGCAACATGGATAAATCTGTTACGCTTGAGGTTGAGCTAACGGTAAATAAAGGTCGTGGTTACGTTGCTGCCGAAGAAAATAAGGTAGCAGAAGGTGTGGTAGGTCTTATCGCTATTGATTCGATTTATACCCCCATGAAAAACGTAAAATATACGATAGAGAACTATCGTGTAGAGCAAAAAACCGACTACGAGAAATTGGTTCTTGATATTTCTACTGACGGTTCTATTCATCCTGAAGAAGCACTAAAAGAAGCAGCAAAGATTTTAATTCAACACTTTATGTTGTTCTCTGACGAGAATCTAATTCTTGAATCTCAAGCCAAAGAAGAAACTAAAGAAGTGGATGAAGAAATCCTTCACATGCGTAAAATCCTTAAAACCGAGTTGGTTGATTTGGATTTGTCTGTAAGGGCTTTGAACTGTTTGAAAGCTGCCGATATCCGCACTTTGGCTGATTTGGTTACTTATGATGTAGCTGATATGTTGAAGTTTAGAAACTTCGGTAAAAAATCATTGACCGAGATACAAGAGCTGGTTAAATCGAAGCAATTGTCTTTCGGAATGAATTTGGCTAAATACAAATTAGACGAGGAATAAACTCCCTCATCTGCATAATTGAATTATAATATTATTCACTGTGCATAATTCCCTCAGATAGGTTTATCAAAGAGACGGTATGCACTTTATACAATTAAAATGAGACACGGTAAAAAACACAACCACTTAGGAAGAACCGATGCCCACAGAAAGGCTATGTTGGCCAATATGGCATCTTCTTTAATTACCCACAAGCGAATTGTTACGACACTTGCTAAAGCTAAAGCTTTGCGTGTGTATGTAGAACCGATTATCACCAAGTCTAAGAACGATACAACTCACTCTAGACGTACCGTATTTGCTTATTTGCAAAACAAAGAGGTGGTTACTGAATTGTTTAGAGATGTTGCGGCTAAGGTAGCCAACCGTCCAGGAGGTTACACTCGTATCATCAAGTTAAACAATCGTTTGGGAGATAATGCCGAAATGGCTCTAATTGAGTTGGTTGATTATAACGAGGTTTACGGAAAAGATAGCGCAGCTGCTGAGAAGAAAACTACACGTCGTGGACGTAGCAGAAGCAAAAAAGCTGATGCTCCAGCTAAGGCAGAAGAA
>JBDHXL010000010.1:0-71248 GCA_039810685.1 Pedobacter sp. | reverse complement strand
GGGGTGTTTTTCTACGGCTATTTTCAAACGGTTCAATCGTTTTCTTTGCGAAAAATGTTGGTCTATAATTACTTCTGGCCACAATTTCAATCCATAAGAAATAACAGGGGTTAGTTCGCCGGTTGCTTTATCTTTATTACTGCTGGCCATCATCACATCAGACATGATACTTGCTCCGGCACTTGTTCCGCCAATTACGATGTTTCCTTTTTTGTAACGTTTTAGGATTTCATCGGCCAAATTTGCTTTTTCCAACGCTTTTCTCATTCTTGTTTGACTACCTCCCGGCATCCATATCATGTTACAGGCGTTAATCAGTTCAACTGCTTTTTGAGGTGCTGAGATATCTAATATTGTAATTTTTGTGATGCCAATTTTTTTGAATAGCACTGTGGTTTTTTCTATAGTAGCGGAAATGTTTTTTTCGTCACTGGCGTAGGGAATAACAAGAATTGTGGGGTTTTTGCTGTTGGTTAAATTTACAATGGACTGCAAAAACTCTGGCCCTGTTGCTCCGCCTCCAACGGGAACTAAGTAGCTATTTTTTTAAGCGTAAGATGAGGCGAGGCCAAACATAAAAACACCAAGCACAGGCAATAAAAATTTCAAAATAGGTTTCATGGAATAAGTTTATAATTGTGTAATATAGACACCCAAAAACGGATAAAGGGCTTTATTTTTTAAAAAGACTTTCTAAAAACTAAAAAAGCGGGCATCCACCCGCTTTTCATTAATTAAACTAAACTAAATTTATATGTGTGTTATGAATTTTAAATTTGTGTGTTTTTAAATTTCTTACAATCATAAGACGCACTTCCTGTAAAAAGGTTGCACAGACCTTTGTGGTTTTATACAAGTAAAGAGAACATTTTGATCAACTGGCTTTATTTTTAGGCAAAAAGAAATTAGCCTAACAAAAGTGAACTTACATTAATAAATCGATGTAAATTCGTTATATTTGTGTAACACCATTGGGAACAACAATATGGCGGTTATTACCTTACATCCGAAAAACAAAGAAGAAGTGAGCCTTTTTGAGTATCTGGCCAAAAGGTTGAATACTCCGTATGAAATCAGTCAAGAAAAAACGGTTGATTTGAATAAAAAACCGTCAGATTTTTTTGGCTCTCTTAGCGAAGAGGAGGGGGAAAAGTTGCAGGCTTTCGTTCGCAAAAGTCGTGAAGAATGGCAGAGAGATATTTAATTGATACCAATGTGCTGATTGACGCCCAAATGAATCGGCTTAAACCGAAAGGTCGTAAATTCTTAGCCAATGTTATTGATGAAGATTTTACGGTATCTTTTGTAACCTATATAGAATTTTTGGGATATAAAGAAGTATCGATCTACTGAACAATTTATCGCATTTGCCAGCGTAATAGAAATAAACAAACAGATTATTGATACTTGTATTGAGATCCGAAAATCTAAAACTATTAAGTTGCCCGATGCTATTATTGCTTCTACCGCATTATTTCTTGACCGTACTTTGGTAACTCGTAATACAGATGATTTTAAAGGTATTGATGGATTAAAAACCATTAATCCTTACGAATTGTAATCAGTTGTTTTTGGTACTGACAACCTTACACCTCTCTAAAATAATTCTTTAACATCAATTTCTAATGCTTCGGCGATTTTAAGAATAGTAGTGAGCTTGGGATTAATTTTTCCTGTTTCTATCCTGTAAATCTGTGATAGTTCTATCTCGGCAATATTAGCTAACATTTGCATAGGCATTTTCTTTTTCTTTCTCTTTAATCTTACTTTTTTACCGAAAGCGATAACCGTATCTTTTTCGTTGGATATTGCCTTATCCAAAGGTGATACTGCTTTAAAGAAAAAATTTAGAGGTTTTTTTAAAGACTTTCTAAAAAGAAAAAAGCGGGCATCCACCCGCTTTTCATTAATTAAACTAAACTATATATGTTGGATTTTAAAATTTTAGATCCTCAAGGCTCAAAGGCGCTGCTTTTTGTGCGATAACCGTCTTTTTAGCACTGATTGAGGTATTATCACTTTTAAACTTGTCGGTTTTAATACTAGTGTTATCATTCATCACCACGTTATAGTCCACTGCATCGCCAGAAAGCTCAAGGTTGGCATCGTTGTCAAGCTGTGCAAAAAGATCGAGCGTGCTGGTGTTCAAATTGGCCTTAGCTTCATTTTTAAGGTTTACTTCAAGGCAAATGGTTTTAAATACGCCTTGTGTGTTTACGGTGGCTTGGTCGCTAGCATTAATTTCGGTAAGCTGATTGGTATAGACCACTACCGAAAGAGGTTTTTTCTCGAAAGAGCTGATACGAAGTTCGCCGTTTTTTTCTTGCACCAATGCGTTTTTAGCATAGTAATCGTCATATACTGTAACCCGGCTTTCGGGGCTTTGTACAATCAGTACATCCACGTTACCAGAAACGGTTAATTTGTTGAATTTACCGATTTTATTGAGCAATGTGATTTTTTCATTGGCACTTGCTGAACCGCTAAAAGCAATTATACTAACTAGGCTTGTTAATGCGGCAATTCCTAATGTTTTGATACTTGTTTTCATTTTTTTAATTATTTTTAAATTTTATCAATCTGTTTTTGTTTACCCTTTTTTTGGCGGGTTACGATATTAAGACGTTAGCAATTGAAAAAGGTTGCAAAGCAAATAGGTGATTTATACCAGCTTAGTATGCGCTTCGACCAACGCCGTTAATTTTTCGACCAAATCGAGTAATAAAAAAACAAAAGCAAAACAAGACCGGTAAAAATATCTGTGGCATAGTATTTGACTTGATTGTTTGAAGATAATTGCTTAAATTTCGATACTAATCAAGTAGAAAATAAAAATAATTAAATACTAATACTTAAAGCAATGAGTGATAATACAAAAGTAGTGGTAGCCTTGTTGGCCGGTTTGGCAGCAGGTGCGGCATTGGGCATTTTATTTGCGCCCGATAAGGGTAGTGAAACCCGTGATAAACTTGGACAATCATTAAAAGACCTTGGCGATTCGATTAAAGATCGTGCGGCCGACGAGATTAACAACCTAGCGGGACTTAAAGATAAGGTAGTCAATTCCATTAAAGGTAAATTGCGTGAAGTGGAAGAAGAATATTCTGATGAAGTAGAACACATCTAAGTACCTGATGGAAAAGAAAGAGAAAGAGTTGGATGAATTGCTTGCTGATGGCAAAGCTTATTTAGACCGACGTTTGGAATTGGTACAGCTACAAGCAGTAGAGAAGGGCTCAAAATTGTTTGCCGGTTTGGTCTCTAATACTTTGCTGGCTCTATTTTTCTTGTTAGCCTTTTTGTTGGGCACTATTGCATTGGCTCTTTTTCTTTCTACAATTTTTTCAAGCTATACACTCGGCTTTGCTTCGGTAGCCTTGTTCTATTTGGTTTTAGCAATTATTTTGTTGCTAAGCAAAGGCAAAACTCTTGAGAAATATTTGATTAATACCTTTGTCCGTAAATATTTTGAAAAATCGGCCGATACCGAAAATGAAAACTAAACCTATCCAGAATTTGCAAGAACTACAAGCCGAAATTTATCGGCTTAAGCAAAGCTGTGCTACCATGGAAGATCAACTTCGGCTTGATACCAGGTCTTATATTCAGAATTTCAATATTTTGGCTCTTTTTGCTCGTTCGCTCAGCATGAAGAACCTATTTAGGCTCGATAAACAAAACAATTTGAGCAGTAGCGCAATGGCTTTTGTGTTGCCATTACTGATCAATAAGTTGCTACCTCGCAAATCTAGCTTTTTAACCAAGAGCATCGTAACACTTTTATCCGGTAAAATAGGGCAGGGTCTCAATGCCGAAAAACTTATAGGGATAATACAGGCTTTGAGCAAGATGATTAAGCCAAAATCTACAAAAGATAAAATAGAGTTCGAAGATTTTGGTATTCCTCCCGATAGCGAAACCTATTAACAATTTGTTAGCTCTAAGTATAAAGAACAAAAAACTAAAAAAATGAAAAAGCCACTACTGTTATAGTGGCTTTTGTCGGGGTGGCAGGATTCGAACCTACGACCTCCACATCCCAAATGTGGCGCGATACCGGGCTACGCTACACCCCGATTTTAGTAACATCACCACTGACTCTAGGTCAGTTGCAACTATTGTCACAAATCGTTCGCAAAGGTAATAAGTTGGTGGCGTATCCCCAAATAAATATCCAAAACTTTTCTGAACACGGAAATTGAATGAACCAAGCTTGGGGAGTACTTTTCTTTTTTGTTGTGTTTTAGCTCCCTAATATAACAAACTTGTCCTTGTCCTAATGCTACATTTCTTTATTGAACCCGCTAAGTCTTTAAATTATCTCTACAATAGAGGCTCAATTTTCTTGTTGTTTTTCCTTAATTAAAAAAAATCTTATTTAAGATTTCTTCGGTTTAGTTAAATAAAAATTTTATTATTTAAGAAAACGTGTATTTTACTTAAATAACGTTATCTTTGTTTAAGAAAATTTTGGGAACATGAATAGCTATCAATCGGGCAATAAAATTAATCAAGGATATTATAAGAGTTTCCAACCGTCTTTAATTAATAAAGATTGGCAGCTTGCTGATATGCAGATTATCCAGATGCTCAGCATTGCAGATAGGCATTTGGGCAGGTTAGATATGTATTCTGAATATGTGAACATAGATTTGTTTATCAGGATGCACATAGCCAAAGAAGCTACACAATCATCTAAAATAGAGGGCACGCAAACTAATATGGAAGATGCTTTTTTGACGAAAGAAGAAATTGTGCAAGAGAAACGAGACGACTGGGAAGAAGTACAAAATTATATTTCTGCAATGAATGAGGCTGTAAAGTTATTGCACAACTTACCTTTCTCTTCACGTTTGATAAAAGAAACCCATAAAATTTTACTAACTGGTGTAAGGGGTAAACATAAACTGCCGGGCGAATACAGAACAAGCCAAAATTGGATTGGAGGGGCAACGCTAAACGATGCTACGTTTGTGCCTCCTGTGCATACGGCTATTCCCGAACTCATGTCTGACTTGGAGAAATTTGCCAATGATGAGCTGAACCCTTTGCCCGATTTAGTTAAGATTGCCATTATACACTACCAGTTTGAAACCATACATCCGTTTTTAGATGGCAATGGCAGGGTGGGCAGGTTACTGATTACACTTTATTTAGTTGCCAAGGGGATATTGAAACAGCCTATATTGTATCTGTCTGATTTTTTTGAAAATAACAGGTTGTTGTATTATGATAATTTGATGAGGGTAAGAACCAACAATGACTTAAACCAATGGTTAAAATTCTTTTTAACAGGTGTAATAGAAACAGCCAAAAAAGGAGTTAAAACTTTTGATGGCATTATGCAACTGCAAAAAAATCTGGAGATAACGGTTAAGAATTTGGGCAATAGAAGCGTTGATGCCAAAAAGGTAATAGCATTTATGTACTCGCAGCCCATTGTTGACGTGGCAAAAATTGAGGGGGTTATACAAAAATCAAACGTAACGGCCTATAAACTTATCAGCGATTTGGAACGTTTAGGCGTAATTAGGGAAGTATCGGGCGCACAGCGCAATAAACTGTATGTTTTTACCGATTATTTGGCATTGTTTAACAATAGCTAGCTTATTGCATTAAAGCCGCCAAAAGATTTGATGAAATGGTGCTTTGGTGAAATCTTATAATGAAGCGGTGAAGTAAACGGATTTACGTGTTACGATTTTGGATTTACGATTTGTTTTACTCCCGAATTTAACCAAGAAAAAGCTTCTTGAAAGTATTTATTGGCATATTCTACATTGCTACCTTTAGAAAAACCGAATGTTTTTATTGTCTGTATGGAGGGCTTGGGGAAGGAATTGCCAGCGCTTCTATTCTTCTGCCGTTAACGGTATAAGCTTGCACAATTGTACCTGTAGCGCAATTAATATCTCCTCTCAACCTATTAATAAAATAGGTTTCGCTGTTTCATCAATTTTATTTCTTTAAATATTCGTTATGTTTTTCAATCACTTCTTTAGCTAATGTTCTGGTGTTTTTTGGGTTGTTTTTACCGGTGTGCCATAAATCTATGTAAATATTTAGGCTGGTTTTCATATAAGGAACTATTATATCTCGCAAAATAGGTAGCACTTTAACTTCCTTATTTTTATTGCTAATTAAAATATGGGCAGTTCCATCTTTATCAATCCAAATTATATAGGTAATACCGTCTATTGTTATTTCTGTTTTTATTTCCATACTTTAAAAGCATTTATAAGAGTAATTAGTTATTCTTGTAGAGGTACCTCCACAAGAATAACAAGAAGAGGATGAAAAAGAATGATCTCTTGTTTGAGAAATTAAATTTCCATCGCTGTCTTTCTTAAAAGTATAATTATCTATATACATATATTTGGTATTGTCATTATCTTGAATTCTAGTGGCTATTTTTTTTGAGATGACGCTCTTTGAATTTTTCCCAAGGTATTTGGCGAGTTGTATGGGTAAGTTAAGCCCAGGATATGAAAAGTATTTTGCATCAAACTGCTCGTTTTTGAGCGATTCAACGCCATAACCAAAATCCTCGGTTATTATTGTATTTAAATATTTTCTTTTGGTTTCCGCTTTTATCAAATAGCCATCGAAATAAGTATAACTGGTAAAATCCTCTCCTGCTACATCTACCGTAGCTATATAGCCATTAGCATTATACGTTATAATTAAATCTACACTTCCATCATCATTAAAACTTTTAATTATTCTGCCCTTATCATCTAATTCATAATAACCATTATAAGCATCTTTCCCACTTGCAGCTACCACTTCACCATAAAAACTAATTTTTTTGGTTGTATATTCATAATTGGTAAAACTATGAAATTGTGTACCGTATGTTGGACTGATACTATAAGTTTCTTTAATTACTCTTCCCTTATCATCATAAGTATAAATCCATCTTTCATCACTGTATTGGTTTTTAATTGTTGCGCTTTCTATTAAACAACCTTTAAAAGATTGTTCTTCATCTTTGTTTTTGGTATTGCTACTTTTTTTACAGCTCAAAAAAGCGAAAAGTAACACGAGAGTTAATAAATTTCTCTTCATAATTATTTTTGTTTTCCCCAATTATAAACCAAATTATCCCTACAAACTTTATCCTAATTTTGTATCTTGTCATAATATGACAGAAAAAACATCCCATACGCAACGTTTGCTTCGTATAAAAGAGCTATTGGTTAGGCAACCATATTCCGTAAAAAATCTGCAAGCGCAATTAAAAAGCGAAAATATAGCCATTGGCGAAAGACAACTTTACCGGAACATTAAAGAAATTGGTGAAACGCTTTTGAATGACGGCGAACGGCTTACCGCTCCACAAAAGGGAGCAATGATGTGGATGATAGAGGTAGATGTTCCCAAGCTCTCACCTTATGATGTAAATTCCTTTATTATTAGTCAGGCAACAAACCCATCTTGTTTAAAAGGAAGGCAAGCATCTTTAGATAAAATCAATAATCACATTGGACAAATCATTTCTAAAACCAATTATAATACCAATCCGAATTGGAACAGAGAAAGTATTACTGCTACGCACTTTTACGAATTTGATTATAACGAGGCGGAGCATAAAGATAAAATAGAAGATTTTTTAAACTGCGCCGCCGACCATATGGAAATTGAGTTATTGCGTTACGAGGGCGATTCGGTTTCTCTGTATCAAAGTATCAGATTGCCGTTTACTTTTTACCCTATACGGGTTGTTTATCATAGAGGTGTATTTTTTGTGCTTGGCGTTATCAAGGAATTGGATAAGGTGCTTGCTTTGGATATCCATCAAGTTGAAGAATTCAAAATTATACAAAAGAACTTTAGGCAAAATTATCGTAAATTAAAGAATAGGGTAGATAAAGAAATGTCGGTACGCTTTGGTATTACCCAAAACATGGATGAAAGGGTTTATGATGTAGAATTGGAATTTTCGTCTGTAACGGGATTTTATGTAAAAAATCATATTTGGCATAATACTTTTTGTACTAAACCATTGCCCAATGGAAATTGGTTAATGAAAATGAAATGCGGTTTAAACAGAGAATTGGTAGGCTGGATTTTTCAATGGATGGGCAATGTGAAAATCATTAACCCGCCAGAATTAAAGGAACTTTATAATAGACAGTTAGAAAAAATGGTTGCTTTAAATCAAGGTGGAGAATTGGAGTATTCTAACATTTTTCAGCCAGAATAGCAGCCCCTCTCTGCCCTTTGGGCATCTATTGATGGGTGTTTTATTGTGTTTGGGCATCAATGAGCTTGCTTCGCTTCGGTTCTCCCTCCAAGGGGAGAGAAACACAATCGTAAAACTACCTATCCGAATGCCCTAGGTTTTTATCAGAGCAAACCAAATCACGCACTAACTGTTTCAATTCTTTAATTTCAGGGAAACGTCCTTCAGTTTTACGGTCGAAAATTAATTTGTCGTTAACAGAAATTAGAAAAGTACCACTTGTTTCGCTAGGCTTTAATACTACTTCACAAAGTTCTTCCGAGAAAGTGGTCAATAGCTCCTGGGCAAAGTAGGCGGAACGTAGCATCCAGCCGCATTTAGGGCAATATTCTATGGTAACAGTAGGTTTTTTCACGTAATTGAACTTAAAAATATTTTCAAATAGATATCTCGTCGCTATGCTTCCCTCGATATGACAGCAGGTTATTTCTTCAAATCATCCCAAAACTCAACTGCCCTACGGTAATGTGGAATTACGATAGAACCACCTACTAAATTGGCAATCATAAATACTTCGTTCAGTTCTTCGTCGGTAAGGCCCTCGTTGTAGCATTTTTCGAGGTGATATTTAATGCAATCATCACAACGTAATACCATAGAGGCGACTAATCCCAACATTTCTTTGGTTTTTACCGGTAAGGCCCCTTCGGCGTAAGAGCTCGTATCAAGCGCAAAAAAACGTTTGATGTTGGTATTGGCGGTTTCCATTACCCTATCGTTCATTTTTGTACGATAGTTGTTAAATTCTTCTACTAGTTTTCCCATCTTAAAATAACTAAATGGCTTAGACAAGCTCAGCCTGATTATATATTTGAATATCGGATTTTCGGACTTATAGCTCTTTCAAGGGGTCCCAAAAAACTTTTTTAAAATCCTTTACTTTATCGTTTACTACTTTAATCCCTTCGTTTTCTAGCAATTCTTGCATCAAAGTTGGCGGCGAAAAATGAAATTTGCCTGTTAGCAAACCACTACTGTTGACTACCCGGTGTGCAGGTACCTTTGGGCTAGCCTGTCCGGCAAAAGACATGGCATGGCCTACTAAACGAGCCGATTTTGCTGCGCCCAATGCTTTGGCTATTGCTCCGTAAGAGCTTACCCTACCTTTGGGAATTAGCCTAGCCACTTCGTAAACTTGTTCGTAGAAATTGGTATCCATTTTATTTAACCATCAATTCTAAGGGCAGAGAGAAATCTCTTTCAAATTGCTTTTTAGGGAGAATTTGCTCGGTTCCTCGTCGAAATGGTAGTGTAGTTAATCAAACGAAAACTGAATGTAGTTAATATTTTTATCTTTCTTCAAATAAATACGCTCGTAATGGGTTTTGATAGAGAGCACATCATCCACCAAATCTGATTGGTACAAATGCTCGGTGTCTTTGTGTGTTCTTAGGCCTAGCTCCTCAATTTTTTCTTTTGTATAGGCATATAGGCCGTCGTTGTCGGTTTTCAGGTTTATTTTGCCTCCATGTTGCAAAATTTTTCGGTATTTATCCAGAAAGAAAGGAGAGGTCAAGCGTTTTCGCTCACGACTAATTTGGGGTTGGGGGTCGGCAAAGGTAATCCAAATCTCGCTCACCTCATCTTCAGCAAAATAGTCGAGCAGATCCTCAATTTGTATGCGTAAAAAACCGGCATTCACAATATTCTCTTCCAGTGCGGTCTTTGCACCTCGCCATATACGGTTGCCTTTCAGGTCGATACCTACAAAGTTCTTTTCCGGAAAAAGCTTGGCCAAATTAACGGTGTACTCGCCTTTGCCGCAAGCTAACTCGAGCACCAAGGGCTGTTGGTTATTGAAATGTTTGGCCGACCACTGTCCGTAGAGGGCTTTCCCTTGGTCTAACTGATACACATTGGAGAACGTGTTGATCTCCGCAAATTTTCTGAGTTTATCTTTTCCCACTTTAAAAAAATAATGAAGCGCAAAAGTAGTGATTTTATGCGAAGCCAGCCAGCAATCCAGCTCATCACTATTTTTAGACAGCTATCCTTTTGCGAGGTATTATTGCTTATCTTTATAAAATTTAAAGAATGCTATAAAATTTGTTGATATGACATTGGTGCAATTGGAGTATATTGTTGCGGTTGATACTTACAAAAGCTTTGTAAAAGCAGCCGAAAGTTGTTTTGTGACACAGCCCACTTTGAGTATGCAAATACAGAAATTGGAAGAGCTGTTGAATGTAAAGATTTTTGATCGTAGCAAGCAACCCATTAGTGCTACAGCTATTGGTGCACAGCTGATAAAACAAGCCCGTGTGGTGCTGCAAGAAAGTGAAAAGATGAGGGAGCTTATTGCCAATACACAAAATACACTATATGGCGAGTTGCGCTTGGGTATTATACCTACTATTGCTCCCTACCTTTTGCCCGAGCTAATAGCCGCTATGCGGCAGCAATTCCCAGAGCTGCAACTGAGCATTTGGGAATATACTACCGACGATATTGTAGAGCACTTGCACACCGGGACGATTGATTGTGGCTTGCTAGCCACCCCATTAAGTCACCCCAATTTGAAAGAAATACCACTTTATTACGAGCCTTTTGTGGCTTATGTGAGCGAAAGATCAACACTTTACAATCATGAAAAAATAAAGGCAAGTGATTTGGACCAAGAAGTGCTTTGGCTACTTACCGAGGGGCATTGTATGCGATCGCAGGTATTGCACATTTGTGGGGCAAAGCAGGGGCACAACGCCAGTAGCCTGCAATACCAAACAGGCAGCGTAGAAACCCTCATACGTATGGTTGATGTAAATGGTGGGGCTACACTATTGCCCTTGTTGGCACTCGATAGCCTAAGTCCAGTGCAATTGCAAAAGGCCAAGCATTTTCCGCAACCCGAGCCCGTTCGCGAAATTAGCTTAGTAACCAGTCAAAATTTTGTGAAAGAGAGAATGCTGGCTGCTTTGCAAGAATGTATAAAATGCATTTTGCCCGATAGCCTACATGGCAACAAAAAGAAAAGCATCGTAAGAATTTGATGGACGTGTTTAAAAGCGCTATTTTAGGTTTTTAATTGGCCTCTAATCTATAAAAAAACAGCTATGCAAGCCTTAGTATCTATTATTACACCCTGTTATAACTCGGCAACTTTTATTGGCCAAACCATTCGCTCGGTACAGCAGCAAAGCTACCCCCATTGGGAGCTGATTATTGTTGACGATTGCTCTACCGACGATTCCTTGGCACGGGTTGAGGAACTGGCAGCAGCCGAACCTAGACTAAAAATTATAAAATTAGCACAAAACGCCGGGGTATCTCATGCCCGCAACTGCGGGATAGCTGCCGTTCAGGGTAAATATATTGCTTTTTTGGATAGTGATGATATTTGGTTGCCCGAAAAACTGAGCAAACAACTGGCTTTTATGGAAGAGCAAGCACTGACCATGTCTTTTACTGCTTACCAAAGAATTGACGAGAGCGGGAAAATCATTTCAAGAATTATTAGTCCGCCAAGACAAGTGGGTTACAAGCAATTGCTTTGGCATAACCTCATTATCTTCTCCACATCGATGGTGTTGAGATCAGCTATTGAAGGTATCCACTTTAAAAAAGCCGGGCACGAAGATTGGATTTATTGGCTCGATTTGTTCAAAAAATGTGGCTATGGTTTTGGGCTGAACGAAAATTTGGTTCAATATCGGATACGTGGAGGCTCGGTGTCGTCCAACAAAATTAAGGCAGCCGGCTATACATGGAAAATTTTACGTGAGAACGAAAAAATTGGTTTAGTCCGCTCGGCCTACCTCTTCACAAAATACGCTTTTGCCACCGTTTGGAAACGATTGAAATAGTTTAGCTTTTGAGTATTACTTTGGTGGCTCCGTAGCCAAATTTCTCTTTGCGAGCATCCATAAAGGTTTGCACAGCAGGGTGTTTACTCAAAACCCGATACAATTGCTCTTTCAGCGTACCATTACCCACTCCGTGTATGAAAGTAATTTCGGGCATTTGGTGCACCAATGCGGCAGCTAAAGCTGTTTCAAATGCTTGCAGCTGTTGGTCTAAAATTGCTTTGGGGCTTAGCAGCAAATAATCGTCACGCAGTTTCTCAATATGTAGGTCAAGCTCATCTTTTGGTTTTTGCACTTGGGCTTTCTCTGTTTTTGTACTATAAAAACTTTCTTTCAGGCTTTGAGGATCTATTTTTAGTTCGGCTTCGTCTAGTCGAAAAAGCCAAGCATATTGGTTAAGCTCGGCAACTTTTTGTTTGCTACCGCTAAAATCTTTTGACCGAAATTTTTTATGTAAATGCAAAGGAGCTTTTGCAGGGGCAATATCGGCATAGCTGTACAAAGCCTGAAAAACAAACTTTGGCCAAAGATCTAATTCGGCCAAGTTGGCTGTAAAAACTTGCTGGCTACTTTTTGGGGCTAGCAATGCAGCAAAGTGCCCTCGGGTCTGCCCTGCTTTTTCGGTGTTGAGACTGGCCAACACCTGGTAGGTGCTTCGGTTAATCAGCTGTAAATGCACTACGGCATTTTGTGTATTGCCCTCGTAAACAGCCAAAAAGAGACCCTCGTCAAAAAATGGCTCGGGCAGTTTTGCAGTGGCTACCGGACTGGCTTTTGTAGTGTTCTCTTGTTGTTGGTGTACATGGGTAAGGTTACTCTTGGCTACAGGTACCTCAAAACCATCGGTATCGGTTACTCCAAAGGTGCTGTCATCCAAAATTTGGGTAATGTATCCTTCACGTTTTTCATCTATAAAACGTACAAAATCTCCTATCTTAAATTGCATAAATTGTGCTAAATGGGCCTACCAGCGTATTAGTGCACTGGCCCAGGTAAAGCCAGAGCCAAAGGCTGCCAAGCAAATTAAATCTCCTTCTTTAATTTTTCCGGCTTCCCAAGCCTCGCTAAGGGCTATGGGTACCGATGCGGCAGTTGTGTTGCCGTATTTTTGAATGTTATTGAAAACCTTATGGTCGGGCAATTGGAGAAGCTGTTGCACGTATTGGCTAATTCGCAAATTGGCTTGATGCGGTATAAGTAAGTCAATATCTTGGGCGGTGTAGCCGTTGTGTTGCAGGGCTTCTTGTATCACTTCAGGGAATTTGACTACCGCTTTTTTAAATACAGCTGGCCCGTCCATATAAGGCAAAACTGCCTCGCTATCCAATTGCTCGTGGTTCAAAAATAGGCCTCCCAACTCTTGCTGTGCAAAAGGAGGATTATGCGGCAACCATTTGTTGGCGTGTGCACCCGGATAGTGCATGGCCAAAATTTCGGCATCATCACCGTTGCTGTGCAAATGGGTGCTCAATATGCCTTGTTGTTCTTTATCGGCTCTTTGTAACACAACTGCTCCGGCACCATCACCAAAAATTACCGAAACATTGCGACTACGGGTGTTAAAATCCATAGCAAAAGAGTGTTTTTCACTACCCACCACCAAAATATTGCGGTACATGCCCGTTTTTATAAATTGGTCGGCAACAGAAAGGGCATACACAAAACCCGAACATTGATTGCGAATATCCAAAGCCCCTACTTCTTTCATTTTCATCTCTCTTTGCAGCAAAACTCCACAGCCCGGGAAATAATAATCGGGGCTTAGTGTTGCAAAAATGATGAAATCAATAGCGTCTTTATTGGTTTGTGCCCGCTCTATAGCTATTTTGGCTGCCTCTATGGCCATAGTGGTGGTGGTTTCGCCTAGTCGGTCAGCAAAACGTCGTTCTTGTATGCCTGTTCTTTCCTGTATCCAAGCATCGCTGGTATCCATAAATCGGGTAAGATCTTGGTTGGTGTAAACATTTTTGGGGACATAGTGCCCTACGCCGGCAATTTTTGATCGGTACATGACTCTTGATTTTATACAAATGTACTCTTTTCGACATTTACTATTGGTAATAATTACAGCTGTTTTGATTCAAGATTACTTTTGATGTCCTAATTGCGAATTTGTATTTTTGTGCTAATGTCAACCCAAACAAAAGAAGAGACTTTTACCCTCGACGAGATTTTAGTTTCGCTCAAAAACTCGCACAGGCTAATACTTTGGAACGATGATGTGAACACCTTTGAGCACGTAATCTGGTGTATGATGAACTATCTGAACTATAGCGAGCACCAGGGCGAACAAATAGCTTGGAAAGTGCACAACGAAGGCAAATGCGCTATTTTGGAAGGTTCTTTTACCGAAGTAGAAGTTTATCGCAAGATTTTGCAAGCCGAGGGGCTTAGCGTATCCATTGATTAATTACGGGTCTAGCACACTCCTTTAACCTAAAAACAGTATTTTTGAGCGACTTAAATATTCCTCGATGAAAAAAATTATCCTTTTAGCTGCTTTTGTTGCTTACAGTTTTACGTCTTTCTCACAAAACTTATTCAATCTTTTTGGTAAGGCTAATTCCTTTTTTGAACTTTTTGTGTCAGGGAAATTTGATGAGGCGCAACAATATTTTTCTGATGCGGCTCGTAGTAAAGTCAGTGCCGAAAATTTACAACAGTTTTGGCAAGCTATGGAGCAAAAAATGGGCAAGGTAAAATCATTAGAGGCAGTGGGCAGCAAAGTGCAAGGTGATTTTTATGTGGTGACGATGAGTGGTGTTTTTGAGTTCGATAAACAAGACTTTTTATTGACGTTTGATAAGAACGAAAAACTGGTGGGGATGTTTTTGGCACCCAAGGCAAGTACTTATCATGCTCCGGCTTATGCCGATACTACGCTTTATACCGAACAAGCAGCTTATATTAAAGATGGAACCCATCAATTGGCAGCTATGATAACCATTCCTAAAAAGGCCAGTAACTTTCCGGTAGTGGTACTGGTACACGGTTCTGGTCCCAATGATATGGATGAGACTATTGGCCCGAACAAACCTTTTAAAGATATTGCTGCCGGGCTTGCCGTTAACGGTATTGCTAGTGTCCGTTACGTGAAAAGAACAGTCATTTATCCGCAAGAGTTTAGAGGAGCATTTACGGTTAAAGAAGAGGTACTAGACGATGCCCTACAGGCCATTGCCTTAGCCAAAACTGTAGCAGGTGCTGATACCAAAAATATTTACCTCTTTGGGCATAGCCTAGGTGGTATGTTGGCCCCTCGTTTGGCCAATCTCTCTCCTGATCTGAAAGGGATTATTTTGGCGGCTGCCCCGGCACGTAGTTTAAGTGATATCATCATCGAGCAAAACAAATATATGGTGACATTGATGAAAGATACCACCCAAGCCACCCAAAAGAAATTAAATGAGGCCATTGCAGAAATAGAAAAAACTAAACTAACCAAACTCAAAAAAATTAAACCCGATTCGCTAATGATGGGACTACCTGCCAGCTACTGGGTAGATTTGAACAATTATAACCAATTGGAAACCGCCAAAAAACTAAGCAAACAGCGTATTTTGGTACTTCAAGGCACTTTAGATTTTCAGGTTACCGAAACCGACTACCACTTGTGGCAACAAGCATTGGAACAAAAAGAAATGGCTAGTTTTAAGCTCTATCCTGATTTAAATCATCTTTTTAGCTTACAGTTTGAGCGGGGTAGTGTGGCCCAATACCAAAAACCCGCTAATGTAGATCAGCGGGTAATTGAAGATATTGCAGCTTGGATAAAAATTCCTTAGCCTTTTAGTTTATTGTAAAAAGCAGATAGGGCGTTGGCAAAACGCCGACCCAGAAGTTTATTGGCAATTTTACCCAAAAAGCTATGTTCTTTTACCAGCCAAGTAGCGGTAAAGTGGTGGTTCATGTAGGTGTTTTCGGTAAACTTGGTTTTCAGTGTTTTCCAACTCTTTGGTGAAAAATAGTCGTTGGGGTAAATGGTACAGTAGTTGTCCAAAACCTGGTAACTGTTGTTCAATACCAAGCCCTTGTGTTTGACCATCATTTCGGTAATAATTTCGGTATTGGGGTTGAGATCTAGACTACCATCTTGCAAGTAGAAACTCCGATCCCGGTAATAGTCCAAAATATCGCTAATCCATTGTCCATTTTTTTCGCTAGCCATAATAGCGGTAGAGATAAGTAAATTGTCCTCAAAGCCGGTAAAGGCTACAGTGTCTAACATGCTATCGGGCAGTGGTCTCAAAAACTCAGAGTCGGTATCGAGATAAATACCTCCCATTTCTTTGAGGACGTGTAGGCGGCAAACATCCGATACGAAGGCAAATTTCCGTTCTTTATTGGCTTCGGCAGCAAAGCGATAGCTAGCAATATCAAAATTGTCCTCGTTCCACTCAATAATTTGATAATCGGGCAAAACGTTTTTCCAAGATTGGATGCATTTTTTGATGATTTCGGGCTGTTCGCCACGGCCAAACCAGCAATAATGAATAATTTTAGGTATCATAGACTATTTTTTTCTTATTTTATTGAAAACTTCTACTAAAGTTGCTTTGTTGAAACGCAAAACCAGCGAACAAGCCAGCAGCAACAGCCCCAAAATTGCACAGTTTAGTAAAAATTTTAACCAAGTATCTGCTGCTATCCAGTTCAAGTGTCGCCAAAGGTATGAAATACCCACCAAAACACTAAAACCAAATAGCCCAAGGCCTATTTCTTTATAAAAGTACCATTTCTTTTCTCCTAAACAATGGGCCGCATAGAGTGGAGTAAAAGTTAAGTGGCTGAAAACTCCACTGGCCATGGCAGCAATAGGAATAGCAAAAACACCCCAATTGCTATATTTACAGAGTAAGATTACAAGTACAAAATTAAGTATCGCAATAAAAATACCCCAGTATGATGCTTTTTTGAGTTTGTCGGTAATGACATAGACGTGAAAAACTGTTTCAACAGTGCCATGTACAATAAAAGGTACTAGGGTAATGATTGATAGCAGGTACAAGTCTTGAGCATTTTCTGTAGGTAACCACAGTTTAAAAAATGCATCGCCATAAACAAAAAATACCGATAGGGGTAGCAACACCACTACAAATATAGCTTTGAAAGAGAGCCGCAAATTTCGTTTCAGTGTAGTCATATCCTGTCTTGCATAGGCTTTGAGCATTTCGGGTAGAAAAATCGGCACAATAATACCCAGTAAAATATATATGGCATTGGGAATAAACTTGGTGAGGGATAAGAACCCCATACCCGAGGCACCAAAATAATGGTTGGCAATAAGCAGGTCAAGTTGGGTATTGATAACGTTGGACAGGGCGATTACCGAATTCCAAATACCCGAGCCAACAACCGTACTCAGTGCAATTTTTGAGAAATAAGCCCAGCTAATATGCAATTGGGGCAATAGGCGCTTAGTAGCCTTGTAGTTGGCATAAAACATATAAAGCGCACTAAGTAAGGCAGCCAAGCCCAAAAAATTAATTTCTGGGTGAAAAAAATAGAACAACAACACAATAGTGCAAAGCTTTATAGCATTGGAGATAATGTTGATAAAAGCTTGTATATCAAAACGGTTCAGTGCAAAGGCCGATACTGAAAATACTGCGGACGAGACGTTGATGACCAAGCTAACCAGGATGAAGATAAACAACATCCTAACATCAAACAGCATCCCCTCTGGTATGTGCAAAAAATACTCGATAGTGAAACAAAATACAGCACTTAGCACCGCAAAAAACAAAGAGATAAAGATATTGCCAAACAAAACCGAGTTGAAATAGGTGTTGACCTCATTGATGTTTTTTTGCTCGAGGCTGATGGTAATGTAGCGGCCAGACATGGAGTTGAGGGCTGTGGTAATAACCCCTGCGTATGTTACAAAATTGTAAGACAAGGGGTAAAAACCATAGGCTTCTTTGCCCAAATGCTCCACAATGTAGGGGGTGAGGAAAAAAGAGATACCAACACCCGATAAGGCACTTACCAGATTAGACAACAGGTTGATGATAAATCGTCTTTTATCCATAGTTTAGATCAGTCGAATGTAAGATTTTTTTCGAAATAATTTGGCTTTATTGCCACGATTGGTTTTTGCTCTATAAAATTTACAACAAAAAATGGCCGCTTTTTAGAGCGACCATTTACTATAGGACAAGTTCGACGATTTATTTTGAATTGTATTTTTGACTGAATTTTCTGTCCAGTTGCTTGTGTAAATTGTCCAAATTAATAGATCGGCCTTGGATAAAGGCTTGTTCTACCTTGTTGCTTTTCATGTCGAGAGCATCACCTGCCGATATAAATAATGTAGCATCTTTACCCGGCTCTAGGCTGCCAATTTGCTGGTCCATTCCCAGTATTTTAGCGGTATTGAGGCTAATGCATTGCAGTGCTTTTTCTTTGTCGAGCCCCCAAGCAGCTACCGTACCCGCCATAAAAGGCAAGTTTCTTTGCTGCCAAAAATCTGAAATACTCAAAGCCACCAATATCCCTTGGTTTACCAGGTTTGCAGCGTTTTTATAGGGTTGGTTCACATCATCGTCAGTATGGCTAGGCAGCGCATGTGGTTGGTTTAGAATTACCGGAATATCGTTTTGTTTCAGTAAATCAACCAACATATACGCTTCATCGGCACCAACCAGAACGGGTTTTAGGTTAAATTTCTTGGCAAAATTGATGGCAGCAACTATGTCTTTTTGCCCATTTACGTGTACAAATAATTTTTGTTCTCCGCTAAATAGTTTACCCATGGCGGCAAAAAGGGTGTTGCTGGCTTCATGGCTGCTAGCTTCATGATAAGCCTTGGCTTCACTAAAGAATTTTTCTAATTCGGCAATTGCTTTCTGGCTGCGTTCGGCTAGGCTTTCTGGGCTGAAATTAGCACCTGATCTAAAAAATCCACCACCAAAGCGGGGTGTGCTGGGCCAATTGAGGTGCATGCCCATATCTTTCTTTAGTGCGGCATCTTCCCAGTTCCAAGCATCCAACTGTACTACCGATGAGCTGCCCGAAATGACCCCACCACGAGGGTTAATTTGTGCCATCAGCACCCCGTTGCTGCGTAAGGTTGCAGGCACTTTCGAGTCGGTGTTGTAGGCTACAATAGAACGGATGTGGGGATTATACACTCCAATCTCCTGAAAATCCAGAGTGGCTTTTACCGACTCGTACTCGACCAAGCCCAAACTGCTTACCGGAGTAATAAAGCCTGGGTAGATGTGTTTTCCACTGCAATTGATGATTTCTGCATTTGTATTGTCAAAGCGTACCGTACGCGAATCACCAACTCCACTAATTTTTCCTTTCTCAAAGCTGATGTAACCATGTTCTAATACTTGTCCATTACCCAAATGCAAAGTGCCGCCTAATAAAATTATCTTTTTACTTTGTACTGGGGCTGGCGAGATATTGGCTTGTCCATAGACTGTGGCTAGGCTGGTTATAGCCAAAAGTGTACTCAAAATATACTTATTCATGATGATGTCCTCCTTGGTTTTGCTCTATGTTATCGAGGCCTCCCGAGTAGTCTGATAAGCTTTCGCAGTTGTATAGAGTGGTTCTTTGAAATGATGGTCGTTGTGTTTGGCTTCCCTTGTTTTTGCTGTCAAGCATTTTCTGTATAAGTCGGGCTTTTTCTTGCTGTTGTTCTTGTAGTAGTTGTTCGTTTTTTTGGATATCCCAATAGCAAATACCGTCCACAAAGGTTTTTTCTGCTTTGGCATAAATTGATAGAGGGTGGTCTGACCACAGTACCACATCGGCATCTTTGCCTACTTTTAGGCTACCTACCTTATCGTCAATATGCAACATCTTTGCAGGGTTAAGGGTCACAAACTTCAAGGCTTCTTCTTCTGCTACACCGCCATACAATACTGCTTTTCCGGCTTCTTGGTTTAAGCGGCGAGCCATCTCGGCATCGTCCGAGTTAAATGCTGTGGTAATACCTACGTTATGCATAATTTTGCCGTTGTAGGGTATGGCCTCAGCCACCTCTATCTTATAGGCCCACCAGTCAGAGAAAGTAGATCCGGCAATGTTGCGAGCCTTCATCTTGTCGGCAACTTTATAGCCCTCCAAAATATGGGTAAAGGTATTGATCTTGAAACCCAAACTATCAGCTACGTGCATAAGCATGTTAATTTCTGATTGTACGTAAGAGTGGCAGGTGATAAAGCGTTTCTGGTTCAATATTTCTACCAAGGCATCCAACTCTAAATCGCGACGAACGTTGTTGCCCTTCACTTTTAAGGCTTTTTCATAATCTTTTGCCCTTGTAAATGCATCAACAAAAGTTTGTTCTACTCCCATGCGGGTAACGGGGAAACGCTGTCCGGTACCGAAATTACTCTGTTTCACATTCTCGCCCAATGCAAATTTTATAAAGGGGTCTGCTCCGGCAAATTTCAGCTCTTCGGGCAAGGCTCCCCATCTGAGTTTGATGAGTTGAGCTTGGCCACCAATTGGATTGGCCGATCCGTGCAAAATTTGTGAGCTGGTAACTCCTCCTGCCAGTTGACGATAAATATTGATGTCCTCCGAGTTGAGGATGTCGCCAATACGAACTTCTGAAGAGACAGCCTGCGCCCCCTCATTGATGCCACCGCTTGCGGCAATGTGCGAGTGCTCGTCAATAATTCCGGCAGTAAGATGTTTATTGCTGGCATCAATTATTTTAGCATTAGGGGCACTAAGATTCTTACCCAAGGCTTTTATCTTTCCGTTTTCTAACCACAAATCGGTATTTTTTAACACCCCTTCTTTCTCGTTGGTCCACACGGTAGCGTTTTTAAAGATAATGCTTTCTGCTTTGGGAGCAACTTTATGCCCAAAAGCCTGAAAAGGAAAAATTAGCTCGTCATTTTGTTCGATGCTTTTTTTCTGCTCTGATTTTTTATCGGGCTCTTTATATTCACTCAAAAAGCGGGCAGTCCATTTTAGTTCTTGCCCATTTGGGGTAGCGCAAATACCCTGCATACTCAGGCTTTGCGCTTGGTTGAGGTATCCACTCAAACGAAAATTTTCTTTGTTAGCCATAAAACTAAGGCTCAACCAATCACCATTTCGGTTAAAATTAGCACTGCTTTTTAGGCTGTCAGCACCTTTGGCTATTATGCTGGCGCTGGGCTTGCTTAAACTGCCCGAAAGTTTTAGGGTGTAAGTGCCCCTGCCCTCTATTTGTAGTTCGTAATTGCCTCTGATGTCGTTAACATCTATTTGGTTAATCACGTAAGGCTTACCTTGTACCCAATTTTCATAAATAATGGCATTGGGCTGGAAGATATTGGTAGAGCAGATTAAAAAATTAGCCAATTTGCCTTTCTCTAGACTTCCCAGTTTCTGACTAATACCTAGTAGGCTGGCTGGCACCTCGGTGCAAGAGCGTAAAGCTTGTTTCTCGCTTAATCCTCGGTCTATTGCCAATCGCAGATTACTCCAAAAATCGCGACTATTGTCTAATCCAAAACTAGTGAGGGCAAAATTAATTCCGGCTTTTTCTAAGGCTGACGGATTGCCAGGAGCCATTTCCCAATGCTTTAACTGTGCTATGCTGATGGATTTAGTATCTACAGGGTCTTCAACATCAAAAGCCTTTGGAAAGTTTAAAGGAATAATCAAGCTGGTGGCAGTTGCTTTTACCGCATCTATTCTTTGGTATTCGTTACCATTTGATTTAATAATGAAATTTTTGCCAAATTCTTTACCAATTTTACCCACCCGTAGTATGTTGGCCCAACCCTCGGCCTCGAAAAGCTGAGGTAAGTTTTGTTGCTCATTAAAAGCCTGTAACGAAAGGTTATATTCTTCTTTTTGGTTTTTGTACCAAGCGGCATCCAAATAGGTTTGGCGTAGTAAAGCGATAGAACCCATCAAAGAGGTGGGATAATCATTGGCCGATGTTCCTTTGCTAAAAGAATAATTAGCGGCGGCTCTGTCGTTCAAAAAAACCTTGTGTTCATAATCGTCGTTGAGGCTCAAGGCAGCCGAAGTACCACGGGCAATACCGTCACGGTTGACACTGTTTACGGCCCCGAAACCAATTTTGCGTAGCTCATCGGCCTTTTTGCTATCAATGCTAAATAGGTTTCTTACTTCAGTCTCGGGTCGGATGGCTTCGTTCCAGTTGTAAGCCCCTTTTTTGGTGCTGGTAAAAACCGAGCGTCGGCCTTGCCCAAAATTGCTGCCCGAAGAGTTGCGTGAGGGCTCTGGCAGACCGTAGGTACTAAAAGCATCTATAAATGAAGGATAAATGTATTTCCCCTTCAGGTCAATGACTACATAGCCCTTGGGTACGTCTCCATTGGCCGCTACACTTTGTATTTGCTGGTTTTTGATAAGTAGTGTACCTTTTTCTATACTTTGCTCTGAATTGATGACAATATGGGCATTGATAAATGCGTATTGTCCCGACCGGGGGTCAACAGAGCCGTTGACCGGGAAAGTTTGTTGTGCCAGCGATATAAAGGTGCTGGCCAGCAATGCAATGGTAAAGCTTAGCTTCTTCATGTTTGCGGTTGATTTGTTGGGGTTAATTAATGCCTACTAAAGTAGATAAAAAACAAGGCTTTATCGCTGTTTGATAGGCTTTTGCTCTGTAATATTTTAGTTAGGAGGAGAGTAGCCTTATCTTTAGAGACGGGCTTTATTAGGTAATTTTTACAGGGAAACCGAGGTCTTTGCTATTTTTTTTGTGTGTAAAGTTCCACCAAAGAGCTTTGATAGTCCATTTGGCCAATTGACTTTCGCCTTTTAATAGGTATGCAATTACGGCTTTTGGACATGCCACAAGGCTGTAATAGATGGAAAAAAATAGGGTGTTGAACCATCCTGTATTTTTGCGGATAAACAACATGCGATTGCGGGTATTGAAAAAAACTTTGAGCGGACTGTCTTTGCCCACGCTGATACTCTCTTTGTGGTAAACAAAGGTTTGTCCGCAAAACCAAATTTCTTTACCTATTCGTTTAAATTTCTCGCACCAGTCCAGTTCCTCGTAATACAAGAAATAACTCTCGTCCATATTGCCTGCTTTTTGCAAATCTACACGTCGGCACATTACCGCCGCACCATGGCAATAGCCCGTAGGGTAGTTTTTTTGGTATTGGCCTTGGTTTAGCTCTCCTTTGCCAAGGTATGCATTGCGACCCGTTAGGTAATTGAGAGGAGTAAAGCCGGCGTATTGTATCAGATCTTTTTGGTCGTAATAAAGGAGCAAAGGCGAAACTAAACCCGCTTGTGGCTGTTGTTCCAACAACTCAATAAGGCTCTGGATACAATTGGGGGGCACCTCGGTATCGTTGTTTAGCAAAAAGATGTATTGTCCTGTGGCTTGGGCGATACCCAGGTTATTTCCACCAGCAAAACCCAAATTACGAGCCGAAGCAATGTACTTCAGGTTGGGGAAATGTGGACTAAAAAGCTGCTCGTTGGATTGTTTGGCTCCATTGTCAACCAGTATAACCTCAAGCTCATTGGCAGTGTAGTGTTTCGCCAATGATTTCAACAGTTCAATACTTACCTCTGGCTGGTGATAATTGACGGTAATGATAGATGTTTGCGGCATAACTGACAGACTAGGATTTAAGCTGATGTAGCAGCTTCGCTATTGGCCATTACTTTATAAATTTCTTCAACGTTTTTTTGCCAAGAGTGACTTTGAGCAAAGGCAATTCTCTCGGCTCTTTTGGTGTTATTGTCCTCGGCCAAGGCAATTTCTGCTAGGCGTACATAGTCTTCTTTGCGGTCGGCAATGTAGATGTGTTGGGCAAAAATACCGATGGCTTGGGTGCGGGTGGCAATGGTAGGCTTACCCATAGCCAAGTACTCGTCTATTTTGCGGGGATAGTTGCCAATCGTTAAAGGGTTGATGGCTTGCGGGTTCAGACAAATATCAAAACCTTTGATGTAGGCAGCTAAGGTTTCGGGCTTTTGCGGACCCAAAAAGTAAACATTGTCCAATTGGTGTAGTCTGCTCTGTTTAAATTGTTCATCTTCAGGTCCTACCAATACTATGTTCCAATTGGGTTTAGTTTCGGCCAGATGCAAAAGAATAGCTTCATCCAAGCGCAGCGAGAGCAAAGCACCTACATAGCCCAAAATGGGTTTTTGTATTGTGGCCAGCTTTTCGGGAATTTGCAATTCATCACTATCCTTAAAAGCACTTAAATCACAACCTTGCCCCACGTAGTGCGAATTGGGGTTGTAGCTACGGCAATAATTGGCTAAATATTCTGAGTTGGCTACACAGGCATCACTTTGAGCTATGAGCCGAGGCTCCATATAGCTTCCGTGTCTGCCCCAGTAGGGGGTGGCCAACAAATTGTCGCGAGAATAATAAATGCTTAACCGAGGTTGTAGCAATTCTTTCAGATGAAAACTCCGAAACATATCACTGTCGTTAAACAGGATAAAGTCTTTAAATTTTAGCTCCTGCAAGGGTTTTTGTAGCGAACGAGCCAAGCGCCGATTATTGAGCTTGTTGAAATAGCGGAACAAAAAAGGCCAGGGTAAAAAGTTGATGGACTCAATCAAAACATCGGGATAATAAACATAAAGATTATCACTCAATTTCTCCAGTCCTACTTTTTGACCTTTAATTACTTCTAAGCGTTTTTTTACTTCGTCCGTGTTTTTTTGTTGCCATCTGCTGCGGCGATCTAATGCCGCATTGACATAGAGAACCCTGTTGTGGCGGCTAAACTCTAAGGCAATGTCCTTGCAATTGCTACCAATTGGGACATCCCAAGCCTGTTGGCCTACAACAATGATGTCTCTGTTTTCAATTAAGGGCATAATCAGTTTTATTTTTTACTTCTTTTATAGGATTTTATACCGGCAAAAAAACCAATAAGGCCAAAAATTATTCCAACTAGTGCAAGGAGTTCTAAAGGCATCTTTGATGAAAGGGTATTTGCTTCCCGAAAATACAAAAATTAAAACACATTACGACATAAGGATGATGTGGGGGGTTAAAAATCGTTTCAAAAACCAGTATTTCTGCAAATTATTAAATAATTTTGGGCTTGTATGTCAGCTATCTTCCGTTTTATCGAATATGTAGAAAATCAAGGTCTTTTTGAGGCGAAAGATTCTATTTTGTTGGCCGTAAGTGGTGGACAAGATTCGGTATTGATGGCTTATTTGTTTAAAGAAGCAGGTTATCAATTTGGTATTGCACATTGCAACTTTGGGCTTAGAGGCGCCGAGTCGCAAAGAGATGAGGCCTTTGTTAGGCAGCTAGCCAAGCAGCTAGGGGTTGATTTTTACTGTACGCATTTTGATACTGCTGCCTTTGCCCAAAAAGAAAAAATTTCCATACAAATGGCTGCACGCCAGTTGCGTTACCAATGGTTTGAGGAAGTAAGGCATCAAGAAGGTTACCATTACATTGCCCTAGCACAGCACCAAAACGATAGTGTAGAGACCTTATTACTCAATTTGTTGCGAGGCACGGGTATTGGAGGTTTGCACGGAATTGCTGCTAAAAGAGATAAACTAGTGCGGCCATTGCTATTTTTAAATCGTACAGAAATAGAAGAATGGGTGGCAGCACTGCACCTAGCTTTTGTAGAAGATAGCTCTAACCTTAGCGATAAGTATGCACGCAACCATTTGCGCTTGCATGTAGTGCCCCAATTGAAAGTGTTGAACGAGAATTTGGAAGAAACATTCCAGAAAAACATGGCTCGTTTTGCAGAAGTAGAGCTTTTATTACAAAATCAGGTTGCACAGCACAGAGCACAACTTTTTCAGCACAGTACAGAAGGGATAAGTATAACTATTGCAGCACTTAAAGCCCTAAATCCTCAAAAACTTTTGGTGTTTGAGCTATTGCGCCCTTTTGGTTTTTCGGCTTCAGTGGTTGATGAGATTTTGACCTCGCTGCATAAGCAAAGTGGCACCCGATTCTATAGTAGCACCCACCAATTGGTTATAGACCGTGGGCAGGTGCTGATTGCTCCTATCCGTTCCGAACGGCATTGGTCTTTACCGCTCCACCAGCCCGGTACTGTCGCTTTGGGAACCGAGCAGCAATTTCGCTTTTCGCTGTGCGATGATTTGCATTTTGAGAACAATAGGAACAAGGCTTTTGTGGATGCCGACCGCTTAATTTTCCCGTTATTGCTGCGCAACAAACTCGAGGGCGATAAGTTTATCCCGCTAGGTATGCGAAAGACGAAAAAATTGAGCGATTTCTTTGTTGACCAAAAGATACCCCTCAGCCAAAAACAACATATACCGCTTTTGCTCAATGGAAACGGTGAAATAATATGGGTAGCCGGGATGCGGCAAGATGAAAGGTATAAAATTTCTAAATCAACAAAAAAAGTTGCTATATTCGAACTGTTAAATAATTAGATGGAAGACGGAAGATATACCTATATCGAAAAGCAATACATTGGGCGAGATTACATTCGGATATCTATCCGTTTGTTAATGGCCTCTTTTTGTTTCGGGGTATATGTTTACGAAAGAGATAGGGGTAATACCGTTGACCTTTTTTTGGTGGTAGGCTTCGGTATTTTGGCGGTTTCTATCTTATTGCTTTTTTTAGTGCAGTTTAAAACGGTTATCGAAAATAAGCAAATGGTCTTGTCGGGGCTATGGACTACCAAAAAAGTGGTAATTGACCTCAATGAGGTGGTCGATATTCGAAAATCTACCTATAGCAAATTTTTCTTCAATAACCCGGTGTATAATTTGCACAAAGGGAAAACCATACGTTTCTTTTCATCGGGCAAAGACGCAGTAGTGTTGGTGCTCAAAAACGGTTTGGAGTACTATATTGGTACGCAGCGGCCCAACGAGATGTTTTTGGTGCTCAAAAATGAGTGGAAAGCCTGATGTGTTCCTATTCTTTGGGTCTTTTTATTACGCTACGTTAACTTTTCTGAAGTAGAATTGCTTTAACTTTGTTTTGCAAAACAAATATTATCCATAAGCGCCAATGAAAATAGGAATAGTCTGTTATCCAACTTTTGGTGGGAGCGGAGTAGTGGCTACAGAACTGGGTAAGGCCTTGGCCAACCAGGGGCATTACGTACATTTTATCACTTACAGCCAACCCGCCCGTTTGGATGTTTTTTGTGCCAACCTCTTTTACCACGAAGTGTCGGTACGCGATTATCCCTTGTTTGATTATGCACCCTATGAGTCGGCCTTGGCCAGCAAATTGGTAGATGTGGTACGTTTTGAGCAGTTGGATATTTTGCATGTGCACTACGCCATACCACATGCCTCGGCTGCTTTTATGGCCAAACAAATTTTAGCTAGTTACGGTATAGATATTCCTTTTGTAACTACGCTACACGGAACCGATATTACTTTGGTGGGGCAAGACAGCACCTACAAACCGGTTGTTACTTTCTCTATCAACCAAAGTGATGGGGTAACTACGGTTTCCGAATCGCTGAAGAAAGATACCTACCAACATTTTGATATTTGCAAGGACATCAAGGTAATTCCTAATTTTATTGATTTCGGGCGTTTCAACCTCCAACCACGCGACCATTTTAAAAAAGCAATTGCACCGAAAAACGAGCGGATTTTAATACATACCTCAAATTTTAGAAGTGTAAAACGTACCGAAGACGTTATCCGGATGTTTCATAAGGTACATGCACAGCTACCCTCCAAACTATTGATGGTGGGCGATGGTCCCGAACGATCAGCCAACGAAGCCTTGTGCCGTCAGCTGGGTATAGCCGAGGATGTTAGATTTTTAGGAAAACAAGACGCTATTGAAGAAATCTTATCGGTGTCTGATCTTTTTGTGATGCCATCAGAGAGTGAGAGTTTTGGTTTGGCTGCTTTAGAGGCTATGGCCTGCAAGGTGCCGGTCATTTCGTCAAATATTGGTGGTTTGCCCGAGCTTAACGTGGACGATTATTGCGGCTATCTTTGCCAGGTTGGCGACATAGACGATATGGCCGATAAAGCTCTAATTATACTCAGCAACGAGCAAACCTTGCAATATTTTAAGGAAAACGCTTTTAAAAGAGCCCAAGATTTCGACCTTAAAAAGATTTTGCCACTTTATGTCTCATTCTATGAAGAGGTAATTACACAGAAAGGAGTAAAAGCTTAGATGGTGTCTCTTATCCCTTGTTCGCAACTTCATCCAATATTCATCTATACTTCCTTACTTTTGGCTCATGAAGGATAAAAAACCAATCATCCAGGTGAAGGATCTGGTTAAACAATACGGCGATTTTAGGGCCGTACAGGGTATTTCTTTTGAGGTGTATGAAAACGAGATTTTTGGACTTTTGGGGCCAAATGGGGCAGGCAAAACATCGACCCTCGAAATTATTGAAACCCTACGTGAAAAAACAAGCGGAACAGTTTTGGTAAATGGTTTCAACGTAGATCAAGATATCAATGCAATTAAACAAATAATTGGCGTACAATTGCAGGCGGCGGGATATTACCCCAGTTTAAACCTAACCGAACTTTTGCAATTGTTTGCAGGGCTTTACCAAGTGAAAGTGAAACCCCTGGAGATGCTGGCAAAAGTAAATCTGGAGGATAAAGCCAAGGCCAAGTTTAAAGAACTATCGGGCGGGCAGAAACAACGTTTTTCTATTGCAACAACCCTCATCAACTCGCCAAAAATTATTTTTTTGGATGAGCCCACAACCGGTTTGGATCCGCAGGCACGCAGAAACCTTTGGGATTTGATTAGAGAAATACGCAATAACGGCACTACAGTGGTAATAACTACCCACTATATGGACGAAGCCGAACAACTGTGTGACCGTGTAGCTTTTGTAGAAAAAGGGCAAATTATAGCTCTTGATAGCCCCGACCAATTGATTGATAACCTGATAGCTAGCGGATTTGAACGAAAAAAAGAAGTAAAAGCAGCCAATTTAGAAGACGTATTTTTGCACCTTACCGGAAGATCTTAACGCAACACCAATGAACCCACAACATAAAGCAAGCCCAGACAATTCGGTTTTAGGCGGTAGTCGCTATCAGCGTTCGGCTACTTTGGCTATTGCAAAAGCCAGTTTTATCGCCATAACTCGTAGCCCTTCGGCAGTAATCTTTACCTTGGTATTTCCCTTGGTTTTTATTTTGGCCTTTGGTTTTATTGGTGGCTCTGGTATGAAAATAAATTTGGCAATAGACCCCCAGTCTGATATGCACAATTCAGTGATCCAATCCTTAGAAAAACTAGAAATGGTGAGGATGATTAAAGGTGTTGAGCCTAAAGTGCTGAAAAAAGAATTGGAGAAAGGGGGTTATGATGCTTTACTGAAGGTAGAGCGCAACACAGATGGTTTGCCCAAGTACATCACTCATGTCAGCTATACCTCGGCAGCGATGAACAGTGGTAAAATTTTGCAAGCCCTATTGAACGACCTTAGCTATAAACTTAATACGGCCAATATGCAAGCTCAGGTAACAGAAATTAGATCAAACACCATACAGGGGCGTTTGCATCGCACTATTGACTTTTTGTTGCCCGGCCTCTTAGGCTTTTCTTTGCTTAGTACCGGAGTGTTTGGTACTGCCTTTGTATTTTTTAGCCTTCGGCAAAATTTGGTCATCAAGCGTTTTTTTGCTACTCCGGTAAAGCGCTCTAGCATTGTGCTCGGAGAGGGAATTGCTCGTATTGGCTTTGCCTTGTTGGGAGCTTTATTTATAATTGTAATAGGTCATTACGGTTTTCAGTTTACGCTCATCAAGGGTTTTTGGACGGTGCTCAATATGCTGGTATTGGCTACCTTAGGTATTATTATTTTTATGGGTTTTGGTTTTGTAGTTTCTGGTCTGGCAAAGAGTGAAAGCATTATTCCACCAATTTCAAATATTATTACCTTGCCTCAGTTTTTGCTGGCCGGCACTTTTTTTTCTACCAATGTGTTTCCGGCCTGGTTGCAAGTTATCAGTAAATTGTTGCCACTCACCTACCTTAACGAGGCCTTGAGGAGTGTAGCTTTTGAAGGAGCAAACCTTTGGGACTTACGTTTGCAGATAGGAGTTTTACTAATTTGGGGAGTACTAATTTATGCCTTAGCTGTGAAAACTTTTCGTTGGGAGTAAATTGTTTTTGAGAGTTGAATTTGCGCAGACTAGATTTATAAGAGCCCTTCTTGTTTATATCTTCACATAATCCTAAATTTAGTGCACACTATTACTTCAAGTTTAGGCGGTACATTGCATCAATAAAGCATAATCTCGGGAAAATAGAATTTCAGTTGAAGAACAACAACAATATGAAGCATATCGCCATTTTATCAGCCAGTGTAAGAACAGGGCGCAAGAGCCACCGAGTAGCACTTTTTCTTAAAAACTACATGCAAGAGCGGGGCTTGGCTCAAGTAGAAATCTTGGATCTGAAAGCCTATAATTTTCCGCTATTTGAAGAGCGTCTGCACCTACAATCCTCGCCTTCGGCAGCAGCAATAGATTTTGCAGCAGCTATAACAAAGGCCGACGGGCTTATTATTGTAACGCCCGAATACAATGGGGCTTATCCGGCTAGTCTAAAAAATGCTATTGATTTGCTTTATGAGCCTTGGCAACGCAAACCCATTGCTTTGGCCAGTGTCTCGTCCGGATCTTTTGCAGCCAGCCAAGTTTTACAACCTTTGTTGTTTAGCCTTTGGAAAATTGGAGCTTTGATGGTACCGACTCTATTTCAGACCGCAAATGTTGAGGAGAGTTTTTTAGAAGACGGCACCCCAGTACAAGCCGAGGCTGCCGAAAGGAGAGCAGCCACCTTTGTCAACGAGTTGTTGTATTGGATAGCCGCTAAACAAGCCTAATTTTGCACTGAATAACCGCTAATTAGTGAGCTTTTGCTTTGTGGCTCAACAAAAAATTATGAAATTAAATTTTAGACAAGCCGTGTTGGCCGATGTAGATCGGGTGTGGCAAATTTTGCAGCAAGGGATACAAAAACGCAAGGCCGAAGGTAGCCAACAATGGCAAGATGGTTATCCGAATTTACAGGTGCTGCTGGCCGATATAGCAAAAGCAAGTGGCTTGGTGATGGAAATAAACGGCGAGGGTATTGTGGGTTATTGTGCCCTAATGGTTAACGACGAACCACAATACGCCCATATCGAAGGTCAATGGCTTAGCGATGGTGATTTTGTAGTTTTTCATCGTTTGGTAATTGCTCAAGAACATTTAGGAAAAGGTTTAGCAAAAGCTTTTTTTGCCGAAATTGAAAATTTTGCCCGTACTCGTCAAATACAGAGTGTGCGTGCCGACACCAATTTCGATAACCTAGAGATGTTGCAACTATTTGCCCGATGTGGCTACAGCTATTGCGGTGAGGTTTGGTTCCGCGGAACACCAAGAAAAGCTTTCGAGAAATTGCTCTGATAGGCTTCTACAACTAAAAAGAGCAAGCATAAGCATTCGCTATGGATATTTTTTGATATTTATAGCTTTGCTTTAAGCTTGTTATTGGATAGGCACGAAACAAGCTCGTAAAACAAGTGGGGTTTGGAAATTTATTTCTCTTTATGCTGTAAAACAGCTTTTGATGAAGAAAGAGCAGGTTATTTCGGTATTCCTTTGCGGGAAGCCATACAGTGGTTAGAGGACGGCACATACGTAGTGAAATAGTTGTATCGTCACGTATATTTCTATTCTGGCATTGGTATTGTAACGCAAATAAGTAGGCTTACTTTATTTTTTTGTATAAATATGGCCAAGGCATTACTACCAAAAACACATAATATGAAATATTCAAACGTTTTTTTACTGGGTTTTACAATTCTATTCAGCTTAACCCTATTTACAGCAACAGCAGAAAATCCGGTTCAGTCAGGTCATAAAATTAAGGGCTATTCATTCTCAAAAATCGACAAGACGGTAAATCTATACAAGTATAATCTAGCATCTGAAGCGATTAATGACACTACCGGAACCGCTCTAATGACAGACAACTATGGTTATGTTTATAGTGGAGGACAATGGTATTCTCAAATGTTAAACGGTTCGCCACTAAGAATAGTCTCATCCAATTACAAAATCGGTATCATGACTAGTAGCTACGGTTATGCTTTCAACCAAAACAGATGGTATAGCCAAAAGCTAAATGGAGATCCCTTAAAAATTGTTGGATACGGAGGTCAAATCGGTATCTTGACCAGTAGCATCGGCTATGTTTTTAACAAAGACCGATGGTATTCTCAGGTTCTTAACGGAAACTGCCTAGATATGGTAGCCAACGCCGAAACAATTGCAGTAATGACTAACCAATTCGCATACGCCTTCAGCAAAGGTCAATGGTATTCGCAATCGCTTAATGGCTCGCCTCAAAAAATTGTTTCAAGAGCAGGGACAATATTGGTGTTCACCAGTTCCTACGCCTATGTGTTTGATACGGAAAGCAATAGATGGCACACTCAAGTGCTTAGCGGTACCCCGATAGACCATGCCCAATAAGCACACAAAGCAGAATAAAATATATAAACCAGCTTTATGCTGGTTTTTTTATATCCCGATACTAAAAGTGGTATTTATTTTTGTGTGGTTTAATCCTTTGCTACAACTCCAAGTCATAGAGAGAAAGTTGAAATTTTTTCAATTAATAGTGACCCAACTCCTAAACCATTACAACATGAAAGCAAAGCTTAAAAAAAGCTATTTGGTCTTGGCACTTTTTAGTACGGGCATTTTAGTATCTGCATTTGTGCGTGGTACAAGTGCCGAGCAAAAACTAGCTATGCCCTACAAAAAAGCCGGACTTAGCGAGCAACAGGCTGCAGCACACCTGTTAAGCCGTTTCACCTATGGCGCACAACCCGGACAGGTTGATGAAGTGGTGAAAATAGGCCTCGACAAATGGTTCAAACAACAACTAGACGGCGAATTGCCCGATGAAGAGCTGAACCAAATGCTCAACAATTATGACGCCCTAAAACTCAGCAACACCGAGATTGAGAACACCTTTCCTCGCAACCCTACGGTAAAAAGATTGGCTATAAAAGAGGGTTATCTCAACAAAGATTCGGTAAGCACAAACAACCGCAAGTACGAGCGAGAAGCTATCAATGCTTATATGAAGGCTAAAGGATTCCGCCCCGAGCAAGAGCTGTACCGCCAATTTTTTAGCCAAAAAATACTGCGTGCTGCCTACTCGAACAACCAATTGCGGGAGGTGCTCACCGAGTTTTGGTTCAACCATTTCAACGTGGCTGTTGTAAAACCGGCTTGTGCCAATTTTATTCCGGCCTATGAGCGAGACGTTATACGCCCAAATGTATTTGGTGATTTTGAAGATTTACTTATCAAAACGGCCAAATCGCCGGCCATGCTTGTGTACCTCGACAATTTTACCAGCACCGGCAACAACATGCCGCTAGATTATCACCGTGCCGATGAGATGATAGCCGTCCAAAAGAACCCTGCCCAACGCAAAAAGATGATGGACAGGATGAATAAATTGAAAGAACAGGCCAATCAGAAAAAAGGAAAATCGGGGCTCAACGAGAATTATGCCCGAGAGGTAATGGAGCTACACACTTTAGGTGTGGATGGAGGTTATACCCAAAATGATGTTACACAAGCTGCTAGGGTATTAACTGGATGGACTTTAGCCCCTATGGGTGAGTATGGTGCTGGCAACGGCAATCGTAGTGCTATAGAGCGTATTGGGAAAGAGAAACTCGAAGAAAAAGGTTTTGTATTTGATGGCGATTTCTTGTTTGCTATGAACCGTCACGACAATGGTGAGAAAATTGTGTTGGGGCATAAATTCCCTGCTGGCGGAGGTTACGAAGAAGGTATTACCCTGTTAAAGATGTTGGCACATCACCCATCAACTAGTAAATTTATTGCTAAAAAACTGGCCGTACGTTTTGTCAGCGACAATCCTCCTGCATCACTTATCGACAAAATGGCCAAAACCTTTAGCAGTAGCAACGGCAACATCAAAAATGTATTAATCACTATGGTAAATGCCCCAGAGTTTTGGTCGCAAAAATCCCTTAGAGAGAAAACCAAATCGCCTTTTGAATTGGCCATGAGTGCTGTACGAGGAGTAGATGCTAAAATTAATCAGCCCTATCAACTCTACAGCTGGATCAACAAAATGGGACAGCAAATGTATTACTACCAAGCTCCTACTGGTTTTCCAGACTATGGACAATATTGGATCAATACCGGATCTTTGCTCAACCGAATGAATTTTGGGCTTGCTTTTGCCTCACAACGCATACCGGGTATAAAAATAGATTTGGCGGCACTCAACCATAATCGTGAGCCCGAGAGCACAACCGCGGCCTTAAAAACCTATGGACAGCTACTACTACCCGAACGCGATCTTAGCCAAACACTAAACCGACTAAGTCCCATGCTCAACGATAACAATTTGCAGCAAAAGGTCTATAACGCTGCTGCAAAAAATGACCTGAGCAAACCCATGTCTGCTGAAGAAGAGCAGACAAGCATGCAAGCAACTAAAGAAAAAAATAATAAAAAGAACCTAAACAACCCACAAGTTGTAGCCAGAAATGGTGACAACTCGATGCTAGCACAAGTGGTGGGAGTACTTATTGGTTCACCCGAATTTCAACGCAGATAATATCATGACAAATAGAAGAGCATTCATCAAAGGGGGCGGGCTAGCCCTGTTTGGTATCGGATTGGGAGGTATTCCCGGTTTTTTGGCTGAAGCAGTAGCCAGTACGGTTAATGCACCTTTGTTCAAAAAGAAAAAAATATTGGTTTGTATTTTTCAGAGGGGGGCAATGGATGGGCTAATGGCTGTTACCCCATTTAACGACACCTTCTTAAAAGAAGCACGACCCAAGTTGTTTATTTCTGCCGCAAGGGGTAATGCCAATAGCAAACCTTTAATAGACCTCGATGGTAATTATGGCCTACACCCCGCCATGGGAGCCTTTGAGCCCCTGTTTAGAGAGAACAGATTGGCCATTGTACACGGTATAGGATCGCCCAATACTACCCGTTCGCATTTTGATGCCCAAGACTATATGGAGTCGGGTACGCCCTTTAAAAAAAGTACCAATACCGGATGGCTTAATAGAGCGGTAGGCTTGCTAGGGCACGATGCTTTGAGCCCCTTTGCAGGTATCAGCCTTACCAGTGCGCTGCCACGTTCTTTTTATGGCGAAAATCCGGCTATTGCCATCAAAAACCTCAGTGATTTTAATATCCAACTGAGGGGCAACGCCCAAGGAGCAAAAATGGCATCCAAAAGTTTTGAAGACCTTTATGACGAAACCTCATCCGACCTATTGAAAAACACCGGAAAAGAAAGCTTTGAAGCCATTAAAATGCTGCAAAAAACAAAATTGGGAACTTATCAGGCCGAAAACGGAGCCGTTTACCCTAATACGGCATTGGGCAACTCCCTCAAACAGATTGCCCAACTTATAAAAATGGATGTGGGTATGGAAGTAGCCTTTGCCGAGTCCGGAGGTTGGGATACCCATTTTAACCAAGGCACAGATAGTGGCATTTTTGCTCGTAACATCAACGATTTTACCAATTGTATTGCTGCCTTCTGGAAAGATCTCGAAAAGTACCAAGACGAAGTTACTGTAATGACCATGACCGAGTTTGGCCGTACCGTGGCTCAAAATGGCACTGGAGGCACCGACCACGGTCGTGCTTCATGCAATTTCATTTTGGGTAATGATGTAAACGGTGGTAAGGTACATGGCGAAATGAAGCCCTTGGCCAAAGAAAACTTGGCTGATGGCCGTGACTTGGAGGTAACCACTGATTTTCGTAATGTATTTAGCGAAGTGGCTGATAAGCATTTAGGAATTAACAACGATAAAGTCCTATTCCCCGATTTTAATCCAAAAGCAATAGGAGTAATGAAGGGTTAGTCCTGCAAAAAAACAAATCTCCCAAAATTTTAAGCTGACGGTAGGCATAGTTACAGCACTATACCTGCCGCTTTTTATGAACGGTAGGTCTATTTGGGGTCTAACTTTATTACAACCAAATTGATTAGTCTAAGTCCTTTTGTTTGTGTGGGGTAACAATAAAGGTTTTTTTGGCATTACCCACTTTTAACAAGGCCATGAACATACCCAGCATAGCCCTGGGTATTTGAAAAATAGCGATATAAAAGCGTTTATTGGCATAAAACCTTGCCGGTATGGCCAACAATAAGGTAGTGCAAAGCATTAGAAACAGAAGCAACCAAAACAGGCTGGTAGGGCCATAAGGGTGTACTAGTGACTGCAACAATAAAATAAACAAAGATCCCAGTAGCAGCATACGGGGCATCAATAAAGTTTGCAAACTTTTGTTGAAGAAAGATAAATTAACTTTAAACAGTTGTACAAATCCTTGTAAGGCATACTTTTTCATAAACTCTATTTGCGAGGCCAGCCATCTGCTACGTTGTTGAGTAAAAACCTTCGCATTTTCTATTTTTTCATCAAAAACATAAGTGTTGTTTAAATAAGCTACAGCTTCACGATCTTGAGCTAGCAAAAAATCCAATTGTTTGTCTTCGCCCACCGTATCACCAATTTTATCGAGTAAATACTTGAAATAAGCAAAATCAAAACCAATACCCGAACCAATTAGTGAGGGTGATAAGCCCAATATTGCAGGCCCTTTTCGGTAAATCTGATTGTTTACTTCTTCGTTGCAAGCATCTAAAAATGCAAAATTGCTGTCCATATTTTTAGCTGTTCGGTGGGCTTGTACAACTTTGTAGCCATTTTGTAGGGCCAAACTCATGGCATTTAGGCAATCATCTCCCATTAGGTTGTCCACGTCTAGCACTACGGCCATTTCAAAACCCTCGTCCTTTAACGCATTCATCGCCCAGCGTAGAGCTTTGCCCTTGGTACTACGCTCAAACACTACCTCAATGTATCGGCCTCCCATTTGTGATATGTGGTCAAGAGTTGCAGGCTCTAATCCATCGGCTATAACCACCACCTCAAAATGTCCTTTGTAGTTATGTTGTAAGGCCGCTTTTACACTTTCTAGTATCACTATGTTCTCTCGGTAGGTAGGGAACAATACAGCCGTTTTTTTAGCAGGCTTTTCGGCCGATCTAAATCTGTTTTTTAGTGGGAGGAGAGCCATTAATGCAAAAAAAGCCAAGTAAAGGCAATTGAGCATTAGGTAAATCCCTAGCAACCACAACAAAAAATTTATACTATCAAAAATCATAGTTTTTCAATTTCTTTTCTTCAATTTCTCGATCCAATTGGGGAGCTATAAACACAAAAGACCAAGATAAAAACATTATTACCGATGAGGGCATACCGTTCATAACCTCATTGCCGTAGCTACAAATAAATGTACCAACCGTACCGGCAGTAAGTGCAATCATTTTAGAGCGCAATTTGGGGTCTCTAATTTGCCAAACAATACCACTACACTTACCGATGATATAACTGGTAAAAGCAAACCAAATTACCAAACCTACAATGCCGTACATGACCCAAACTTTTACCCAGTAGCTATCGGGTTGTACATTGGCAATACTCTTGTCTTTATTATAGGTTGTGCCGTTCATTCCACTCATCCCCAAACCGGCACCAAAGGGCTGGTCTCTCAGTAAAAATTTTATCTTTTTCTGGTTATCCAAACGTACGTTAAAGGAAGCATCTTTAGGGTCGAGTGCGGTGCGCAGGCGATAGATCTGAAAGTTGTCATTACCAATATCGGTATATTTTAGGATAAAAAGCCCACCTAAAGCCAATGCCGAACCAATAAAAAGTACCTTAAAATTTTTACTAAGAAAAACGGCATAAAACAAGCCCGAAACCAATGCAAATAAAGCGCCTCTGGTGCCCGAAATACCCATACCATAAAGAAATACCAAGGCTAAGGCAGCAAATATCAACTTCTTAAAAAAGCTAAAAGGCCCCATGGCCAATACCAGAGCAATTACCGCCAATACTGCTTGCGAGGCTCCGAACTGCCCGGCATCCGAGTACATAGAGAAAGCACGTAGTTTTCCATTGAGTAGGTGGGTGTAATCATTACCCGCATCCATCCAAGCTTGTTCGCCGCCAGATAGCCCCAAATACAATTGTTTCATGCCGTACAGCGTAGCTATGAGCGAAAAGAGGAAGATGAACACAAAAAAACGATTAAGGTCTTTTAGGGTATTGAACAACAAAAAAACTACAGGAGCTACACATAGCCAGCTAAATGCTGTAAAACGCAGTTCGTTGAACCAACCGGCCAAACTAAAGCCCGAAGGGTTTAGTACCTCTAGCAAACTGATGACAAACCAAAGCGAGGCAAATAGCACATGTTCGTTTTTGAGGCTTTTCCAGTTAAAGCGCTTCATGTTTACCAATAGGCTAAACCAAGTGAGAAGCAAAATAGCATCCATGGCTAAACCTACCGGTACTTTTAAAAATGCTTTTACCACAAATCCCAGCACAAAGCAATAGGCAAAATAAAAAATAAAAGCAGTACGTGGATTGACGAGGCTTGCTACAACAAATGCACCAGCCAAGGTAAGTGCAATAACCGCTAAGGGGCCCAAAATGCCGACTTTTAGGATAGAGGCAGCTACTAGTACCGAAATACTAAAGGCAGACAGCGCAAAGAATATCTTTTGCCCTATCCCGTTCATATTTCTTAACAGGCCTCCGGGAAACATAAGTCTTAAGAATATTTGCCTTTTACCCCATTAATCACCCAGCCCATAAATTTTTGGTCATTGGCCAAATGGCGGATGGATTCTTTATCGAGTTCGCTCAACGAATTGCCAGCCATATAAGTGGCCAAATAGCTGTCTGTAAACAGTACCCACTCGTTTACATCAGAAACAATGTTGAGTGGATCTAAAAACACCAAAATCAAATCAAAGTTGGTTTTAAAATAGTCAAATACCTTTTGTACCTTTTCTTTGTTGCTGTTTTCAAGCAAAGAAACGCCTCCCAGATCTTTGTTTAAAAAAGTAATCCGGTTGTTTTTATCTAAGTGCAATTTGTCCAATACACTTTTTAGCGATTGGTTGATGGGAATGTTCCACCGTTGCACCTCATTAGCGGTTTCGTCATCGCCAATGATAAGGATTTGCTTATCAGTACGGGCAAAGGCATAAGCCATACTAACTAAGCAAAAAACTTTAAACTTTTCGGGATGAAGACTAGTTACACCCAGTATGTTGGCCTGCTGGCTCGCTAGTTTCTCGTCGATCTCAAAACGTAGGGCTCGGAGCAGATTTTTGTAGTTAAGGTAATCTTTTCTATGGCTTTCGTCTTTCCATATCTCATCAATATCTTGCCACTTGGATTTGATAAAATTGAGCTCGCCCAAGACTTTACCTTTGGTAGCAATAGTCAGCTGCTTGCGATTGTTGATAGAGAAATCTAATGTGGCCATCACAAAGAGCAAGGCAAAACAGATAGCCAAACTGGCTATACCGCTCAAAGCCATAAAAATTATCTTTTTTGAAGGCTCAGGAGCTGACGGAGTCCCTTCTTGCTCTAGTTGTAAGCGCAAGCCAATGTTTTTGTCCAAATTGTTCAGGTTGTAGCGGTTCAATAGCTCCATGTACTCTTTGGTGGCAATGTCGGCATCACGTTCGTATTTCTGTACTCCCGCATCATAAGGCACCATCTGATTAAATTTCGAATTCAGTTTGCTCAATTCTTGATTAATATCGGCAATACTGGCTCGGGTCTTGTCAATATCTACGGTCAACGATACTCGTCGCAAAATTAGGCTTTGCTTGGCCACTAGTGGGTCGCTCACATAATTATCAGCCGATTGGGACAATTGACTACTGAGCAATTGACGAAGCGAATCGACAATTTTCTTATCCGTTTGTCTAAAGCCTTTGTCAATATATTGCTCTTCTGCTTGCTGCAATTTGTTCTTTATCGAGATAGTCTTTTGGTTGTCGCTTGAATGCTCTGCACCAAGGTATTTCTCGTTATCTCTGTTGTTGAGGGTGCTGTTTACACTGCTAAGAGCTGCCTGCATGGCTTGTAAATCTATCAAAGCTTGCGATTTTTTGTTCTCGTAATCGACAATTTGCTGATAAACAATTTGTGATTGCTTATCGAGGTTGAGTACCCTATTTTTTATCCGGTACTCTTTTAGCAAGTCTATTTTTTGGTTCATGGCAGCCTCTTTTTGCTTCACCAACGAATCGAGCAGTACTATAGATTTGGTTTTATTGCTAATCAAATCCTCGCTGTAGTTTTTTATAAAGTCTTTGGCCAAGGTATTCACTACAAAAACAGACATAAATGTGTTCTCGGAGGTGTATTCAACACTTACAAAATCACTATTTTGCTCGTGGCTAATGTTCAATTTCTTGCTTAGCGACTTGGCATCATAGCCCATTGATTTTACCAAATTGTAGAGTTTTACCTTGTAATTGTCTAGTGGGGTAAGTACTGTTTTGTTGGCCAATCTTTCTTCAAAAAGTTTAATAGCCTCTGCCCGTTCGGACGCAGTTAGTGCTTTTACATCATCGCTTTGCTCTTTAAAAGGAGCCGCAGGGTTTTTGAGGTCGTGAAGGATGAGCCGATAGGACAAAATACTCATGTTGCGAGGCATTTGCATGATGTCCATAATATTGGCAAACTGCTGATTGATTTTGATGAGTAGATCGGGGCCTGAATAATTGGGGGTCTCTGGAACGACCTGCCTAGAGGGATCTAGCAGACCTGTAGATAACTTGGCCTGTGATTTATACTCTTTCGGCAATTTCTTGACAAAGAAATAAGTGACCAACAAAGTCAAAATCGGGATACTTATAAAAAGCCATTTATACTTATTGAGTAGCCGAAAGAATTTTTTGATATCCATAAACTATTTCACTTCCTCCAATTTTTGTCCTATCAAAGCTTCTAAAGCATCTTTTGCCTTTAGCATATTCAGTTCGGCATTTAGTTTTTCTGATGCCGAACCGTTTGTCAACGCTTTGGCTTTACTGTACACATCTAAAGAAACTTCTCCTTTTTCAAATTTATAGCGCAAACCATCACTAGCGGCCTTGTTATCGGTGTAGGCCTCGGTTTTTATCTTCAAATCGTTGAGCCAACGAAGGTATTCATAATATTTTTGTTTTACTTCAGATTCGAGTAGGATGTCGTATTCTTTGCTTTGAGATTGGGCAGCAACATATTCCTGTTTGGCCTGTTTTACCAATGAAGGGGTACGTAAAAAGATACCTAAATTTAGATAGATACCCAGTTGAAAGCCATTAATCGAGTAAGGATTTACAGCGTTGAGAATAGTACCGTTGTCTGGGCGGTAAAAATAAGAGAGGTTTATCGATTCGAGATACGAAGCCGAAGCCACACCAATTTTTGCTTTTGCGCTGAGCTCTGTAGCTTTATACATTTGCCTACGCGGATAGTTTTGCTTGGCCAAATCTATGTATTGTTGCAATTGGGGGGTATTAATCTGTGAAATAATGTTTTCCTGTGCCAATGAATAAGTATAAACCAGGCAAGCAAAAACAAAGGTAAGTAGTGCTTTAATCTTCATGTTATACTTTTTCTTTTTGGAATAATACAGGTACAGTTTTCAGAATAATTTTAATATCTAGCCAAATCGAGAAATTTTTGGTGTAAAGATTGTCGAGCTTTTTTCGTTCTCGATCAGACATATCACTCTTACCTCTTTTTATAATTTGCCACAGACCAGTAATACCTGCTGGGCCTAAAAAACGGGTTGACCACTCGTCGGTTGTCAGCAATTCGGCCTCATAGAGTGGTAGGGGTCTGTTGCCCACCAAAGACATATCGCCTTTGAGTACGTTGAACAATTGAGGTAGCTCGTCTATACTCGAATTTCTCAGGAAACTTCCTAATTTGGTTACCCTAGGGTCATTCTTCATTTTAAAAAAAGCCGAATCACCATATTGGTTAGCACTTGCTTTAAGCGCTTCAACTTCTCGGTCGGCATTTACACGCATAGAACGAAATTTATAAAAATTAAATATTTTATAGCCAGTACCTACCCTTTTGCTGGTATAAAAAACAGGGCCTTTTGAATCTAGCTTAATTAATAGGGCTACTAGCAAAAATAGGGGACTCAACAGCAACAATGCAGAGGTAGAAGCTACCAGGTCCATTAGCCGTTTTAGGGCGGGTATCTCATATTGTCTAAAGGGAATTTTAGGCAGATCCTTCAGCTGTTCATTTAGGCTTTTGTAGGTAGCTAAATAACGCAGCCTGATTTTTACGTCGTTAAAATCAATATCAGGCAAATAACAATCGCTAACACGAGCCTTAAAAGCAGTCTTACTAATGGATTTGTTATGCTCGGTCAGTAAAAAGATGACCACAATACTTCGGGTAAGCCAATTGCTCTTGAGGTGGTGCACCAACATAAATGCTTGATCGGCTTCTTGTGGTTTTAGTTCAATTAAAATATTGGTGTTTAAATCATAAACAGATAAACGGTCAATACGTTGTCTCAAATCCTCCAAATCTGCTGCTTTCACCAGTTCGTAATCGTCATGGTGAAAATGCTCTTGAATAGCTCGTTCATATTGAGAGGCATAATAGATTATACCTTGTAAAAGATGAGGCGATTCTAAAGGATCTATTTTTGTAGCATTGCTCATAGGGACAAATTTAATAATCTAATAATCTGCTCTTTTAAGTGATCCGGATTAAAAGGTTTAGGCATCAGCAGGTCGTAGGTATAAGGTAATTTGTCTGTCAATTCTTCTAAAGAGTAAGCTGCAGAAAGAAGAATGATAGGAATATTGCGGTAGTACCCGCTTGTTTTTAGACTTCGTACAAAATCTAAACCATCTACGTAGGGCATCTCTAAATCAGAGATGATTAAATCGGGCATATTCCCTTGGTCCATCCAACTAATAGCACTAAGCCCATTATGGTGCACCACCAGCTGATAATCTTTTTTTAAGATGAAATCCAGTAATTTAAGTACAGCAATTTCATCATCAACCAGGAGTATTAGTTTTTTATTGGATGTGTTCATTTATGTTAAAAAGGTACAAAGTTTTACTTGAAAAGTATCAAATTAGCAAGTAGAAAACTAAGCTATTAATAAAAACCCAAATTTCATTTCTTTTTGTGATTTTTTATGACTCGGGGTACGATTATTAAAATAAAAATATCCTATAACCTATATTACTGTTTGAATTTGTAAAGTCAGACCAAACATTTTATCTACTTTTGTTTGCTTTTTTTAGTTAGGTACAAAAAAGCCTTACTAGGTTATTTTTATCAATAAATTTTCGCATATGTTATTTTCGCAATTAGGGCTTATAGATCCTATCCTAAAAGCTTTGGAAACAGAAGGCTATCAAAAAGCAACCCCGATACAGGAAAAAGCAATACCCAATATCCTTGCTCTGAAAGACCTATTGGGTTGCGCCCAAACTGGCACTGGCAAAACTGCAGCTTTTGCAATACCTATTTTGCAACTTTTACAAGCCCAACCCAATAATAAAAAACAGATTAAAGCACTTGTGCTAACGCCAACCCGCGAACTGGCCATACAAATACAAGAAAGTTTTGCTGCATACGGACAAAATTTAAGTCTGAAAACTACGGTAATTTTTGGAGGTGTTGGACAACAACCACAAGTAGATGCCCTAAAAAAGGGTGTAGATATTTTAGTAGCAACACCGGGCAGACTTCTAGATCTGCTCAACCAAGGTTACATTAGCTTGTCTCATCTAGGTATTTTTGTGCTCGACGAAGCCGATAGGATGCTAGATATGGGTTTTATTCATGATGTGAAAAAAGTAGTAGGTAAATTACCTGAAGCGAGGCAAAGTCTATTTTTCTCGGCTACAATGCCTCCAGAAATACAAAAACTGGCCAATACTATTTTGAAAAATCCTGTTTTTGTTGAAGTAGCTCCGGTATCATCCACGGCAGAAACCATTAACCAAAGTATCTATTTTGTGGATAAGCCCGATAAGCGTAAACTACTCAAGTATCTTTTAGATCAACTAGATATTGACCGTACTCTTGTTTTTACCCGTACCAAACACGGTGCCGACCGCATAGCTAGGGAGTTGCACAAAAACGGTATTAAAGCTGCGGCTATACATGGCGATAAATCACAAGGAGCAAGACAACGAGCGCTTAACGATTTTAAAAATATTGATTTGCGGGTGTTGGTAGCTACCGATATAGCTGCCAGAGGTATTGATATTGACGACTTAACCTACGTGTTTAATTATGACCTCCCCAATGTCCCAGAAACTTATGTGCACCGTATTGGTAGAACAGGAAGGGCTGGAGCAAACGGCAACGCCATATCTTTTGTAGATGCGGAAGAGAATGAATACCTTATAGCTATACAACGGCTAATTGGCAAAACTATCCCTATTGTAGAAAATCACCCTTACCCTTTGAGCTGGCAAAGCATGTTGTCTGCTAAAGAAGTGATACGCAAACCCCAAAAAGACTCAAAAGCAAACGTTAAGAGTAATGCACAGAAGAAGAACAGTTTTTATCGTTCTCGACGAAAATAAAGTTAAATTAGCTCAATTTGTCTTTTTATGCTTTCTTCTAAAGAAATTAGTGTTTCGGTACGTTGAATGCCTTTTACCGCCTGAATTTCTTCGTTCAATACATGGCGTAAATGATCCGTGTCTCGACAAGTAATTTTGGCGAACATACTGTAAGAACCTGTGGTATAATGTAACTCTACCACTTCTTTTATCTGGCTTAGCTGCTCAACGGCATCTTTATAGAAAGATCCTTTCTCTAGGTATATCCCTAAAAAGGCCGTTATGTCATATCCAACTTTTCGTGGATCGATGATGAGATGAGAGCCTCGTATAATGCCCATGTCGGTGAGTTTTTTCATTCGAACGTGTACAGTACCGCCCGAAACCACCAATTCTTTAGCAATTTCGGTATAAGGCTTGGTCGCATCAATCATCAGCTGTGATAGAATCTGGATATCCAAGTTATCAATTTCTAAATTTTGACTTTCTTTTTTGAACATAAAATAAAATAATGTTAATTAGTTTGAATAAATATTATTAATTTTATAAAAATAAAATTATTTCATTAAAATATTTGCAACATATTGATTAAACAGCCTATATTTGTCACAAGCAAATGTAACAAGAAAGTTCTTTTACAACAATTGAAAATTGCTTCTATTCTGTAGGGTGGTGAAATTGGCAGACACACCTCCTTGTCTCGGTGGCAGAGAAAATGGAAAATCCGGTAACGGGCTAACCACTCTTTGAAGGTTCGACTCCTTCCCCTACAGCTAATATTGCAGACGGATGTGCTGTAAGCTATGTAAACAATGTTGGGTGGTGAAATTGGCAGACACACCTCCTTGTCTCGGTGGTGGGGATTATGGGATAAACGCAGTTTATGGGTTGACCACAAATTAATTTTTGAACTGTAGCTAACTACCCCTTGAAGGTTCGACTCCTTCCCCAACAGCCATTTTTATAAATAATAAGTTAGTTAAGGGGGCGATTCTGGATGGAATCGCTTTTTTATTTTTGGTACAGTGTTTAAAAAAACAGACAAATGGTGCGAATTGTCCAAAATCTAACACACTATTTGGCAGGCCTGCAGAGCAGAGAATTTTAAGGCTGAAAATGAATATACGGGTATAAACAATTGATATTTGCAGAATAGGTGTAACCAATTATAAATATATTACTTAGCGTTTAATTTTGTTGGAAATTACAAATCAAATATTGTAAAAAAGACACTAAGCGCAGGGTTTGTAAAAAAAATGGAATGGACTTTGTAGCAACATTTTGACTTTTTAATATTTTAATTTACTTTTGTATCACAAAAAATTATACAATACAAAGTTTGTTTAACCTTTAAAAGAAAATTATGAACTATTCTACTTTAAAAAAAGGTGTTGCAGCTTCAATGGTAGCTCTTCTTGGATTAACATCCGTAGCTGATGCTCAAACTGCAACCAGCTCTTCTGCCAAGGTATTTGGTGGAAAGAAACAGTACAGGACTTGGTCTTTCGGTATTAACGGTGGTGTTTTAACTCCTCTAGCATTTATTGGTGGGGCTAATGACTTCTCTAACTGGGATGCTAACTTAGGTTACGGCATTTCTTTGCGTAAACAATTGGCACACTCTTTTGGATTAGAAGGAAATCTTTTCCGTGGTACATTATCTGGTTCTAACAAGAATAATCCTGCAGCTGTTCCTCAAGCATTCAAAACAGACATCCAGTATTCTGTTGATTTGAGAGGTGTGGTTAACGTTGCAACTGTTGATTTCTTGAAACGTGACAATGCTGTTAACTTCTTTGTTACTGCTGGTTACGGAATGGTAGCTTTCAATCCTATTCTTGATGGCGTAAACAACAAAGGTATTTTTGGCCCTAAAGGCAATCGCGACTATATCAGACAAGCTTATGTACCTGTTGGTACTGGAGTAAAATTCAAAGTGTCTGACCGTGTGTCATTCAACTTGGCATATACCATGAACTTTGTTGATGGTGATAACCTAGACGCTTTCTATGGTAAAGCTCCATCAAATGATAAATTCTCTTATGGATCTGCTGGTCTTGAATTCTCATTAGGTTCTAAATCAAAACCAAACTTGGATTGGGTAAACCCAGTAGCTGTTATGTATGACGAGTTGAAAGATCAAACTTTGAGTCAAGAAGTTGCTGCATTGAAAAAACGTGTTGATGACGTAGCTAAATCTGTTGATGCTTTGAAAAAAGACAGCGACGGTGACGGTGTTGCCGATATCTTCGACAAAGAAGCTAACTCTGCTCCTGGAGCAATTGTTGACGGTGCTGGACGTACTATCAAATTTCCAGAAACTACTGCTGTAGCTCCTGTAGCTCCTGCTGTAACAGGATATGAGAATATTCAATTCGAGTTCAACAGTTCTGTGTTGAAAACTGAATCTTACCCTACTTTAGATAAATTGTCTTCTATCCTTCGTGAAGGTAATGGTAAAATTACTGTAGCCGGTCACGCTTCTGCAGAAGGTACCGAAGCTTATAATATGAAATTATCTAAAGACAGAGCTAATTCTGTTAAAACTTACTTGGTAAACTCAGGTGTGAATGCTAAAAATGTAAGCATTAAAGGTTATGGCGAAAGCAGACCTATCGCATCTAACGATACCGAAGAAGGACGTATTAAAAACCGTCGTGTAGAAACCTCTAGAAATTAATAGGTTTTATACATTCTAAAAAAGAGCCTTGAAATATTTCAAGGCTCTTTTTTTTATCCCTACATTTGTATTGATGACCAAAAAAAACAGAAAACTAAGCAACGTGAGGCTAATGCGTATCATTAACCTTATTGCCATTTCTATTTTTGTTTTAGGTATCATTTATAAAATATTGAAACATTATTTCATAAAAGGATGAAAAAAGTAATACAAACTTCTGATGCTCCGGCTCCTATTGGCCCCTACAATCAAGCAATTGTAGTCAACGGCTTTTTATTTGCCTCTGGTCAAATTGCGATTAACCCTAGTAACAACCAGTTGAACAACAGCTCTATCCAAGAAGAAACCCATCAGGTTATGCGAAATATTAAGGCTGTGCTCTTAGAGGCAGGTTACGGTTTGGAGCATATTGTAAAAACGAGTATCTTCCTTTCTGACATGGCTTTGTTTACAGCAGTAAATGAAGTGTATGGCTCGTATTTTACCGACAATTTCCCGGCTAGAGAAACGGTTGCTGTAAAAGAATTACCCAAGAGTGTAAATGTAGAAATATCGGTAACTGCGTATAAAGCCTAATTTGCAAAATAAGTCAAGCTATTTACTGTCAGGTTTGCTCTCGGCAATTATCTGGGGATTTTTTGCATTCCCCCTCAGAAACTTGCAAAATTTCTCGGCAGAGCAGATTTTGTATTTTCGTGTTTTTATGGCTTTGACTATTGTTTGGCTCTTTATTGCCCTGTTTAGGAAGCAAAAGCTAATTGCCGATTTTCAATACTTGGTTTCGGTTCCAAAACCTCAATTAAGGTCCCTTATTTTTCAGGTGATAGGCTCTGCTGTATTGCTAATGCTAAACTGGTATTCATTTATCTATGCTATTAACCACATCAGTATCAAGTCTGCGGCATTTGCCTATATGGTTTGTCCATTAATTACTGCTTTTGGAGCCTATTTATTCTTGAAAGAGCAATTGAGTCGTGTACAATTTTTAGCCTTATTTTTTGCAGCTATTAGTATTTTGCTCTTGGCAAGAGGGGCTTTTGTAGATGTGTTGTGGTCGGCGGTTATTGCATCATTTTATGCGTTTTTCTTAATTATACAGCGTAGAATGCAAGGGCTAGACAAGTTGAATGTGATGGCCGTACAGTTGGCTTTGGCTAGTTTAATTATGTTGCCACTATTTTTAGTAAGCGGAGTAGAAACACCCAATTCTGTTTTTTTCTGGCAAAATATCCTCTTAATAGCCAGTATTTTTACGGTAATTCCTTTGTTCCTAAATTTGTATGCATTGGTAGGGATCCCCTCATCAACTATGGGGATAATTATCTATATCAATCCAATTATTGCATTTGCTGTTGCTTTTATCTATTTTGATGAGCAGGTTAACCTTTATCAGGTTTTAGCCTATTCTTTACTGCTGTTTGCCGTTTTTCTTTTTAATTGGCAGATGATTAAAGATATGCTTATTTTTAGAAGAAAATAAAGAGCTCACTTGTCAAAATCTAATTTAGATACCCCGTTGTTGTACCTGAAAGGCGTTGGGCCTAAAAAAGCCGAGTTGCTTCAAAAAGAATTGGGTCTATCTACTTTTCGTGACCTTTTGGCTTATTATCCCTTCAGGCATATTGACAGAACTCGTTTTTATAAGATAAACGAGCTACACGCCGAGCTTCCATCCGTACAAGTAATTGGGCGTTTGAGGAGCAAAGAAGTTATAGGTGAAAAACAAAAGCAACGCTTAGTTGCACAGTTTGCTGATGATACCGGAACAATAGAGTTGGTATGGTTTCAAAGCATAAAATGGATAAATGAATTGCTCGAAGTAGGCAATGTATATATCGCCTTTGGCAAGGTCAGTCTGTTCAACAATAGCTATAGCATCACTCACCCCGAAATAGAGCCCTATCCACGGCCGCAAAATAGCTTGCGTGGCAATATGGCTTTACAGCCGGTTTATAGCTCAACAGAACGCCTTAAAAAGGCTTTGCTAGACAGTAAAGGAATTCAGCGACTAAGCCAGCAGGTTATTGAGCTATTTTCGCATGAAATAACTGAAACACTACCCGCCTATGTGCTTGAGAAATATAAACTGATTAGCAGAAGACAGGCAGTTATCAATATACATTTCCCAAGCGAGGCAAAGCTTTTGGCCGAGGCAGAAAGAAGGCTAAAGTTTGAGGAACTATTTTTTATTCAGTTGCAATTGTTGCACAATAAACAGCTACGTAACGAAAAATACAAAGGATTGATTTTTGGCGAGGTAGGTGAGAAAGTAAATACTTTTTACAAAGAAGCCTTACCGTTTAACCTAACAGCAGCCCAAAAAAGAGTGATACGAGAAATACGTATCGATACCCAGAAGGGCACACAGATGAACCGACTGGTGCAGGGCGATGTGGGCAGCGGAAAAACCATTGTTGCACTCATGAGTATGTTGTTGGCTGCAGATAACGGCTACCAGGCTTGTATGATGGCGCCAACCGAAATATTGGCTCGACAGCACTACGAGTCAATATCGGCACTATTACGACCCGATATAGCTAAAGTAGCCTTGTTAACTGGCAGCACATCCGCCAAAGAAAGACGCTTGATACATCAAGCCTTAGAGAGCGGCGAAATTGATATTTTGGTAGGCACCCATGCACTTATTGAGGATAAAGTAAAATTTAAAAACCTTGGTCTATCTGTAATTGACGAACAACACCGGTTTGGTGTAGAACAGAGAGCCAAATTGTGGCGAAAGAATATAACTGCACCACACATCTTGGTGATGACCGCCACCCCCATACCTCGTACCTTGGCTATGACACTTTATGGAGACTTGGACGTGTCGGTAATTGACGAGTTGCCGGCTGGCAGAAAACCCATAGCAACCAAACACCTCTTTGAGAGCCAACGCCTGAGAATGTTTGGTTTTATGAAACAAGAAATTGCCAAAGGTAGGCAGGTATATGTAGTTTATCCTTTGATTAGCGAAAGCGAAAAGCTGGATCTGCTCTTCTTAGAAGCTGGTATAGAGCAATTGCGCTACCAATTTCCTTTGCCCGATTACCAAATTAGCATTGTACATGGCAAGCTAAATCAGCAAGACAAGCAGTACGAGATGCAGCGATTTATTGAGGGTAAAACCCAGATTATGGTAGCTACAACCGTTATTGAAGTGGGGGTAAATGTTCCTAACGCTTCGGTAATGGTTATTGAAAATGCCGAACGTTTTGGCCTTTCACAACTGCACCAGTTGCGGGGTAGAGTAGGGCGTGGCGCAGAGCAATCTTATTGTATTTTGATGTCGGCGGATAAACTCAATCCAACTTCACGCAAAAGGTTAGAAACTATGGTAAAAACCAATAATGGTTTTGAAATATCAGAAATTGACCTCGAACTACGTGGCCCAGGCGACCTTAGCGGCACACAACAAAGTGGCACCATAGATCTTAAGATTGCCAACTTGGCTCAGGATCAAATAATACTGCAAGAAGCTCGGAATACCGTATTGGCAATATTTGATACAGACCCTCTTTTAAGCAAACCAGAAAACGAATTGTTGCGTACCTATCTGGCTAAGCTCAACGCTGATATTCGCTTTGATAAAATCTCTTAAAACAAGTAAACCCGAGCTATTCACCCGGGTTTACTATTAAAATTTTATAGCAAACTGCTTATTTTACAGCATACATCACCTCTTTAACTCCCTTTACCACTTTCTCTGCACTTGGCAAACTTGCGGCAATAAGTGTAGGTGCATAAGGCAAGGGTACATCCTCGCAAGTTATACGAGTTACTGGAGCATCCAAGTAATCAAACGCATTCTTTTGAACGTTGAAAGTGATTTCTGAGGAGATAGATGCCAATGGCCAAGCCTCTTCAACAATAACCAAACGGTTGGTTTTTTTCACCGAATTGATGATAGTAGCATAATCTATCGGACGCACGCTGCGTAGGTCAATCACTTCGGTATTAATTCCTTCTTTATTCAACAAGTCAATAGCTGGGGTAACTACTCTTGGCAACATTTTACCAAATGTAACGATAGTTACATCGCTACCTTCTTTCACAACATTTGCCTTGCCAATTTCTAAATAATATTCGCCCTCTGGTACAGGCCCTTTGTCGCCGTACATCACTTCTGACTCCATAAAAATCACCGGGTCGGGATCTAAAATTGCAGTTTTTAGTAATCCTTTAGCATCGTAAGGGTTTGATGGGATAACAACCTTTAGGCCAGGACAATTGGCATACCAGTTTTCGAAATTTTGAGAGTGTTGTGCAGCAAGCTGTCCAGCATTTCCGGTAGGCCCTCTAAACACAATTGGTACAGAGAATTGGCCTCCACTCATTGATAGCATTTTTGCAGCCGAGTTAATTACTTGGTCAATCGCTACCAATGAAAAGTTGAAAGTCATAAACTCTACAATAGGTTTTAGCCCATTCATAGCCGCACCAATACCAATACCTGCAAAACCCAATTCGGCTATCGGTGTATCAATAACACGCTTAGCACCAAACTCGTCCAACATTCCTTGGCTCACTTTATAGGCACCGTTGTATTGCGCTACTTCTTCTCCCATCAAGAAAATGCTTTCATCTTTGCGCATTTCTTCGCTCATCGCTTCGCGTAATGCCTCTCTAAATTGGATTTCTCTCATTTTTTTGCAAAATTTTGCAACAAATATAAGGATATCTTTGTCTCAAAGCAAAACGAATTTGACCATGTCTTTTGTCAAAAAATCGTTGCTATTTAGCTTTATTAAAGCTTAAGCCCAGAGTAAGACCTTGTGTAGAGCCATACAAATAACTATATTTGCTCTATTAGCTAATTGATGATGAAAAATTTTTGTCTTTTACTTGTTTTTTCTTTGGCAGCCTTAACACTGAAAGCACAACCCAAAATGCCTACTGCCGAAGAAATGGCCAAAAAAAATGTAGATGAGCTAACTGAACGCCTCAAACTGAGCACTACACAAAAAGGCGTGGTTTATAATTTTGCCTATAGTTTTGCCAAAGAACAGCTTAACCTGATGAAGAAACAGCAAAGTACCGGCTATAATGATGAAGAAATGGCTAAACTTTATCGCCTTAATAACGAAACTAACAACAGTATCCGATCGGTACTAAAACCCGAGCAAATTAAAGAGTACAACAAAATTATCGAAGAGCGGCTTAACGGTACTGATCCTAAAAAGAAAAAGAAAAAACACAAAAAAGGAGAAGATGAAGAAGTGGTTGGTATCGAGGGATTAAAATCGGTTAAAGGGCTTAGTCCGCCTTTGTAATAAAAGCTAACCATGCCCAAAAAGGGCGTTTCTTGAGGTAATCCAGATTTTGCTGATTTTTAAAGCTCTCTCTTTCAAAAGGGATGTGCCGATAAGCGGTATAGTGATTTTGGTATCGGAGCAGATTAACCAAATAGAAAATTAAATACAACAGGTAAAAGGGAATAAACAGTAATTCTATTTGCTGCCTATGATGTATCCGCTCATGGTTGATTAATTCAGTGTTATGCTTCATATTTCTTTCCTTTAGCAGAACAAAAGGAAATAAAGCCATAGCCTCGGCAGGCAAATATTTTATAACAAAAATCAACATCTGTTATAAGCTGTCTATACTGAGTTGGGGTAATTTGGGCAATCTAAACATAGCCGGATTTCTTTTATATGAGGCATAGCTGTTTTTGATAAAGCGTATAAAGGCGTACTCGGACGCTGTAAGCACAAATTGGTAAGTAGGCCTGTATTGCAACATAAAATCATCTACATCAGCTTCTTTAATGTCTATAACAGTTCTTACATAGGTGGGGTTAAACCTATAATCTATTACTTCTTCTTTGTAATCTTTCTCTAATATACGTTGCAATTGACGGGCATTTTTCCCCTCTCTGCTCAACAGATTATAGATGGCATCAATACCTACACCAATCTTACCAGCGTTAAAGTTGAGCAAATCATTTGCACTTGCCTTGTCCAATCGGTATTTATAAGCATCTAGCTGTGAGCGGTATCTTTCTTGAGGCGTTTTTAGTTTTCCGTAAATATTTACCTCTTTGAGTCGAATACCCAATGAGCGTAACTGAAAAACTAAGGCACTTTGCCCTCGATAAATTGCCGTGTCCATGGCAAAACCTTGCAGAGCCGCATAAAGGGTGTCGCCCAATTTGATGCTTGCAGTAAACTCTCCCTTAGTATTGTTGTAAAAACCTTCATCGGCAGATGAGTTGTAGATATAAACTTTAGCTAAACGCAGTTTGCTATCCTTATCCACCACAAAACCCTGCACAGTTCTTTGTTGTGCAAAAATTGAGTAAGCCACAAACAGCAATAGAAAAGTCGTTAATAACTTCATTTACTACAAAACTACAATTTAATTGAACGAGTGTTTTGTGCTTAACATTATTTAACTACCAAAATCTGTTGTCCAACCTTTATCGTATTGTCGCTTAGTTGATTGATGGTTTTTAGTTCATCAACACTGAGCTTAAACATTTGGCTAATTCGAAAAAGCGTATCTCCGGGCTGAACGGTATAGTACTTTGAAGTATCTTTCTGTGGAGACGAATTGTTTACCTTGGTGGTGTCTGCTTTTATCTCTTGGTTAACTCTGTTTTCTCTGAGTTGCTTGTTTTTAGCACTTTCCGGCTTGTCGTATTGGTGTAAACTGTATTTTTCGATGATATTGATTAGCATGTCGGCGTACCGAGGATTGGTAGCATAACCGGCTGCTTTTAGTCCGATAGCCCAGTTTTTATAATCATCTTTATCTAGCTCAAATAATGCTGCATAGCGCTTTCTCAGCAAGAATTTTGAGTGGTCGCGGTACGAATCGTTTGGGTCTTTATATACCCTAAAACAATCGTCTTTTTGGTCATCGTCTTTATAAAATGCCTTACCTTTCCAGTCGGAGGTACATTTAATCCCAAAATGATTGTTGGCATATTTGGCCAAATCACTATTGCCGCTACCCGATTCTAGGATACCTTGCGCTAGGGTAATGCTGGCCGGAATTCCGTAGCTATTCATTTCGTCGATAGCAATTTGTTTAAATGCATCAATGTAGCTGAGGGTGGTGTAACTGATAGGATTGGGATTGTTTTCTTTTGCCGTCTTTATTACATGCTTGTTGTTGCTGCTATACTTTCTCGATTTGCAAGAGAAGATAAACAGGCAGATAAAAAGATAAATTGATAAATATTGTTTTTTCATGAGCCTAAAGTTTGAGTTTTTGCCCAATTTTAAGTCTATCGGTCTTTAAGTTATTTATTTTTTTTAGGGTTTTAATACTGAGGCCGTTTCTTTTAGCAATTAAAGATAAATTATCTCCCTTTTTGACGGTATAAATTCGTCTTGTTTTTATAACAGGTTCGGGCTCTGGCACAGGTTCTTCATAATCATCCGGCCGATTATCGTATTGCTGCAAATCGTACTTACGGATTATAGCCAGCACTTGTGTTGCCCAAGCTCGGTTGCGAGCATAACCTCCTTTTTGTATCCCTTTGGCCCAGCCCACAAAGTTGTAAGCGTCTAACTTATCAAACAAATCCTTAAAATGACTCCTTCCCTTTAAAAAAGTAATAAAATGATTGTAACAAGAATCGACACTAGGGAAATCGCGATAGCTGGATTTAATCTCAGTATTTGAGTTTTTACCTTTAAAACCAAAATGATTGTTGAGGTAGCGGGCTATTTTGCTTTTGCCTGCTGCCGACTCGTGTATAGCTATAGCCAGAATGATACTGGCCGGGATACGGTGCTCGCTCATCAGCACTTGTGCTTTTTGAGCGTATTGGTCGATATAATCTTGAACACTTTGACCTCTTGCTGTAAATGCAAACACCAATACAAAAAGCAAGGACAATATTTTTTTCATGGCTATTTTTTACGGATGATGAAAAGGCCATCTCTTACCGGGAGTATCAATTTTTCAACTCGAGGGTCATGGTTTACCTTATCGTTAAAATCATTGATGTTTTTGGTGTCTTTGTCTTGAGCTTTGGATACAATTTTACCACTCCACAACACGTTGTCAACTATAATTAAGCCTCCAGGTCTTACTTGCTCAAATATCAAATCGTAATAAGTGGCATTGTTTTTTTTATCGGCATCTATAAAAACCAAATCAAAGGTGTCTTTAATATCCTTTAGACTTTCCTGAGCATCACCTATTAGGTATTTTATTTTGTCTTTATAGGGCGATTGGTCAAAATATCCTTGTACCATTTCTTGTAACTCTTCGTTGATATCAAGCGTAATTATTTCGCCATCATCCCTTAATCCTTCTGCTAGGCACAGGGTAGCATAGCCCGTAAAAGTACCTATTTCTAGTATTTTTTGTGGGCCCATTATTTTGCTAATCATGCTCAGCACCCTACCTTGGTAGTGGCCGCTAAGCATTCGGGGCATTAGTACTTTTAAATGCGTTTGCCGATCGATATGCTTATACAAATCAGTTTCGGGTTCGCAATATTGTAGCAAAAGCAATTGGAGTTCTTCGCTAAGCATTGGTTCTGAAACGTTTACTATCCATAAAATATTGTAAAATAATAGTGGCCGATATGGTATCAACCCGTGCCTTATCCCGTCTATCGCTTTTTTTTAAACCACTTTGTAGAATAGTGGCTTGTGCCATTTTAGAGGTAAAACGTTCATCGACCATAACTTGTGGTATATGAGGGAAATTTTTGCGGAGCAAGGTGGCAAAACCTTTTACGTGTTGTGCATTCTCTGATGGTGAACCGTCTAATTGTTTGGGATCGCCCAAAACAAAGGTTTCTACCTCTTCGTTTTGCAAATATTGCTTGAGGTAGTTGACGATGTCTTTGGGGTGAACAGTGTCTAACCCGGTTGCAATAATTTGCAAGGGGTCGGTTACAGCCAAGCCTATGCGTTTGGTGCCATAATCGAATGCTAAAATACGAGGCATATCGACAAAAGTACAAAAAATGGGAGAAAGACGCTGAGTGCAATCTTTTAGCCTGGCTAATGGACTTTTGGCTTAGCATCTAAACCAATTGCCTGATTAAATATCGGTTTTAAATTTGTGCATTTTGGCTCCATCTGTTTTCTGCTTTAGCAACTTGTGCAAGTACACCCACTCTTACGGTAGTTTTTCAAATATGAATTGTGCAACAGTTGATGATTTAATTATTCAGTTTGTCAACAATTAATTCAGCGACTAATAAATAGCGTATTCAAACAAACCCTAAATCCAATAATTTTACAGAAAAAGAACCAAAAATTTTGATTATTTATCTTTTTATATAAATTTGCCCTGCAATGGTACAAAACACACAAACATGGCATTGGCGTAGCAATTCAATTGAAGGCTTCGTCGTGGCTATGTGAAAAATATACAACCTAAACCTAAAACAACCCAACATTAAACCCGACGAAACTACACGTCGGGTTTTTTTATGCAAAAAAATATAGCAATGAACAAATACAACATCAAAACATACAGCAAACAACGATTGGCAGACACTACTACACCGGTTAGCATCTACCTGCGTCTCAGAGATGTGTTCTCCAACAGCATCTTGCTCGAAAGCTCCGACTACCACAGTCGCGAAAACGCTACTAGCTACGTTTGTGCCCAGCCAGTGGCCGGTATCGTGCTTAATAAGGGGACACTAAGCATCACCTTTCCTGATGGAGCAACTGAGCAGAAGACCAATTTTGACCTAGGCTCCGAGATTAATCGTTTCAAGAGCAGTTTTGTTACGGACACTATTTTATCTAACAAACAAATCTCTACGGGCATGTTTGGTTATTTCACTTGGAATACCGTGCAGCAGTTTGAAGACATCCGTTTCCGAACTGATCGCGATGAGCAGCAAAGCATCCCCGACCTGCAATACCACGTATATCGCTATATCATAGCCATAGACCATTTCAAAAACGAGATTAGCATTTTCAAAAATGTATTCAATGACGATGACAATAACGACCTCAGCAAAATTGAGTACCTGATACAAAACAAAAACTTCCCCGAATACAGTTTTAGTACCAAAGGCGATGAAAGCTCTAATCTAAGCGATGAAAACTTTGTAGAGTTGGTTAAAACACTAAAAAAGCATATTTATCGGGGCGATGTGTTCCAGATAGTTCCCTCAAGAGCTTTTAGCCAAAAATTCTTAGGCGATGATTTCAACGTTTACCGTTGCTTACGCTCCATCAACCCTTCGCCTTATCTTTTTTATTTCGATTACGGCAGTTTTAGATTATTTGGTTCATCGCCAGAAGCGCAAATTACCATCAAGGAAAATACGGCAAATATTTTTCCTATCGCGGGCACTTTTAAGCGCAGCGGCAACGATGAGGAGGACAGCAAATTAGCCAAAAAACTAGAGGAAGACCCCAAGGAAAGTGCCGAGCACGTTATGCTGGTAGATTTGGCCCGCAACGATCTGAGCCGCCATTGCCAACAGGTAGAGGTCAAATCTTTCAAGGAAATCCAATACTATTCGCACCTCATCCACTTGGTATCCAAAGTTAGTGGTAAGCTCCAATCGGCAGGTAGCTCTTTTCAGGTGGTGGCCAATACTTATCCGGCCGGTACTCTTAGCGGTGCACCCAAATACAAGGCGATGCAACTTATAGACGAGTACGAAACCACTGCTCGAAATTTCTATGCCGGAGCAATCGGCTACATGGGTTTTAACGACGATTTTAACCACGCTATCATGATTAGGACTTTCCTGAGCAAGAACAACGAACTGCACTACCAAGCTGGCGCTGGTATTGTAGCCGATTCGGTGCCCGAGAAAGAGCTGCAAGAAGTCAACCATAAAATTGCAGCCCTACGCAAGGCCATAGAAATGGCACAAACCCTCTAACAACAAATTAATGATTAGAAAATGAACAACAACAATATAAAAAAAGAAAGTATTTTGGTCATAGACAACTATGACAGTTTCACCTATAATTTGGTACACTTGGTCAACGAGCTGGGATACGATACCGTAGTATGGAGAAATGACAAGTTCAAGCTCGAAGATGTTGAACAATTTGAACGGATTATCCTATCGCCGGGTCCGGGTATTCCCTCCGAGGCCGGTTTACTACTCGATGTAATCAGAACCTATGCATCCAGCAAAAAGATAATGGGTGTATGTTTGGGTCAACAGGCCATAGCCGAAGCCTTTGGCGGACAATTACTAAATTTGGGTAGGCCTATGCATGGTATAGCTACAAACACACGATTAATAGAAACAGATGAACCATTGTTTAAAGATATAAAAGAGGAGTTTTTAGTGGGCAGATACCACAGCTGGGTGGTAGACAGTGCTACACTACCCAATGAGTTGAAAGTTACAGCTTTGGATGACGAAGGACAGATAATGGCTCTTCGACACCGTAAATACCCTGTTTGTGGTGTACAGTTTCACCCCGAAAGTGTGCTTACCCCCGATGGAAAGAAGATGATGGCCAATTGGCTCAACAGTTAAAACCCGATAAACATGACCCCTACCATACTAGACCGCATTGTGGCTCGCAAAAAAGAAGAAATTGCTGCGGCCAAACGAATTACAACTAGCAAAACCCTAGAAGATTCTGAGTTCTTTGGCAGACAACCTTTGGTGCTTAAAGAGTTTATGTTAGATGTCAACCGTACCGGTATTATTGCTGAGTTTAAAAGAAAATCGCCCTCAAAAGGTTTGATAAATGGTCTGGCTCAGGTGGCAGATGTTACCCAAGCTTACAATGCAGCAGGCGCATCGGCACTATCTGTACTTACCGATGGCGATTTTTTTGGTGGTAGCAAAGAAGACCTTATAGCTGCCCGCCGAGCCAACGAGATACCGCTATTACGCAAAGATTTTATAATTGATGAATACCAAATCTTAGAAGCCAAAGCGTGGGGAGCAGACATTATTTTGTTGATAGCCGCAATTTTAAGCCCTACACAAATTAACAATCTGGCAATGTTTGCCAAAGAACTTCAATTGAACGTGCTGCTCGAAGTGCACAATGAAAAAGAGCTGGAAAGTAGTATTTGCCCGCATTTGGATGCTATTGGGGTAAACAATCGAAATTTGGCCGATTTTACTGTCAACGTACAAAACTCTTTCAGGTTAGTAGGAAAAATACCCGATCAGTTCTTAAAAATTTCAGAAAGTGCCATTAGTAGCCCACAAACCATCAGCTCTTTAAAAACAGTTGGTTTCAATGGTTTCTTAATTGGCGAGAATTTCATGAAAACCAACAACCCAGGCCTAGCCATGAGCGAATTTGTGGCAGCGCTAAAGCACTAAAGCTTTATTTGTACTTCCGCATCTGATTGGGGTCAACAATATAGCCCTGCTCATTTGTTTTGCCATCAACCATTTCTTTTACCAAGCTTTGGTTGTTTTCTTTGTCGGCATTGTACAGCTCTTCGTAATCTTTGGTGTAGTGGGGGTCTGGCACGACATTGATCTCAAAATAGAAAGATTGCGAACCTTCTTTCGTATTGGTTTTTATGGTGGCATAGATACCTACAAAACCAATATTTTTGTTGCTGTTGTATTCCATGTCAATAGTGCCGTATTCGCCTGCGGGTATTATCCCACTCGGAAACTTTACTACCGTACAACCGCACGAGGGGTAAACATCATAGATTTTTAAAGGCTCCTTACCCGTATTGTAAACCTTTACATTTATTTTCTGTCTTTGCCCTTGCAAAATCGGGAAATATTTCCGCTCAGGGTCTTCAATCTTCACGGTTGTTAGCTTTAGCTCTTTAGAACCGCAACTTACCAAAAAGCTCAATGCAAATGCTAGTAACGACAAAGTAAAACTGAGCGATTTTTTTCTGATGATATTCGTATTCCTGTTTTTCATAATCATTCTAAATATATTTCATCTAAAGCCATCATCTTTGCGGCTACCGACTTTTGTTTTGTAAATTCAATAACAACGTTGTTTGTGTTACTGATGGTTATTGGTAACTGTACTTGTACTAGTTGCACTCCTTGATCTGTACTAGGCTTAGGTACCTGTACTTCAAAACGCTTTGACCCAGCAAGTACTTCTATTTGTTCTGGGGGTAAAATACGGTGTTTTGTGTCATAAAGAAAGCTAAACTTCATCAATCTAGAACCTTCAAGCCCTTCGGCGTTAAAAAGTAGTTGTAGGCTTTTGCTACTGTTAATGAACCAGTTATTGTAATAATCCCGAAAGCCTAAAGCCCCATCATTTAGCATATTGGTTTGGGTATAGTCTTCATCTAGCTCGCTGCTTGCTTTAATTTTTCTGTCCCAAAGCAAATTATAGTTTTGAGGTTGGAGTAATCTCTGCTCCCATTGTTTCAGATAATCGGACATGAGCATTCCGCTTTCGTTGTATGAGGCGATCTTAAGCTTGGAGGCGGATAGTTTCAGGCTATTTAACAAAGGTTGTACAGTTGGTGCTAGTTTTACCTGTTTATTTGCTGCATTTTGCAGATAGCCGTTTTCTCGTATTCCGTTAATGCGCATCAGCTCCAACAACTGAAAAGCACACGCAAGTTTTAATTTTTCTAAACCACTACTCAAAGGAGATGGTAAGGATGAGATTTTGTTATATAATTGGTTTAATTCGTAATAGTTAAGATATTTATTTACAGATTGTTTTAATCCTCCGTATATGTCTAATTTTTTATTGCTAGCCAATGCCCTAGCTTCTATAGTGTTGTAATATTGAGCTAATGGTTTACTTAATTCGGGATAGTTCTCGCTAAAAAATCTGTCGGTAGCCTGTGCCAAATCAATATCCAGATTATTGAGTAACCTAGCGTAAAGATAACTTTTTAAATCGCCAAAGGCAACAAAGCCACCTTCATCACTTCCGTGCATAAAAACGCCCTTTATCCCTTGTTTATATAGGAATTTGAGGTTGGCTTGTGCGATGGAAACAGTGGGGTGAAAGTCAAAATAATTGTCAAAATTGATGGCATAGTCCCAAAGATAGATTTGTTCAGTTTTTTCTTTCCAAGCCTTAATCCAGTTAATGATCTCTGCTGCTTGTTTATTGTGCTCGAGTAGTACGCCTTTAGGGAAGGACATGGAGCTTAGCATTACCCCTACATTGGATTTTGTAGCCTCTTGGGGCGGTTGTTCGGTACTTAGATAAGCAGAAGCGAAAAATTGTGCTCCGGGGTAATCTTTTGCCAATCGGTTGATTAGTGCAAAAACTGCCGGACTGGCGTTGTTTTTTGTATTACCAAGTTCTACGCACCTATCACACATACAAACCAAAGCATTGTCATAGGGCATAATCATAAAATCTGTTGCCCTTGGGTTATCCACTAGGCTTAAAGCTATACGTTCTTTCAATGCCCGATATAGCTCTTCGCTAGAGAAATTTAGCTGTTCTTCATTGGTCTCACCCCCAATTTGGGCATACATAGCTGGTGTAACCTTGATAAACTTACCTATATTATGCCCCCAAAGTCCCCAATGCTCGTCGAGGGTTTGTGTATTGTTCCAAAAACGAAAATTAGCATCAAAATTCTCTGCAAAATACGGTTCTTTATACGCAAAGGGTTGCAAAGAACTAAAACTTAGGTTTAAAGGCAGGCTTATTTTGTCTTGAACGCTGGGTAAAGCATGCTGGGTGTATTGATCCAACACCGTAAAATTGGCAAAGAAATAGCGGAAAGCTTGTTGCAATTTTGCAGGGCTCTCAGCCTTAATTTGCAGTTTTTGACCTTGTTGCGCTATACTAAAGCCTTTCAATTGCCTGTCGATGCCAATTTCAATAACCTTTTCATCTGCTTGGGGCTCTGTGGTACTTAATGGTAATTGTTGTGCCGTTGCTTGTTTAAATAGAGCAGCAAAGTCATTGGCACTGGACTTTAGGTTTTTGTCGGTGATATAGATGACAGGAACTACCTTACCTTTGACAAAGAGTACAAACTCGTTAGAGCTGGCACAACTAAAGGTAAAAACCTGCAAAATCAAGCACAACCAAAGTCCTTTACCGTTTATCATAAGTTAGAAACGTGTCTTTACCGTCAAAAACAGATTGTATTGATTCATAAAACTGGTTGGGGTCATCTTAAAATTGTACCAGTTGCCCTGTACACCAAAAGAAGTTCGACTATTAATTTGATGATAGTAGCCTGCTCCGACCATCGAGTTGGTATAGGAGGTAAAGGTATTGGCCTGAAAGTACAAACGTTGATCCTCAGGTGCGGTGCCCACACCAGCCATTGCTACAATATAATTAGCCTCGTTTCGCATATAAAACCGCGATTGTAACAAAATGCTGTTGTACAAATCGGTACCATCAGAGAAAATCAGACCTTTCAGGTTGAGCCACACTTTATCAAAATTACGTTCCAGACCAACAATCCCTGTTAAATAATCGACCCCGCTGGCCATTGCGGCATAACGACCGCCCAGTTCCAATTGCCAGTTTTTGGCAAAAGGTTGGAAATATGAAAATGCCGCCTTGAACTTAGGGAAAAATCGGTCTGCTACACCAATATTAGCTAAAAAGCTTGATTTGCTTTTAAAAGTATGGTACCAATCGGCTTCGGCTTGTAAACCCACACCTGATTGTCTGGCTGCATAATTAATTCGGCCAATATAGGTGTTGTTTTTAGCTTTTCTTAAATACTCGAAAGTAGCAATAGAGGTGTTAACCCAAGTTGAATCGGCTGTAACATTCAAATAACTCAAATTAACCTGATTTTTGAAATCTTTACCTTCCAAAAACTCTAAGCGCTCTTGGTGCTGCTTGGCTTTATCTAAGGTTCCCATAAACTTAGCTTGGTATTCTCTGGCCAATTGGTAATCGCCCATTTTTTCATAAATAAGCCCTTTTTGGTACCACAAATCTGCGTCATTCTTCCGCAAAGCCAATACCCCGTCCACAACCTGCATGGCCTCATCCAATTGGTTTTGGTCAATCAAATAGCTGCTTAGTTTTACAGCAGCTACCGTGTTTTTGGGGTCTATTTGCAACATTTCTTGGTAAATAGCTTTACTTTGGTCAAATTGGGCACTATCATCTAGGACCTTGGCCTGCATCAACATCTCATCAGTCAAGTTGGTTCGCAAACTATCGTTGTACGGATATTCTTTCTGCAAATCTTTAAGAACTGCAACTGCTTCTTGGTGGTCTCCTTTTGCAGAGTAAACACCTGCCAGTTTCAATCTCACTGCCTTGGTTTTATAAAGGTCGGTTTGAGCTTTGGATTGAATAAAAGCAATAGCCTCATCGTATTGTTGCATGGCTACTCTTGCACCAATCGCATAGTTAAACACGTCGTAATTATCCGGATTTGTTTTAAGAATGGTGTCTGCAACAGTTTTTACATTGCCGTAATCCTCTACTTTGTTGAGATGGGAAACATAGGCCAAAGCGGCTTCTTGTTGCATGTGTGCAAATTCGGGCTGCTTGGGGTATTTATTGGCTGCCGTATTAGCCAATTGATAAGCTTGCTCAAACTCACCGCTGTTAATCATCAAATCAATTTTATTGAGCTGGTACTGACTTTCATTCGGGTAAGTCCTAATCAAATTATCGATGGTGCGGTTAGCATCAGCAAAAGATTTTTGCTGCATTTGTATGGCAAAGATGTACTGATTGGCATAGCGACCATACTCTGGGCTTTGCGACACTTTCAAAAAGCCCCACAATGCCTCTTTGTAGTTAACCTCTTTAAAATCTAATTTGGCCTTCTCAAAAATCCAAGCGTTATAACGATATTTCACATCACCATCATTGGGGAATAAGGCATACAGTTTTTCGGCAGTTGCACCAATTTTATCCCAATTTTTCTGGGTTTCGTACAGGTAAAGCTGCTTGGCTAACAATTCTTTTGAGTTGGGGTTAGATTTCAGCCCTCTTCTAAGCAATTCTTCAGCTTCTGCATAGTAGCCTCTAGAGATAGCTGTATTCAACAGAAAATCATAAGCTTCTTTGTTGCCAGGGTTTTTTTCGTAAATCTTACCATAAAGGATATACGGATCTGCATTTTTAAAATAGCGTGCAGCTTTTTCTTCCAAATAATTCAACACACTGCGGTAATGAGCAGATTCTTCTTTCCGCAAACGGTCTTCGGTAACGGCAATTGCTTTCTGGTATTCTTGGGTTTCATCCAAAAGACCTATTTTCTTATCTAATATTTGGGTATTAAACGGTAAAGCCTGCAAACCTCTATCGGCTACTGCCAATGCAGCAGCATAGTTCCCTTGTTTGGTATAGGCATTTATTAGCCCGATGTAGGCTTCCGGATCTTGTGAGGAAAACTCGATAACTTTCTCATATTGCTCTGCCAAACCTTGAAAATCACCCCCTTTATTAGATTTTAAAACCTCTTCCTTTAACATATTAGCATACAATGATTTAACACCTTTGTCTTCAGGGAAAATTTGATATAATCTTTTTGCAGTACGGTTGGCCTCAACTCGGTTATCCATCAAATTATACAACTCTACTTTTTTCAACCACAATTCTTTGGCATAAGGGGTAATCTCTAACAACTCGTTGGCATAACACACCGCACTGTAATACCTTTTTTCTTGGGTTTCGATATTAATTAAGTAATGCCGAGCATCAACACGTCTGGGGCTGGTCTTCAACACCTCTAATAGGGTAATTCTGGCTCGTTCCAATTGCCCAAGTTCCATGTAGCACCGTCCCAGGTACTCTTTAATATCCATATCGTGGGGTGATTTTTTTAGCCCTTTCTCACAATACGAAGCAGCCTTAGCAAAATTGCCCTTTGTACCCTCTGCCTTTGCCAATGCATAAAACTCCTCAGACGAATCTTGTGCCGAGATGGTTCCTACAACTAATGTAGAGAACAATAAAAGGATAAGGAAACCTAATTTAGGAAGTAGCGGTCTGTTGTTCATTCGTAGTTTTTCTTTTTAATACACCTTGACGGGTCATTGTTCCCCATTTTACATCTCTTGATGCGAAATAATAGAAATAGCCTCGGAGGTTGAAAAAAATCAATAAAGGATGGTAGATAAAAGGTTCTAAAAAAGACATCAACCACAAAGAAAGTGTTTCTCTGAAGGTTCTGTATTGTCTTTGTACAATGTTGTCGTATAAAATTACCAGCGTACCCAATGTTATGGCAAAAGTGAAAGAATATAAGAAAATATATAAAGCCATCCCCCAATTCACATCGCCTTTTAGGATCAAAAATACGAACCATATTATCCCCAAAAATTCGATAATAGGAGCCAAAAACTCAAATATTAGAATATAGGGTAGTGTCACCAAACCCATTCTTTTGTAGCGGGGATTAAACAAGTACTTTCTATGCTCAACCATGATTTGCGCCAAACCACGAGCCCAACGACTGCGTTGACGACCCAAAATTTGTACGTTGGGAGGCCCCTCAGTCCAGCAACAAGAAATTGGGATATGGTCAATTTTGTATTTCCGGTTACTGTTAATCATATAGGCAGTAATCTTGGTAGTCAAATCCATGTCTTCGGCATGTGAATCACCATCGTATCCACCGGCGTTTATAGCTACCTCGGTATTGAACAAGCCCAAACCTCCGGAAATGTTAGGCACGCAATTAATCAAAGACCAGCCCATCTTACCAAACAAATAGGCCCGCATATACTCCAACTCCTGGAAACGAGGTATAAGTCGTTTGGGTGGCCGTACCCTCGTAATTACACCTTCTTCCTCCTCGCAACTATTAGACATACGCAAAGCCGCACCCACCGCAATGGTTTCTACCTTAGAGTTGAGTACAGGCTTAATCATTTTCAGTAAGGTACTACGTTCCAGAATACAATCTACATCTGTACAAATAAAATAAGGGAATTGCGCTGCATTGATCCCTGCATTAGAGGCATCAGCTTTAGTACCCCCATTTACTTTATCTACTACTGTTAAAATAGAATATTTTGGATTGGTAGATTTGAAAATCCTTTTAAAGGGTTTGGTCTTAATTTTTTCTACATAAGCAAATGGCGTTTCTACCAACTCAAACTCTTCTATCAAAATCTCAAGAGTTTTGTCTTTACTACCATCGTTTATAATAATTACCTCGAACAAGGGATAGTGTAGCGTTAAAAGTGACTTAACATTTACTACGATGGTTTTTTCTTCGTTATAGGCCGGTGCAATGATAGAGATACCGGGGGCTAGTGGCGAGTTGAGCAAGAAATCATCATCACGCTGCGAATTATAGGTCTTATACCTTAAAATATTAATAAAGGACAATACCCCCAATACACAATATGAGAAGATTAGAGCCGAGGCGTAGAAAAAAACAAAATATTCAAAAAAGTTATACGTCGAATCCATAATGTTAGTATTGTTGGTTGGTACTCAGCTCTACGTTATTTGCCAGATTAATTTCTAATGGTTCTTTAACGTCTATCTTACTGTATAAATCGCCTTTAAGCTTGGAGGGGATTAAGGGGTTTTTAATATGATCCAACACCAAACGGGTAAAAGCATCTTCGTGGTTATAAAGTCCGTTAATAAAATGCTGCCCTTCTGGGCTGTATCTGTAAATGGCCTCAGCAATTAATTTTTTCGATTCCAAGTTTGTAGTAGCATGGAAAGCCTCTTCCATAAAATGTAAAGCTTTGCCCGATTTGATTTGGGACACAGCCTCAATTATCGCATCTTGACAAACAACAGACTGGTTCACGTAGTCCTGCATCAACTTGGGTTCTGCATCTTGAATTTGCATCTGTCCTAAGGCATTAATTGCTTCAAGCCTAACATCTTCATCTTCATAACCCAACAAATCAATAATAGAAGGGGTTGAAGAATATTGCTTAAAATGTGCCACCGCCTTTACAATAAAAATCAAGTGCGATTTGTTTTTAGAGTATTTAATCCAGGTACTAAAGTTGGGCAAATTATCTTTATGGTGTTGCTCAATCTGCGACATTAGGTTGATTTCGTCCCATTGGTTAAAATCTCCATCCGTTTTATTGAAAAACTTAAAAGGGTCGTGGTTGCTAATACCTACATAGGTATTTCTGGCCTCGCGTTTCAACATCTGGTTCTTGCTGTGTGCATAGGGTAATATCGATGAATCAGGAGCCGATAAGCCTAAAATAGATAGCGAATGGAAAGTGGACAGACGTTTTCTCACCCCTGTAGCCCTTACTGATTTTCCCAAATATTCCTCAACTTTCAAAGCACTTAATATGGTTTCGTAACGTGGATGGTCCAACAAATCGGGGCGTACAACTACCATTTGCTCTAGTGCAGCTATTAAAGCCGGGTAGTTTTTGTGGTTTTGTTTGCCAAATTTTTCTTGATATTGCTTTGCAATATCTTCTTCACTCGGGTTACTTTCTTGCTGAAAAATATCTTTCAAAAAGTCTATGTGTTGGGGCTTTAGCTTATCCAAACGTTCATTGTTCAACCTAAATTTTCTTCGCAGTAACATGGTGATACCCATGAACAGGATGGTTATGATAATGTTGAACAATATGAAATACATGGCAACTCTTATCACAAAAGGATAAGAATCGATCAGTTCTATGTATTGCTGAATATAATTCATTATTGTGCTTTTTTGCACTTAACTTCAACTTTCATACCAAGGACCCTAAAAGTGCTCAATACACAAAAAAATACTTTAATTAACAAATAAGCCGCTGTATTTATCCACATTTCAACATTTTTCCACAAAAATTTATTCGATTTACACGTAGATTTTTTTCCCCACAATATCCCGTTATAAACAAAAACGCCCTCGATAACTTTACCGAGGGCGTTCATCCCAAAAAATTAACAATTTCTACAAAATCTTAAACCGAGTACCGTTGTATAAGCATACGGGGCTTAACCTTTCGCAAGCACAAGTTAGGCAAAATAAACGAATAAATAAAATATTAATGTGTAATAAGGTGTAAATTTGTGTCACAAGCCTATTACTTGGTGTTTGTAAATTAGTTAGTGTACAATTAATTATCAAACAATTCAGTATATAAAATGTATTATTAATAACATAGAATACAGATCAATGTCAAATTTGTATATATTTGAGGTCTTTATTGTAAAATTTATACAGCAACATGGAGCTAAACCGAAGCAACACTCGCGAGCAGAGTTTTAACAACGAGGTTATTTCTCGTTACGAGTTATACAACAGCTTATTTATTACCTTACCTTTTTATTTAATAAAAGATACAGGCACTTTGTTGCCCTTGTTTTTAAAATATTGTGAAGAGGGGATTAAGGATCACAAAAACCCACAACTACTTATTGATGGTTTTTTTGAAAAATATGTTCAAAAATCAGACGATGAGAACAAAATTGATTTGCTGTTTCGTTTCATCCAGTATATCGAGCGGCAAGTTGTATTGTTTGATGCCGTAGAAGATTCGGCATTCAATAAATTGAATACAAGTGATGAGCACAACCCACTAAGGGCCATGTTGTTAAAGTCTAGCGAAGACAATTTAGTACGAGAAAAAATAGAAAAACTTATCCACGAATTTTCTTTACGTTTGGTGCTTACCGCTCATCCCACACAATTTTATCCGGGGCCGGTTTTAGCTATTATCAATGATTTGACACAAGCCATTAAAGATAACGATATTACCAGTATCAATCAGTTGCTGCAACAATTGGGTAAAACTCCTTTCTTCAACCGCAAATCACCAACTCCGGTGAATGAGGCGGCTAGTCTGGCTTGGTATCTCGAAAATGTATTTTATTTTGCTGCGGCAAATATACAAACCAACTTCAATCGTTTATTGAACGAATATGACATAACACCACGAAAAATCGTTGAATTAGGGTTTTGGCCTGGAGGCGACCGGGATGGTAATCCAAACGTAAATGTACATACTACCACCGAGGTGTCGCGTATGCTACGCAGAATATTGTTCCGCTGCTATTATCGTGACTTCCGTGTGTTAAAACGACGTATCACTTTTAGAGGTGTAGAGAATATCATTAATGAACTTCAAGATATATTTTATGAAAATGCCTTTAATACCTCTGTTAACGAGAGTGATATATCAGAAATTATTATCAGTAAACTAAATGAGGTTCTAAGTATATTACGCCAACATCACGACGGATTATTTACCAGCATTGTTGAAGACCTTTTACAAAAAGTAGAGCTTTTCAGGTGCTACTTTGCATCTTTAGACATCAGGCAAGACAGCCGAGTGCTACGCAAAGTACACCAGTACTGCCGACAACAGGCCGGCTTAAACATTAGCTATCCGGACAACTATGAGCAATTGAGCGAAAAAGAGAAACTTTCTCAACTACAATTCAAGGCGCAGCAACTAAATTTCCAAGGCGAAACCGAGGCCGTTATTCAAGACACCCTAACCACCATTGCCGATATTGCCGAAATACAACAACGCAATGGCGAGCCAGCCTGTCATCGTTTCATCATCAGCAATTGCCAGCAGGCCAGTGATATTTTGCAATTGATGGAGCTATTTTTATGGAATGGATGGTCGGCAGAGCAATTAAATATGGATTTTGTGCCTTTGTTTGAAACGGTGAATGACTTGGAAGGTGCAGGCAAAATAATGGAAACGCTTTACCAGCATCCTTTTTATCGAAATCACCTGAAACGTAGAGGCAATAAGCAAACCATTATGCTGGGTTTCTCGGACAGCACCAAAGACGGTGGATACCTGACCGCCAATTGGTCTATCTTTACAGCTAAAGTGGCTTTAAGCAAAGTAGCCGAAGACAATAATATCCAATTGGCCTTTTTTGACGGACGTGGCGGACCACCCGCACGTGGTGGCGGTAAAACCCATCGCTTTTATGCCTCTATGGGCAAAGAAATTGCCAACAAGAACATTCAGATAACTGTACAAGGTCAGACCATCAGCTCGCAGTTTGGTTCTGTAGATAGTGCTGCTTTTAATATCGAACAGCTTATCAATGCTGCAATATCTTCCGGTATTGAAGAGAAACACAATGTGCTGCTCGATTCGGAAAACTTCAATTTGCTCGAACAAATGTCTAAAGATAGTTTAGAAGCCTATACTTCGTTACGAAACGACCCCAAGTTTATGGATTACCTGATGAAGTTTTCGCCGCTGCCACTATTAGCCAAACTCACCAGTACCATTAGCAGTAGGCCGGTAAAAAGAAATGCGGGCAGCAAGCTCAAACTCGATGATTTGCGGGCCATTAGTTTCGTAACTTCTTGGAGCCAGCTAAAACAAAATGTGCCCGGCTTTTACGGATTGGGCACAGCACTTAGCCTGCAAGAACAGGCAGGTAATTGGGACAAAGTGGCTCAGGCCTACAAACAGTCGGGCTATTTCAGAACCATTATTGACAATTGTATCATGTCAATGAGTAAGTCTGATTTTGAAATAACTGCATATCTTGCCAAAGACAAAGAACTAGGCGCATTCTGGAAAATACTCTACGATGAATTTATCCTCACCAAAGATTTATTGAAAAAACTAACCGGACAAAAACACTTAATGGAAAACTATCCGGTTGATCGCAAATCTATTGCAGTTCGCGAAAAGATTATCCTGCCTTTGGTTCTTATACAGCATTACGCTCTACATAAACTACAAGGCAAACTGAGTGCTGAGCAGCAAAACATCTACGAAAAACTGGCTATGCGAACCGTTTACGGTATTGTAAATGCTGGTAGAAACCTAGTTTAGCGAGGTAATCGGCTAATTTGTATTTTGCAATAAATTATCCGACACTTTATGGAAGAGGCATTACAAATAGATTGGTTTTGTAAAAGCTTTAATGAGCTCAGCAATATCGAACTATACGCTATTTTGCAGGCTCGTAACGAGGTTTTTATTCTCGAGCAATGTTGCTATTACCAAGACATTGACGACAAAGACCAAGCAAGCCTACATCTTTGTGCCTGGCACAATAAGGTGCTTGTAGCATATTGTCGTTTGTTGCCTCCCGGTCTTTCCTACAAGGAGGCCAGTATTGGGAGGGTGCTCTGCAAAGCAAGGTATCGAAGAACAGGTTTAGGTATCACCTTAATTGAAAAGGCCGTACAGACAATCGAACAACAGTATAAGCAAAAGCATATTAAAATTGGTGCACAATTGTACCTAAAATCATTTTACGAGAAATTTGGTTTTAGACAATGCAGCGAACCTTATTTAGAAGATGAAATTCCACATATCAAAATGTCATTATAATTTTATAATTTTGAATTATTATAAATAAGCACAAATATGAAAAAATTCTTTTCTTTGCTACTAT
>JBDHXL010000009.1:0-77773 GCA_039810685.1 Pedobacter sp. | reverse complement strand
TCTGTGGCATCTGGGTTTGTATTGATTTCACTAAACTTGCTACATGAGCTTAAGGCAAAAGCAGCAACAAGTGGATAAATACCTATTCTTATATTCATTTTCATAGAATTATCATTTAAAATGTACTCCAATTTAGATTAAAAACCAACCTTCAAATTAAAACCAATATAGCCCAAGGATGGATCTGTAAAATTCTCTGTACCACCATCAATATCCGAATATTTGAACTGTTTAGACCAGTAGATTAAGTTTTGTCCTATTGCAGAAACAGAGAGGTTTTTAGCCTTTATTTTATCTGCCCATTTTTCAGGTAGGTTATAACTTATGGATAACTCCCTAAGTTTCATAAAAGTAGTGCTATACAAATCTACAGGTGATGGCGAACCTCCCCATGCAGTACCTTTATGTAAGGCTTTGATATACGAACTATATGTTGTATAAACATCATTAGGAGCAAAAACGCGTGTATCATTAGCCACATGGTAATTAGCATCATAAGTAATTGTGCCCGAAACTACTTTTACACCCTGTCCTAAATAGTTTTTGGTACCCGGGTTAGTAGCATCTTTATATCGGGCTTCTGTTAAGGAATTGGGATGATTTCCCGAAATCCACATATACATCTCGGTAGTAGTTTGTGCCAAACCGCCTACTCTGCCATCTAATGAGAGAGCTAAAGTAAAATTCTTATAGGCAACTGAGGTATTGATACCCCACACCCAATCCGGATCAGCAAAACCAACCAAACTTGTAATTGGCTTGTAAGTTGGCACCCCGTTATTAAATACAATATTACCACTATTATCCGTTTGATACTGGTTAATTACATAGTGATCGGTACGTTGGCCTACTTTAACCCAGTCGCGATTATTAACGGAGTAAAGCGGATCGAGCTTTGTATAATAAGTTGCAAACTTAGACCAGTTAAAGCCCAAGTCCCATTTTAACTGAGAGTTCTTTATTGGACTGGTATTCAAGGCTATTTCAATTCCTTTACGGGTACGTACCTCATCGCTATTGGTATAAACTCCGGTAAAGCCTGATGCCGGACTCACATTAGCTGTTGTAATAAAATCATACATGCGCTTGTGGTAACCAGTAACATCTAAAGAAACACGGTTTTTCAAGAAATTGATTGTAGTTCCCAACTCAGTAGTGGACGAGCCTTCAGCAAAAATATCATCTGGTCTTATACGAGTAGGAAATGTAGCTCCTGTCATTCCGTTCCAAACATTATTGTTTATACCGTAAACATTGTTGATAGCATAAATTGCGGCTGGAGATTTGTATTGAGTCCATGATGCTCTTAATTTCCAAAACGATAACCAATTCGTCTTGATCAACTCTGATGCAATAAAGCTACCTGAAACCGAAGGATAAAAATAAGAACGAGTAGTTGTGGGCAAAGTAGATGCCCAGTCATTTCTTCCTGTAGCTTCAACAAAGGCCATATCTTTCCAACTTACGCCAATTTTACCAAATACACTATTGGTTTGTTTTTTGAAAATATTTGATGCGACATTAGCTGGAGATACCGATGCTTTGAGGGAATAGTAACCCGGAATTGACAAACCTGCATTGGTTCTGGCCTCTAAACCTTCATTTTGGTTATAGAATATCGAAGCACCTACAAAACCATCTATTGTAAAATCTTTTATGCTTTTATCAGCTGCAAGCAAAAATTCATTATTGGTACTAAAACCACGGCTAATACCGACATTGTACGAACCTTTTTTAGATTCACCCCAAATTTCTGTACCTCCTTCAATTACTTTTGAAGCGCCCCCTCCCTGAAAAGATCCTTGTGCTATACGTACTTCTTGTTTATTACTATAAGTATCGTATCCTGTTCTTAACGTTGCTTTAAGCCAATCTGTAATAGCATAATTTAAGGTCAATTGGCCATTAAAAACATCTTTTTTGTATGGACGTATACGCTCAAATCGGTCAAAATAAGGATTGTTGCTCCCTGCTGTATAGCTGCTGTTTTGTTTTTCATTAGGGATTTCCCAATAATCTTTGTATTGGCGCACATCCCAATCAGGAGCCGCCCAAATTAGAAGCGCATACATGGGATCATAACCAGTATAGCCACCAAAGCCCATATTTGGTGATGAATAGTTGTTGTAGGCTAGTGAGGTAGAAAGTGTAAACTTATTTAGTTTCATCTCGCCACCAACACTATAAGAAACCTTATTGAATGTTGAATTTGGATAAGTACCTTTATTGTTTATCCACGTAGCCGAGGCTCTAAAGCTACCCAAATTACCAGTTTGAGCAATACTCAGGTTATTGTTTAGGATATAACCCTGCTCTAAGAAGTTTTCGAAATTGTTTTTACCAATAGGCAAAAAAGGCATAGGCTGGTAGCTTTTAGATTGTGGGTCCCACTGCTTTACAGTTTGCCCTTCTAATGGCGGCCCCCATGCACCGTCAGCAGTACCAACGTAGGTATTAGTCCCGGTGTTCACTACTCGACCATATTTCCCTTGCATTTCTGGAATAGCCAAATACCCGGCATCAAACATTGTGCTTGTATTCAACGCAATATTAAAACCTGAGCCAGTTGCACCTTTTTTGGTTGTAATCATAATGGCTCCGCTGCCACCACGTTCGCCATAAAGTGCCGATGCTGTAGCCCCTTTCAAAAAGTTAATACCTTCTATATCATCAGAAGGAATGTCACGCATACTTAGATTTCCGTATGGCACACCATCTATTACAATCAAAGGTTTCTCACCCCTAAGAGTAATATCGGCTTCAGTCATAAATTCTGAACTATTTTTAATAGTCAAACCAGCAACTTTTCCAGTAAGTGAGGTAGCCACATCAATACCTTTTACAGTTTGTAAGGTATTTCCTTTAACCTCTTGTGTGGCATAGCCCAAAGATTTTTCTTTTCGTTTAATACCCAAGGCTGTTACCACTACAGTTTGTAATGTCTGCTGGTCATCAGGCTGTAGCCTTACGCTCAAGAAATTTTGATCTGATACTTTAAATGTTTGTTGGATAAAACCCAAATAACTGATTTCAATCAGCTCATTTAGGTTGACATTGATGGTGAACCCTCCTTGACCGTCGGTAACGGCTCCTCGATTAGTTCCTTTCACTTTAACAGTTGCACCTTGCACAGCTGCGCCTTGTTCATCAGTAACTTTTCCGCTCAGTTTTTTCGACTGGGCAAAACTATAAATGGTTAATGACAACAAAGCAAAAATTAAAACAATAGACTTTCTCATAAATGTTTTTTTTGTTTTTGTTGATGAACCAAACTTGCATAAAACACCTCTATAAATCCAAATTAATCACCTCCTTATAAACTCCCTACACTATCTTTTTGGCTTCAAAACAAGGTTTTTTACACCAAACAAGACCCCATTAATAACTCCCCAAATACAAAAAAGACTGCTGTAAATCAAACGTTTGCACTAAACTACCTTTCAAATATTTCATATTCCATATTTTATTTAGCATTTTTAGTTTTGCATGAAAAAAACTATAAATGTCGTTTTATCTCTTGTACTGTTGTGTTCTATAACGATTCGAACTCACGCACAATCAACAATAGGCCAACCCGATATTAATAACTACCCTCATGAAAAGATCAATGGAGGTTCACAAAGCTGGGCAATTGGGCAGGATAAAATCGGTAATTTGTACTTTGCCAACAACTCTGGCCTACTATGTTTCAACAGTAAAGAATGGAAACTTTACCAATTGCCGAACAAGACTATTGTTAGAGCACTCTCCATAGGTGATGATGGTAAAATATTTGTAGGTGGACAGGACGAACTAGGCTATTTTTTCCCAAATCTTCAAGGTTCTTTACAATACCAATCTCTTCTCGCAAAGCTCCCGATAACAGAAAGACGTTTTGGCGATGTTTGGAACATCATTCAACATAAGGATGTTATCTATTTCAGAACTGGCTCAAAGATATTAACATATCATAGTAAAAAGCAATTATTTAGCCTATATGCAGCTCCCAAACTACAGAGCTGGTCTTTCATGGGAAATTGTAAGCAGCGTATTTTTGCCCAATTGAGTGGTGGTGACTTACAAGAATTTACCAACAATACTTGGGTAACTGTTAAAAGTTTCAAAGGCCTTATTACAGCTATACTTCCCTTTGATCATTCCACTATCCAAATTTTCACTTTACAACATGGAGTATTTTTATTAAACAAAGATGGTCTAAAACCAGCAAATATAGCTGCTGAGGTTACTAATAGCCAAATACAAACGGTATGGCCTATTGACACAACACAGTATGCGGTAGGCACGGTATCAAACGGTATATATCTAATAAACAAATCAGGCAAAGTGCTCCGAAATTTTTCTGGTCTTAATGGATTACAAAATAACAATGTCCTGTCCTTATTTATTGATTATGGCAATATTTTGTGGGCCGGTCTTGATGAGGGAATTGCTACTATAGACCATTCGTCTCCACTACAAAAAATAAACCGATTTGCCCATACAGCTACACCCGTTTATGCTACAAGTATTTTCAATCATCAACTCTACATTGCTACTTCAGATGGGGTGTTTACCAGTACAATAGAGCCGCAATACCTCCACACAAGTATCAGCCTCTCAAAAGCAAATTTCTATAAAATTGCTAACACTCACCGTCAAGTTTGGTCTTTATACCCCTATGGTAACCAAATGCTAATGGGGCACCATAATGGTGCTTTCACTCTTAAAGATAAAGCACTCCCAATTTTGGGTGCAAAAGAAGGTTTTTGGCTTTTTAGGCCAATACCCAATACCAAAACCCTTATTTGTGGTACATACAAAGGTATCCAATTACTTAAACAAGTTGGTGAAAACCTGGTTTTAGACCCACTTATACTCAACAACGTAAATGACCCATTACGTTTTGTAGAGATAGACTTTGACCGAAATTTGGTTTGGGCTTCACATCCCTACCGTGGTATTTATAAAATACACATGGACAAACACTTTACAAAAATCATTAAATCAGAATTGTTGGGTACAGCTCAAGGCTTGCCCAAATCTTTGAATAATTTTGTATTTAAAGCTAGAAACCAAATTGTATTCACTACTGAAAAAGGAATTTATGAATATGAGCATTCTAGCAAACGTTTTATAAAGTCTAGAACTTTTACTCCACTTTTTGGTGATTTGATGATTAAATTTTTAGTTACCGATACTAAAAACAGAGTTTGGTTTGCAACCGAAAAAGATTGTGGTGTACTGGATAATGGCAAAATCAAATATTTTCCCGAGTTAAAAGGCAAATTGGTAGCCGGTTTCGAGAACATCAATCCCATCAGCGACCAAAACATCCTAATAGCTACCTATAAAGGGATTACCCATCTTAATTACAGCATATACAGTAATCGATACAAAAGCTTAAAGATTCAATTAAATAAGGTAATTGTAAGCGGAGGAAACAACGACAGTTTATTGTTCGATGGGCATTTTCAAAATAAAGGGAGAATAACTGCATCACAGCCAGAAAGTATGATACATCAATTACCTGCCCTATACAGCTCTTATCACTTCGAGTACGGATCGGACAGGTATGGATCTGACGATAAAATAAGTTACAGCTACCAGTTAATAGGATACGACAATACTTGGTCAAATTGGACTGAGCAAAGCAGTAAAGACTACACCAATCTACCTTATGGCCGATATGTTTTCAGAATTAAGGCTAAAGATAATATCGGCAATTTGTCGGCCATACAAAGCTATACTTTTGAAATACTACCGCGTTGGTACCAAACCAAAATTGCATACTTTCTGTACCTATTGACAATTGTTGCTTTGGTTTACTTGGCATTACATTACCACAAAAAACGATTAAAAAAACAAAAAATCAGTTTCTTAGAGAAGCAAGCACATCTCAAATATGTACACGAACTGGAGTTAGAAAAAAACGACAAAGAGATTGTAAAGCTTAAAAACGAACGATTAGAAGCTGAAATGAGCTATAAAAACAAGGAGTTAGCTTCTACCACCATGCACTTGTATAATCACAGTCGCCTACTCAACAAAATTAAAGAAGAACTCAATGCCATATCTGCCAAAAGCCAAAACCGAGAGCAAAAAAACGATCTCAATAAATTGCTCAAATTGTTATTACATGAAGAACGGCAAGAACACAATTGGGAACAATTTTCTATACATTTTGATGAAGTACACAACAAATTTTTGCAAAAACTTAAAAGTGATTACCCAGATCTAACTTCGGGCGATTTGAAATTATGTGCCTATTTAAAAATGAATTTATCATCTAAAGAAATTGCTCAACTGCTACATTTCTCCATAAAAGGAGTAGAAAATGGTAGGTATCGCCTCCGTAAGAAATTCAATATTCCAAATGGTGAAAGTTTGAGCGATTTTATATTACGATACCACTAAACAGTCAAACATAGTTCACATTTTTCTGCTGTAAGAAATCCTATTAAAAAAGAAGCGATATTTGACTATTAAAGCCTAAGAAAATGAACAAAGCACTGCACGATTACTTTACCAATGACCACAGACGTATCGAGCGTATTTTGGATGATGCATTGGTCAATCCGCAACAAATAGCAATGGAACACTATAATCTTTTCAGAACGGGACTGCTCACGCACATCAAAATGGAAGAAAAGATACTTTTCCCTGCTGCACAAAGAGCTAACAATGGTGTGCCCATACCGCTAGCAGCGCAATTAAGGCTAGATCATGGTGCACTAACAGCCCTAATGACCATTAGTCCTACCGCCGAGGCTATAAAAGTATTGAAATACATTTTAGATAAACATGACTTATTAGAAGAAGAACCCGGTGGGATGTATGATATTTGTGAAAAATTGACCCAAAACCAAACTCAAGAAATTTTATCTGAACTAGAAAAAACAACACCTGTGCCCGTTCACCCCATCAATACCAGCGATGTTGTTTTGGGTGCTGCCAAACGTGCCTTACTCCGTGCTGGATACGATTTTGACGAACTGGCTCGTTCTTTAACAAAAAATTAACAAGATATAGCACAAAAAATTAGCTAAGTCATAAAAATTCAATAAAAACGAAAAAGCTCTTAGATTGTTCCTTAATTTGTAGTTCAATCTATATCTTCCATGACTAAAATTCTCATAATTTACACCGGTGGCACTATTGGAATGGTAACCGATGAAGCAACTGGTGTATTGGTTCCTTTTGATTTTGAACAAATCATCCAACACACACCAGAACTTGCTCGATTAAATTATGAGATTGTTGTACATTCTTTTAAACCTATCATCGACTCCTCTAATATGCATCCCGAGCTATGGAAGATATTGGCCGAGATGATAGAAGAGAAATATACAGCGTTTGATGGTTTTGTAATTTTGCACGGCTCCGATACCATGGCCTATACAGCTTCTGCACTAAGCTTTATGCTCCGCAACTTGGCAAAACCTGTAATTTTAACCGGTTCGCAGCTACCTATTGGTCAAATCAGAACTGATGCAAAAGAAAATCTCATCACTGCTTTAGAAATTGCTGCCAGTAAGCAAAACAATAAGGCGATTGTACCTGAAGTATGTATCTATTTCGATAACCAACTTTTTAGAGGTAACCGATCAATCAAATACAACACCGAAAAATTCGAAGCTTTTCGTTCGCCCAACTGTCCTATCTTGGCCGAGGCAGGTGTGCAGCTTAGCTATTTTCACAAAGAAATTTTACCTCATCCTAGCGAGGCATTTTTTATCCAAACCCAGTTTGATGCTAATATTGGTGTGCTAAAACTCTATCCGGGTATCACCGAAGAAGTAGTACGTGCTGTTACACAATCAAAAGTACGTGCTATAGTGCTCGAAACTTTTGGCTCTGGCAATGCCCCAACTTTCTCCTGGTTTTTGGCTTGCATAGAAGAAGCTACCCAAGCAGGTAAAATTATTGTTGACATATCGCAATGCAAAAGAGGCTCGGTACTTTTGGGCGTTTACGAAACCAGTAGCGAATTGAGCCGCATGGGAGTAATTAGTGGCTACGATATGACATTTGAGGCAGCCGTAACTAAGCTTATGTATCTTTTGGGAGCTAGTACTGACGTAGAAGCCATAAAAAAACAAATGGAAATTCCTTTGGCTGGCGAGTTAAGCAAGTAAAAGAGCTGTTAAACCATAATATATGCAAGGCTAAGTCTGCAAAAAAAGCTAGCTATGCAACTTAAAAGGATAGTTAAAAAATGTACATTCGTATGTTGATATGAATATGCGTCTAAAAATATCCTTCGTTTTGCTTGTCCTTTTGCAGTTATTTCCGCTCTGGATGAAGGCTTCGTCTATACTTATTTACATGGACGAAGACCAAAAAAACCACCTCAAAGCTTACGGAATAGCGTATTGGAGTATTAAAAATCGGCAAACCGAAGTGGACTGGCTGCTCAACTACCGAGGTGGCAGTTTTTTGGTCAAATACCAAAAAAATATTGAAGACGAATGCAAAATAAGAGGCGTTTCCTACGAAATACTGGCCGACGGAAAAGTCATTACCCTGCTCAACCAAATTAGCGATCCTGCCGTTAACATGGAGATGGTAAAACTAGAAAAAGCACCAAAAATTGCTGTCTATTCGCCTAAAAGTAAGCTACCTTGGGATGATGCGGTAACATTAGTACTGAGCTATGCCGAAATACCATACGACGTTATTTATGACGAGGAAATTTTAAAAGACAAACTAGTTGGATATGATTGGCTACACTTGCACCACGAAGATTTTACCGGGCAATATGGGCGTTTTTGGGCTAATTTTAGACATACAGCCTGGTACCAAGACGATGTAAAAACGCAAGAGGCTACCGCAAAAAGAAACGGTTTTAACAAGGTTTCTCAGTTAAAACTTGCCGTAGCAAAACGCATTAAAGAATTTTGTGTAGGTGGTGGTTTTTTATTTGCCATGTGTTCGGGCACGGATAGTTTTGACATTGCCTTAGCGGCCGAAGGGCTCGATATTGTAGAGCGTATGTTTGATGGTGACGGTGTAGATAGCCAAGCTCAACAGCGATTAGATTTCAACAAAAGTTTGGCATTTAGCAATTTTACGCTCGACATGAACCCCTACAATTATGAGTTTTCTGATATAGATGTTACCCAAAACCGAAATTTCAACGAAAGTAATGATTTCTTCACCCTTTTTGATTTTTCTGCAAAATGGGATTTAGTACCCAGCATGCTCACCCAAAACCACGAAAAAGTAATAAAAGGTTTTATGGGCCAAACTACTGCTTTTCGAAAAAAATTGGTAAAACCCAGTATTACAGTCATGGGCGAAAACAAAGCAGGTGCCGAAGTGCGCTACCTACATGGCGAGATTGGAAAAGGGCAATTTACATTTTATGGCGGTCATGACCCCGAAGATTATCAACACATGGTAAACGACCCCCCTACCGATCTCAATTTACACCCCAATTCGCCCGGATACCGATTAATTCTGAATAACGTGCTTTTTCCAGCAGCTAAGAAGAAACATCAAAAAACATAAAAACAGGCAATTTTATTTAAATAACTATCTAACAATTTTTTAAGTCTTAATTTTTTTTAAATCTTTTTGCGTCTAATTAAGATTTTTTGCATTTTTATGCGGTTTTAAAACTTTGTACATGAAAAAAATTGCTCTTTTTTGCTTACTAATCACGCTATCTCTGGGGCTAGAAGCCCAAAACCCAAAACATGAGCTACGAGCCGTTTGGATAACCACACACTTTGGTCTCGACTGGCCGGTAGCAGCTGACGCTACTGCTACCAAAAAGAGCAAGCTTACCGCCATGCTTGACAATTTGAAAACATTGGGCATAAACACCATCTACTTTCAGGTAAGAAGTATAGGCGATGCGCTTTATCCTAGCGCAATTGTTCCGTGGTCTAACCGCATGACAGGCACCTATGGCCAAGACCCACTTTGGGATCCGTTAGCATTTGCTATACAAGAATGCCACAACAGAGGCATGGAACTACATGCTTGGCTCAACCCTTACCGTGCCGCTACAGATGCCTCAAATATTAATAGCTATACCGCTAATCACAAAGCCAAAACCAATCCCGAGTGGTTACTTGAACAAGTGAGTGGCTCCACCACCCTCAAATATTTCAACCCCGCACTAAGTGCAGTAAGAAACCATATAGATGATGTGGTTCGTGAATTGGTGAACAATTATGATTTGGACGGCATACATTTCGATGATTATTTCTACTATTCAGGTCTTGGCACTCAAGACCAAAGCAATTTCAGTAGCGACCCACGTGGTTTTGCCAATATCAACGATTGGCGCAGAGACAACGTCACCCTATTGATACAACAACTTAGCAATTCAATAAAAAGTCTAAAACCTTGGGTAAAATTTGGCATCTCTCCATCAGGTATTTATAAAAATTTTACTGTTCCTGGTTCATCGCCAAGTATAACCACTACCGGATCTCAACATTATAGTACCCAATATGCCGACACCAAGAAATGGATGGAGGATGGACTAATAGACTATTTAGTCCCACAGGTTTATTGGGCTTTTAGTCAGGTTACAGCCAATGCTAAATTCAATTACATTACCGATTATTGGAATGCACTCAATTTTAATCGTCACTTATTTATTGGCCTAGGCACTTATCGCACCAATGATGGTACTGGCTCTGCATTTAGTACAGATGAGATAAAGAACCAGCTCAACTACCTGCGAAACAACTGCCCCAACATAAAAGGAGCCGCACATTTTAGAGCCGCACAAACCGTTACGACACTACCGGCTTCAAAAAGTACCATGGAGTATATCCGCGACAACCAATACAGCACCTTGGCAATAATTCCGCCAATGACCTGGATTGACCCTATTAGCCCAAATGCGCCAACTGGCCTCAACTCTAGTCTTGTGGGCGGAAAAACAAAACTAACGTGGGATAGTGCCCCAAGCGAAACCGATGAACTGCAAAAAGTAGTACGCTATACGGTTTATCGATCTACCAGTCCAAACATCAACTTCAACGATGCAAGCCAACTCATAGCAATTTTACCTGCTAGCCAAACCAATTATCCCGACAATGAAGTAAACCCGGGTGCCGGCAATTCGTATTACTACGCAATCCGTGCACTTGACCGCATGAGCAACGAAAGCACAGAAAGCAACGTTGCTCCCGATGGATTAACGTTACCAATCAACCTAATTCAATTTAATGCAAAAGCCAACAATCAACACATCCAAGTGGTTTGGGAGAGTGCTCAAGAAGAAAAGTTATCTCATTACATCATCGAAAAATCTACAAATCAATTCGATTGGACTTTACTCAGCAATCAAAAAGCCCAGTTACAGGCTGGAATAAACAGATATTTTGCACTCGATAAGGCACCTACAAAGGGTACAAATTATTATCGTTTAAGCGCAGTGGATATTGACGGAAAAATAAGTAAACAAAGTATTGTTAGTACACTATTTGGTTTAGCATCAGCAGGAAACGTGCTTGTAGCACCCAACCCAACCAATACAACCGCCTTATTACATATTAACAACTTAGCCGGGCACCTACTTTCATTGAGCTTGTATAACACAACAGGTAAATTGTACAGCGAAATAGCTTATCAAGCAAAAACAAACAACGATAATTTTGCCGTAGCTAATTTTGGCAATTTGCCAAGTGGTATTTACCTTTTAAGGGTGAAAAGTAATCAAGGCTTTTATCAACAAATCAAACTACTGGCCAACTGATGAACAATTAATCATAAAAATTCCAAGTAACACCAAAGAGCAACAAACGGTCGGGCATTGGATAACGATTTACCGTATAATAGCCCTTACTGAAAAGCCCTTGATTGGCATACTGGTATTTGATAAAAAGATTGGCCCTAAGCAAGCCGGCTTTCAACCAGGCATCAACCACAGGTTTTGAGCCAAATACGATGGGGCTAATGTTGTAGAACTGTGCCGTTGCCGGAGAATATGATTTGGAAGTGTAACTACTGTTGTAATAAACATCAAATCCTACCTGAGTTTTCAAGGCTTTAAAAAATGTTTGATCTTTGAATAAGCTCGTGTACAAATAGAAATCGGGAGTACGCAACAAAGACGATTTGTCATTTTTCTGGTAAACCCCGTAGCTATCAATATGGAAAGAGCCAAAATCTAATTTTTTACCCAGTTTCAACTGCAATAGGCTAATATTACCGTTATATTGTTGGGGTATAATAGCCCTAGCGGTATTGGTTGATTCTGCAAAATACAAATATTTGTTGAGTAAGTAATAGGACGCACTGGCTTCTAGTTTTAAAAAATCATTAAAATAATTGAAACTAAAATTGGTGGTATGGCTATGATCAAACAGGCTGCTGTTGTCCCAACGATAATGATTGCCCTCGTAACGCATAAACAGTTCTTCGGGCGATTTGTTTTGTAGAAAAGCAGACATCACCACTCGACCTGCTTTCTTGCTCATCAAAAATTGGGCTTCGGCCTCGTAAAGGTAATCTCCAGCTTGTCTGCCTTGAAAAACCTGTTGCAGCGCAAGGTTAAAGTTAATTTTATCACTAAAACGATAACCAACATTGCCCAACAAACTCGTATTTTGCAGTGCAAACTCGCGAGCTACTTGCGCTAATTTATTGGGTTTCATAACCCACTGCCCTACCTCATAATAATCATGCCTTAGCCCTGCATCAATCTTAAACTCATTTTTAACAAAAGCACTGCCCTTTGCTCGCAAATAAAAGCTATAAATAAACTCATTGCTAATATGCTTTACACTTGTTGTATCGTTGGTAAAGCTGGCATCAGCCATCACCGTACTGGGTAAAACCTGATAAGTATCTGCTTCATTTTTTTGGAAGGCATAAGTACTTTTGCTGAGCGAGAAAGTGTGGGTAAGCTTATTGGTAGGCAGCACGTTTTGGTTATACTTGCTGCTATCTATACGCCCTACAAAATAGCTGTGTCTTAGCTGTAGAGAATTATCTCTATAAATTTGCATAGCTGTGTTTAGCCTAACGGGCTCTGCTTTTTTGTTGATAAGCTCTCCGTTGACAACTGTAAAAATAGTGGTATCGCGAAGCAAAGAACCATTTTCTTGTGCTTTTAGTGTGTTAAAGACAGCATCAACCCACAAATTATAACGTTTGTTTTTAGTATGAAACCAAGTGAATAGTGAGGCATTCAAATCATCGCCCCTTTGGTGGGCATAAAAGCCATTTGCCCCAATTCGGTTAAAATTAGCTCCAAAGTTCCAATTGGGCTTTATGTTTTGCGAATGGGTAATCTTGAGCAATTGTACATTATCGCTTGCACTTATGTAAGAAAGGCTGGTAAAAGGCGATCGGGCTCTGTAAAACAAAATGTCATCGTGTTTCAGTTTGTAATCATCCAATGCCCGAAAACCCATCTGAAAGCCTATTTGCTTATTCGGCTCAAACAACAAAGGGGCAGCAGCTAAACCAATCAATCCTGTACCGATAGTTGGGCGTTTGGGCTTGGCAATTGGACTAAAATGCTGTATGCCCGAGAGCAAAGTATCGATAGGTAAAGTCTGTATGCTGTCTTTGCTCAGTTTATAAGTAGTATAACGAATGTATTTGGCCGTAAACACCACCGAGTCTTTTCCAGATTCTTCCAATTTCCGGAGCGAGTCCAGTTCTTTGTTTCCGGCAATTGTTGTTTTGAGGTCTTGAGCCAAGCCTCTGCCCACCAATAGTAGCAACAAAGCCAAGCAAATGAGTATCTTTTTGGGCATTACAAGCTAGAAATCAAAGTAGCCAATATTTGGGTCATTTTCGGTTCAGCAATTTTTGCAGTCTCAATAATTTCTTCGAGGCTAACGGGTTGTAGATCTTCGGGGAAGCCCTCATCGGTCAGTACCGAAATGGCAAAAACGGGCACTCCCATGTGCCTAGCCACAATTACTTCGGGTACGGTGCTCATCCCTACTGCATCACCACCAATTGTCCTCAAGTAGCGGTACTCGGCCTTAGTTTCTAAATTAGGCCCTGTAACAGAAACATATACCCCTTGATGGCAATTTACTTGCAAAGAGGCGGCAATTTCCAAGCCTTTGGCTACTAATTTTTTATCATAGGCCTGACTCATATCAGGAAAACGAGGCCCCAAATCGCCGTAGTTAATCCCTCGCAAAGGAGATTCGGGCTGCAAATTGATGTGATCGTTAATAATCATCAGGTGCCCTTTTTTGAAGGCCGGGTTGAGCGAACCTGCCGCATTGGACACCAACAAGGTGGAAATACCCAAAAATTTCATCACCCTCACCGGGAAAGTGATTTGCTGCATAGAATAACCTTCGTAATAATGTAATCGGCCTTGCATAGCCACTACTTTTTTCCCTCTAAGCAGCCCAAAAATCAACTTACCAGAGTGAAACTCTAATGTAGATATTGGGAAATTGGGGATACTTGAGTACATTACGCTGTGCTCAACACTAATTTCATTTACCAAATCGCCCAAACCCGTACCCAGTATTATACCAACTTCAGGGCTAAAATCTCCTATTTTTGATTTCAGGTATTTAATTGACTCTTCTAAAGCTTGCAACATAATCTAATATTTTTTTGTCAAATTGCAGTTTCTCGGTCTCACCCAAAGTAAACTGAATAGGCAAATAGTATATCGGCAAATTTAACAGTAATTCTTTAAACTCATCGCCAAATAATCGTTGAGCATCTTTTTCGGTGGTCAAGATAATTTTTTGTCGTACAATCGAAGTCTCAAACGCATTTTTGAGCTGTTTGATATCAGCTAGTTTAAAAGCATAATGATCAGGAAAATCAAAATGATGATATTTGATATTCAACGAACTCAAATATTGCAGTAGAGGCTGGGGATTAGCAATTCCACTTAACAAAAAAACCTCAACATCAGCCGTTAAAGAAATTTGTCCTTTACCGTGCAACGCCCGAGGTGCTAAATATTGTATCTGTGTAAAAAACAGGTCTTGTTGTTTGGTAAGGTTTAATTTGCCTAAAGCTTTTTTGCACTCATCATCAGTTAGATTAGCGGGTGCTTTGGTTATCCAAATGGCTTGGGCTCGTTTTACACCCGAGTAAGGTTCTCGCAAATCGCCACTAGGCAACAGCCATTGTCGGCGTATAAGCCGTGGCCAATCAAACAAAAGCAAATTAAACCCGGGTTTCACCCAACGGTGTTGATAGGCATCATCCAGCAAAATCAAATCGTGTTTGGGCAATAGCCGGGCAATACCTTCTACTCTGTCTTCGCAAACTGCAACAGTAACCTGCGGAAATTTACGATAGTATTGTAAAGGCTCATCACCAATGCTTTGTGCATCCGAATTTTCATCGGCCAACAAAAAGCCTTTACTTTTTCTGCCGTAACCCCTACTCAATACCGCTACCTTATAACCATCAAGCAAACGCAACAAATATTCAACCGTTGGGGTTTTGCCGCTACCGCCCACAGCCAAATTACCAACGGCAATAACCGGTTTATCAAAGCTTTTGGAGGGGAAAATACCCCAATCAAATAATCGATTTCTGAAGTAAACTACTACCGCAAAAAGCAAGCTCAAAGGCCACAATAAAAGTCGGATTACTTTTAACATAAGCAAAACAAAGGTAGTATTTGCCTATCTATGCAACAACAAAACTAAAATATAAAGCATAAATTGCTGACCTTTGCAGCAAATGAAAAAGCAAAAAGTCTTATTCATAGGTCTGGTATGGCCAGAGCCCCAATCGTCTGCAGCCGGAACCCGTATCTTGCAACTATTAAATTGCTTTGAGCCCGAACAATATACCTGCTATTTTGCTTCTGCAGCACAATGGAGCACTTATTCTTTCCCGCTACAAGATTTAGGAGTTGAGGTATGTCCCATCAAACTGAACGACAATAGTTTTGACCAATGGGTAGCCCAATTACAGCCAAATATTGTCATTTTCGACCGCTTTATCACCGAAGAACAATACGGTTGGCGAGTAAGACAAAACTGTCCTAATACACTTTTATTGCTCGACACAGAAGACTTACACCTACTCCGAAAAGGCCGAGAAAATGCTTATAAGCAGCAAAATAATTTTGAAACGAAGCATCTGTATAACGAAATAGCCAAAAGAGAAATTGCCTCTATACTACGCTGCGACCTTTCGATCATTATTTCGCAGGCCGAGATAAAACTACTTACTGCAACTTTTCAGATTGCCGAAGAGTTGTTGTTTTACCTGCCATTTATGGAGGATGAATTGGATGAAAACAAGATGGCACAATGGACCAAATTCGAAGACAGAACCGGATTTGTATTTATTGGCAATTTTATACACGAACCCAATTGGCAAGCTGTACTTAGTTTAAAAAATGAGATTTGGCCAATTATTCGCAAAAAAGCCAAACAAGCTACATTGCATATCTACGGTGCCTACCCAAGCCATAAAGTATTACAACTACACCAAGAAAAAGATGGTTTTTTAATTGAAGGAAGAACTGAGAACGCCTTAGCTAGTATAGCCCAACACCGTGTAATGTTGGCTCCGCTTAGCTTTGGTGCAGGTGCAAAAGGCAAATTAATTGATGCCATGCAAAGCGGCACCCCATCGGTTACGAGCAGTATAGGAGCCGAAGGTATGCACCAACAACTAGCTTGGCCAGGTTATATTAGCGACAACAAAACCGTTTTCTGTGAGCAGGCACTTGCGCTCTATACGCATAAAGACAAATGGATGGAGGCGCAAAAAAACATTGCTCCTATTATCAACCAGTTGTTTGCTCGACAAAAATGGAAAACGCAACTACTGCACCAAATTAACACCCTGCAAGCAAACCTAACACAACACCGAGAACAGAATTTTATAGGCGAAATTTTGCGTCACCACAGTTTGCAGAGCACCAAATACCTCTCGCTTTGGATAGCCGAGAAAGAAAAAAATAAAAAAATAGACACGAATTGACCTAAACTCAACAATTGTTGAGTAGAAAGAATCTAAATTTGCGACATGGCAAAAATATCCATCAACTTGGCAACAGGTTCCTTGCAAAAAGAAGAAATTATTGTTGGTATAGATTTAGGCACAACCAATAGTTTAGTCGCTTTCATCAATCCCGAGCAACAAGCACAAGTCATTAACGACACGGGCAAGGGTGTATTAGTACCTTCGGTAATCCATTTCGACCAAAATGGCGAAGTTAAAGTGGGTACTACAGCCAAATCACATTTAGTTACTGACCCAGCCAACACAATTTTTTCGGTAAAACGCCTTTTAGGTAGGTCCTATGCCGATTTGGCCGAACACAAAGATATTTTCAGCTATAAAATTATTGACGATGAAAGCGACAGCTTAGTTAAAATTCAAGTTGCCGACCGTTTTTATACACCCATTGAATTATCTGCCGAGATACTAAAAGAGCTCAAACAACGAGCCGAACATGCACTAAAAACTCCGGTAAACCGTGTAGTTATTACAGTACCTGCTTATTTCAACGATAGCCAAAGACAAGCTACCCGAGATGCAGGGAAACTAGCTGGTTTGGACGTATTGCGTATCGTAAACGAACCTACCGCTGCAAGTTTGGCCTACGGTATTGGGCTCAATCCGCAAGAGAAAAAAACCATTGCTGTTTATGATTTGGGAGGAGGTACTTTTGATATTTCTATCTTGCAAATACAAAATGGTATTTTTGAAGTTTTAAGTACCAACGGCAACACGTATTTGGGAGGCGATGACTTTGACCGTGCTATTTTCGACTACTGGGTAGCCAACAACAATATAGATAAAGCCAGATTGGCCGAACAGCCCGAACTTACCCAAGCCTTACGACTAAAAGCCGAAGAAGCCAAAATAACCATGGGCATACAAAATATTTTCAACGAAAAAGTTGGTGATATTTGGTGCGCACTGAATCGAAAAACCTTCCAACAATTAATTGCCAGTAAACTGGAAGAAACCATTAAATGTTGCCAACAAGCCTTGAATGATGCCCAGCTCAGCGTAGCGGATATTGATGAGGTGGTTTTGGTAGGCGGTTCTACCCGCAGCAAAGAAGTAAAAAAGTGTGTACGCGAATTTTTCGGAAAAACCCCACACGATCACCTCAACCCGGACGAGGTAGTAGCTCTTGGAGCAGCTATACAAGCCGATATATTGGCAGGTAACCGCTCTGACATTCTTTTATTAGATGTCACTCCCCTATCCTTAGGCATTGAGACCATGGGCGGATTGATGGATGTCATCATCCCCAGAAACAGCAAGGTGCCTACCAAAGCCGGTCGTCAATATACCACTTCGGTAGATGGGCAGGTGAACATGAAAATATCGGTTTACCAAGGCGAACGCGACTTGGTTCAAGAAAACCGAAAACTAGCAGAGTTTGATCTCAAAGGCATACCGGCCATGCCTGCCGGGCTTCCAAAGGTTGATATTAATTTTTTGCTGAATGCTGATGGAATTTTGACGGTACAGGCCATAGAATTACGTTCTGGTATTAAACAAGAAATAGAAGTAAAACCCAGCTATGGACTGAGTGATGAGGAGGTAGAAAAAATGTTGATAGACAGCATAACCCACGCCAAAAGTGATGTAGCACAGCGAATGTTAATTGAAGCACGAAGCGAAGGCGAACAATTGGTTTATACTGCCGAACGTTTTGTGGACAAGAACCAACAGCTGTTGAACGAGCAAGAGATTGCCAGTACTAAACAGTACATCGAGGCCCTAAAAACTGCATTGCAATCGGGTGATAAAGACCTGATTTTGAAAAAGACCGATGAACTAAACGAATACACCCGTCCTTTTGCCGAACGAGTAATGGATATGGCTATAGGCCAAGCCATGAAAGGAAAACGTGTAGACAAATAAACACTATCGTTTTAAGCCATAATTGAGGAACCACACCAGTTGATAACCAGGCTACGCCTCGTCATCGCCGTATACCAACTCTTTGAAGGCGGTTTTATCTACTTGCCCAAAATAGGCTTCTAGATCAAGCTCATCCACCAATTGGCTTATATCTTCTTCGTCGTAGCGTATCCCTTCAAAACGCTGTTCCAATTCATCAATAGGTCGCGAGCCAAAAAAGTCACCATAAACCTTAAAAGTAGCTATACGACCGTCTTCCACAAAAATCCGGATATCAATTTCGCCAATTGCAAAACGTTTGGTGCGTTGAATATTAAATTTAGGAGATTGACCGTAGTTCCAATCCCAAGTATCATACTTTTGTGCTTTCAGCTCGTGTACACCTCTCCATTCATCAGCACTTAAGCGGTAATGCACAAACGGTTCATCTTCTTCATTAAGTCCATCAAGCAGAATTTGCCGAAAGCGCTCAATACTCATTTGTTCTTGCATAAAATCGCTTATATTGGCTACCCTGCTTCGCACCGATTTATGTCCTTTTGATTCGATTTTACTCATTTTCACTTGCAAGGCCTTGGCTACCTCGCCCAAATCGGCATTGAACAAGAGCGTACCATGACTCAACATTCTCTTTCCATTGGTAAACTGAGCTGTTCCGCTAATCTTTTTTTCATCTACCTGTATGTCGTTTCGGCCTTTCAACTCGGCTTGTAAACCTAAATCGTTTAACACTTTAATAACAGGAGCTGTAAATTTCTTAAAATTACTGATGCTCTGGCTATCATGTGCCGTAAGAAAGCTAAAGTTGAGATTACCCAAATCATGATATACGGCACCACCTCCCGAAATACGCCTTACTACGTGTATGCCTTTTTCTTGAATGTATTTTTGATTGATCTCTTCTAGTGTATTTTGATTTCTACCGATAATGATAGAAGGCTCGTTGATATAAAAAAGGAGATAATCATTAGCTCCGCTAAAATTACGTAACGCATACTCCTCTAAAGCTAAATTGAGATGAGGGTTGGTGTTGCCCTCGTTGTCGATAAAAATCATAAGACCAAGGTTTTGCCGAACAATTTACGGCACAAAGTTGAGCAAAAACACATTACAAACAATACTTTACAAAAAATCAACAATAAACAAACTTTAACCCAAGTCTGGCAAACAATACACCTGCAGCTCATTGCGTAGCTTGCGCTAGCTTTGATGTTGAGCCATTTTTTTTAGTAGCTTTGCAAGCTATGTTAAAAAATCTGCTATTCTTTGTCAGATACTACATTTTCTGGCTTATATTTTTTGCAGTTGACCGACTGCTTTTTATGGGGGTTTACCACGCCAAAATGAGAGAAATACCCCTTGGCGAGAAATTGGCTACTTTTTACCACGGTTTGCGCCTAGATCTTTCTATGGCTGGCTACCTCAGCATCATCCCACTATTGGTATTTTTGGCCTTGCATTTCACCTCCAAAACACGTATAAATTTTACTTGGGTTAAGATTTACAACAAGTTTTTTATTGTACTGTTTAGTATTATTGGCATTGTCAATTTCAACGTATATCGCGAATGGGGCAGCAAAATAAACGCCCGCATTGTTGAGTTTGCTATAAAAACCCCTAAAGAGTCTTTTGCATCAAGCGAATCGTCTCCCGTCATGTTGGCTCTATTCTTATTAGCCATATTACTATCGGTAGGTTTTTACCTCAATTTTGTGTTGGTGCGTCGCTACACCGAAATAAAGAAAGAACCACTTAGCCTAAAGATTATTATAGCAATACTGGCTTTTGGCGTTAACTTCTTGTTTATTCGTGGTGGTACCGATACCGCCCCCAACTCGCAAAGTATGGCCTATTTTTCCAATTACCAGATTTTAAATATTGCCTCACTAAACACCGAGTGGAATTTGGGCTCTAGTTTATTGGCCAGTGGTAAGGTAAAGAAAAACCCTTATTTGTATTTCAAAGCAGACGAAGCAAAGCAACTAGTTGATGAGTTATATACTGTACCCAAAGACACTACGGTACATTTCCTAAAAAATCCTCGCCCCAATGTAGTACTGTTTATTTTAGAAAGTTTTACTGCTGATTTAACCAAGGCCTTAGGTAACGAAGACGGTGTAACTCCCAATTTGGACAGCTTAGCTAAAAAAGGAGTATTTTTCAGTAATATTTACGCTACAGGTAATCGTACAGACAAAGGTTTGATTGGTAGTTTGGCCGGTTTCCCTACATTGGCCTTCGGTAGTATTGTAAAGTGGCCCGAGAAAATGCAAAAAATTCCGGCAATTAGTCAAGAATTCTACAAAAACGGGTATCAAACTGCATTTTATTATGGCGGCGAGGCCGAATTTGATAATTACAAAGCCTTTATTTTGGGTCACGATTTCAAAAAACTAACCGACAAAAAGAATTTCCAAGCCAAAGACATGAACCCCAAGTGGGGAGCTTATGATAATGTAGTGTTTAGCCGACAACTAGCCGACGCTAATACTTTTAAGCAACCATTCTTCTCAACCATTTTATCTTTGACCAACCACGAGCCTTTCGATTTGCAAGGCAATTATAAATTTGGAACGGCTGATAATATTCAGAAATTTAAGAGCACAGCTTTTTTCACCGACTCTTGTATAGGCAGCTACTTGGATGAGGCCAAAAAACAAGCTTGGTACAAAAATACCCTATTTGTTTTCATTGCCGATCACGGTCACCCCTTGCCCAAGGCCAACCACGAGATTTATGAGCCGCAGCGATTTCATATTCCGCTTATTTTCTACGGAGATGTTATCAAAGAAGAATTTAGAGGGCGCAACTACAAAGAGCTAGGTAGTCAATTGGATTTATCGGCTACATTACTAAAGCAGCTAAACATGAATGCCAAAAACTTTGTTTGGAGTAAAGATTTGATGAACCCTTATCGAAAAAAATTTGCTTTTTTTAGCTGGGACAACGGCTTAGGTTTTATCAAAGACCAACATACGGTTACTTTTGACAACTTGGGAAAAAACATCCTATACAACACCGATAAAAACAACAAAGTGCTAACCGATAGTGTACTTAACTACGGAAAAGCCTATTTGCAAACGGTGTATCAGCAATTTATCAATTTCTAGAACCACAAGGCTATGAAAACAAAGTTTCAAATTAAATTAGTTGTTTTTGCACTGCTACTATTAAGCCAAAACTCTTGGGCACAAGGCATAAACTGGAAAGCAGATGGCACGGGCTACTACCAAAGCAACAATGGCGAAATTACCGCCATCAATCTGCCCAACTTTGCCCGAAGTTTGGTGATAAGCCGAGCTCAACTCACAAGAGATAACAGACAGCCTCTTGCAATCAGAAGCTTTAGTTTAAGCGAAGATGGCAGCAAGGCACTAATTTACACGAATAGTAAAAAAGTGTGGCGATATGATACCCGAGGCGATTATTGGTTGGTAGATCGTAACAAAAATACCCTCCGACAAATTGGTAAAGATCGTCCAGCTTCATCCTTGATGTTTGCTAAATTCTCGCCAGATGGCAAAAAAGTAGCTTATGTTAGCGAACACAACCTTTATGTAGAAGACCTCGAAAGCGGACAAAGCAAAGCCTTAACAAATGATGGCACCTCCCGAATCATTAATGGTACTTTTGATTGGGCCTACGAAGAAGAGTTCGATTGTAGAGACGGTTTTCGCTGGAGTCCCGATAGCAAATCAATAGCCTATTGGCAATTGGACGCTCGCAACATCAAGAATTTTTTGATGATCAACAATACCGATTCTATATATTCCTTCACTATTCCGGTTGAGTACCCAAAAGTGGGTCAAGATCCTTCTAGCTGCAAAATTGGTTTAGTTGATATCGAAAGTGCACAAACCAGGTGGCTAGCAATTCCGGGCAGTAGTGTACAAAACTATATACCACGCATGGACTGGGTGCCGAACAGCAACCAAATAATTCTACAACAACTCAATCGTCAACAAAACCAAAGCACACTATTTCTGGTAAACGGACAAAGCCTGAAAGTAGATGAACTGTACAAAGAGCAAGACCAAGCTTGGATTGATGCCTTACCAAGTTTTGATTGGATAAACAACAACAAATCCCTAGTTTTTAAGAGTGATACCGACAGATGGGCACATCTTTACGCCCTCAATATCGAAAATAAGAAAACCACACTCATTACCAAGGGTAATTACGATGTTATTGACCTAAAATTGATAGACGAAGCCAATCAAACGGTTTATTTTTTGGCATCACCAGAAAATGCCACTCAAAAATACTTATACAAAACCAAGCTTAATGGTAAAGGAAAATTAGAAATCGTAAGCCCTTCGGTATTAAAAGGTAACCACAATTACGACATTTCTCCCAAAGGCCTATTTGCTTTCCATTCTTTCAGTAGTGCTACCATTAGTCCAGCTAGCGAATGGATGAACTTTAAAACCAATACCCCTCTTACCATGGAGGGTAGTATTACCAACCAAATTGGCCGACAAAACCCACCCAAAAACAAAGTTGAATTTTTTAAAATTACCACTGCCGATGGCGTAGAAATGGACGGCTGGATGAAGAAACCCGACCATTTTGATCGGACCAAGAAATATCCGGTAGTGTTTTACGTGTACGGCGAACCCGCATCAGCAACTGCGCTGGATGTGTGGGGTGCCGGAGCCAACCGACTGTACCAAGGTGATATGGCTAAAGACGGTTATATCTATATCTCTATGGACAACCGTGGTGCACCCGTACCCAAAGGCAAAAACTGGCGCAAATCTATCTATAAAAATATTGGCCAAATTAACATCAGAGACCAGGCTATGGCTGCCAAAAAGCTTTTAGATGAAAATAGTTTTATGGATAAAGACCGGGTAGCTGTATGGGGTTGGAGTGGTGGCGGATCTTCTACTCTAAACTTAATGTTCCAATATCCAGAAATTTATAAAGTTGGGATAACTATTGCCCCAGTGGCAAACCAACTCACCTACGATAACATTTACCAAGAACGTTATATGGGGACTCCATTTCCAAGTACCGAAGCTTATGTAAAAGGCTCGCCAATTACCTATGCTAAGCAACTAAAAGGTAAATTATTATTGATACACGGCACCGGAGACGATAATGTGCACTATCAAAACGCCGAAATGTTGATTAATGAATTGGTAAAATACCAAAAGCCTTTTCAGCTGATGAGTTATCCCAACCGTTCACACAGCATTAGAGAGGGCGAAGGCACCAGTGCACATTTGGCACTTACTTACACCAACTTCTTGAAAGAAAATTGCCCTCCGGGAGCTCGGTAGGCCAAGCATATAATCCTATAAAAAAGAGGAGATGACCTGTCGGTTTTCTCCTCTTTTTGTTAAAGCTCTGTTCCAGCCTTATAAAAATCCAAAAATTCTTGTGCTATAACTTCAGGAGAATATTTTTTTAAGGCTGCTTGCCGAATAGCTAATCTATCAAATCTATTACCTGTATCTAAAAACATTTTTATTGCAGCTACCAAAGCAGAGGTATTTTTAGGTTCAACCAAAATACCATTCTGCTCATTAACAATTTCGGCTAGGCCACCAACTGCCGATGAGATAACCGGAACACCTAAAGTAAGACTTTCTAGAGCTACTACCGATTGGGTTTCATAGTGGCTAAACATGACTAAGGCTTTTGCATTTTGCATAATGGATAACAAAGCATCATCATACAAAAAACCGGTAAATACAACATTGCCGAGTGCTTCACGTGTAGCAAATGCTTGGGCTGCTTCCAGCTCATCTCCATCGCCCACCATAACCAGCTTAAACGGAATATTTTGCTGCTGCATAATCTTTGCCATCTCCAAAATCATCAATACGTTTTTAACATCACGGGCAAAATTGGAGACATGTACAAAATAACCTGTTTCTGCAACGGGTAGGTTGTGAAACGGAGCCTTTACAAATAGCTCTCGAACAACGTTAGAAATCACTTTAAAATTGGGATGAGACAAGGCATGATTTTGCAAATGTGTACCCAAATATGCCGTTACTGCAGAAAGCCCTCTCGACCGCTTGACCACTGCCTTTGTAAATGCTTTTCGCAAGTATCCCTTATAACTGCCGTCTTCGGGAACATAGCGAGACCAATGCTCGCTAATATAATAAGGCGTTTTAGTGAACAAGTTAAGTGTAAAAGGCACCAAAGCCGAGCGGCTAAGTACATGCACATGAAAAACACCTGGTCGAGGCTGATTTTTTCGGTAGAGGTAATAAGCATAAAACAAAGCAACACCATGCAAAATAGCTTTCCTCAGTAGAGCCAGTTTTGTTTTGGAGGCCGGTTTGCGGTAATATAGCACGTAGGTTTCAACACCGTTTACCAATGATTGTTCTAACTCAAATAAACGCCGAGCCTGCTCATCACCGCAAACATGCAAAACATGTACCTGTATTTGTTTGCTCAAAGCTTCGGCATGACTGCGTATAAAAGAACCGATAGAGGCATGCGTCCGGTTAGGATACCAGGCAGGTAGAAACAAAACAGTGTTCGAAAATTTCATAACCAGTTGAGGTAAAAATATAAAAAAAAGAGTGCTGCGGCTAATATTTCATAAATTGCCGATTATTTGTATGTTTGAATTTATGAGCCGTAAGATTATTCTACCCTTAATATTGCTTACCTTTCTGCAAATAGCGGGCTACGCACAAACACCCTATGGCAACGATTGGATAAACCACAACCAAGCTTACTACAAAATAAAAGTGGTAAACAAAGGTATTTACCGAATTACCGCAAGTCAATTGGGACAATATTACAGCAACCTCAACAGTCTTGCCCCAAAAAACTTCCTGATCTACAAAAACGGGATAGAACAAGCCATTTATGTGCATGGCCAGGCCGACAATAGTTTTGACAGTAACGATTTTATTGAGTTTTACGGCGAAGGCAACGACGGTAGGTTGGATACCGAATTATATGTCAATGCAAATGATCAACCTCATAAGTATTACAGCCTATTTACCGATACTGCAGCTTACTATTTAACCTATGCACCAAATGTAGCAGGCAAAAGAATTCAAAATTTTAAAGCCAGTACTAGCGGGCTCAATCCCGAAGCCTACATTTTAAGCAAGAGCCTAAAAGTTTTCACCGATGCCTATTATCAAGGTCGGTACATCATAGCCCACATGAGTTTATCCGATTATCAGGCTGGCGAAGGATTTTTAGGTGCTGTTTATGGCAAAGGACAAACCCAAAGCAATAGCTTAAATACTCCTTTCTTATATACAGGTTCGGGTGCGCCGAGCATCAACCTCGAAACCTATGTGGCGGGGCGATCAGATGCCGATTCGCCACATCCACAACGCTACAACCACCACTTACGAATTGGTATCAACAACGGAACAACTACCTACTACAAAAAAGACACCTTATTTCGTGGCTACGAGGTAATACGTACCAATATTAACATTTTGCCCAATGAAATTGGCAACACCAGCACTGTAATTTATCAATCTATCAACGACTTGGGCATGTCTAACGAAGCCACAGACTATCAGGCTCCGGCTTATGCCTTAATTACTTATCCAAGGCTACCCAATCTGCAAAATACCAATTGGCTCAACTTTGGTTTAGGTAGCAGCAGCCAAAACCGCTGGCTCAGTTTCAATAATAACAATCTTGCCAAACCTATTGTTTGGGATATTGAAAACCAACAGAGAATAGTAGGTACTATCAACGGAAATACAGCTGATTTTGTGCTTGCAGCAGCTAATCAAAACTACAACTATTACTTGGCAGACAGTGCCGCTTACACGCCTACTACCCTATCAAAAGTTAATTTTTTTAACCTATCGCCAGCTAGTTTTGACAAAGATTTTCTTATTGTTACCAATAACAAACTACAAACTAGTGCTCAAAACTACGCCAATTATCGCCAACTGAAAGGTTTCAAACCGCTACTTATCACTACAGAACAATTGTATGACCAGTTTTATTACGGCGTACACCACCCCTTGGCCATAAAAAATTTCATCAAATATTTGATGCAGTACGCCAACATAAAACCCAAATACTTGTTGTTGCTGGGCAAAGGATTGGAAAACCACTTGGTACGTTCGGCATCGGGTTTGGCAGATGATTTGGTGCCCACTTACGGTTCGCCACCATCAGATGATTTGTTGACCGCCCGTATTAACAGTACCAGCCTTGCCCCCGCATTGGCAACAGGCCGTTTGGGAGCCAGCACCAATGCAGAGGTTGAGCTATACTTGCAAAAACTACAACGCTACGAGCAATATCCAAATGCTTTATGGCGCAAAAAATTCATCCACATCAGTGGTGGAGCCAACCTTTCCGAAAATATTTCATGGGCCAATTATCAGGCCAACATGTACAATATGACCAAGGATGTGCCCTTTGGTGCCGACACCGTCAACTTCAACAAAAACGTAGGTCTTCCGGTTAGCACCAATCAAAAGCAGCGAATTATCGGCGAAATCAACAAAGGTGCAGCCTTACTCTCTTTCTTGGGACACGGAGCACACCAAGCTACCGAAATTGACTTTGGACATGCCGATGAGCTGGACAACGCCAACACCCTACTCACTTACCTAGTTAACGGCTGTACAACCGGAAATACCTATATCTACGAACCCTCATTGGGTGATAAGCTGATGTTTTTCCCCGACAAAGGAGCTATAGGCTGGATAGGAACATCTAGCGAAGGGGTAGCCAGTTACCTATCAAGTTTCAGTTCTATTTTCTACAGAAATGTTTTCAATACCAATTATGGTGCCTCAATTGCCGAAGCAATTAGACTGAGCAAACAGCAATACCAAAACCTAAATGATGTCATCAACGTGATGCACACCACGCAGTACACTTTTCAGGGAGATCCGGCTTTAAAATTTTATACCCCTTCCAAACCCGATTTTGCGCTTGAAGATCAAGATTTGTTTCTATCGCCGAACAACGTCAACGCCATGAGCAACACATTTAGAGTAGGGCTCATTGCCAAAAACATCGGCAAAGCAATTAATCAACCATTAAAAATTAACTTAGCAAGAACACTCCCAGACAATAGCACAATCAACTATCCAAGTATTAATGCCAACCCGGTATTCAATACTGATACGGTTTATTTTGATATCAACCAAAACAACCTCAGTTCTGCAGGGATGAATCGTTTTCAGGTAATTTTAGATCCCGACAACCAGTTTGACGAATTGAGCAAGACCAACAATAGTGCAAATCTTAACTATTTTTTTGCATCAAATGGCGTAAACCTACTCTACCCCAAACCTTATGCAATTGTAGGGAAAAATACCGTTGATCTCGTCGCCCAATCAAGCGATTTGGCAATCAAAAATGCCGAATATATTTTTGAGCTTGACACCCTGAGCACCTTTGATAGCCCTTGGAAAAGAAGTAGCACCATCAACAGTGGGTTTATGCCGAAATGGCAAGTTGTTTTACCCAACACAGCTAATAAAGCTTATTATTGGCGGGTAAGGCTTAATATTGATCCCGACAAAGGAGGCACTTGGCAATCCGCATCATTCACCTATATCCAAGATAGTCCTGATGGATGGGCCCAAACACATTTTCAGCAACTAAAAGACGCTACACTCACTAGTTTGGAGTACAATGGCCAAAAATTGGAATTTGCCAAAACCGCCTTTGCCACCAGCATACAAACCCGAGGAGACGACGCACCTACCGTAGATGAAAGAACTTACCGATCCAACCCAGGTGGAAGGCTGGGCTATCTTGGCTACGAGTTTGTGGGCTTTACCCTCATCGCCCTCAACCCCACCACCATGCGGGCATACAATTACCCTTCGCCCTATAATGTTGTCAATAATGATGGTGCCGGGCCATATTATTCCGGACAATTCTATTATGATACCAACAATCCGATAGCTGTGGACAGTTTGGTGGCTCATCTCAATCGTATTCCCGAGGGTTACAAAGTGATGGGCTTCAACGGTAGAGGAATCAATTTATCAGCACTACCCCAAGCAGCCATAAATGCTTTCAAACAAGTAGGTGTAGCACAAATTGGCAATATTGGACCTGGCGAACCTTATATGTTTTGGGGAGTAAAAGGTGCTGCACAAGGTACTGCAATAGAGAAAACTGCCGACTATACCAACCAAGAACCGGCAAAAAATCAACAAATAAAATTTGATGTTACCTACGGCTATCCGCTTACCCAAGGCACTTATATCAGTGCCAAGGCCGGGCCTGCCACCAAATGGACTAGTGCTAGCTTTAGCTCTACACTAGAGAGCGGAGACCAAGTTGTTTACGATTTGCTTGGCTATAAGCCTGATGGTTCTAGCGACGTACTTCAAAGCAACCTCAGCGGAAACACCATCAACTTATCGGCTTACGACGCTACACAATACCCAAAAATGGGATTTAGGGTTAAATATACAGATGCCAGCAATCGGACACCTGCCCAGCCCCTACAATGGAAATTTTTGTATAACGAACTTCCCGAGGCCGGAATCAACACCGAAATCAAGCATGATTTTTATAACAATACCATCCAAGAGGGCGACAGCATAAAATGGCATATCGCTTACCAAAACTTCTCTAAATACCAAAGTGATTCGGTAAATATTTATTATAGTCTAACCAAGCCAGACCGTAGTGTTGTAAGTGCAAAAGTAGGTAAGATCCCTGCATTGGCTCCGGGAGCAAGCCAAATCTTCACCCTAAAACTACCGAGCTTAGGATTAGTGGGCAATAATCTTTTAAAAATGGATTTTGAGCCGATAAACGGGTTGGACAGTTATGCTTTCAACAATTATATCCAGCAGAGCTTCCAAGTTAGCCGCGACAACAAAGAGCCCCTAGTTGACGTATCTTTTGATGGTAAACGAATTATGAATGGCGAAATCGTATCGCCACAACCCAACATCAACATCAGCTTGAGTGATGAGAACCCCTATATTCTACTCTCAGACACCAGCGCCATGACTGTTTATTTAAAAGACGAAAACAATAATTTTAAGAAAATTGCCTACTCATCAGGTTTACTGAGTTTTATGCCTGCCACTACAGCCAACAACAACAAAGCCACAGCAATTTTTAAACCGCAAAAGCTCGATGACGGTATTTACACACTAATGGTAGAGGCAAAAGATGCCAGTGGCAACAAAAATCCAAGCAACAATTACACGATAGATTTTGAAGTGATTAATGAAGCCTCCGTCAGCAATTTCTATCCCTACCCCAACCCTTTTAGTACAGCAATGAAATTTGTTTTCACCCTAACAGGCGATAAGGTGCCCGACAATATCAAAGTACAGATTATGACCATTAGCGGCAAGGTAGTACGTGAGGTGTTGAAAAACGAATTAGGCAACCTGCGTATCGGCAACAATATTTCGGATTTTACTTGGGACGGTACCGACATGTACGGCGATAAACTGGCCAACGGTGTTTACTTTTATAAAGTAAGTATTGAGAACAACGACCACTCTAGTATTAAACACCGCAGCACTGGAGGCGATAAATATTTTAAAAAGAACATAGGTAAAATATACTTGATGAGATAATGTGTGGCATAACAGGTTTTATTGATTACCACGGATTAGTAACAGAAACAGAACTATTGGCTGCTTCTGCACGCTTGCAACATCGAGGTGGCAGTAGCAGCGGTAATTTTGTTGAACAAAAAGAAAAATATACGGTGGGTATAGCCACCGAAAGGCTTTCTACTATAGACATTAGCGCCGAAGCCCAACAACCATTTCACTCGGCATGTGGAAACTATGTCATCAGCTTTAACGGCACCATATACAATTACCAAGAGCTAAGGCTGACCATGATACGTCAAGGCGCAATATTCCACACCCTGTCCGACACCGAAGTACTGTTAGCGTGTTTCAAAAAATGGGGCACCCAGATGTTTGAGCATATTGATGGTACCTTTGCCTTTGCCATCATAGACCGAAGACGCAACCAAATGATTTTGGCTCGTGACCAAATGGGGGTAAAACCACTTTATTGGTTCAAAAACAACAATTTCTTTGTTTTTGCTTCAGAAATTAAGGCTTTGTTGCATTACCCCATCGTCAAAAATATACATCGACCTTGCATAGAAACCTATCTCAGACAGGGCTATTTTATTGGTGAAGAAACAATTTTTGAGGGTATAAAAAACTTCAAAAAACAGCACTACATGGTCATTGATTTGGCTAGCGGCAACTACATGATGAATAGGTTTGAAAGCCGTTTCAACAACCTTGTGGCTGCCAATACCGAAGACGGTCTCATTAAACAGCTCAACAATCTCATAACAGAATCTGTGCTTAGGCGATACACCGCCGATCTATCAACAGGCGTAATGCTAAGTGGTGGTTATGATAGTGCAACCGTTGCCGCTATCTTACAAAAAAACCAAGTACAACGTATAAAAACCTTTACATTGGGTTTTAGAGACCTGCGATTAAACGAAGCCAGCAGAGCCAAAAATATAGCCAACTACCTAAACACTAATCATCACGAATACTTTATAGAACCCCAAGATGCCGTAGAAATGCTCGAAAAATTACCGGAAATTCTGGACGAGCCCAGCGGCGATAGCGGAGCCATAGCTTTAGCTTTTTTGGCCAAGCAATCTGCGGCCGACAATATTAAGGTTTTACTGGGTGCCGAAGGAGGCGATGAGCTTTTTGCCGGCTATACCAATTACAAACTCAGCAACCGAATTTTTTGCTTGAGCAGAAGATTACCCAATTTTTTAAAGAAAATACTCAGTAGTCTTTCCAAACATCGGCAAAACAAACTCAACGAAGTTTTGTTTACCGACAATTTGGGAGCCTGTTATGAGTCTATATGCTCGTTTTTCCCAAAAAATGAAATTAGCTTAATGCTCAACAAAAGACTAGAACCAAATAGTTTTTATGAGTTTAACACCCAAAACATCAAGGGTTTGCTTCGGTTTGATTTGGAGTATTACCTTCCCAACGATTTGATGATGAAGGCCGACCGCTGTGCCATGCACTACAGCATAGATAATAGAGATGCGCTGCTAAGTTTAGACCTAGTAAACTTTGCACAAAGTTTAGATGCCAAATGGCTATATCCAAAACAAGGGCTAAAACATCTGCTAAAACAAGTTTGCCACCAATACCTACCCAAGGCCATGATGGACAACCCCAAACAAGGTTTTAGCATACCACTAGTTGCCTGGATGAGCACTATCTACAAACCTTTTATCGAAAAGCACCTCAGCCCTTATGAGTTGAACAAGCATCAATTTTTTGATATTATAGAGGTGTTTAAACTTAAAAATCGCTTTTTTGCCTCGCCCAATGGCACCGATGCACGCAAACTTTGGTTATTGCTACAGTTTCAGATGTGGTACGACAAACATTTTGATTCATAAACTGAGAAAACAACCCACAACTGGTCTTATCCAATAGAGGTTTTTAATTGTTACTCTACTTATACCAACAGCTAACCCTTGCTCTAGACAGGACAAACTCAAACTCACTTAATCGAAAAAGAAAAAATATTTATTGTTAATCAATAAATATTTTTTAGCTTTACTTTAGATTAAACCTTAAATCATGTCAAAAACAAATCAATTTGTATTTAAAGCCTTGCTTATTATTGCTTGGATAATTTTTGTAGCGTTGTGTATAGAAGCAGGTGGTTTGGTTGTTAATTTCATTTTCAGTCTATATTGGCCAGATTTTGTACAACACCTCTATCAAAAGCTTGATTTAAGCCAGCTATATGATATCAATTGGTATGCCTTTTTAACTAGCTACAGTTTTATCATCACCATTGCATTATTAAAAGCTGCTTTATTCTACACAGTAATTAGGTTAATGCACCAACTCAACCTTGCACAACCCTTCAGCACTTTTGCTGCAAAACAAATCACATTAATCAGCCAATATACTCTGGCAATAGGGCTAATAAGTTTTATTGCCCGTCAAACCACGAAAAAATGGGATAGTTATGATATAAATACCGAAAATCTTCACCAGTTTTGGGCAGATAGTGATGCATATATTTTAATGGGAGCAGTAGTTTATATAATTGCATGTATTTTCAAAAAAGGAGTAGAAATACAGAACGAAAACGAATTAACCGTGTAAATAATGGCAATTATTGTAAACTTAGACGTTGTGATGGCCAAACGCAAAATAACGCTCAATGAACTATCAGAAAAGGTAGGTATAACCTTATCAAACCTCTCTATACTAAAGACCGGAAAAGCAAAAGCAATTAGATTTAGCACCTTAGAAGCGATTTGTAAGGTTTTATCATGCCAACCTAGCGATATTTTAGAGTATGTAGAGGACAAGTAGCTTGAAACGAGCAGGAAAATTCATTCTTTTTTTAATTTGCATTTGAATATTATTCTCCAACCCTACCACTAAAACTATATCAATAAACAATTTTAGCCTATATTTACATGATTATCAGAAAATAATTTGGTTCAATACTCATTAAAACATGAAGAACCTAAAAATATTAACACTAGTAATCAGTGTACTTTGCGTTTATACCGCCTGTTTCAAAAGCAAGATAAACGGACCAAAGTTTCCTTTAGAAACACAAAGTGGCTTAAACACTTTTGGTTGTTACATAGATAACAAGGCCTTCATACCTTCAACTACTTTATTTGGAAATGTTCATCCTTTAAGTGTCTATTACCAGCCCAACTCATCAAAAACATATAAAGCCGGTTTCTTTTCTATACAAGGAATAGATGCTAGAAACATTGCCCATTCTGGGCGTATATTAATCCAAAAACAACACGTATTTGGACCTGGAGAATACCCAATAAGCAATATCCCCGATTGTGATAAGCCCTATAATTGTGATAACGGTGACTATTACAGCTCAAAACAAGGGATAAGCTATTTTATAGAAAGTGGCAAATTAGCAATCACCCGACTCGACACGGCAAACAAAATAGTTTCGGGTAGATTTTATTTTACTGCTAAAGATAATCTTGGTAATAAAAAAGAAATTACAGGCGGAGTGTTTGATGCCAAATACGATCAATAAAGTTTCTAATAACTTTTTATCTAAAGCACTCAAATTGGAATCAAATCCTTAAATTTATTACTGAAGATATACGATTTGTACTTTCCTATACGACCTTAATTTTTTGCAATTTATTAGGCCATACCTATCCTTACTACCATCTTTTTTAAGCTATCCACTAGCTTTTGCTTCATTTTAGCCATATTGGCGACAGAGCTACGATATTTCAAAGTAAAATGAGGCTGTAAATCGGCCTTTAAACTGGTTTTAAAATCAGCTATACCTCGCAAATCTCCGCCCATCAAATCTAGCCTCAGATAGCCCAAACTTTGTAAATGCTCAAACAAGAAATGGTGCAGCAGCGCATGAACATTTTGACCATGCTGTTTAGTTTGCCTACTAAGCAATACCAAATAAGCTTTTTTGTTTACAAAATCTAAGAAAACCTGTTGCGAGGCCAACAACTCAGTATCGGCATAACAATTAAAACAGCGTAGCAGCCCTTGCTCATCCAAAGCACGCATTAATGCGGCAATTTGTGCCTTACGTTTTTGTGGCACAGTACCCAAGGCATCAAACACATCTGCGTTCAGTTGCTCACTTGCTTCATTTAAACGTTCACAACGCAGACTAAGTGCTAGTTTTTGTGCTTGTTTGATATTTCGTTGTACGGAAGAAGAGTAATTGAGCCGAGTTAAATCTTTAATATACGTATAGTTATTAGTAACAGAAAAACCATTCCACAAATATGGTCTGATATCCGAATATTGAGGCGGCAAACGCAAGTCGATACAGTTAAAGTACTTTTTAAGTTGCCCAATAAATTCAGTACAAAAGTTCATACTGTGCAATTGGCTAAGCTCGGGAGCAATCCAAAATGCCGAATAATAGAAATGTATAGGCTGTACAATAGCTTTACCCTTACAAAGTGCCAAAAAGCTTAATCTGATGCTTCCTTTTTGCTCAAACACAAAGTAGCGGGCTTTTAAATCAAAAACACGACATAAAGATTTCACAAAACCATCTTCCTCTTCCATGCTTATAGGACGGATTTGGCTTATCCGATTGTTCCAAGTTGTTTGATCTAATTCTACTAACATGCAAGCGTAAAACTAATCGAAAAAAACATAAAATTTCAAATTTGCAAGCTAAATACTTTAACAAAGGTTTTAAAAAATTTCCTACTAACCGTTCAACAAAACAAGAAAAGAAAAGGAAAACCCTACAAAATACACAATAAATTTAAAAAATATCATTATAAAAACAGCTAAACAACCAAAACAACCCAACTAAATTCAATATTTTATAAATTTTTATTGATTATTTATTTTTTTTTGCTGTATTTTGCCATATAAATAAAAATAAAACAATGAAATCAGCCAGATTTGAAGCACTAAAAGAAGCAAGAAACAGATCAATTCCAGAAATCAATGTAATTTCTACTAAAATTTCTGATTTTTACGGAGAAAATGTCTTCGACAAAAAGAAAATGAGAGACTATCTCTCCAAAGAGGTTTACAAAAAATTGCTCTCTGCTATCAACCAAGGTGAGACCCTGACGTCTGAAGATGCCAACCACATTGCAACAGCAATGAAAAGCTGGGCCATGAGCAAAGGTGTAACTCACTACACACACTGGTTTCAACCATTAACCGGATCAACTGCCGAAAAACACGATTCATTTTTTGAACCCAGTGGCGATGGAGCTATCGAAAAATTTGAAGGTAGTGCTTTAGTACAACAAGAGCCCGATGCATCAAGTTTTCCTAACGGAGGTATCCGTAATACGTTCGAAGCACGTGGTTATACTGCTTGGGACCCTTCGTCTCCTGCTTTCATTATGGAAAACCAAGCTGGCAAAACCCTTTGTATTCCTACTGTTTTTATAGCCTATACAGGTGAAGCTTTAGATTATAAAGCCCCACTTTTAAAAGCCCTCGCTGCAATAGACAAAGCCGCTGTAGATGTTTGTCAATATTTCGATAAGAGTGTTACTAAAGTAAACGCTTCTTTAGGTATTGAGCAAGAATATTTCTTGGTTGACTTAGCACTATTCAATGCCCGCCCCGATTTGGTACTTACCGGCAGAGCTTTGTACGGACGTATATCAGCAAAAAACCAACAACTTGAAGACCATTACTTTGCCTCTATACCTGATCGCGTATTTGCCTTTATGGTTGATTTTGAAAACGAGGCGTTGAAATTAGGCATCCCATTAAAAACCCGTCACAATGAGGTGGCACCATCTCAATTTGAATGTGCTCCTATTTATGAAGAAATCAACTTGGCAATCGACCACAACCTGCTTCTGATGGACATGATGGAGCGTGTAGCCCGTCGTCATAACCTAAAAGTGTTATTGCACGAAAAACCTTATGCAGGCATCAACGGATCGGGCAAGCACAACAACTGGTCTTTAATTACCGACAACGGCAAAAACCTATTGGCCCCTGGCAAAACACCAAAAAACAATTTGATGTTCCTTACATTCTTTGTAAACACCATCAAAGCAGTACATGATAACGCTGATTTGCTAAGAGCCAGCATTGCCTCGGTAAGCAACGATCACCGTTTGGGTGCCAACGAAGCACCTCCGGCTATTATCTCTATCTTCTTGGGCCAACAACTGGATGGTATTTTGGACGAAATCGAGCACTCTCGCATCAGCAAAAAATTAAAAGAAGAAAACCAACTGTGGTTGGGTATTCCAAAAATTCCTCAAATTTCGTTTGACAATACCGACCGTAATCGCACCTCGCCTTTTGCTTTTACCGGCAACAAATTTGAATTGAGAGCCGTAGGATCTCTGGCCAACTCATCAGCCTCTATGACTGTACTAAATGCCATTGTTGCCGATCAGCTAACCAAATTTAAGGTAGAAGTAGATAAGCTGATAAAAAAAGGCGAGAAAAAAGATGTAGCCTTAATGACCATCATCAAACGCTACATCAAAGAATCAAAAGCTATCCGCTTTGAAGGAAACGGTTATAGTGACGAATGGGCTCAAGAAGCCGAAAAACGTGGTTTATCCAATATCAAAACTACACCAAAAGCTTTGGATGCCTACACTAGCGAAAAAACCGTATCACTTTTTGAGAGAACCAAAGTATTCAGTGCTAGAGAGCTTCACGCCCGTCAAGAGATTTTGCTCGAAAACTTCTTCAAAAAACTACAAATAGAAGCCCGTGTTTTCGGCGAAATTGCCAACAGCCAAATTATTCCTGCTGTTATTAGCTACCAAAACACCCTCATCGAAAATGTGAAGGGTTTAAAAGAGTTGGGATTAGGCGAAGAGAGCACCGCAACAGCAATGGGCATTATCCAAAAAATATCACACCACTTGAGCGTGTTGAAACAAACAACCGATTTGATGCTCGAAGAACGTAAAAATGTCAATAAAATTGAAGAAAGCCGTGAAAAGGCCATCAATTACGACGAGCGTGTAAAAGTTCACTTCGACCAAATTCGTTATCATGCCGACAAGTTAGAGCAAATTGTTGATGATTCTAATTGGCCACTACCGAAGTTCAGAGAACTATTATTCTTGAAATAAGAAAAGTAATTTTAGAAAAAAGCTGTCTTAGGGCAGCTTTTTTTTGCTATCAGAATAACTAAAAACAGTTGTTAATAACTATGCAAGGCAAAATAAAAAAAGTTAAAAACAAAAAAGGCGCACGTTTGTGCGCCTTCTGTGATCCCGCTGGGATTCGAACCCAGGACCACTACATTAAAAGTGTAATGCTCTACCAGCTGAGCTACGGAATCATCCTCAATTGTTTTAAGGAGGTGCAAATATAGAGCTATCTGCAACAAAGTACAAATATTTTTACACCTTATCTTGTATAATATTGATTTATAGCCTCAAAAAAATCATTTAGCCTAAAAAATCGCCTTATATTTGCAAAATGCAAAACTCAAAAAAGAAAATCATCCTTGGCATAACCGGTGCCAGTGGGGCAATATATGCTAAACAAATCATGGATCAACTACTTTTGCACCAACAACAATGGGATAAGGTAGCTATAGTGATGTCTGACAATGCCAAAGAAGTTTGGACATACGAACTTGGCCAATCCGAGTACCACAACTACCCTTTTGATTATTACGCCAAAAATGATTTTTATGCACCTTTCGCTTCTGGCTCTGCTCGATATGATACCATGATAATAGCCCCTTGCTCGATGGGCACATTGGCACGTATTGCTCAAGGTGTATCCAACGATTTGATTAGCCGAGCTGCTGATGTCATCCTCAAAGAAAGACGAAAACTAATCCTCGTAGCTCGTGATACACCTCTTAGCCTCATCCACCTACGCAACATGTGTAGTTTAACCGAAGCCGGAGCCATCATTTGCCCGGCTGCACCCTCCTTCTACAGTTTGCCACAAAACGTTGAGGAACTAGCAAAAACAGTTGTAGATAGGGTGCTCGACTTAGCCGGACTAAGCATCAACACCTACCGTTGGAAAGAAAATGAAGAACAATAGAGACAGATTTGACTTTAATACAACTTTTAACAAGCTCAATTTTGTAATTTTGCAGCAATAATGAAAAAAGTAGCCTTTTATACCCTTGGCTGTAAGCTAAATTTCTCTGAAACCTCAACTATTGGTCGCATCTTTAACGATGCCGGTTATAGCATTGTAGAGTTTACAGATGCTGCCGATATCTACATTATCAATACCTGCTCTGTTACCGACCATGCCGACAAAAAATGCAGAAAGGTAGTAAACGAAGCTCTAAAACATTCACCGCAAGCCTATGTAGTGGTAATAGGTTGTTATGCCCAGCTCAAACCCGATGAAATTGCTCTGATGGAAGGTGTAGATATGGTGTTGGGTGCTGCCGAAAAATTCCGCATACTTGAGTTTTTAGACGACCTCACCAAAAAACCCAAAGCTGTTGTACACCAAAGTGATGTAGAAAAGGTAAACAATAATTTTGTGGCGGCATATTCTGTTGGCGACCGCACACGTACCTTCTTGAAAGTACAAGATGGTTGCGATTTTCCATGTACCTACTGCACTATACCCTTAGCCCGTGGAGCCAGCCGCAGCGACACGATAGAAAACGTACTGCAAAGAGTGCATGAGGTTGCCGCTAAAGGAGTAAAAGAAATTGTACTTACCGGGGTAAACTTAGGTGATTTTGGAATACGTGATGGCAAAAGAGAAGAACGGTTTATAGATTTGGCTAAAGCACTTGACGAAGTAGAAGGTATTGAACGTATCCGCATTTCTTCGATAGAGCCTAACCTACTTAGCGATGACATCATTGAGTTTGTTGCCCAGTCAAAACGTTTTGTCCCACATTTCCATATCCCTTTACAATCGGGTTCTAACAAAATTTTGGGGCTAATGAAACGTCGTTATCGCCGTGAACTCTATGCCGAAAAAGTAGCCAAAATAAAAGAACAAATCCCCGATTGCTGCATCGGTGTTGATATTATTGTAGGTTTCCCTGGCGAAACACAAGAAGATTTCTTAGAGACCTACGAGTTTTTGAACCAGCTAGATGTGTCATACTTCCACGTTTTCACTTACTCTGAGCGTGAAAATACCGAGGCAGCTGCCATGGAAGGAAAAGTAGCCGGTCGTACCCGTTTCGAACGTAACAAAATGCTACACGGTCTTTCTGCCAAAAAAAGAAGATTGTTCTATCAATCACAATTAGGCAAGCACGCTCAAGTACTTTTTGAAGACGACGTGAAAGACGGCTTGATGTATGGTTTTACACAAAACTATGTGCGGGTACGTGCCAAATACGACCCTATTTTGGTAAACGAACTAAAAGAGGTGAAATTAGTGCTAATTAGCCCAGATGGCGAAGTAGAAGTAAGCGAGCCCGAAGCAGCCTATCTGCACAAACACTAAGTCATTAGCCTCACTAAAAAATCAATATTGCGATTTAAACCTTTCACTGTTTAAATCGCATTTTTATTTATATTCGCCTAAATATTATAAGAAAGATGTTTCCTACCGTATCACATTTTTTGTCCTATCTTTTCGGCATCAACATACCATTACCCTTCAACACCTTTGGAGTTTTTGTAGCCTTGGCATTTGTAGCCGGTTTTTGGGCTTTTAGCAAAGAATTGCAACGAAAAGAAGAACAGGGCAAGCTAAAAGCTATCAAAAAAATAGTCGAGATTGGTCGAGGTGCTAGTACTTGGGATTTGGTATCTAACGGTATTTTCGGCTTCATCATCGGCTATAAACTAATTTATGCACTGATGAACTACCGCGAATTTGTGAACGATTCGCAAAGCGTACTCCTATCGGGACAAGGTAGTTTTATAGGTGGTCTTTTAATTGCCGGTTTATTGGCCTATTGGACTCATAAAGAAAAAGAAAAAACAAAGCTTCCGCAACCAAAAAAGGTAGAAGTAACTATCCGACCTCACGAGTTGATGAACAACATGGTGGTATGGGCTGCTATTTGGGGCTTTTTGGGAGCAAAAATATTCGATAACCTAGAGCATTGGGATAGCTTTGTGCAGGATCCCATTGGTGGCTTATTGTCTTTTAGCGGATTGACCTTTTATGGAGGCTTAATTTGTGGAGGCGCAGCCGTATTATATATTGCCCATAAAAACGGAATTAAGCCTTTACACATGCTTGATGTGGGAGCACCAGGCATGATGCTGGCTTATGGTGTTGGTCGTATTGGTTGCCAAATGTCGGGTGATGGCGATTGGGGAATTGTCAATCTCAATCCCAAACCTTTCTCTTGGCTGCCCGACTGGATGTGGGCCTACAACTACCCCAACAATGTTGCCGGTGAAGGAGTTCCAATTGCCGATTGTGTAGGGCGTTTTTGCAATGTGCTACCCCAACCCGTATATCCAACCCCCTTTTACGAAGTAATTGCAGCATTGATTATTTTCTTTATTCTCTGGAAGATTAGAGAAAAAATAAACATCCCCGGATTGATGTTTGGCATTTATTTGGTTTTCAACGGAATTGAACGTTTCTCTATCGAACTTATTCGGGTAAACACTAAATACCACATTGGCTCTTTTGCTTTTACCCAAGCAGAAATGATTGCGACTTTCCTCTTTTTAGCCGGTGTTGCACTAATCGTTTATGCGCTAAAAAACAAAGAAAAACTGGCTCAATACTAATACAATGGATTACGAATTACTCTGCAACAAGGTATTAGCTACGGCACGCCTCACCGGAAATTTTATACGCAAGGAAGGTATGAGTTTTGACACTGCGGCTATTGAGTTTAAGGGGCTAAATGATTTGGTTTCTTATGTTGACAAAACTGCAGAGCAACAATTAGTAAAAAACCTCAAGAAGATTTTGCCCAACTCGGGCTTCATAACCGAAGAAGAAGTAACCGACAACGATACTAGCAAAACATTTACTTGGATTATTGACCCCTTAGACGGTACCAGTAATTTTATACACGGCATACCTACCTACGCCATTAGTATTGCCCTCTACGAGGAAGACCAGCCTGTGTTGGGTGTTGTGTACGAGATAAACCGTGGCGAAATGTTTTACAGCTACAAAGGGGCTCCTGCTTTTCTGAACAACAAAATTATTACGGTATCCAAAACCCCACTATTGGCCAATTCACTGATAGCCACAGGTTTTCCTTATTACCAGTTCGACAAATTACCACAATACATAGGGCTTTTTGCCGAGATGGTACAAAAATCAAGAGGATTAAGGCGTATTGGTTCGGCAGCTGTTGATTTGGCCTACGTAGCCTGTGGACGATTTGGCGGCTATTTCGAGTACAACCTCAATGCTTACGATGTGGCTGCTGGAGCTTTTATTGTTCAGCAAGCCGGGGGAACAGTTTTTGATTTCAAAGGAACTGACAATTTTGTAGCTCAACGCGAAATTGTAGCCAGCAACGGATTAATCGGGCAGGAAATGCTAAATCTAATACAAAAGCATTTCTAGAGATACAAAAAAAGAGGCTTAATGCCTCTTCTTCTCTAATATTTTGCAATAGCTATTTACATAGCCTCAGAAACCACCTCTTTTACTTCTGGCACCATACGTTGCAACAAATTTTGGATACCCGCTTTGAGCGTTATCATACTGGATGGGCATCCGCTGCACGAGCCTTTTAGCTCAACTGTTACCACCCCATCTTCAAACGAACGATAGGCAATTGCACCTCCATCTTGCTCTACGGCAGGCTGTACATAGTCACGCAAGATCTGCTGTATTTTAATCTCTATTTCAGAGCCCGAAAGTTCTTGTTCGCTATTTTGCTGCTCTTTCACTTTCAACTCTGCCTCAACAGCACCTTTTATAAAATCTTTCAAAATTGCTTCTACATCGCCCCAACTAGCCTCATCTGTTTTGGTTACAGTAACAAAGTTACTTGCAAAAAACACCCCGTTCACAAAGTTAAATTTAAACAACTCCTTAGCAAAGGGAGACGACTCGGCACTTTCTTTTGTCGGATAATCTACGCTTCCGTTAATCAACAATTTGTTGACCATAAATTTTAAAGTAGCTGGATTGGGAGTTTGTTCGGTATATACGGTAATATTCATGTTTTCAAATTAATTTATAGGGCAAAGATAAGACTATACACCTCAATTTCACACAATTCAATATCAAAGCCAAGTAAAAAAAGACCTTTATTACAATTTAACACTAGTTTAAGCCTGTACTTCCCTACCGCTTATGCTTTCATAGCATGAATAATATCGTATTGGGTAATAATATCAAATTGACCATCTTCAAGCTCAACCAAAACAGCGCTATTGTCTTTATTTATCAATGTTGATAGTTTATCTATCGAGGTATTAAGGTTTACAAAAGGGAAAGTTGCTGTCATAATCTGCTCTACTTTTGCCGATTTTAGGCTGGGGTTCTCTAACAACACACGTAAAATATCACCTTCGGTAAGCTTACCTACCAATATGCCATTTTGTGTTACTGGTATTTGTGAAATATTTAGCGTGTTCATAGTATTGATGGCCTCCAAAACAGTCTTTTCTGCATCAACAGTAACAATTTCTGAACCCGACTTCTTAGCCAAAATACCTCGAGCAGTAAGTTTTTCATCTTTCAAAAATCCACGTTCTCTCAACCAGTCATCGTTATACATTTTGCCCATATAACGGCTACCGTGGTCGTGAAAAATAACCACTACCACATCATCTGGCTGCAACAGCTGCTTCATTTGTAACAATCCGGCAATTGCCGAACCTGCCGAGTTGCCCACAAAAATCCCTTCCTGACGGCATATTTCTCGGGTCATCAAAGCTGCATCTTTATCTGTTACTTTCTCAAAATGATCTATCAAATCAAAATCTACATTAGCAGGCAAAAAATCTTCGCCTATACCTTCGGTTATATAAGGGTAAATCTCGTTCTTATCAAAAATACCCGTTTCTTTATATTTCTTAAATACTGAACCATAGGTATCTATACCCCAAATTTTTATATTTGGATTTTGCTCTTTCAAATACCTACCTGTACCCGAAATGGTGCCTCCAGTACCCACACCTACTACTAAATGCGTAATCTTACCTTCGGTTTGCGCCCATATTTCGGGGCCGGTTTGCTCATAGTGGGCTTGACTATTGCTCAGGTTATCGTACTGGTTGGGTTTCCAAGCGTTGGGCACTTCTCGCTCCAAGCGTGATGAAACCGAATAGTACGAACGGGGATCTTCTGGTTCAACGTTGGTAGGGCAAACAATTACCTCTGCACCAAAAGCACGTAAAGCATCTACTTTCTCTTTAGATTGCTTGTCGGTAGTGGTAAAAATACATTTATACCCCTTTATGATGGCTGCCATAGCCAAACCCATACCTGTATTGCCTGAAGTACCTTCTATTATGGTGCCTCCGGGTTTGAGTAGCCCTTGCTTCTCAGCATCTTCAATCATCTTCAGAGCCATACGGTCTTTAATAGAGTTGCCGGGGTTGGTAGTCTCTATTTTGGCTAAAACCGTGGCCGGAATATCCTTTACTATTTTATTGAGTTTTACCAATGGCGTATTACCAATGGTTTCTAGAATGTTATTATACCACATACACAAATGTAATCAGGAATTTTGGACTTTTTTGAGCCGGTCAAACAATTAGAATTTTATTTCCCCGCAACACACTTCTCCGAATAATATTTCAAAACACTTAGAAATAGACAAGCAATTTACCCAAAAATTTGGTGCTTTTTTTTTTACTGATTAGGCCAGCTTATAGATTTTGCCGGGCATACTCACCAACACCCCTTTCATCTCGAGGGTGAGCAAAAGCATGGCCAAAGCACTTTGACTGAGCTGGGTAGCTAGAGCCAACTCATCAACCCCCATGGCTTGTTCTTGCAATGCCTCAGCAATACGCCTTTCATCAGTACTAAGCTCTAAGGCTAGTTGTATTTGTTTATTTTCGGTTTTTTTGACTTGTTCATTATCCCAAGCAAGGTAATACACCAGGTCCTGAGCATGGTTGAGCAAAGCCGCTCTATTGGTCTTTATTAAAAAATTACAGCCTTCAGAAAACTCATCGTTTATTCGGCCAGGGAAGGCATAAACATCTCTGTTGTAAGAATTGGCAATTTCTGCTGTGATGAGTGCCCCACCTTTTATAGAGGCTTCAACCACCAAAGTTACATCGGCTATACCGGCAATTATCCGATTGCGTTGGGGGAAATTTTCACGGCTAGGCAAAGTACCGGCTACAAACTCGGTAAGTAAGCCGCCATTGTGAAGCATCTTGGCTGCCAATTCGCGATGCACTGCCGGATAAATACGATCTAGCCCATGTCCCAGCACCCCTAAGGTAGGTACATTGGCTGCTACACACTCTCGATGTGCTGCAGCATCAATACCGTGCGCCAAACCACTCACTACCAAAACTTGATGAGCAGAAAGCACCTCTATCAACTGCTTACAAATCATTTTTCCATAAGCACTTGCATTACGTGTACCCACAACGCTTACAATACGTGGATGATTTAAATCTGCAGTACCTTTGTAATAAAGCAACAAGGGTGCATCATGGCAATTGCGAAGGCGTTTGGGATACTGTGGATCGCTCTGGGTCAACACCTTAATTTGGTGTTTAGTGACAAAATCCATTTGTAACTTGGCTTTTTCTAATGCCTCGGTACGCCTTGCGATAATAGCTTCTGCTGTTTTGTGAGCAATACCATCTACCCGCTCAATTTTTGATTTGGCTGCAGAAAAAACTACCTCAGCATCCCCAAAATACTGAATAAGGTTTTTGGCCAACTTAGGCCCAATATCTTTAATTTGGGTTAATGCAATTTGATGTAGCAGGCTCATTGGTTTAAAAAACTCAATTTAGTAATTTATCTGAAACGAGCCACTATCTCTATCAAAATTTAACCTTTCAGCCTATCATCTCACCTCATGCTTGACAAGTATCAAAGCAAGTTATTGCGGGATATAAACTACGTATTTGGTCTCAAAAAATTCTTCGCTATAAAAATCTGATATAGGGTACAATTCTGCTTTAAGTTTAGCTTCTTTGATTTCCTCGTTCAAATCGCCACCTTTTAGGTAGAGTATGCCATTGGGTATGGCGTTGATGTGTTGAGAAGAGAATTTACCACGTACCCAAGGGTAAAAATCGGCCAAACGTGTTACCGCCCTTGATACTACGAAGTTATATTTATCTCGTATTTGCTCGGCTCGGCCATGTGTAGCGGTTACATTTTTAAGACCTAAAGCTTTAGCCACTTCTTGTACAACTTTTATCTTTTTCCCAATCGAATCAACCAAATGAAAATCCGTTTCGGGAAAGAGAATAGCCAAAGGTATGCCCGGAAAACCACCACCCGTGCCCACATCAAGCACTCGCTCACCTTTCTTAAATGTACAAAACTTGGCAATTGCCAGGGAATGTAAAATATGGCGTTCGTACAACTCATCAATATCTTTACGAGAAATTACATTGATTTGTGCATTCCAGAAGCTATACAACTCAAAGAGCTTTGTAAATTGCTCTTTCTGTTGTTCGCTCAATCCGGTAAAATATTTAAAAATTATATCGACTTGTACTGTTGGCATAAGCTGATTCTTAAAGGAAAAGCAATCCTATTTCCACTTTACTTTTTTGACAAAGATAGCGAGAATGGCATTAAGGACTAAAAAAACAAGAAGAAGAATCTCTAATACCGGAAAAAACACTCGCCACTCTGCATAATTCAGTCTTTTAAGCAAAGGTGGATAAACAAAATATTTGAGTAATGTAACTAAGGCCAAAGTCCCCAAAGACAAATAAAGTGTTTTAGTAAAAAAACATAGCGCAATAACTGACGCATAAAATAAAACCTGGAAAATAATTTGGGCAGTCAACCATCGTTTGTGCTCGGCTTTATAAAAGTGCCCGGCACCTAAGTGTCTGTTTTTCTGTTTAAGATAAGTACTCCAGGTAGTTTTGGGTTCGCTCCACACTTGCGAATCGTAGGCTAGCTGTATGGCAGTGTTGCTAGGGTTGGCATGGGCGTTCACAAATAAATCATCATCGCCCGATGGAATGTGCATGTGAGCAGAGAAGCCTTTACCCTTAAAGAACAATTCTTTTTTGTAGGCTAAATTACGGCCTACCCCCATATAGGCCCTACCACTGAGGGCAAAAGACATGTAGTTGACTGCTGTAAAAAAGGTTTCGTAGCGAATTAAAGCATTTAACAAGCCTTTGCGTTTGGTATAAGGCGAGTAGCCTAGCAAAATCTCCTTAGTTTCATCTGTCGGGAGCGACATCTCCCTCAACCAATTTTGGCTAGCAGGTTCACAATCGGCATCAGTAAAGACCAACCAATCGTGCTTGGCTGCTTTAATACCCATTGCTATCGCAAATTTTTTGCCAGCCAAAAAACTATCGTAGGGGTTTACATTAACAATTTTCAGGTGTTTAAATTCTTGAGCATATTCACGCAATACATCGGCCGTGTCATCACTAGAGCGATCATTGATTACCACCACCTCAAAATCGGGATAATCTTGTGTCAACACCTTACGCAAGTACTTACGCAAATTTTCTTCTTCGTTACGAGCCGCAATAAGAACCGACAAGGGATGATAAATCTGTTTATCAATTGGGTCGGGCTTATAATTACGCAGGCGGAGATGAAAGTAGAACAAATAAAAAAGGTGAACTAATGCGCTAAGCCCTAGTACCACTAACAGACTGAGTTCTAAAACACTAAAATCGAGAGCTATCATAGCAGAAAGATGCAAAGGTCTGTTTTTTATCGCAATTAGTGAAGGATGTTGAAAAATCAATCTCCATATAGGTACAAACACTGGCTAGCTAAAATTAACATGCTAAGCGGATGACGCAAAATAATGTTATTTTTGCATGATTTTTTAGAAAGGTCATTACGAATAAATGAAGTTTGAACTAAAGGCAAAAGACCCCAACAGCAAGGCAAGAGCAGGAGTTATAAGCACGGCACACGGCGAAATAGCAACTCCTATTTTTATGCCTGTAGGTACAGCAGGTACCGTAAAAGCTATCAACCAACAACAATTAAAAGAAGATATTAATGCCCAAATTATTTTAGGCAACACCTATCATCTTTATCTTCGTCCGGGTCTTGATATTTTGGAACAAGCTGGCGGTTTGCATCGATTTATGAGCTGGGATCGTCCAATTTTGACAGATAGTGGCGGTTATCAGGTTTATTCGCTAAGCCAGGTCAGAAAAATCAGAGAAGAAGGGGTTACCTTTCGCTCGCATATAGATGGTTCCAAACATCTTTTCAGCCCCGAATACGCAATTGATATTCAACGTAGTATTGGTGCAGACATAATTATGGCTTTTGATGAATGTACACCCTACCCTTGCGATTATGCTTACGCCGCCAAATCGTTGAATATGACCCACCGTTGGCTAAAAAGATGTTGCGAAAGAATGGACAGCACCGAGCCCAAATACGGATACGACCAAACTTTATTTCCGATTGTACAAGGTTCTGTATATAAAGACTTACGAGAAAAATCGGCAGAATTTATTGCTAGTATGAACAGAGATGGCAACGCTATCGGTGGGCTTTCGGTTGGTGAGCCTGCCGAAGAAATGTATGCCATGACCGAGGTAGTTTGCAATATTTTGCCCCAAAATAAGCCTCGTTATTTGATGGGCGTGGGCACACCGGTAAACATTTTAGAAAATATTGCTTTGGGCATAGACATGTTTGATTGTGTAATGCCAACCCGAAATGCCCGCAACGGTATGCTCTTTACCCGCAAAGGCATGATCAATATTGGCAATAAAAAATGGGCCAACGACTACTCGCCAATTGAGGAAGAAAGTGATTTATTGGCCGATAAAATGTACTCTAAAGCTTATTTACGACATTTGATGCACAGTAAAGAAATGTTGGGTGCACAAATTGCAACACTGCACAATTTACATTTTTATCTTTGGCTAGTTACTGAGGCCAGAAACAAGATTATTTCGGGCGAATTTTATGCTTGGAAAAATAAAATGCTCCCTATCTTAGGCACAAAATTATAATGAACCTTTTTAAGAACAGGCTAAAACTCATTGATCGTTATATAATTGGCAAGTACCTAGGTACTTTTGTCTATACTTTGGCTGTTTTTGTACTGGTAATCATCATTTTTGATTTGTCCGAGAAATTGGATGATTTTCTTGAAAACGATATGAGCGTATGGGAAGTATTTACAGAATACTACGCCGGTTCGGTTCCCTTCTATGTCAACATGTTGTCGCCGCTGATGAACTTTATTGCTGTAATCTTTTTTACTGCAAAAATGGCCGACCAAACAGAGATTGTACCCATACTTAGCGGTGGTGTTAGCTACAACCGTTTTTTGCGTCCTTATTTCATTGCGGCATTTATCATTTTTAGTGCCAATCTGCTGTCCAATCTTTACCTTTTACCTTACACCAACAAAATAAAAAACCGCTTCATGAACCAAGTGGTAAACAAAAACGACCCCTATACCAAGTCCAATATTCACATGCGTTTGGACAAGAACACCTATATATTTATTGATAATTTCGATAACAGAAGCAATATTGGATACCGATTTACACTAGACCGATTTAAGGGTGATGAGCTAGAAAAAAAGATTGTAGCTGATAAAATTAGTTACGATACCCTCAAAAAAGTATGGCGATTAAACAACTACTCTATCCGAACTATAAAGGGACTAAAAGAAGGAATGGTTTATGCCAACGACAAAACAAAAGATACGGTTTTGGATATGAAACCCGATGATTTCTCGGCTTATGATAATGTGGTGGAAAATATGACAAATAGCGAATTGAGCGACAAAATCAGAAAAGAAAAAATTAGAGGCTCGGGTATCATGAATGATTTGCTATTTGAACAGTACAAACGCTACACCCAACCTTTATCAGCCTTTGTACTAACCTTAATAGGTGTGGCGCTATCATCACGTAAAGTACGTGGTGGTGTAGGCCTATCACTGGGTATAGGCATTGTACTGAGTTTTCTCTTTATTGTAATGGTGCAATTCACCAAAATGTTTTCTACCAAAGGTGGCTTTTCTCCATTAGTGGCCAATCTTTTACCCATTATTATATTTGCCCTCCTCGGAGCAATAATCTTGCGTAAGGCACCTAAATAAAAAAGGCAGCCAAAGTAATATTTGACCGCCTTTCTTAAATAGTTAATATTTTACTTAGTGCCCCGAGTGTCCATCAGCACCGTGAGCATGACCATGAGCCAGTTCATCAGCGGTAGCCTCTCTTACCAAAACAATTTCTCCAGAAAAAATCAAGTTTTTGCCAGCCATAGGGTGGTTTAAATCTACCGACACATACTCATCATGCACAGCTGTTACTCCTGCACGGAAGTGGTTGCCTTGGTTGTCTTGCAAAGGAATAACATCACCTACTTGTGGTAAATCAGCACCTCCTTCTTTAAACATTGTAACAGGCAAATCAGCAAAAGCTCCTGGGTCTATCTCTCCATAACCATCAGCAGCAGAAAGCTCAAATCCGTAGCTATCTCCAACAGTCAATCCTGCTAAGTGTTCTTCAAACTTTGGCAACATCATCCCTACCCCGTATAAAAATACAAGTGGATGTTCTTTGGTGGCCTTCTCTACGAATACCTGTGTACCCTCTGGTGTAGTGGTGTGCAACTCGTAGGTTAGCGCAACTACCGTGTTTGGACTAATTTTCATTCCGTATTATTTAATTGGTTTTCTAAAAGCAGGAGAACATACTCCGGCAGGATAATTTCGGACAAATATAAAGGCAATTATCTGAATGCTATGATTATTTTGTCAAAAAGCGAAGATTCGTCAAGCTTTTCGTAAAAAATATTGCTAAGAAGACTATTAGCTTCCCTTATTAGCCTTTAGTACTCTCAGAAAGTTCTCGCCATATATTTTTTTTATATCGGTCAAAGTATAACCTCTTTTTAGTAATGCTTTTGTGAGATTTGGATAATCGGCCACATTTGCAAGTTGCTGAGGATAAGAGGTTGCTCCATCATAATCAGCACCTATACCAACATGGTCTATACCAATTAGCTTCACGATATGATCAATATGATCTACCAATAAATCAATATTGGGTTTTATTTGCTCAAACTCACTACTATATTTCTCAATCAATTTTCGACGGGCATCAGATTGTTTATCTTTCAATAATTGCTGGTACTCGGCTCGATGCCTGTCCATAAATTTGGAAAATTCTTTATCGTAGTTGGGATCAACAAAACCGTTATAAAAGTTAATTGAAATAAGCCCTCCATTTTTTCCTAAAGCTAAAATTTGTTCATCTTTAATGTTTCGAGGCACCGGATTAATGGCATAAGCGCAGCTATGTGATAAGATAACAGGTTTGGTTGAGAGTTTAATGGCATCAAAAAAGGTTTGTTCACCAACATGAGACAAATCAACCATTACGCCCAATTGGTTTAAACGTTTCACCACTTCTTGGCCAAAACCATCGAGCCCTGGTTTTCTACCCCCTAATTTGGCTCCCCGTTCATCAACTGCAGAGCTGGCCCAATTAGTACTATTGTTCCAGGTAAGTGTCAAGTAAATCATTCCCCTTGCTGCCAAACTATCTATCTTCGACAAATCATTATCTATCATGTGGCCTCCTTCTACGCCAATCATAGCGGCTAATTTTCCTTGCTTTACGGTACTACGCAAAGATTGAGCATCCTTAACCAAACTTATCTTATCCGGATGCCTATTTATCAAGACCATCAAAGTATCTATCTCTCTTTGTGCATGTTTATAGCCAATTTTTTCATCACCCCAAATAGAAAATACTTGAGCCTTAAGCCCTCCTTTTTTGGCCTTAACTAAATCAAACTCTAGGTGAGTTTGTTCTTTAGCTAAATCGGCATCTTCTTCCAATAATCTAGAAATAACATCGTCGTGGGTATCAATAAGTAAGGTTTGCTTATGTACTTTCTTGTAATTTTGAGCCAAACTAGTGGCACAGACCAAGCAAACAAGCGGTACAAAAGCGAGGTGTCTTATAATTTTCATCGTGTGTTTTAAGTTTGTATTATTCCAGGATTAAATGCTTTCTCTATTGGTGCATGGTTTGCTGCCTCGATACCCATTGCAATATGCTGTCGGGTGTTTTGCGGATTAATTATACCATCAACCCATAACCGTGCTGCCGCATAGTATGGACTGGTTTGAGCTTCGTAACGACCGCTAATTTCTGCTAATAGCTGTGTTCTTTGTTCTTCTGATAAATTTTCGCCTTTACTTTTATGTGCTGATTCTTGAATTTGCAACAACACCTTTGCAGCCTGAGCCCCACCCATTACAGCAATTTTTGCGCTTGGCCAAGCATAAATAAACCTGGGGTCGTAGGCCTTACCACACATTGCATAGTTGCCCGCACCATACGAATTACCTACTACAACGGTAAATTTAGGCACGACCGAATTGGCTACAGCGTTGACCATTTTTGCCCCATCTTTTATAATACCACCTTGCTCAGAACGACTGCCCACCATAAAACCGGTAACATCTTGCAAAAAGACCAAAGGAATTTTCTTTTGATTACAATTCATAATGAATCGGGCAGCCTTATCGGCACTGTCTGAGTAGATGACTCCACCAAATTGCATTTCTCCTTTTTTTGATTTCACTACCGAACGCTGATTGGCGACTATGCCCACGGCCCAACCTTCAATTCGTGCCAAGCCGCAAATAATGGTTTGGCCATATAAAGCTTTATACTCTTCAAAATCAGAGTTGTCCACCAAACGTTTGATGATTTCTTTCATATCGTATGGTTTTTCTCGATGGTCGGGCAAAATGCCATATATGTCTTCTGGAGACAAGCTTGGGGCTTGCGCTTTGATACGGTTAAACCCGGCAAGTTGTGGAGTGGCCATCATTGAAATGATATTTCGTATACTGTCCAAACAAGTTTTGTCATCAGGCTGTTTATAATCAGTTACTCCCGAAATCTCGCAGTGGGTTGTTGCACCTCCCAAGGTTTCGTTATCAATATCTTCACCAATAGCAGATTTTACCAAATAAGAGCCTGCCAGAAAAACCGATCCTGTCCCATCCACAATCATCGCTTCATCACTCATAATAGGTAAATAGGCACCTCCGGCCACACAAGAACCCATAATTGCAGAAATTTGCACAATTCCCGCTGCCGACATTACAGCATTGTTGCGAAAAATGCGCCCAAAATGTTCTTTGTCTGGAAATATCTCGTCTTGCATCGGTAAATATACCCCTGCGCTATCAACCAAATAAATAATGGGTAGCCTATTTTCCATAGCAATTTCTTGGGCACGTAGGTTTTTTTTGGCTGTCATAGGAAACCAAGCTCCTGCTTTTACAGTAGCATCATTAGCTACCACCACACACATCTTCCCTGAGATATAACCCAACACCACTACTACCCCCGCACTTGGGCAGCCGCCTTCGGTCTCGTACATACCATCGGCTGCTAAGGCTGCAATCTCTGTGTGGGGCATATCTTTATCCAACAGGTAAGCTATTCGCTCTCGAGCTAGCATTTTGCCTTTTTCCTTTTGCTTTTGGGCATTTTTTTCACCTCCGCCCTGCTTAACCTTTTTAAGCCTTTGTTGTAGTTTATAAACTAGCTGCTTGTTGTAATCTTCGTTTTTGTTGAAAGAGATGTCCATTAGGGTTGATTATTTGGTGTTAAAATGGAAAATCCATCATCAGCTAAGTTAAGCTTTTATCAGGCATTTTGAGTAAAAACAAAAAATCTCCCCAAGCTAATATTTGGGGAGATTTTTGTGCGATAAAGAATTTTTTATTTTTTATCGAGAGCCAAACGAATACGGTCTGACAAATCTTCTAAATGATATTTGTTTAAGCTATCGCTTTGGCTAGCTGCACTAGCTTGAATAGCTTTTTGTAGATCCCTCAATTGACCTTTTACTACCGAAATTACATCGGTTTGATCAGCACCTAGACCCGATGATGAGCTAGTTCTCATAAAAGTAGAAGCACTTGATGCCGCTGGAGCAGGAGGATTAGCAATAGCCACCAGTTTATCAACATATGCTTTCTGCAAATTTCTGCGATAAGCGTCGGCATTTCCACCTCTTAACTCAGTGAAGATTGAAGCATTCAAATCTTTAAACAAGTCTGTTATTTTGTAGGCATTTGCACCATCTGTCGCTTCTGCTGCAATGAGATTGCCTAACACACGAGTTGAGAGTAACCTACTCAAAGCTACTCCTTGCAAACGATGCACCACGTTGAGTGGATTTTCGTTGATGTTATCAAGTATAGACTGATCTAACAACCATTTTGGTGTAGTAAAAACTTGCTTATTCAAGAAATCCATAGCCTCTTTTTGGGTAGCTGCTGGTGTTCTCTCATAAACAGCTCCCTCTTGATCTACAGTTTTAGGATTTTCATAAATACCACCAATATTTTTGCTAACATGGCCAATATAACGACCTAATTGTGTGGTCAATTGACCGTACATATTTTTTAGTTCGTCATAATTTTCGCCAGGTTGCTTAGTCCATTTTTTTAGGTTAGTCAATATCACCTTGAGGTTTTTGATACCGTATTCACTAGCTTTCATAGCGTTGTCGCTCAAATCCTCGTTTTGAGAGTGAGGATCGTCGGGGTTGGTTTCTGTACCAAACCATAAACGACGATTTTTAGCCGCCTCGAGGGTCATTTTATCCAATAGCTTCATATCAGAAGTAACGGATTTGCTGTCTGGGAAATATTTGTAACCCCATTCAATAGCCCATTTATCATAATCACCGATACGAGGGTAAAGTCCTGCTTTCGAGATATTGTCTTCAGGTTGTGCCACATAATTGAAACGGGCATAATCCATAATAGACGGGGTGTGTCCGTTGGCTTCCACCCATTTTTTGTTCCGCAAATTCTCAACAGGTACAGTTGAACTTGAACCGAAATTGTGGCGTAAACCTAGGGTATGTCCTACCTCATGCGAAGAAACAAAACGAATTAAATCGCCCATCAGTTCATCGCTAAAATTAATGGTTTGGGCTCTCTTGTCAACTGCTGCATTTTGTATAAAGTACCAATCACGTAACAATTTCATCACGTTGTGATACCAATTGATATGACTTTCCAAAATTTCTCCTGATCGAGGATCAGAAATACTTGGGCCACTAGCGTTGGCAATTTCGGATGGTTTATAGACGATTGCCGAGTGGCGAGCATCTTCCAAACTCCAAGTAGAGTCTTGCTCTTTTGTTGGAGCCATTTTACCGATAATTGCATTTTTAAAGCCTGCTTTCTCAAATGCTTTTTGCCAATCGTTTACTCCTGCAATTAGGTAGGGCACCCATTTTTTTGGAGTAGTAGGATCAATATAGAAGATAATTGGTTTTTGGGGCTCTACCAATTCGCCACGCTTGTATTTGGCTATATCTTGTGGCTTGGGCTCCAAACGCCAACGTTTTACCATTTCAATTTCTTTCACGCCTTGTGGGTTACTATCAAAATCGGTGTATCCAATAGCAAAATAACCTACACGAGGGTCAAAATAACGGGGTTTCATAGGTACTTTTGGCAACAGTACCAAAGAGGTGTTCAGTTCAACTGTAACAAATCCGGAAGCTGCCCCACCACCCATTTGTGGTGCACTTCCTTGTTGTGATGCTGCTGTTTGTGTATAGGTCTTCACCGTTTTTATCTCTACATTGGTAGGATAACTGCGCATATCTTGTATGTAGCTACGATCGGCCTGTTGCATTCCCATTCTGAAGCGAGATTTAAAAGAAGGTGAACTAAAAAAGAAAATATCGTTGTCGCTATTGGTATAAGCAGTCACGTCAACCACACTCCCATCTTTATCAGCTGTATAGGCAGCAATATCAAAAGCTGCTGCAATAGGCTGAACAGTTGAGTTCTTTACCGATTGATACATGGAGCTGGTGGTGTCAGGACTATATGCTGCATAACTTATTTTACGCATATAGATTTTATGATTTGGACCTTTTTCAAATCGTATTACAGAGCTACCAATCTGATCGCCTGCATAACCTTGAGCGTCTCTTACTGCGGCACCCGACTTAGCGATACGGCTTACCACCAAAATATCTCTATTTAAGATGCTGTCAGCAATTTCAAAATAAAATTTATCATCGATACGATGGGTGGTAATCATCCCATGACGGCTAAGTGCCTTATCGGTTATTACTTGTTCGTAGGGTTTGGGCTGTGCTTTTGCCGCAGCCGATGGAGCTTTTCGCGTAGTATCGCTTGGTGTAGCAGACCTTGTAGCTGGCCTTTGGGCTTGTGCTTGGTTAATTGCTACAGAACCTGCCAGCAAGAAAACTGTTAAGAGTCTCTTTTTCATCATTATTTAAAAGTTAGTTGAAGAACCAAAAATAAACTACTAAATACTATAAACAGAAATTTTGTTATAACTTCTTAGTTACACGACAATAAAGTTGCTGCAACTTATTGTTTTGTTACTAGAAAGCTGTATTAGTGTAATATTTTAAATATCAGCTCTCGCAACAAAGCTCCATCGGCAGTATTTCCTGTGCTATCCAGCCCTTTGCTTTTTAAATCGTACTCACGCAATAAAGCAATAATTTGGAACACCTTTGGCAATGAAAAATTTCTTGATGCAAGCTCATAATCGCTCACAAAAAAAGGCGGAACACCAAGTTCTTTTGCGGCATCTGCCTTATTAACAAGATAATGATAACGAAGAACTTTTGTGAAATAACCATACAAATTGGCTAACACCAACACCATTGGATTGGCTTTTGGATTTGCTGCAAAATAGTTAATAATTTGGTTGCATTTTAACACTTGCCGTTTAGCCAATGCTTTTTGCAACTCAAATACATTATACTCTTTACTAATACCGATATTTTTTTGAATATGATCATCGGTTATTAAACTATTCTGTTCAATATTCAAGCAAAGTTTATCTATTTCATTGGTTATTTTAGATAAATCTGTACCCAAGTATTCGGCTATTAAAACACTACTTTGGGTTGATATTTGATAACCTTTGCCTTTTACATAAGTTTCAATCCAACTTGCAATTTTATTCTCTCTTACCTCATCACTCTGAAACAACAAAGCAGTATTAGCCAATACCTTGTATATTTTTTTACGCTTATCAAATGCGCCGTGCTTATAGGCAAATACTAAGATTGTTGAAGCCTGTGGATACTCAAAATACCTGATAGCTTGTGCCATCTCCGAATTTTCATCATCAGCGTCTTTCCCCCATTTTAAGTCTTGGGCTTCTTTTACTATGACTACCTGATAGTCCGACATCATTGGAAAGCGCTTAGCCGTATTGATGACTGTGGTCATATCCGTGTCTTTCCCGTATAAAATCGTTTGATTAAAACTTTGCTCAGCTGGACTAAGCACATTATTTTCTATATAATCAACAATTTGGTCAATAAAATAAGCCTCGTTGCCATGCAATAGGTAGATGGGCTTAAATTTTCGTGCTTTTAAATCCTTCAGGATATCGTCGATAGTCATTAGTCAAAGATACAATTTTGGCTAATGTTGCAATAAATAAAAATAGACCTTACAACTATTGTGGAGCTAGAACATAAGGTTGGTTTACGTTAAACAATTTCATTTGTTTACTTTTGAGTGCATGAATATTGAGTTGCCGACATTAAACCTTCCACCTTATCCTTTTAAAATAAGTAGAAAAGAGACTATACTTTATATTTTTGATGAGATTAGGAAAAAACATCTGGTCTTAAGCCCCGAAGAATGGGTACGCCAACATTTCATCAAGTTTCTAATACACCAAAAAGGTTTTCCGGCTACTCTTTTACAAATTGAAGGAGGACTCAAACTACTGCAAAGACAGAAAAGAAGTGATATTTTAGCCTATTCACCTACTGGTCAACCTTTGTTACTGGTTGAGTGCAAGGCTCCAAGTGTCACCATTAGTCAAGCTACTTTTGACCAAGCAGCACGATACAACCAAGTATTGCAAGCACCTTGGATAGCTTTAAGCAACGGCTTAGATCACTATTTTGCCGAAATAGATTTTGATCAGCATAAAATCAGTTTCTTACCCGATTTACCTGACTATAATAGCCTCAACAAAAAAAGAGACCATTTTAAGTAGTCTCTTTACAATTTTTATTTATTTCGTGCAAAATTATAAATAGGCACGCTGGTTATTACCTTCAACCCAGTTTACATAGGCTTTATTCACTACCCTATTGCCTCCTGGTGTTGGGTAATCGCCAGAGAAATACCAATCACCTCTATGTTTTGGACAGGCCTCATGTAAATTTTCCAGACTCTGATAAATCACCTCAATTTGTGCAACCGTTCCGGCTGGTGTTATAATCTTCGCAATACGCTCCGATATTTCAGCTACGGTAAATGGCCGATAAATTTCCTTAACATGGTTCACTATCTCTTCTTTAGGCAAAAGCAAAGAGGCCTTGCATTTCTCATAAACCTCTTTAATAAGAGCTTCTTTTCCACGCTCTTTAAGCAATTGTATGGCTGCCTCAAAAGCTACAAACTCACCCATACGGGACATATCTATACCGTAACAGTCAGGATATCTGATTTGAGGAGCAGATGAAACGATTATTATTTTTTTAGGGTGTAAACGGTCAATAATTTTGATGATACTTTCTTTCAAAGTTGTACCTCTCACAATCGAATCATCAACAGCCACCAAAGTATCCGTATGGTTTTTAATAATTCCATAGGTGGTGTCATATACGTGCGCTACCATCTCGCTCCTATCAGCATCTTGGGTAATAAAGGTTCGTAATTTAACATCCTTTATGGCCAAACGCTCTACCCTTGGTCGCATAGAAAGTAGTTCGTCAAGTTCGGAATCACTCAATGCTGAATTACCTGTTAAGGCATCTTTCTGCACTTGTTTGATGTGTTTGTGCAGGCCATCCACCAAACCATAGAAAGAAATTTCGGCAGTATTAGGTATAAAAGAAAAAACAGTATTCTTTATATCGTAATCAACTGATTTTAGTACAGTTGGACAAAGTAATTCGCCCAAACGTTTACGCTCTTTGTAAATATCGGCATCGCTACCTCTTGAAAAATAAATACGCTCGAAAGAGCATGCCTTTTCTTCAACGGGCTCCCGGTACATTTCTTCACTTATTGTACCGTCTTTTTTAATAATTAGGGCGTGTCCGGGTTTTATTTCCTTTACTTTATTGATTTGAACATTGAAAGCAGTTTGAATAGCCGGGCGTTCAGATGCTGCTACTACAATTTCATCATCTATGTAGTAAAAGGCTGGCCGAATACCAGCAGGATCACGCAACACAAATGCATCACCATTACCTACAATGCCCGAAATAGTAAAACCACCGTCCCAAGTTTTGGCAGAACGGCGCAAGATACGGGCAATATCAAGGTTTTTTGAAATCAAATTGGTAATCTCGACATTAGAAAGGCCACTTTTCTTGTATTCATCAAAAAGTTGTTGGTTCTCATCGTCAAGAAAGTGCCCAATTTTTTCTAATACCGTAACGGTATCAGCCTTCTCCTTCGGATGCTGACCCAACTCGTACAATTGTTCCAGCAACTCATCAACATTAGTCATGTTAAAATTTCCGGCAATTACCAAGTTACGGTTCATCCAATTGTTTTGACGCAAAAAAGGATGGCAACTCTCAATGCTGTTTTTACCGTGGGTACCGTAGCGCAAATGCCCTAGTAGTACTTCACCAACAAAACTTACATTTTGTTTGAGAAATTCGGCATCTTGCATCAATTCGGGGCTTTCTTTTAGAATACCTACAAACTTATTTTGTACATATCCAAAAATATCTGCCACAGCATTTTTCTCCATCGAGCGGTAACGGCTGATATAGCGATGTCCGGGTTTCATGTCTAGCTTTATGGTAGCTATACCTGCACCGTCCTGCCCGCGGTTGTGCTGTTTCTCCATTAACAGATACAGCTTATTGAGGCCATAGAGGGCTGTTCCGTATTTTTTCTGGTAATAAGATAAGGGCTTTAACAAGCGGATAAAGGCTATTCCGCACTCGTGTTTGATCTGATCACTCATTGTTAGTAAATGAGCTGCAAAGGTAAGGCTTTAATCAGAAAAATTAACAAGAATATTGCGGCTCTTTTCAATAAAATAATTAACGAAAAGTAAAAATTATATCGACATAGAGCCGGTATAGTCTTTTTCAATCAGACTAGAGCAGAAACAGACTGATTTTGAGCGTTTAGGTCTTTAACTGTATTTTCGAAGCCGAAATTGCTTCACCTAAGAAGATAGATGCCTGCGTTTCAAACACCTCATGGTCGCCTGTTGTAAAATAAGTCCTCATCGAGTTTTTGTTCAACAGTTTTTCAATTTCTGTATGACGATAAAGATAATCTAACAAGCTTTGCGCCACGATATCGCCTTGCGAAACCAATTTAACATCTCGATGCAGCAATTTTGCAATCTTTGTAATTAATAACGGATAATGTGTACAGGCAAGTAAAAGAGTGTCTATTTTGGTATCTTGAGCAAACAACTCGTCCAAATATTTTTTTACAAAGAAATCAGCTCCAGTCCCCAAATGCTCGTTATTCTCTACCAAGGGCACCCACATGGGGCAACTTTGCTGATAAACTTTCGCATCTGGAAAGAATTTAGCAATTTCTATCAAGTAGGATTCTGATTTTATTGTTCCGCGTGTACCCAAAACACCGATATGTTTGGTCTTACTATAGTCGCCTATCACTTCGGCAGTAGGCCGAATTACACCCAGCACTCTCTTGTTGGGGTATTTATAGGGCAAAACCAGTTGTTGGATACTTCGTAAAGCCTTTGCTGATGCAGTGTTGCATGCCAATATAACTAAAGGGCAACCTTGCGCAAAAAGCCACTCTACACACTCTAAGGTATATTGGTAAACCGTTTCAAAAGAATGGTCGCCGTAGGGAGACCGAGCATTGTCGCCCAAATAAATATAATCATAAGTGGGCATCTGTGCTTTTATTGCCTTAAAAACCGTTAAACCACCGTATCCCGAATCAAATACACCTATTGCACCTTTTGTTGTCATTATAACAGAAAAAAACGGAGTTAATTTACACTAACTCCGTTTACAAAAATATTATTTATCTGATTATTTTTTTGTACTGGCTGCTGGTTTTGTAGCTGGTTTTGCCGCAGCTGGGCTAACCGATGAGCTTGCACTGATTCCCAATTTGCTTTTTACAGCAGCAGTAATATCTTCACCTCCGTCAAAATATACTAAGTTGTTGAAACCCTGAGATGCAGAAGTATCAAATACATAGGTTAATCCTTTTTCTTTAGCAATTGCCGAAATAGCATTGGACACTTTTTGTTGTAGCGGGGGGAACAATTCGTGTTGTTTGGCCTCTACATCAGCTCTTGCTTTGTTACGAGCATCTTCAATTCGTTTTTGCAAATCTTGCAACTCTGTTTGTGCTTGTTGTAGTTCTTTTAGTACCTGATCTTTGTTTGCCTCGCTTAGGGTTCTCTCTTTTTCTTGTGCGGCTTTATATTTATTTTGGTACTCGTTAATCATTTTATCTATCTCTTCTTGCTTGGTTTTAGCCAAGTTTTCTATTGTAGTAGAAACCGATTTTGCTTCGGGATATGTTGAGAAAATCTCGTCAGAGTTGATATGTCCAAATTTTTGTTGTGCGTTTGCCGTTGCACTTACAAATAATAATCCTGCTGCTACAAATAATCCGTTAATTATCTTTTTCATTACTTTACTTTAATTATGCTTTTTGTTTATCTAATTTATTTAACTTACTGTACTAATGTTCCTGGTTTTAAACCCAATTTAATGATTACATCATTGCTAATATCATAATTGGCATTTGAGTAAATAATCATGGTGCTTTCACTACTTTTGTCAAAAACGAAGTCAATATATTTGCTTTTGGCCACTTCTGCAATAACCGTTGATACTTTTTCTTGTATGGGCTTCAACAATTTGTTGCGTGTCTGAAATAAATCGCCTTCTGGGCCAAATTTTTGGCGTTGTAATTCTTTTGCCTTTTTTTCTTTATCGATGATTTCGTTTTCTCTTCTTTTGCGCATATCATCAGTCAACAAAACCTGATCAGCCTGATAAGACTTATACATGGCATCAATTGCTTTAAAGGCTTCATCAACCTCCTTTTGGTATTGTTTAGAAAGTCCTTCTATTTGTGTCTGTGCCGACTTATAATCTGGAATATGCTTTAAAATGTATTCGGTATCTACATAAGCCGATTTTTGAGCCTTAGCATAAGCACCTAGGGCCAACACGAAAATTACCAGTGCTAAAATTTTCTTTTTCATGCGATTTTTATTTTTAGTTAAAACCTCCCAGTTGTTGCGCTATGCTAAATTGAAACTGTCCTTTGTTTGCATCAGGCATTCCGGGTATCTTATCAAAACCATAACCATAATCTATGCCAAGAAGCCCAAAGATAGGCAAAAATATTTTCGCACCTACCCCAACAGACCTTCTTACATTGAAGGGATTGAAATCACGAAACTTATCCCAGGTGTTACCAGCTTCACCAAAAACAGTCATAAAAGCAGTTGCTTGCTGCGAGTTGATAACCGGATAGCGAAGCTCCATCACATATTTGGTAAAGATTGGGCTACCCGAGTATTGTGCAATATTTGGATCAGCACCTACAGGTATTACCGAGTTGTTAGCATAACCACGCATGGCGATAATTTCTGAACCTTGCAGGTAATCAAAACCTTGCATACCATCACCACCTAGCTTAAAACGCTCAAATGCCGATTGGCCAACTGCTTTGTTGTAGGAGCCCAAGAAACCAAATTGTGCCTGACCTTTGAACACCAATTTACCAACCAAAGCTTCGAACCACTGGGCTTCAAATTTCCACTTGTGGTATTCGGTAAAACGATATCGCTGCTTGTCTGATGCAGTAGCATAGTTAACTTTATTGAACAATGAGTAAGGTGGCGTAGCCTGAATTGTAAATTTCAAATAAGCACCTCCGGTTGGGAAAATATGATGGTTTCTCGAATCGCGAGCTAGCTCTTGGGTAATGTTAAAGTTGTACGAATCGCCAGTACTGAACAGATAGCCTGGATAATTGTTTAGCTTATATTGATTAAAGTTGATGGCGTGCACCAAAGAGAACCAGTTATCGGGCCATTTGAGCTTACGACCCAAGCTAAATGAGATACCGTTTAAGCGGATACCGTAATAATTGGGTGAGGTTTTGGCCAAACCGTTTGATTGTAATGAGGTAAAGGCACTAAAACCAAAGCTGATTGGTTTTTTACCTCCAAACCATGGTTCAGAGAACGAAAAACTGTATGATTGGTAATACTTACCGTTGGTTTGTCCTCGCAAACTAAGTTTTTGTCCATCACCTTTGGGCAAAGGTTTATAGGCTTCGCCATTGAAAAGGTTTTTTAGAGAAAAGTTGTTGAAGGTTAGTCCCAACGTACCAATCACACGGCCTCCTCCAAAACCACCAGAGAGCTCAATCTGATCTGAGGGTTTTTCTTCAACATGGTAAACGATATCAACCGTACCGTCTGCAGGATTAGGCTTTGGTACGGGATTGGTCTTCGACTCATCAAAGTTACCCAACTGACCTATTTCGCGGACACTTCTTATCAACAAATCTTTAGAGAAATAATCACCGGGTTTGGTTCTTATCTCACGCATAATTACTTTGTCGTTGGTGATGGTATTACCCTGCACACTTACTTTATTGACCGTATATTTTGGCCCTTCATAAATTCGCATTTCAATATCAACGGTATCATTATGAATGCGGGTTTGCACGGGTTCAACATTGAAAGTCAGATAACCATCATTCAGGTAAATACTCGAAACATCATCACCATTGGCACTTCCACGGAGTTTTTTCTCCATTTTTTCCTCGCTAAATACCTCTCCTTTTTCAATACCAAACACTTTTTCTAGAAACTGAGTTTGGTACTTGGCATTACCCAACCAAGTAATATTACCGAAATAATACTTTGGCCCCTCATGAATTTTAATTTTTATGCCAACAGTTTTGTCATTATACTGATAAACGCTGTCACTCAATATGGTGGCATCTCGGTAACCCCTTTCGTGCAATTTGGCCATGAAACCAATTTTGTCTTCTTGATATTTTTCGTTGTTGAACTTGCCACTACCAAATACCTTATAAAAGGCTCTTTGCTTGGTTTTCTTCAAAAACTTCCTGAGGCGTGCATCAGAAAATACTTTATTTCCCTCAATATCAATTTTCTGCACTTTCACCCGCTTACCTTTATTGATATTCACCTGCAAGAACACACTGTTTTCTTGATTAGGATCGGGTTTGGTTTTATAATCTATCTTAGTGAAATAAAAACCCTTTTCGCGAAGAAATTTGGTGATGATGGCGCTTGTGGTGTTATATAGGTTATCGTTAATGATACTCTTACCAACTTTATCACCAAGTTTTTCAGCAATTTCTGTTTGATGTGAGCGGCTAATACCGGTATATTCAAAGCCGGTTACCCTAGGGCGTTCAACTACATTAATATCGAAATAAACGGTATCACCACTTAGTTTGGATACATTAATTTTAATATCATCAAAAAGTCCTTGTTCCCACAATCTTTTTATAGCGTTTGCTGTTGCTTCACCGGGTAGCATTACGGTTTCGCCAGGGGTAAGTTTTGATAGAACCACAATAACATCTTTATCCAAATACTTTGTTCCCGATAGCGTAGTACCACCAATGACATATTCTCTTGGTGCGAAATAATCGAGCCCTGTATTATTTACCTTCAAAGAAGGAGCGGCTTGTGTTTGCGGGTTACGAATCTGGGCTTTCGCCGAAAAAGTGGCCGAAAGTAGAAACAACAGGTAATATATTCTTCTCATTTACAGTCTAAAAACGTGGCTAAAATACTCTAAAGTCTTGTTAAAAAGTGTTAAAAGAAATTTTTAGTTAATTTGCTCACTGGTTTTTCCAAAACGTCGCTCGCGTTGTTGAAAATCAACAATTGCCTCAAAAAGGTGTTGTCGCCTAAAATCAGGCCAAAGCACTTCGGTAAAATACAGTTCGGTGTAGGCCAATTGCCAAAGCAAAAAATTACTAATTCGTCGCTCACCGCTGGTGCGTATCATCAACTCCGGATCGGGCAAACCTATAGTAGTTAATTCGGCCGAGAAACAGGCTTCATCTATATTTTCTGCTTGTAGGGCTCCTGAACTTACTTTTTGGGCAATTTTTTTGGCAGCCTCAACAATTTCCCATTTTGCACTGTAGCTAAGTGCTAAGGTTAGGGTACATTTATCATTTTGTTGGGTAATCTGCATCGCTTTATACAAATTATCTTGGCAACGCTGAGGCAGGCTATCTAAATTACCAATGGCGTTTAGGCGTATCCCATTTTTGTTCAAGCTCTCTACTTCTTGGTTGATGGTAGATATCAGCAGCTCCATCAATGCATCAACTTCCTCTTTGGGTCTATTCCAGTTTTCGGTAGAAAATGCATAAACTGTTAGGTACTTAATGCCTATCTCTAAACAACCCTCAACGATATCTTTCACCGACAGTACACCGCTCTCGTGACCAAAAACTCTAAATTTCCCCTGATTTTTTGCCCAACGCCCGTTGCCATCCATAATAATTGCTATGTGTTGGGGCAATCGGTTTAGGTCTATTTGTTCTTTAAAATCCATTCTTTTCTAAGCTATCTTATTAGCGTGGACATTTTTGGCTCACAAAGGTATAAGATATGCCAATACCTACAAACATATAAGTATCTCTTTTTCTAAAATCGCCACGTTGGGTACCTTTTTTACCTATGGCTGTTCCTAGTTTTTCTGCCGATCGATCGGAAAGCGCAAACTGTATGGCTTGTACTTGCGGCGGACTATTACTAAAAACTGCATAATCCGGGTAGCTGCCACTTACATCATCTAAATAATCGGTATAAGCATTACGATAGCCAATATTTGATATAACACTCAAATTTTCGCTAAAGTTGACCTTAATACCTGCTCCGATTGGCATACTTAAAGCTGCCTTTTTGTAGGGCGAGGCCTGCCCCTCTGTAGTGTATAAGGCCAATTCATATTCCCTGCCCATATATCTAGTTTTGGGGTTGGACAAGACACCTGCCAAACCGACATACATATAAGGGCTTACCTGCTTAGTGCCTCCTGCTGCAAAATAATCAGTAAAATTGAAATCTAACAAAACACTAAACTCATGCAACTTGTTGTAAAAATTGAGATTACGCTGCTGAAATTGTACTGAGGAAGATTTTGCATCATCAGCTTTTATTTTACCCATGTTATAGTTAAAACTCAAGGCCCAATTCGGATCTAGATTGGCTTTTAAAAAAGCTCCAAAAGAACTACCACTTATTTTTAGTGGATTGTCGGGGTTTAAATCGCCCATATAGCCAGCACCGCCGCCCTGTACCCCCAACTCCCATACTTGTGCACGTAAATCCTTGCACAACAAACTCAAAAATAAAAGAAATAGGTACCTCAATCTCATCCCTAATAGTTGCGGGTATCTATGCCCCAAAGCAATTTATTTCTTAACGTTGTTAAAAAGGATTCATTATTAAGGCGAATGAGATTTATACTAAAATTAGCCTTGCTGATGTTTACCTTCACGGTCTTTTCTACAGTCTCAGTACGTGAATCGCAAGTGAGCAAGAATTTTGTACTGCGTGCTTCTACTTCAAAAGTAAGTTGTACATTGTCTGGCACAACCAAAGGTCTTACGTTGAGGTTGTGTGGAGCTACCGGAGTAATGACAAAATTTTGTGCATTAGGCAACAAAATAGGACCACCGCAGCTTAGCGAGTAGGCTGTAGAGCCTGTTGGGGTGGCAATTATCAAACCATCGGCCCAATAAGAATTGACAAACTCACCGTTGATATAAGCATGTATAATCATCATGGCCGAATTGTCTCGCCTATGGATGCTGATATCATTCAATGCAAAATTTTCGTTGACGAATAATGAATTTTGCGAATCGAGGCTCAGTAAACTCCGCTTATCAATAGAGTAATCGCCTGCAAGCAATGCTTCGAGGGCTTTGTTGATTTCTGCTTTGTTGATACTTGCTAAGAAACCTAATCGTCCAAGGTTTATCCCCATAATGGGTATTTGCGAATCACGCACATAAGCCAACGTATCGAGTAAAGTGCCATCACCTCCCAAGCTTAGCAGAACATCAGCCTTACCCAACAAATCATCATAACCCTTAAAAGTAACTATGTTCTTAGGGTAAACCGATTTTGCTTTTAAATGTTCATTGAATTGTGATTGCACCAAGACTTCTTGACCGGTTCTATCTAAAACGGCAAATACCTCTTGTATAAACGGAAGGACACTTTGATTAAATTCTCTACCGTATAGGGCTATTCTCATGCTTTGTTAAACGTTTAGGTAGTTCATTAACGAATCGTAACGATCCATATAACCATTATCCGACCCGCTGTTGTTGAAAACGGCTATCACTTCATAGTTATACCGCTCAAACGAAGCTATGATAGATGAAACATCTGTCTTATTCACTTTTAAGCTAATTTCTAATCGTGAAGAATCGGGAATGGTATTGACTGACGAGGATAAGATTTGGGCATTCTCTATCTCAACAATTTGCGCTAAGTGCGACAAGGAATTATCACGATTGCTTACCGACAATACGATAATAGCTCCAGGCTCGTGTACCGCAAAAAGTTGGGCTGTATATTGCAACAAATCAGCGCTTTCTATACATCCCAGAAATTTTTTATGCTGATTGAGTACCGGAATCATAGTCAACCTTTTGAGATCACCAAACAAATTCAACACCTCTAAAGTATGGCTGGTGTCTAAGGCATAAACATAAAGTAAGTTTAATTTTTTCAGCCCCAATTGTACATCCAAATCTCGACCGGCTTGCAATTCCTCTTCGGTAACAAGCCCCATGTACTTCCCGCCGATAAGCAAAGGCATATACCAAGCTTTGTACTCGGCCATCTTATCTAAGGCCGTACGCACGGTATCTTTGCTTTGTAGCGGTTGTATATTTTTGTTTAGGTGCTTGACAGCCAACATGGTCTATTTCAATAATATTCTATTCAAGAACTTATCCAACAATTGGTTGAAAATTTCGGGTTGTTCCATCATAGGGGCATGCCCACACTTATCCACCCAGTTTAGTTCTGAGTTGGGCAGCAATTGATGAAACTCTTCGGCAACATCGGGTGGGGTAATTTTATCTTGCTTTCCCCAAATTAGTGAAACCGGTATGGTTATTTTCTTCAAATCTTTGGCCATGTTGTGCCGTATGGCAGATTTAGCCATAGCCAATATCCGGATCACCCTATTGCGATCGTTGATAGTATGAAATACCTCGTCAACTAATTCTTTGCTTGCGGTTTTGGGATCATAAAAAGTATATTCTACCTTTTCTTTTACATAGTCGTAGCTTTCTCTACGTGGGAAAGAACCCCCAAAGGCATTTTCGTATAATCCTGAGCTACCTGTTAGCACTAGCGACTTCACGAAGTTTTGGTGTGCGACTGTAAACACCAAGCCTACATGCCCTCCTAAAGAATTACCGATTAGCACTACCTGATCCAAGCCCTTATATTTCAGAAAACGATGCACGTATTTGGCCAAACTTTTAACACCTAAGGTAAGTAAGGGTAACTCGTAAATTGGTAGTATGGGTACTAGCACCCTGTAGTTTGTTTTAAAATAATCTATGGTGTGCTCCCAATTGCTCAACTCTCCCATCAAACCATGAAGTAATACCAAAGGCTCGCCTTCGCCAGTCTCGATATATTTAAATCCTTCCTGTTCTATTACTTCGTAATTCATATTTCGCTTTGTATTTTTTCTTTTGGTAAATGCTTTTTAAACCTTATAAAAGTAAACAATATCTACAATTATGCCAACAAATTATTTGGTAGCAGCCAAAGAAAAACTATTTTAATTTTTCTTTTACAATTTCGCCAATTAGTTTACCCTCGGCACGGCCTGCCAATTCTTTATTGGCCAAGCCCATTACCTTGCCCATCTCTTTTACAGATGTAGCCCCGGTATCGCTAATAATGCGCTCAATAATTTGGGCAATGGCCTCACGATCCAACTGCTTGGGTAAGAAAGTTGATATTACCTCAATTTCTTCATTTTCTATTTGTGCAAGATCTGCTCGGCCTTGGTTAGTATAAATATCGGCCGATTCTTTACGCTGTTTAACCAATTTTTGCAATATCTTGAGCTCTGCCTCTTCACTAATTTCCTCTGCAGGGCCTTTTTCGGTTTTGGCCAACAATAAGGCTGCTTTAATAGCTCTTAGTCCGCGTAGCCTTACTTGGTCTTTGGCCAACATGGCTTGCTTTATTTCTTGATCAATATTTGTTGCTATCATGTTGCTAAAATTATTGTTTACATTTTAAAATATTAGGCTTTGCGCTCAACAATGGTACCGTTTGCCTGTGCCGTGGGCATAATTAACATATCGTTGATGTTTACATGAGCCGGACGGCTTATTACATAACAAATAGCATCTGCAATATCTTCTGCCAACAAGGGTTCAACACCTTCGTACACTTTTTTTGCTCTGCGCTCATCACCTTTAAACCGTACAATAGAAAACTCGGTTTCAACCATGCCGGGATGAATAGCTGTAACTTTTATTCCGTGCCGTAGCAAATCAATACGCATAGCTTTACTCAAGGCATCAACTGCATGTTTAGTGGCACAATAAACATTACCGTTGGGGTAAACTTCTTTACCTGCTATAGAGCCTATATTGACGATATGTCCCTTTTGCTGAGCTACCATCCATTGCGATACTATTTTGGTAACATACAAAAAGCCTTTTACATTGGTGTCAATCATGGTATCCCAATCGTCCATACTTCCCGCATCAATTGGATCCAGACCTTGGCTCAGCCCGGCATTATTAATCAAAACATCAATATTTCTCCAGTCGGCAGGTAAATTTGTTAGGCTTTGGGTCAACAAATCTCGGTCTCTTACATCAACAACTAATGTTTTCAGCTCAACACCATACTGCTTCCCAATGCTTAAGGCATGTTCTTGTAAAAGCTGCTCTCGGCGAGCCAACAAAACCAAACGGAAACCTTTAGCGGCTAATTGATGTGCACATGCCAGTCCAATACCCGATGTTGCCCCGGTAATTAAGGCGGTCTTTGTCATCTGCTCTTTTTAATAGATATAAGGCAAAGTTATCATTTTATACCAAGCTTCTTATTCAAAATACAAACTGAAAGTAAAATTTCTTAGTAAGGCTTTATCGATTGGTGTAGCGTATGGGTGTGCCTCATGGCGCAAAACATCATTAAATGAATGACTTATCTTAATTTCTGGCGACATTTTAAAATACTCAAAATAAAAATCAAAACCCAAACCTACCTCATAAGAGGCAAATTTGTTTTTGTTTTTGAGCAGCTTATCTATGGCAGCATAATTGGCATCTTTGGCCTTTTTACCGGCCGACATATCGATAGAATATTTCAATCCGGCTAAGAAATAGGCTCTAAAATTCATTCTTCTATCGGACTTTAGTTTAAAACTTAGTGGCAAATCAATCATAGTTGACTGCACTTTTTGTTTTTTTTCGATAAATTCTTGGTTGACTACTTGCTCGCTATATTGGTAGTTGACCATTCTATCGGCAAAAACAATAGAAGGGGTACTACGGATATCTAAATTGGGGAACAGATTATAGTTTAACACAAAACCAACTGCAAAACCTGGCGATAGTGGGGAGGAAATTGAGGATAGCGAATCGGTAATCTCGGTATAATTTTGCTCGGGATCTTTGAAACGTTTTCGCCAATCGGTGGTTTTAAATATTTTTAGTTCAGAAGCAACATAATGGAAACTAAAACCCCAATTAAAATATTGTTGATCGATACCTCCGCCCCAGTTTTGGGCTTTTAGTGTTGAAAAACTACATAACAATAAAGCTAAAATAACGAGTTTCCTCATTTAGTACCGGTATAGATTGCACTTATTCCAAACGTCAATGATCGGTGTTTGGTATTTTGGTAACCCACTTTCTGCATCAGCGCACAAAAGTCTTGTCCATCGGGAAATGCCTGTACCGATTCTTCTAAATAAGCATAGGCTTGCTTATCTTTAGAGAACAAGCCTCCAAAAAATGGCGTCAAGTATTTAAAATAAATTGCATAGAGTTGCTTAACAGGAAAAACTCTGGGTTTGGAGAATTCTAATATAACAACCTTACCACCAGGTTTTAGTACACGCAACATATCACTCAAACCTTTCTCCAAATTTTCGTAATTACGCACCCCAAATGCTACGGTAATTGCATCAAAAGTATGGTCGGCAAATAGCAAGCCTTCCGAATCGCCCAATTGTACCGACAGTACATTCTCTAGGCCTTTTTGATTAATTTTCTTTTTGGCTACTTCCAACATTCCTTCAGAAATATCAACCCCAATAATTTCTTTAGGTTTTAGCATTCGTGCTGCTTCGATAGCAAAATCGCCCGTTCCGGTGGCTACGTCCAAAATTTTTTGTGGTTGTGCAGCAATTAGTTCTTTTATGGCCTTTTTTCTCCAAATTACATCAATACCTAAAGACAAAAAGTGGTTCAAGAAATCATAAGTTCCCGAAATGTTGTTGAACATTTTGGCTACCTGTGTTTTTTTGGTCTCGGTGTTGGAGTACGGAGTAACTTCTCTATTCGTCATTTGCGGCCAAAGATAAGTTAATTTAAGCAAATTGTTCGGTTAGCAAGCTTATTAAGTTTATAGCCGAAATGCTTAACTTTGCCGAATGATTATCAAATCGGCCACATTTGTGATGAGTAACACCAAGGTGTCTCAACTGCCCGCTCCCAACCTGCCCGAGTACGCCTTCATCGGGCGCTCAAACGTGGGCAAATCATCGCTAATAAACCGCCTTACCAACCAACAAGGCTTGGCTAAAACCTCGCAACAGCCCGGAAAAACACAGCTGATTAATCATTTTCTCATCAACAAAAATTGGTATATTGTAGATTTACCGGGCTATGGTTATGCTAAAGTTTCCAAATCTAGCCGAGAAAAATGGGAGAAATTTATACGAGCCTACCTCAACTACAGAGAAAATTTACAATGTGTGTTTGTGCTGATTGATAGCCGTGTAGAACCGCAAAAGATAGACCTTGAGTTTTGTTGTTGGCTAGGCGAAAGACAAATTCCTTTTGTACTTATCTTTACCAAGGCCGACAAGCAATCCGCAACAAAATCAAATCAAAATGTTTCTAAATTTCATCATGCATTAAAAACATGGTTTGATGAGGTGCCCGATACTTTTGTAACCTCATCTGCAAGCGGTTTTGGACGTGAGGAAGTGCTCGATTTCATTGACAACATCAACAACAATTTCATTATGCCCGAAGCGGCCCAACAGCCTAGTGCAAAATCATGAAAAAATATCTTTCTTTAGTACTTTTTGCCCATTCTATTTTTGCAATGCCCTTTGCCTTTATCGGGTTCTTTTTGGCTGTACAAGTAAGCCAAAGCCCTGTACAATGGTATTTGCTACTGGCTGTTGTGTTGTGCATGATATTTGCCCGCAACACTGCAATGGCTTTTAATCGCTACTTGGATCGGCATATCGACGCAAAAAACCCACGTACAGCGGTAAGAGATATCCCCGCCGGGAAGATCAGTGCAAAAAATGCATTTGTCTTTGTGCTCATCAATGCGCTACTTTTTGTGGCAACTACTTATTTCATCAATCCACTTTGTTTCTACTTGGCTCCGGTAGCACTTTTTGTGGTACTTTTTTACAGCTATACCAAAAGATTTACGGCACTTTGTCATTTGGTTTTGGGACTGGGCTTAGGCTTGGCACCCATTGGTGCCTATATTGCTGTAAGTGGTGAGTTTGCCCTAGTTCCGATATTGTACTCTTTTGCTGTGCTTTTTTGGGTGAGTGGCTTTGATATTATTTACGCCCTGCAAGACGAAGAGTTTGACCGGCAAGAAAAATTACACTCTATACCTTCGTTGCTGGGAGCGAAAAAGGCCCTTTGGCTATCGAGCTTTTTACATGTTTTGTCGGCTTGTTGTGTAATTGCACCCTTATTCTTTATGCATTTTGGCTGGATTTATTACTTAGGCTTGGTGTTCTTCTGCGGAATGCTGATTTATCAACATCTTTTGGTAAAACCAAACGATATTAGCAAAGTGAATAGAGCTTTTGCTACCACTAACGGCTATGCATCGGTAGTTTTTGCCCTTTGCTATTTGCTTGATTATTTTATACTAAGGTCTTGAATTTAAATTTTCTGTAATAGTCGGGCAACGTATTTCCCAATAATATCAAACTCTAAATTGACGGTTGAACCCAGCTCAATTTCAAAGAAGTTGGTATGCTCGTAGGTATAGGGAATTATAAATACCGAAAACTCATTCGCTGTTGAATTGACCACCGTAAGGCTTACCCCGTTGATACAAATAGAACCTTTCTCTACGGTTACGTTTCCGCTGTCAGCAAGGTAGCGGAAGCGGTACTCCCAACTACCCTCTAGCCTATTTTTTGCTACACAAACAGCTGTTTGATCTACGTGTCCTTGTACAATGTGCCCATCTAAACGACCATTCATCACTACGCAACGTTCTAAATTTACCGAAGCACCCAGCTGCAAATTTGCCAAATTGGTTTTTTGAAGGGTTTCTGCTATAGCTGTTACTTTGTGGCTATGTTCGTCTTGTGCCACTACTGTGAGGCAAACACCATTGTGTGCAAGGCTTTGGTCTATCTTTAAATCCTTGCTTATGGAAGATTCGATGGTAAAATCTAAATTATCTCCCGATTTTTCTATTGATATTACCTTGCCTAAAACTTCTATTATTCCTGTAAACATCCGATTAAAATTGCTTTCTATTCTTGTACCAGCTACTATTGCTATTGTTTTGCAAATTTACAGCTACTTTTTGATTTGTTTGGGCTTTTTGGTAATACATTGAAGCAAAAACAGCTGCTAGCTTGGCTTCTTGTTCATCCTCTACCTGCAATTGCTCGGCATTAAAGTGTTTAGCTACAAACTGTGTATCAAACTGACCCGACACAAAGGCCGGGTGTTGCATCACAAAACGACCAAAATCTAGTGTGGTGGCTATGCCACAAATTTCGTATTCATCAATAGCCCGCAATAGTCTTTGTATTGCTTCATTGCGATTGGCACCATAGGCTATTAGTTTGGCTATCATCGGGTCGTAATAGATTGGTATCTCCATTCCCTGCTCAAAACCATCATCAACCCGCACACCGTTGCCTTTGGGGCAAATGTATCTTTTCAGCACACCAATATCGGGCAAAAAATTATTTTTGGGGTCTTCGGCATATACACGCAGTTCTATCGCATGTCCTCTAATACTAATATCTTCTTGTTTAAAGCCTAGTTTCTCGCCCCGGGCAATTTTAATTTGCTCTTTTACCAAATCCAATCCTGTAATCATTTCGGTAACAGGGTGCTCTACTTGCAGGCGGGTATTCATCTCCAAAAAATAAAAATTAAGATTTTCGTCGAGTATAAACTCTACCGTACCTGCCCCTACGTAATTGACCGAACGAGCTACATCTACGGCGCATTGACCCATTTTTTGGCGAATTTCGGGACTTAACACCGATGATGGAGCTTCCTCAATTACTTTTTGGTGCCTTCTTTGTATAGAGCACTCTCGCTCGAACAAATGCACAATATGTCCATGCTTGTCGCCAAGCACCTGAATTTCAATATGTCGCGGCGAACTAAGGTAGCGTTCTATAAATACCGCCCCATCACCAAAGGCAGATTTGGCCTCGCTTACTGCTAGTTTCATTTGTTCTTCAAAATCTGCTGCTGCTTGCACTATTCGCATCCCTTTGCCTCCACCTCCGGCGGCCGCTTTAATCAAAATCGGAAAGCCTATTTCTTCTGCCCTATTTTTGGCTGTCGTTATATCGCTTATGGCCTCTTCAGTTCCGGGCACCATAGGGATGTTGTAGCGTAGTGCCGCAGCCTTAGCCGATAATTTGTTGCCCATCACCTCAATTGCGTGTGGCGAAGGCCCAATAAATACCAAGCCAGCAGCCTCAACGGCTTTTGCAAAAGCTGCATTCTCCGACAAAAAACCATATCCCGGGTGCACAGCATCGGCTCCCGTTTGTAAACAAGCCGCTATGATATGGTCTATGAGCAAATAAGATTGATTGGATGGAGCAGGTCCTATACACACAGCCTCGTCAGCAAAACGTACATGCAAAGCTTGACGATCTGCATCTGAATATACTGCAACCGTAGCTATACCCATCTCCTTTGCAGAGCGCATAATGCGTAGGGCTATCTCACCCCTGTTAGCCACCAGTATTTTTTTCATATTAACGAATATAGTTAGTTATTCGGTCTTTAATTGATTTCTTTTTGTAAGGAAAAATATCCCTTTAAATTATTAATTGACTATACATCAATAAACAAACACCTAAAACTTTAGTGTTTTTACGTGTTCTAGCGTTTTATCTATCTGTGCAGAATCGATATTAAGGTGGGTTACAAAACGTATGCTGCTTGCTGATGTGGCGTTGCATAATATTCCCTTTTTGGCAAGTATTTGCACCACATTTGCTGCTGCGATGCCTTTCCTCAACTCAAAAAGAACAATATTAGTTTCTGGCGGCAATACCTGCTCTACCCACGACAATTCGGACAAAGCTTTGGCCAATACCGCAGCATGCTGATGATCTGTAGCTAGACGTTCTATATGATGATCTAAGGCATAGATACCGGCTGCTGCCAGATAGCCCACTTGCCGCATTCCGCCTCCTAATACCTTTCTTATTCTGCGAGCCTGCTTAATAGTGGTTTTGTTAGCAAGCAAAACTGAACCTACCGGAGCCCCCAAACCTTTTGACAAACACACTGAAATAGAGTTGAAATATTCGCCATAACTAGCAGCTGCCTCTTTTTTGGCCACCAAGGCATTGAAGATACGTGCCCCATCCAGATGCAATTTTAGGTTTTTAATCTTGCAGAGCTGATGTATAGCCTCTATTTGTTTCAGCTCATAACATTTGCCCCCACCTTTATTCACTGTGTTTTCGAGTACTACCATACTGGTTCGGGGAAAATGTATATTATCTTCATTAATTTCGGGTTCTATCAACTCTGGACTTAAAATACCCCTAGGTCCTTGCAGTAACCTTACCGAAGCAGCTGAGTTATATGCGATACCTCCACCCTCATAGCGATAAACATGCGAAGTCTGGTCGCAAATAACTTCATCCAATGGTTGTGTAAAACACTTTATGGCTATTTGGTTACTCATTGTACCCGAAGGGCAAAACAATGCAGCTTCCATTCCAAACATTGTGGCCAGTTTTGCTTCTAATCGATTTACTGTCTCGTCTTCGCCATACACATCATCGCCTACTTTTGCTGCAAACATGGCCTGCAACATCTCAGGAGTAGCTTGGGTAAGCGTGTCGCTCCTTAAATCAATTATTTTATCCATAAATAAATCTGCTGAATTTTTAAACTTTGCCCTTTTGCCAAGTTATATTTTAAACGAATATCGAAAAAAATATCCGTTAAGGGGCTAGACTACAACTTGTTTTTTACAGAGCCAATTTTCTTCCCCAAAACAAGGCAAATAGTGTACAAAATACACTTTAAAGCAATATTTGGATATACCCTAGTTTCAAACGTTTGTGAAAGCTTAAATTAAAAATAAAATTTTTAGGGTCGAATATTTTTTAATTTGCAAAAAGGCTGATATATTGGCAGCCATAATTGATTAATTGCTTATTAAAAATCATAGAAAGATGATACTTATTGCAGACGGTGGTTCTACCAAATCTAGTTGGTGTTTGATTAATGAAGCCGGCAGAAAAATCCATTTCAATACCGAGGGTTACAACCCCTATTTTGCCAAAACCGATTATATTGAAAATTCTTTGCGAACTACTCTTCCCCAAGACTTAGATTGTGCAAAAGTAGAAGAGGTGTACTATTACGGTGCAGGTTGCTCTACCGATGCCAACAAAAAGATTGTTTCTGATGCTATGCAAAAAATATTTGTGAATGCTAGCATACAGATTAACCACGATTTATTAGCTTCTTGCCGTGCCCTTTTGGGTGATGAACCCGGATTTGCAGCCATTTTAGGCACCGGAACCAACACTTGTCTTTATGATGGTAAAGACGTCACCTTAAATATCGACTCATTGGGTTATTTTTTGGGCGACGAAGGAAGCGGAAGCAATATCGGCAAACGATTATTGGCCGATTACATGAAAGGTTTTATGCCAAAAGGCTTAGCCGAGCATTTTTTTGCGATTTATGGTTACACCAACGAAGATATTTTTGACCATATCTACAACAAACCACTTCCTAATCGTTTTTGTGCAAGTTTCAGCAAGTTTTTGTACGACTATAAGAACGAATTCCCCGAATATGCAAAAGATGTTGTAGATACCGCCTTTGTTTCTTTCTTCGAGAAATTGGTCATTCACTATCCCAATTACAAAAACTACCTCTTAAACTGTGTTGGCTCTGTAGGCTACAGTTTCAAAGATCGCCTCAGTGTCATTGCCGATCGTTATGAAATGGGCGTTGGTAAGCTTATCCGCTCACCAATAGATGATTTGGTAGAGTATCATGTAGCCAAGTTTGTGAGTAAAAAGAAAAGTAAACAAAGCGAAAAGGCCTCGTAACGAGATAATACATCCATATTAAAAAAAGCAATCTTGTTCAAGATTGCTTTTTTTATGTGTCTATATAATTTCTTAGAACGATAGTTCTTTACCGTATTGCTTGTTGTATTTTCGCCGATCAAAACGATACAAAGTCGCCGCCCTAAAAGACACCCCTCTTTGCTTCTCATCCAAATCTTTAAGGATGTTAAAACTCAACATTTTTTTCCGAAAATTCCTCTTATCCAGTTTTTTACCCAAAATCAACTCGTAAACAATCTGTATTTGGGTAAGGGTAAATTTCTCGGGCAATAGCTCGAAAGCCAAAGGCAAATGTTTTATCCTTCTTTTTATTTTCTCTAAGCCTTTTTGCAAAATATCTTGGTGGTCGAAAGCCAATTTGGGCAAGTCGTACACGTTTACCCACTGTGCTTTTTTGGCAAAACTGCTCAAAGGTTTCACGGGTTTGTCGCCGCCCAAACGCAACATAGCATAGTAAGCCACCGAAACAACCCGACCTTCGGGGTGACGATTTACCGCCCCAAAAGCATCATACTGCTCCATATAAACATCCGACAGACCTGTTAGCTCTTTTAAAATACGTTGGGCCGATTGATCCAAGCTCTCGTTCTTGTCAACCAAATTACCCGGCAGGGCCCACCAATCTTTATAAGGTTCTTCATTTCTTTCGATTAATAAAATCTTAAGCTCGGCCCCGTCAAAGCCAAAAACCACACAATCAATCGAAACGGCAAAGTCAAATGAAGGTATCACATCAATTTTATTTATTCAACCAAAAAATATGGACAAAATAAAGACACTTATTTCGTTAAATCCTAATAATTTTGAAAAAAAATTACTTAGTGTAAAAAATACACGCTATATTCGTAGAATTAAAATGGAAAATACTGTAAAAA